>NZ_SKFH01000005.1 GCF_004343705.1 Flaviaesturariibacter aridisoli
GAGAGTGTAAACTAAACTGTGTCAGGTTGAGACGATTTCTCATCTTTAAAACAGTTTATGAAAAAGGAAAAGAAGGATTTGTTGTCCGGCCTTGATCCGGAAGTTCGCCAGCAGGCCCTGGATCAGTTTATGAGCGGGAAGGCGGTTTTTGGCAAGGAGGGCGCCCTGGGGCCTTTGCTGCAGCAGTTGCTGGAAGCTGCCCTGGAAGGGGAACTCGCCGCGCATTTGAAGGAAGAACAGCCGTATTTAGAAGGGGAGGCGAACCGGCGCAACGGTTTTTCCCGTAAGCAGCTTCGAACCGCCGCCGGCACTATCGAACTATCCACGCCCCGCGACCGCCTGGGTTCCTTTGAGCCGGACCTGGTCAAAAAGCGGCAAACCATTCTGGCCGATAACCTCGAGGAAAAGATTCTGGGTTTGTACGGGCTGGGGATGTCGCTTCGGGATATCTCGCGGCATATCGAAGAGATGTACGGCACCGAGATCTCCCACACGGTCTTATCCGAGATCACCGACCGGGTGGTTCCTGCGGTGAAGGCCTGGCAGAGCCGGCCCCTGGACCCCGTCTATCCCATTATGTGGCTGGATGCCATGTACTATAAAGTGCGGGACGAGGAGTCCGGTAAGGTGGTGACGCGCTGCCTGTATAATATACTGGGCATCCTTCCCTCGGGCCACAAGGAGGTATTGGGCTGCTACGTGAGCGGGTCGGAAGGAGCGCGCTTCTGGCTCTCGGTCCTTACAGACCTGAAGAGCCGCGGGGTAGAGGACGTGCTGATTGCCTGTATCGATAACCTGAGCGGATTTGACGATGCCATCAGGACGGTGTATCCGTATTGCGACGTGCAGAGCTGCATCGTCCACCAGTTGCGCAACTCCGCCAAATATGTAGCTTCTAAAGACCAGCGTGCTGTTCTAAAGGAGCTGAAGGCGGTGTATGGGGCCGTGAACCGAAGTGTTGGGGAGAGCGCCCTGGAAGCCTTTGCAGGCAAATGGACAAAGCAGTATCCGCTGGTGGTGAACTCGTGGCAGACCAACTGGGATAAGCTCTCCACCTTCTTCGATTACCCGGAGCACGTACGCCGGGTGATCTATACGACCAACACCATCGAAGGCTATCACCGGCAATTGCGCAAGGTCACCAAAACAAAAGGAGCCTTCGTCAATGACATGGCGCTATTGAAGCTCATTTACCTGGCACAGGAGCGCATCGCACGAAAATGGACCATGCCCCTGCCCAATTGGGCCCAAAGCGCACAACAACTCAAAATCATCTTCGGCGACCGAATGCCAATATCTTTATAACCCAACTGACACAGTTTAGCTGACATTACCGTTTCCAGCTGAAGCGAAGTGTTTCCAACTGAAGGCGAAGTCTTTCCAATAGCCGGCAAAGTCTTTCCGGTCTGGTCAAAATGTTTCCAGCCATTGACGAAGTGTTTCCAATCAAAGTCAAAGTGTCTCCAACGGTCGGCGCGGTATTTCCAACCAAAAGCTAACTGTTTCCAATGGGCGGAAAGTCTCTCCTGTCAATGACCAAGTGTTTCCAGCGGTTTACAAAGTCTTTCCCGGTTCCGTCAAAGTATATTCCGGTTCTTCCCAAATGTATTCCGACGCTGACGAAACATATTCCGATGCTGACAAAGTGTATTCCGACGCCGGCGAAGTGTATTCCGGTCGCGACAATGTGTATTCCGGTGCCGACGAAGTCTATTCCGGCCCTGCCGAATGAAATTCCGGCAGCCCTCACTGCCATTCCGGAGCCGACACACGCCTTTCCGGCAGGCGAAACTGCCATTCCGGCGCCGACACAACGGTTTCCGGAGTTGACACAGTCGTTTCCGGAGTTGATACAGTCGTTTCCGAAGCTGACCCAGTCGTTTCCGATGCTGACTCTGTCGTTTCCGGAGGCGACAGAGTCTATTCCGAGGCAAGCGAATCGTATTCCGATGCTGACAAAGTAAATTCTGGCGGTGTTATATGACATTTCGGCAAAAGGTGCCTCGACAATGCCCCGGTAGACGTCTGAATGCCATCCGGAAAATGATTTCGACCTGTACCGCCGCGTAGCGGCATCCTTTTTTTTGCCTCGGGCTTCAGCCCGAGGGGCTGGAGCCGGGTGCCCAACGGGCACAGATCCCGTTCGCAGGCGAACGGGATGACGGCGCCTGAAGGAAGGTGTTTGATGGGCCCCGCAAGGCCCCCGGCACCATTTCCGGCAACTGGGCGGCGGAGCCCCGACGACTTTCCCGCCCATTTACCGGCATCGGCACTGCTCCCCGGCCCCCAACCCCTAAACCTTCAAACCTCCTAAACCCCCTAAACCCCCCTTTTGCCGAATGCGCCCATCCCTTCCCGTGGTCCTTTCGTATTTTTAATATAGATACCTGTGCCGATGAACCGCCTGACCCGCTGCCTCCTTTCCTTTTTATTGCTCACCGCTGCCGTCCCCGCCGGGGCCCAGGGTCGCCCCCTGCTGCTCAAAACCGGCCCGCAGGCCGTGCCCGCCCTCAGCGCCGCGCTGGTGGATTCCTTCAACCGGACCCTGCCCCGCGTGGGTGGACGGGCGCAGCTGGTGCTTCAGTTTGACCGCATTCCCACCGACGCGGAACGCAAATGGCTGCTCGGCGGCGGCGTGGAGCTCCTCCAATATGTGCCCGAAGGCGCCTATACGGCGCAGGTGCGCCTGCCGTTGAGCGAAAACCTGCTGGCACAGGGCGGCGTACGCGGCATCTGGGCGCTCCGCGCCGAGCAGAAGATGGACCCGCTGCTGGGAAGCGGGACGGTACCCGCCTGGGCCGTGAAAGTAACCGGCACCGTCAACGTGCTGGTACGCATCCCCGACGCAACGCCCGTGGCCGGCGCCCTCGCCGAGCTGCAAACGCGCGGCTTTTTCATAACGAACCGCGACTGGCTTACCTGGCGTATCGTGGGCCTTCAGGTGGCGGTAGCCCGCCTCCGCGAGCTGGCGCTCCTTCCCATCGTAGACTACGTGCAGGCCGAGCAGCCGGTGCAGGGACTGAATTTCAACAACCGCTCCGGTGCCCGCGCCAACGTCCTCAACGCGCCGCTGGCGCAGGGCGGCCGCGCCCTCAACGGTGAGGGCCTCGTGCTCGGCATCGGCGACGACGCCGATGTGCAATCGCACCCCGACTTCACCGGCCGCCTCATCGACCGCTCGGTGCTTACCCAGACCAGCCACGGCTACCACACTACCGGCACCCTTGCCGGCGCCGGCATCGTAAACGAGCTGTACCGCGGCATGGTGCCCAAGGCCACCATCGTGTCGTCGTTCTACTCGGGCATCCTCTCCAACGCCGCCACTTACCACCAGGACTACGGCATGGTGCTCACCAACAACTCTTACGGCAACATCGCCGAGTGTTCGTACATGGGCCTTTACGACATCTACGCGCAGGCCCTCGACCAGCAGGCCTTCGACCTGCCCGAGCTGACCCACGTGTTTGCCGCCGGCAACAGCGGCGCCTCCACCTGTGCGCCCTTTCCGCAGCGCTACCACACCGTGTACGGCGGCTACCAGAGCGCCAAGAACGTGGTTACCGTCGGCGCCACCAGCGACTCGGGCCTCGTGTCTTCCTTCAGCAGCCGCGGCCCCGTGCGCGACGGCCGCGTCAAGCCCGAAGTGGTGACGCAGGGTGCCGCCGTGATCTCCACCGTAGCCGGCAACACCTACGGCTCCAACCAGGGCACCAGCATGTCGGCGCCGGCCGTCACCGGCGGAATGGGGCTGCTCATTCAACGCTACCGCCAGCTGCACAGCGGCGCCAACCCGAAGGGCGCGCTGATCAAAGCCGTGCTCTGCAACGGCTCCACCGACAAAGGCACCGACGGCCCCGACTACAACTACGGTTACGGGTTCATGAACCTGCTGCGCAGCGTGGATATGCTCGAAAACAATCACTACCTCGCGGCCAACGTGGCGGCTTCGGCCACGGCCACCCATTCGATCGCCGTACCCGCCAACAGCGCGCAACTGAAGGTGCTGCTTTACTGGCACGACCCCGCGGCCTCGCTCATTGCCTCCAAAACACTTGTCAACGACCTCGACCTCGAAGTGGTCAACCTGTCCAACAACACGGTGCTCCCTTTTCGTCTTGATACGTCCATGGGCAGCCTCGGCAGCGCCGCCCTGACCGGTGCCGATCACCTCAACAACCTCGAACAAGTAGTGATCGACGCGCCGCCCGCCGGCAACTACACCGTTCGGGTGAAAGGCACCGCCATCACGCAGGGCGGCAGCCAGGACTACTACCTCGTTTGGGATGCGCTGCCCGTTTCGCTGCAGCTGACCAACCCCGTGGGCGGCGAAGGCTGGGCACCCGGCGACATCGTTAAACTGAACTGGGAGGCCTACGGAAACCCGTCGGCGACCTTTACGCTGGAATACAGCACCGACAACGGCGCCAGCTGGAACGGGATTGCCAGCGGCCTCGACGGCGCACGCCGCATCTATACCTGGACCGTGCCCCCGGTAGCTACGGGTGCCGCTAAAGTGCGCATCACCCAATCGGGCACCGGCCTGAGCAGCAGCAGCAATGCCTTCGTGATCGCCACGCTGCCCGTGCTGACGATGGCCGCCACGGCAAGCCAGTGCGAGGGCTACATCAACTGCAGCTGGACGCCGGTCAGCGGCGCCACCGATTACGAGCTGATGATGCTTCGCGGCGATGAAATGGTTTCGATGGGAACCACCGCGGCCAACAGCTATGTGATCAGCGGCCTCAGTGCCGACACAACCTACTGGGTGGCCGTGCGTCCGCGCATCGGCGGGCAGCCCGGGCGCCGCTCGGTGGCCCTGTCGCGCCAGCCCAACAACGGCTCCTGCAGCGGCAGCTTTTCCGACGGCGACCTGAAGCTGAATGCCGTCACCGGCCCGGTCAACGGGCGCCTCAATACGAGCAGTGCCCTCAGCGCCGTCAGCACGCTGTCGGTGCAGGTAAAGAACCTCGACGACGCGGCCATCACCGGCTTTGCGATGAAATACAGCGTCAATGGCGGTGCGTGGGTGAGCGAGGCCGTGGCCGCCAGCATCAACGCCGGCGCTACGTATAACTACAACTTCACCAACAAGATCAACCTCAGCGCCGCGGGCTCGTACAGCATCCGCGCAGTGGTGAAGAACAACGGCACCGATCCGGTGGCCGCCAACGACACGCTGACGGTGGTGATCAAGCAACTCGCCAACCCCGTGCTCACGCTGCCCTTTACCGACGACCTCGAAGGCATGGCCAACGTGAGCTATCGCTTCGACCAGGTGGGCATCGAGGGCGACGATCACTTCGACTTCCAGCGCAACTCGGGCTATGCGCGCCTGCGCACCTGGGTCAACAGCGGTTTCGCCCACTCGGGCACCCGCGCCGTAACGCTCGACATGGATCGCTTCAACGGCAGCAACAGCACGAACTACCTGGTCGGCACCTTCAACCTTTCCGCCTACGATACCGCTACCAGCGACCTGCGCCTCGGCTTCGCCTTTCGTAACCACGGCGAGGACCTGAATGCGGCCAACAAAGTGTGGGTACGCGGCAACGACGGCGCCACCTGGGTGGAAGTATACGACCTCGGCGCCAACGGCGGCGACGCCGGCACCGAAACCGTGGTGAACGGTGTGGAGGTGGGACGCCTGCTGCGGGCCGCCGGCCAAAACTTCAGTTCGAGCTTCCAGGTACGCTGGGGCCAGTACGGCACCTACCCCGCGGTGGACCTCTACGGGGGCAGCGGCTATACTTTCGACGACATCCGCCTCTACGAAGCGGTGAACGACGTGCAGCTGCTCAGCATCCTGGCGCCTGTGGCCAATGCCTGTGGCCTTACCAATGCGAGTACCATCAGCGCCCGCATCCGCAACAGCTCGTATGGAACGCTCAGCAACATCCCCCTGCGCTACCGCATCGACGGCGGCGCCTGGGTGAGTGAAACTTATCCCTCCCTCGCTGCCAACGCCAGCGCCGACTTCTCTTTCGCCACCGGCGCCGATCTTTCGGCACCCGGCGCCCATACCGTGCAGGTGCTGGCCGACATGGGTGGCGACAACGTGCACGAAAACGATACGCTGTCGCTGTCGCTGGTGAACGCGCCGGTGTACAGCACCTTTCCTTACCTCCAAAACTTCGAGAGCAGCAGCGGCAACTGGTACAGCGGCGGCAAGAATTCTTCGTGGGAATGGGGCACGCCGCAGTCGGCGAAGATCGCCCGTGCCGCCTCGGGTGTGAAGGCCTGGAAAACGCGCCTCGGCGGCAACTACAACGACCGCGAGGAATCCTGCCTCTACTCGCCCTGCTTCAACCTGTCCGGGCTCAGCAACCCGACCCTCAGCTTCAGCCTCGTGCTGGATCTCGAAGACTGCGGCAGCACCGTTTGCGATGCGGCCTGGGTCGAGTACTCGCTCGACGGCGCCACCTGGACCAAACTCGGTACCGCGCTGACCGGTACCAACTGGTACAACAAAACGTCGGCAAACGTATGGAGCCGCCAGAATTACACCGTGTGGCGCGTGGCCTCCGCATCGCTGCCCGTGGGCGCTTCGGCCCTTCGCCTGCGCTTCGCCATGAGCTCGGACGAGTCGACGAGCCGTGAAGGCATCGCCATCGACGACGTACACATCTTCGACAACCTGGGCATCTACACCGGGCCCACACCCGGTACGCCGGCCACCCAACCCGTGTCGGGCAGCAATTGGATTCACTTCACCGAAGGGGGAAAGCTCCTGGCCTCCATCAACCCGCAGGGGCAGGATCTCGGCAGCACCGCCGTGCAGGCCTACTTCGACACCAGCGTGTCGCACTACACCAGCAACCAGTATTACCTCGGGCGCAGCCTCAGCATCAAGCCCGCCACGCGGGTGCTGGCCGACTCGGTTACCGTGCGTCTTTATTTCAGCGAGCGCGAGTCGAACTTGCTGATCAGCGCCACGGGTTGCGCGGGCTGCGCCAAACCCAGCACCGCTTTCGACCTCGGTGTGTCGAAATACACCGACGCCGACCTTTCGCACGAAGACGGGAGCCTCGCCAACAACACGGGCGGCAGCTGGAAATTCTATGGATCGGCAGCGCGCACGATCGTGCCTTACGACGGTGGTTATTATGCCGAATTCAAGGTGAAGGATTTTTCGGAGTTCTGGTTCAACTCGGGCGGCATCCAGGGCGCGCCGCTGCCCGTGCGCTTCCTCTCCTTTACCGCCCGCCGCAACGGTGCCGCCGTCCGCCTGGACTGGGACGTGGCGCTGGAAGAGAACGTAGCGCGCTACGAAGTGGAAGTGGCGGAAGGCGAAGATGCCCTGCGCCGTGGCCAGTACCGCCTGCTGGGCAGCGTGGACCCGCTGGGCACCGCCACCGGCAGCCGCCGCTACAGCTACCTCGACGACCGCCCGGGCAAGAGCGGCACCTGCTACTATCGCCTCCGCGTGCGCAATGCCGACGGCTCCTGGCAATTCTCGGCCATCCGCCCGGTGTTGTTCAGCGAGCAATACGAATGGAATGTATACCCGAATCCGTCCGCCGGTGTCCTTCACCTGAACTTCCACGCCGCCGACGGCAGCACGCTGCGCCTCCGCCTCTACGACGGGCAGGGCCGCCTGCTCCGCGACTGGAGCCGCGTTGCTTCGGGCTTCGTGGAAAAGGAAACGATCGACCTCGATGGCTTCGCTGCGGGTGTATACCTGCTGCAGGCCGATGGACCGGAAGGCGTGCGTTCGTTCCGCCTTTACAAACGCTAGGCTGCTATGCACGAGAAACGTATCAAAAACGAAAAAGGTGCTCCGTGTGGAGCACCTTTTGTATGCGATCAGGTCTTGAATGCGTCGTTGATGGCAGCGGCGTCAAGTGCCTCTTACCCATTTACTAATCAACCAATAGACCGATTAACCTGCTTTCTTACCAGCCTTGCTTGGCAACGCCGGCTTTGATGGCGGCGAGCGCCTTTTCTTCGTTGCAGAGGGTCGTGAGCTTATTGCCCTTACCGTCGTGTCCCTGCACCATATAGGCGCCTTTCGCGGTTTTCGTTACTACGGCGTCCTGGATGGGAACGTTCTTTTCTTTGGTTTTGACATTGTACGCGGTGAGATTTACGTCAGCCATATGGTCGGGTTTTAATGTTTAGTAAGAATTAAATCTACGGCATTCCCGCAAAACAGGCGCCAAAATATTTTGTCCGGCTCAGCCGTGGTGGCTGGCCAGCGCTGCTTCGATGGCCGTCAGCTCTTCGGCACTGAAACCGGGGCGGTGGAGGCAGCGAACCGAATCGAGCACCTGCTCGGGGCGGCTGGCCCCGATGATGACCGACGTCACGCGCGGGTCTTTGAGCACCCAGGCGAGGGCCATCTGCGCCAGCGACTGGCCGCGGGCCGCGGCAACGGCCTGCAGGGCGTGCACTTTGGCCAGCATTGCCGGCCCGATGGCGCCGGGCTCGAGGGCGCCGTTGCCGCGGCCGGAGGCGGCCCGCGAGTCGGAGGGGATGCCCTGCAGGTACTTGTCCGTCAGCAGGCCCTGCGCCAGCGAGGAGAAGGTCACGCAGCCAATGCCTTCGCGGCCCAGTACGTCGAGGAGGCCGCCTTCCACCCAGCGGTCGAGCATCGAGTAGCGGGGCTGGTGCAGCAGCAGGGGCGTGCCCAGGCTGCGGAGCAGGGCGGCGGCGCGCTCCGTTTCTTCGGCGGAATAGGACGATAGGCCCACGTACAGCGCCTTGCCCTGCCGTACTATTTGATCCAGCGCGGTCATGGATTCCTCGAGCGGTGTGTCCGGGTCGGGGCGGTGGTGGTAAAAGATGTCTACGTAATCGAGGCCCATTCGCTTGAGGCTCTGGTCGAGGGAGGCCACGAGGTATTTTTTGGAGCCGAGGTCGCCGTAGGGGCCGGGCCACATGGGGTAGCCGGCCTTGGTGGAGATGATCAGCTCGTCGCGGTAGGGGAGCAGGTCCTGCTTCAGGATCTTCCCGAAGGTGACCTCCGCGCCGCCCGGCGGCGGGCCGTAATTATTGGCCAGGTCGAAATGGGTGATGCCCGAGTCGAAGGCGGTATGCACGATGCTGCGGCAGCGGTCGATGTCGTCGTGGACGCCGAAGTTGTGCCAGAGCCCGAGCGAGAGGGCCGGAAGCTTCAGTCCGCTGCGGCCGCAGCGGCGGTATTCCATGCTGGAGTAACGGCCGGGAGAAGGGGAATACAAGGTTTTGAGGGTTTTGGAGGTTTTGAAAGGTTTTGAAAGTTAGTCTCTGAAATCAGACATCAGGCATCCAACATCAGAAATCTATTCCGGTTTATAATCAAACGGCAGCATCCGGGCCATCTTTTCATTCCAGGCCCACCAGCCGTTCGAGAACAGGTCCATCGGATTGTAGTGGTAGCCGGTGGATTCCACCACGACGGGGTGCCCGCTGAGGAGGCACAGCTCGGACTGCATGGCGTAGTTGCCGTTGCGCACGGTGCGCTGGTAGGCGTCGGGCGTTTTGGCGCGGTCGTAGTTCACGCTGATATAATTGGTGAAGTCGAGCACGGCGGTGGCGCTGTCGGCGGCGTAGGCGAGGTTGTCGCCGGCGAGGCGGTGGCCGTCCACCAGCGTCAGCACGGGCTCGCGGCCCAGTTGCGGCTGGTAGGCACGGAGCGTGTCGTCGGGCTCGTCGCTGCGAAGCATGGTGCCGTTGTTGAGCACGATGAGGCGGCCCTGTTCCAACTGCTCGGTCTTCGCGATGCGCGCGATGTCGGGAATCTTGCGCAGGGCATAGATGATGAAGCCTTCCTCTGCCAGCCGGTTGCGGTACAGCGCCCGCATGAAGTGCATCATCGAGCCGTAGTAGGCGGCACGGCGGGCGGCGGCCCACTTGCGCGCGCGGCCGGCGCCGCCCTCCAGTTCCTGGTACAATGGAAAGCCGTAAAACGATACTACGCGGCTGCCGTAGTTGTAGGTGAAGTCTTCCAGCTGGTAGGTAATGCGGTAGCCGAGCGCCTTGTTCTCAATCACCAGCGGCTCGCGGGCCACGGCGGTGAGTTGGTTGGTCACGCGGTTGAGGCGGAAGCGGAGCGTTTCCTTGTTGCGGATGACGCAGCGCCTCGCTTCATCGGAAGTGCCCATGAAATTCTCCAGGAAGAACTGTCCCCACTTTTTCCAGCCGTCCTTTTCATAGGGCTGCACCACGATGCCGGCCAGCTCTTTGGCCTTTGGCTTCAGGCGCACCGTGAGGCGCTCCGGCAGCTCGGCCACCGTAAAAGAATGACTGTAGGTTTCGTAGTCCACGGCGCTCACCACGAGGTCGTATTTGCCGGCGGGAAAGGCCAGCTCGAACTCACCGCGGCTGTTGGCTACGGTGCCGGTGGAGGTGTTGCTCAAAAACACCGAAGCGCCGGGCAGCGGCGCGCCGCCATTGGCGTCGAGCACCACGCCCCGCAGGGGTTTCTGGGCAAAAGCGGGAACGGAAAGGAGGAGCAGTACGGACAGGAAGAGGCGAAGCATGACCGAAGGTACTTCGAAGAAAGGTTTAGAATGGTTTTGGGGGTTTTGAAGGTTTTGAAGGTTTTGAAGGTTGAGCATGCGGAGGACGGCGCAGGGAAGCTGCGCTCGCAATGACAAAAGCCTCGCATAGCGAGGCTTTTGTCCGATTATCTGCGTTATCCGCGTGATCTGCGTGCGGTTACACGTCGATCCGCGCGTACTTGGCGTGGCTTTCGATAAACTCGCGGCGCGGGGCCACTTCGTCGCCCATCAGCATCGAGAAGATGCGGTCGGCTTCGGCGGCGCTTTCGATGGTCACCTGCTTCAGCGTGCGGGTTTCGGGGTTCATCGTCGTTTCCCAGAGCTGGTTGGCGTTCATCTCACCCAGGCCCTTGTAGCGCTGGATGTTGACGGCGCCTTCGTTGCCGCCACCGAGCTTTTCCACCACGGCCTTGCGCTGCTCTTCGTTGTAGGCATAGACGGCGTCTTTGCCTTTCTTCACGAGGTACAGCGGGGGCTGCGCGAGGTACACGTAGCCTTGCTCCACCATCTCTTTCATATAGCGGTACATGAAGGTGAGGATGAGCGTGGCGATGTGCGATCCGTCCACGTCGGCATCGGTCATGATGATCAGCTTGTGGTAGCGGAGCTTGGTGATGTTGAGGGCTTTCTTGTCTTCTTCGGTACCCACGGTCACGCCGAGGGCCGTATAGATGTTGCGGATCTCTTCGTTCTCGTAGATCTTGTGCTCCATGGCCTTCTCCACGTTGAGGATCTTACCGCGCAGCGGCAGGATGGCCTGGAACGAGCGGTCGCGGCCCTGCTTGGCAGTGCCACCGGCCGAGTCACCTTCCACGAGGTAGAGCTCGCAGCGCTCGGGGTCGCGCTCGGAGCAGTCGGCGAGCTTGCCGGGGAGGCCGCCGCCGGAGAGCACGCTCTTGCGCTGCACCATTTCGCGGGCTTTCTTCGCCGCGGCGCGGGCCTGGGCGGCGAGGATCACCTTCTGGATGATGTTCTTCGCTTCCTTGGGGTTTTCTTCGAGGAAATGCTCGATCACCCGGGCTACGGTGGTGTTTACGATACCGGCCACTTCGTTGTTGCCCAGTTTCGTTTTCGTCTGGCCTTCAAACTGCGGCTCGGGCACCTTCACGCTGATCACGGCGGAAAGGCCTTCGCGGAAGTCGTCGCCTTCGATCTGCACCTTGGCTTTTTCGAACAGGTTCTGCTCGTCGCCGTACTTCTTGAACACGCGGGTCAGCGCCTGCCGGAAGCCCGTGACGTGGGTGCCGCCTTCGATGGTGTTGATGTTGTTGACGTAGGAGTAGATGTGCTCGTTGTAGGAGTCGTTGTAGCTCATGGCCACTTCCACCGCTACGTTGGCTTTTTCATCGCGGCCCTCCACGTAGAGGGGCTTGGGAATGAGCGGGGTGCGGCCGGCGTTGGCGTCGAGCATTTCCACGAACTCAACGATACCGCCTTCGCTGTAGAAGGTGTTCGAATAGGTGAGGCCGGACTCTTCGTCGCGCTCGCGCAGGTCGTTGAGCGTGATGCGGAGGCCCTTGTTGAGGAAGCTAAGCTCGCGCAGACGGCCTTCGAGGATGTCTTTAACGTAGGTGTCGGTGATGAAGATGGTGTTGTCGGGCCAGAAGTGCACTGTGGTGCCGCGCTTGTCGGAAACGCCGATCTCGCGCACGGGGTACTGCGGCACGCCGATGCGGTATTCCTGCTCGAAGATCTTGCCTTCGCGGAACACCGTTACGTGCAGCTTGGTGGAAAGGGCGTTCACGCAGGATACACCCACGCCGTGCAGGCCGCCGGACACCTTGTAGGAGTCCTTGTCGAACTTGCCGCCGGCGTGGAGCACGGTCATTACGACCTCGAGGGCGGAGCGTTTTTCCTTCGTGTGCATGGCGGTAGGGATACCGCGGCCGTCGTCCTCCACCGAAATGGAGTTGTCTTCGTGGATGGTAACGAGGATGTTCTTGCAATGGCCGGCGAGGGCTTCGTCGATGGAGTTGTCGACCACCTCATACACGAGGTGGTGGAGGCCTTTGACACCGATGTCGCCGATGTACATCGCGGGGCGCTTGCGCACCGCTTCGAGGCCCTCGAGCACCTGGATGCTGTCGGCGCCGTAAGCCGGTTGGGTGGCAGCTACCGGGCTGCCGGTCAGGGTATCTAAAATATCGCTCATTTATTGGGGATTAGGTCCTTCGGAATGGCTCCGGCGGGATGGAGCAAATGTACCGAAAAAGGCCGGGTTTAACAAGGCGGAAAGCGTTAAAAAACAGGCGGTTTGGGGAGGTCTGCTGCCGGGTGGAGGATGTCTGATTGGAGCCCGGGAAGCGCCGCTTCCGGGCATAGATTGCCCTTGGGAGGAGGAAGTTTCTTCTTTCCGGGGAAACGGAGCCCGTTTGGGAAGAAAAGTTTCTTGCGAACGGAGAAACATTGCCTCCGGCCGGAGCAATATTTCTCCAGGGAAAGAAAAGTTTCTTCGTTCCGATGAAAAGTTGCCTGCCGGGAGGGAAAAGTTTCTCCTTTTTGGAGAAAAGTTTCTCTCTGTAGAGAAAAATTGCGCTCCAGGGAGCAAAGTTTCTCCCCGGAAGGCAAATTTTCTCCCGTGGGAAGGCGAATCCGGCGGCAGCTCCCGCTGTTCCGACCCGCCGCGTAGCGGCGGCGCTTTATTGCACCGGGGGCTCAGTACGGGGGGCGTCTAAAATCGGCGCGTAAGCGTTTCCGCCCCCTCGGGGTAAGCGCTTCCGCTCAGAACGGGCCTTTGTGTACCCGGTACGCGGCATGTTAATTGCAGCGGTCTGGGCGTATGAAGTGTATGTTCCCCGCTGGCCAGCGGTATGTCGCCTACGTTGAAGATGATGCGGAAGACGTAGAGTTGTTCGAAGAAGTGGCCACGGCTGCCGGACTTGTGGTGCAATCCTTCCCCGATGGGGAAGCGTTGCTGCAATGCCTGGGCGAACAAGCGACGACGCTGCCCTGCCTCATCCTGCTGGACCTGAAGAATCCCGTGCGTTCGGGACCGGAAACCTATGCCTGCCTGCAGGCCGATACCCGCTTCCGCGCCATCCCGGTTAAATACTTTTCCTCCTCCTGGGAGCTGATGGAACGCGAGCAAAAGCAAAGCCCCGACGTAGAGCTGATCACCAAACCCGACGTGTACAGCGACTGGCTCAGCCTTGTTACCCGCCTGGCCGACTTCTGCCGCGCCGCCGACGCCCCCAGCCTTCCCTGAGCCCATCCGCATTCGACCGGCAACACCGGGCTTTCGGCGATGCTGGCCGCTCTTTAACAATCGATAAGTCGACCTTTGTCGTCGACCTTATGAAAGTACACGACACCCATTCCCACACCATCCTGTATATGGACGACGACCAGGATGACCTGCAGCTGCTGCGCGAGGCCCTCGGCCGCGTAGATGCGCAGTTCAACCTGCTCCATGCCTCCGACGGCGTCGCCGGCCTCGAGCTCCTGCGCCGCCTCAGCGTGCAGGGCGAGCTGCCCTGCCTCGTGGTGCTGGACATCAATATGCCCCGGATGGACGGGCGCCGCGCCTTCCAGGCCCTCCGCCAGGATCCCGCCCTCGCCCACCTGCCGGTGGTCATCTTCAGTACCTCCAACTCCGAGCTCGACAAGCTTTTCTTCCGCGGCAAAAACGTCGAATACATCACCAAGCCCATTCACTTCGACTCCCTCGTGGCCATCGCGGAGCGGATGCTGGAGCATTGTGAAGCGCATGCGGTGCAGCCGCAGCGCTGATTTCAGATTTCAGATCTCGGATTTCAGATTTTTTGGCCGGTGGGATTACCACCGGCTTTTTCTGTTTAAAAAAGCGATGAAAACTGTTTGTTCTCCTTTGCCGGAACTAAAGGTTGCCTGGAGCTTTGTCTAAAAAATGAACCGCGAGCTACTGGAAAAAAGAACGAACCAATTTCATGTGGACGTGCTCCGGCTTTGCAAGGAGTTGCCAAAAGATGCGGCCGGTTTTGAAACGGGCAAGCAGGTAATCCGGTCTGCCGGCTCGGTAGGAGCTAACTACCGGGCTTCACGGCGTTCCAAGTCGGACAAAGACTTTCTGTATAAGATGGAGGTCGTACTGGAAGAAGCAGACGAATCGCATTATTGGCTCGGGGTGATTGGCGATTCGCAAATGATCATCGGCGCGGGGGTGCTCCGGCTGACCGGCGAAGCCAATGAGCTGACGGCCATTTTCGCGGCCGTATGTAAAACGACGAAAGCGAAACTCAATGCGGCGAAAAAGACAAAAAAAGAGGAACGAAAAAGTCGTTCCTCAAGGTCGCAAGATCCCGAATCCTAAATCTGAGATCTGAGATCTGAAATTTTTTCCGCTGTCAGTTGCTTCACGATCTTCTCCAGCTCATAAATCCTTTTCTCCAGCTCGGGGAGGTTGCGGAACACGGCCTGCGAGCGGAGGGCGCTGGTGTAATCGGCGGCGGGAGAGCCGGTGACGGAGGAGAAGGCTTCCTTGAGCGATTTGGAAACGCCGCTCTGGGCATTGATGCGCGAGCCGTCGGCGATCTGGATGTGGCCCACGAGGCCGGCCTGTCCGCCGATCATGACGTTGGCGCCGATCTTGGTGGAGCCCGATACGCCGGCCTGCGCCGCGATGACGGTGCTGTTGCCGATCTCCACGTTGTGGGCGATCTGGATCAGGTTGTCGAGCTTGGCGCCGGCGCGGATGACCGTGGAGCCCATGGTAGCGCGGTCGATGGTGGTGTTGGCACCCACTTCCACGTTGTCTTCGATCACCACGTTGCCGATCTGCGGTACTTTCTTGAAGGAGCCGTCGGCCTGGGGCGCGAAGCCGAAGCCGTCGCCGCCCACCACCGTGCCGGCGTGGATGGTTACGTTGTTGCCCAGCACGCAGTCGTGGTACACCTTCACCCCCGGGTGGAGGAGGCAGTTGTCGCCGATGGTGACGTTGTCGCCGATAAAGGTGCCCGGGAAGACCTTGGTGCCGGCCCCCAGCTTCACGTTGTTGCCGATATAGGAGAACGCGCCCACGAAGACGTCGGCGCCGATTTTAGCGGATTCGGAGATGTAGCTCGGTTGCTGGATGCCCTTCATCTGCTGGGTGGCCATTTCCTGGTATTTGCTCAGGAGTTGCGCGAAGGCGCTGTAGGCGTCGGGCACGCGGATGAGAGTGGGCGTGACGGTCTGCCGCAGTTCGTAGTGCTCGTTGATGATGGCGATGGTGGCGCCCGTGGAGTAGAGGAAATCCTCGTATTTCGGGTTGGCCAGGAAGGTCAGCTGCCCCTCGGTAGCTTCTTCGATCTTTCCGAACGACGACACGGTCGCATCGGCATTCCCCTCAATTTTCCCGTTGAGCAATAGAGAGATCTGGGCGGCTGTAAACTGCATGTTTTAAAAGTAAAAAGTAAAAAGACAAAATTCAAAAAAAAGAATCGTGGGCGCTGCCGGTCGGGCCGGTCGAAAGCTTTGGACTTTGGACTTTTGAATTTTGCGTCTTCGGCAAGCTCAGACGAGAGCTTAACGGAGGTAGCAAAGGTAATACTTTTTGACAGGGGCCGCGAGCTGGTGGTGGATCAGGGCGTTGTCTACGGAGGCGATATCGGTCACCGTTCCGTCTTTGAAAAGCACGCGGATGCGTTCATCGTAGGGGTTGTAGGTCGTGTTCTGGGCTTCGCCCGTAAACACGAAGTAGGCGGCTTCCGTCTCGGAAATCCCCAGCCGGTCCGCTACTTCGCGGCGTAACCCCTGCACGTACTCGGCGGCAAAGGGCTCGCCCTGGAAACGCACTTTCAGCAGCTTGCGCTCCACCAGTCCCTTGCACAATCTTGACAAAACTTTATCGAAGTGGCCGCACCAGTTCTTGATCGAGCAGAGCACGTCGGTGTCGTCCAGCTGGGCGAAGCGCTCCAGGTGCCGGATGAAGTTTCCATCGGGCTGGTGCTCCTTGAGAAAGAAGTCGAGGTTGTTGGAAACGGCGTTGAGCTCGATCCCGGCGGCAATGAGCTCGCCGGCCCTCTCGATGATCCGTACCAGCATCTTCTCGGCCGCCACCACCGCCTTGTGGAGGTACACCTGCCAGTACATGAGGCGGCGCGCCACCAGGAACTTCTCCACCGAAAAGATGGCTTTCTCCTCGATCAGCAACTCGCCCTCATGCACGGTGAGCATCTTCAGGATGCGGTCGTAGCCGATGACGCCTTCCGACACACCGGTGAAAAACGAGTCGCGCGTGAGGTAGTCCATGCGGTCCACGTCGAGCTGCCCCGACACGAGCTGGTGCAGGAATTGCTTCGGGTAGTCGCCGCGGAAGATGGCCATGGCCGTGGCCAGGCGTCCGCCGAACTGTTCGTTGAGCAGCTGGAGGATCAGGTCGGAGATCTCTTCGTGGTGCACTCCTTTGATCAGCTTGCGCTCGAGGGCGTGCGAGTAGGGGCCGTGGCCGATGTCGTGCAGCAGGATGGCGATCTTGGCGCCCTGCTCTTCGTTGGTAGTGATGTCGACGCCCTTGTTGCGCAGCTCGGCGAGCGCGAGCCCCATCAGGTGGTAGGCGCCCAGCGAGTGGTGCAGGCGCGTGTGCACGGCGCCGGGATATACCAGCGATGCGAAGGCCATCTGGTGGATGCGTCGCAGGCGCTGGTAGTAGGGGTGGGAAATGATGTCGAAGACCAGGGGATCATCCACGGTTATGAATCCGTATACCGGGTCGTTGATGATCTTGCGGACATAGGGCATGCAGGGAAACGTTAAGAAGGCAAAAGTAGGGTGGCGAAGGGCTACATTTGAAAAACGTGAGGCGTGAAGCGTGAACCGTGAACTGTGAACCTTTTTTCCGCATAGATCCTCACGCCAGACGCCTCACGCCTCTCGATTCTGAAAAGCACAATTACAACGGAAATTCAACATGGCATTAGCAAAGATTTTATGGGTGGACGACGAGATTGAAAGCCTGCAATCGCAGAAAAAGTTCCTGGAGAACAAGGGCTACGACGTGCAGACGCTGACGAACGGCTTCGACGCGATCGATTATATCAAGGAGAATTTCGTGGACGTGGTGCTGATGGACGAGAGCATGCCCGGCCTTACCGGCCTCGAAACCCTCGCCAAGATCAAGGAGCACAACGACCAGATACCGGTGGTGCTGATCACCAAAAATGAAACGGAGAACCTGATGGACGAAGCCATCGGCTCGCAGATCTCCGACTACCTGATCAAGCCGGTCAACCCCAACCAGGTGTGGCTGTCGCTGAAAAAGATCATCGACAACCGCCGCCTCGTGGCCGAGCGCACCACCACGGCCTACCAGCAGCAGTTTCGCAACCTGTTCATGGCGCTGAACTCCAACCCCGACTTCAACGAGTGGATGGGGATTTACAAGGAGCTGGTGCGCTGGGAGCTGAGCCTGCAGCAGAGCGATTCGCCCGAGATGCAGGAAGTGCTGCAGTCGCAGAAAAGCGAGGCCAATACCGAGTTCTTTAAGTTCGTATCCCGTAATTATACGGACTGGCTGTCGCCCAAAGCGAAGACCCGCCCGGTGCTGTCGCATACATTGATGAAAGACAAGGTGCTGCCGCAGCTGCAGAAGGGCACGCCGCTCTTCTTCCTGCTGGTAGACAACCTGCGCTACGACCAATGGCGCGCCATCCAGCCGATCTTCGCCGAAAGCTTCCGCATCGTGGAGGAAGATACCTTTTACAGCATCCTCCCCACGGCCACGCACTACGCCCGCAACGCCATCTTCGCCGGCTCGCTGCCCATCGACATCGAGCGCAAGTACCCGCAATTGTGGAAGAACGACGAGGAAGAAGGCGGCAAGAACATGGCCGAGGAAGAATTCCTGCGCGGGCAGCTCAAGGCCGCCGGCAAGGGCGACCTCAAGGTTTCCTACACCAAGGTGCTGAACAACCAGGCGGGCCTCGAGCTCGTGCAGAACATGCACAACCTGCTGCACAACGACCTCAACGTGATCGTATACAACTTCGTGGATATGCTGTCGCATGCCCGCACAGAAATGGAGGTGCTGAAAGAGCTCGCCGGCGACGAGCAGAGCTACCGCTCGGTAACGGCCTCCTGGTTCCTGCACTCACCGCTGCACCAGGCGCTCAAGAAGATCGCCGACAAAGGCATCCGCATCGTGCTGGCCACCGACCACGGCTCCGTGCGCGTGAAAACACCGGTGAAGGTGATCGGCGACAAGCAAACGACCACCAACCTGCGCTACAAGCACGGTCGCAACCTCAATTACGACCCCAAGGAAGTGCTCGCTTTCCGCGACCCGAAGGAGGCCGGGCTGCCGTCGCCAACCATCAACTCGAGCTACATCTTCGCCGGCGAAGACGTGTTCCTGTGCTACCCGAACAACTACAACCACTACGTGAACTACTACCGCAATACCTTCCAGCACGGCGGCGTAAGCATGGAGGAGATGATCGTGCCGGTCATACAGATGGTCAGCAAGTAAAGTTGGGAAGTGGGAAGTCGGAAGTGGGAAGTCGGAAGTGAAAACGGTTTAGAAAGGTTTAGCGCTTCGACTGCGCCCAGCGTGACAATGTACTTTGTCATCCCGAGCGTAGTCGAGGGACCAATTAACCAATAGACCAATAAACCAATAAACTATTTTCGCCTCATGAAGTACACGCAGACCACCCTCGACAAGATCGAAGGCGTCGCCGAAGAGGCGGGCTACATCGTGCGCTACGAGCGCGGCTCCTTCCAGAGCGGCTTTTGCATTTTGGAAGACCGCAAGGTGGTGGTGCTGAACAAATTCCTGCCGCTGGAAGGCCGCATCAACACCATGATCGACCTCATTCCGCAGCTCCGCGTGGACGCTGAGGCCCTCACAGCCGAGAGCAAGAAATGGTTCTCCGAGATCATGGGCCGCTACCGCGCGGCGCAGGAGGAACTGAACTTCAAGGCGGATTCTGAAGGTTCTGGCGGCACTCAGGCGGAAGAAGATTCTGAAGCAAAAGAAGGGTCGGAACCGCAAAGTGAATAAGAAAAAAAGTGGTTACGCAAAGAAAACGGCTGCGCATTGCGTAGCCGTTTTTATGAACGCTTCGCGAAACCCTTGTTCTCTTTTTTTCTTCGCGGTTAAAATACTTATTCAACTTAATTTGCCTTCATGACGCCGCAGCTCAAATTCACCTTTCTCGGCACCGGTACTTCCTCGGGCGTGCCGATGATCGCCTGTGACTGCCGCGTCTGCACCTCGCCCGACTCGCGCGACAAGCGCCTGCGCAGCGCCCTGCTGGTGCAGTCGGCCACAACGACGCTGGTGGTGGACACGGGGCCCGACTTCCGCTTCCAGATGCTCCGCGCCGGTGTGAAGAGCCTCGACGCTGTGCTGTTTACCCACCCCCACAAAGACCATATCGCCGGCCTCGACGACGTGCGGGCCTTCAACTTTTTTACGGGCCACCAGATGCCGCTCTACGCAAATGGCATGACTCAGGAAGCCCTCATCCGGGAGTTCGCCTATGCCTTTGCCGACAACAAATACCCGGGCGTGCCCAACCTAGAACTGAACACGATCGATACGGAGCCCTTTACAGTGGGCGACATTCCCGCATTGCCGGTGCAGGTATGGCACCTCAAAATGCCCGTGCTCGGCTTCCGCTTCGGCAACTTCACCTACATCACCGACGCCAACCGCATCGACGAAACAGAGAAAAACAAGATCCGCGGCTCCGAAGTGCTGGTGGTCAACGCCCTGCGCCGCGAGCCCCATATTTCGCACTACAACCTCGCTGAGGCCATCGCCCTCACCCGCGAGCTCGGCGTGCCGCGGGCCTATTTCACCCACATCTCCCACCAGCTCGGGCGCCACGAAGAGATCGAATCCGAGCTGCCGGAGGGGATCCACCTGGCTTATGACGGGTTGGAAGTGATGGGGTAATGGGGTAGCGGGGTCGATTGCGTGCAGGTTCCGAAGAGCGCCGCAGGCGGAATGCTATTTTTCAGGGTGTTGCGCACGCGGCGCCCTTTCTTTCTTTAAGACCGTAAGCCGTTATCCCGGCGCTTGCGGCGGGATCTCGCTCCCGGTATTTCCGGGTGAAGGGAAAAACCATTTGGAATCGCTTCCGGTATTCGCGGAGATCGCCGGCGCCAGCAACGACAAACGCCCACCTTCGGCGAGCCGCCGGCGGGCAGCGCCAAACTACGGGCTACAAACCCCAAACTCCCAAACTCCCAACCGTTATCTTCGCGGCGCATACAACGATTGCCTTTATGAATTTTCAACCATCCGAGATTACCCAGCAGGTGGCGCAGACCGCCCGCGACTTTGCCCTTCAAAACATCAAATCCCGCGTCATGGAGTGGGACGAGAGCCAGGAGTTCCCCGTAGAGATCTTCAAGCAGCTTGGCCAGTTGGGCATGATGGGTGTGCTGGTGCCCGAACAATACGGCGGCGCCGGCCTCTCTTACTTTGAATACCAGGCCGTGATCGTGGAGATCGCCAAGGTGTGCGGCTCCATCGGCCTCAGCGTGGCGGCGCACAATTCACTTTGCACCGGCCATATTATGTATTTCGGCAACGAGGAGCAGAAGCGCCGCTGGCTGCCGAAGCTCGCCACCGCCGAATGGATCGGCGCCTGGGGCCTTACCGAGCCCAACACCGGTTCCGATGCAGGCAACATGAAGACCACCGCCGTGCGCGACGGCGACAACTGGGTGCTCAACGGCACCAAGAACTGGATCACCCACGGCCGCAGCGGCGACGTGGCCGTAGTGGTTTGCCGTACCGGCGAACCCCGCGCCAAGAACAATGCTACCGCTTTCGTGGTGGAACGCGGAACCCCCGGCTTCAGCGGGGGCAAAAAAGAAAACAAGCTCGGCATGCGCGCCTCCGAGACCGCCGAGATGATCTTCGAGAACTGCGTTATTTCCGACGCCAACCGCCTCGGCGAAGTGGGCGACGGCTTCAAGCAGGCCATGAAAATCCTCGACGGCGGCCGCATCTCGATCGCGGCCCTCTCGCTGGGCATCGCTAAGGGTGCGTACGAAGCTGCCCTGCAATACTCGCAGGAACGCCACCAGTTCGACAAGCCGATCTCGTCTTTCCAGGGTATTGCCTTCAAGCTGGCCGACATGGCTACCGAGATCGCCGCTTCCGAGCTGCTCATCCTGCAGGCCTGCGACCTGAAAGAAAAAGGGCTGCCCATGACCAAGGAAGCCGCCATGGCCAAATACTACGCCTCCGAAGTAGCGGTGAAGGTGGCCAACGACGCCGTGCAGGTGTTCGGCGGCTATGGCTATACCAAGGACTTCCCCGTAGAAAAACACTACCGCGACGCCAAGCTGTGCACCATCGGTGAAGGCACCAGCGAGATCCAGAAGCTGGTGATCTCCCGCGAGGTGTTGAAATAACGACGGACCAACCGGACCCACGCCTCCCTGGAGGAAGGGGAACAAAAAGCCCGGATCGCAACGCGATCCGGGCTTTTCATTTTTAGGAAGCCTTTTCACTTTGCGTCGTTGCGCCTTTGCGGGAACGGCGCACCCGCGCGCCACCGGAAATCACTATTTTGGCTAAAACTCCAGCCATGTTCCGCTCCCTAAACCTCCTGCTCGGCTTCCTCGTCATCGGCATTTCCGTATCCGCGCAACTCAACGCTGTTTCGCGCGCCCGCGTGCAAACGACCACCGCCACCTTACAAGGCTATGTGCGCAACCGCACCGCCGTTGCCACGCCACAGGACTATGAATTTTCGGAGACCGCCACTGGTCCCTTCCGGCCCATTGGGCGCGGTAACCTGCTGCGTGTGGAGCTCGAAGACAGCACCGTATTAGAGCAGCATGTTGTGCGGATGGCGATCCTGCCGGTACCCGCATCGCAGCGCCAGAAAAGCGATTATAAGCCCGAGGTATACGTTGAAGGGCCAGTGTTGCTGGAGTTGCTGGTGGAAGGAACTCCGGCGCTCTACGGTTATACCGACTCGTTCCAGGTAGCGCACTTTTTTTACCGCAGCGACAGCGGCCTGCTGGAGCCGATCGTATACGAGCCCTATGAGGACGTCAACGACCGCGGTCAGTTTGGCTACCGCAACGACCTGGAGCGCCTTGGCATCCAGGCCGGCTGTGGCGACGGCGAGCGCAGCGGCGTGCGCTATGTGGCTTACGAAACCCACGATATGATCCGCTTCTTCGAGCAGCTCAACGCCTGCGGGGGGCGCACGGCGCGCGTGGTGGGCCGCCTCAACCGCAGGCGCCACGTTGTGCGCGCCGGCCTGCTGGCCGCTGGGATGCGGAGCAGCTACTACCAGACTTTCCCGGGCGGGGGCGCCGACCACGTGCATTCGAGCGGCATCATCGTAGGCGGCTGGGCCGACTTCTTCCCCCGCCGCCAGAACAGCAACCTGATGCTGGGCATTGCCGCCTCGATGAACGTCGCCGGCGGCAACAACGGCGACGGCTCCAAAGTATTGCGGATACCCTTTGCCAGCGTTTCCTACAAGGAGTTTTCGTTCGACCTCGTGGCCCGGCGCCTGTTTGGTGCCAGCCGCGCACGCTTCTTCGCCGAGGGCGGGCTGGCGTTCAGCATCGTTACGGGCGGCGTGGCCCACTTCATTGTCGAATCGCCGACGCCCAACGCCCCCTGGGAGGAATCCAGCTACGGCATGGGCGGCACGCGCACCGAAGCAGTGCTGGGCGGGGGCGTGTATTTTTCGCTCGGCTCGCTGCACCTGCGCTACCACCAGCCGCTCGTTGGCGCCTATTCATTCCAGAGCAGGAGTGTCAGCCTCACGGCGCGGCTGGCGCTCATACGCTGATCGTATAAATACAGGTACAGTTCATACAGGTGACCCGCGGCGGCATGCCTGCATTCCGTATATTGCTTTCCACCAAAAACCGAACGTATGAGAAGGATCATCACCCTTTGTTGCCTCCTGTTGCTGCTGCGCGCCGGCGCACAGGAAAAACCGCGGGCCGCAAGGATTTTTATCGGGAACACGGAGCAAGTAGGCTATGTACAGGTTCCCCCGTCGAAAGGCACGCCGCAGGAACTGTTGTTTTCCGAAACCGAAGACGGCTCGTTCCGACCGCTGGGCGCCGAGGTGATCACCCGCGCGGAGCTCGCCGGCGGACCTGTTTATGAGCGATTCTCGGTGGAGGTGCCCGTGCTGTCGAAAGCGCCCGGGGCCCGCGTCGCTTCGGATTACACCCGCGCCTTTCCGGCGCATACGCTGCTGCTGGAGCGCCTGGTAGACGGCGGTCACCAGCTCTACCAGTTTGTAGATGCCTATGGCTATGTTCACTTCTATTTCCGCCCGAGGAACGGGACGCTGAAATCCCTGACCTATACGCCGTACACCGAAAACGGGCAGACCGCGGGTGTTACGGCCTACCAGGGTGAGCTCGCTGCGCTGGCCCGCGACCTGAAGTGCAGCGATTGGCTGGCCGGCACTACGGCCCACACGCCGTACGAAGCCCTCGAGCTGAGCCAGTTTTTCAGCAACATCAACGCCTGCAAGCCCGAAGCGGTGCTGCGCGACCCCTCCGACTACAGCATGCAGCTCCGGGTGGGTCCCGCGATCGGGTTCCTGCAATCCGACATCAGCCTGCGCGCGCTGGATTATCACCGCCTGCCGGGACTTAGTGAAGGCTCCATCGGCACCGTCAAAGGCCCGGTGTTCGGGGCTTTCCTGGAGCTGGCGCCGCTGCGCCGCCTCCGCCACATGACCTTCGGTCTCAACATGCTCGTGGCGCCGATGCACCAGACGGTGAACCTGCCCTATACCGATACGTCGCGGCACCTGACGGTTACTACCGCCAGCATCAGCTACACCAACATCCTTGCCGACATCAGTGTGCGTTATGCTTTCGGCTCGGGCAGCTTTCAGCCCTTTGTGGAAGGGGGCGCGTTCCTGCGCATGACGCTGTCGGGGTCGGGGTCTTACCAGTGGTATTTTTCCGACAAGCAGGTGCCTTCGGAGCCGCTGTTCGGCCCCCACGCGGTGGATGCCGGAATGCTGGGTGGCTTAGGCCTTCAATGCTACCGGGCCTCGCTGCACCTTCGGTATGCAAAGCCGGTTACCAGCGAGCCGTTCGCAACGATGCTGAGCGTGGTGCTGAAGGTGAACCTGAGCCCGCGGATCGGTACGAAGCCCTGACCTATTTGAGTTCCTGCATTTGTACAAGGCGGTAGTAATAACCGCCTTTTTTCATGAGCTCGTCGTGGTTGCCGCGCTCTACGACCCGGCCCTTCTGCAGCACGATGATCTCGTCGGCATGGCGGATGGTAGAGAGCCGGTGGGCGATGACGATGGAAGTGCGGTGCTGCATCATGTTGTTGATGGCGTCCTGCACGAGG
This sequence comes from Flaviaesturariibacter aridisoli, assembly GCF_004343705.1. Taxonomy (GTDB): domain Bacteria; phylum Bacteroidota; class Bacteroidia; order Chitinophagales; family Chitinophagaceae; genus Flavisolibacter; species Flavisolibacter aridisoli. Next base: position 24,754 of record NZ_SKFH01000005.1, read on the forward strand.
CGTTCGCTTTCGGTATCGAGGGCCGAGGTGGCCTCGTCGAGGATGAGGATCGGGGGGTTCTTTACGATAGCGCGTGCAATGGTGAGGCGCTGGCGTTCACCGCCGGAAAGCTTCGTGCCGCGGTCGCCGATGTTGGTGTCAAAGCCGCTGTCTTTCTTCGAAATGTAATTGTAGGCGTTGGCGATGCGGGCCGCCTCTTCCACTTCCTCGTCGGTGGCGTCCTGCTTGCCCATGCGGATGTTGTTGCCGATGGAGTCATTGAACAGGATCGGCTCCTGCGTCACGATGGAGATGAGGTTGCGTACCGATGAAAGGCGGTAGTCGCGGATGTTGATGCCGTCGATGAGCAGCTCGCCCGCGCTGACGTCGTGGAAGCGGGGTACGAGGTCGGCCAGGGTGCTCTTACCGGCGCCCGAAGAGCCCACGAGCGCTACGGTCTGGCCTTTCCGGACGGTCAGGTTGATGTCCTGCAGGATGGGCACATCGTCGTAATGGAAGGATACATTGCGCAGCTCGATGCAGTCGCGGAACTCGGAAAGGTCACGGCCCGTTGGGTTGTCGTCTACGGTGTTCTCGGCCTGGAGCACTTCCTCGATGCGGCCGATGGCCGCCTGTCCTTTCTGCATGTTGCTGAAGGAGGTGGACAGCGATTTGGCCGGGTTGATGATTGTATAGAAAAGACCGAGGTACATGATAAAGGCCGCGGCCGGCAGCGGGATCCGGTTGGACAGCACGAGGATGCCGCCGAAATAAAGGATCGCGCAAAACACCATGATACCGAGGGTTTCGGAAAGGGGAGAGGCGACATCGCGGCGGCGCGATACGCGGTTCTTCACCCGGAGCAGCTCGTTGCCGTTGCCGTGAAAGCGGCCCTGCATGAGGCGCTCGAGGTTGAAGGCTTTGATCACCCGCAGGCCGGTGAGGGTTTCGTCGAGGATCGAGACGCCTTCGCCCGCCAGGTGGGCCAGCTCTCCGCTCTGGCTCTTGAGCGAGCGGCTGGTGCGGCCGATGATGAAGCCGACGATGGGGAGGCACACGAGCACGAACAGCGTCAGCTGCCAGCTCGTGGTGAGCAGGGCCGTCAGCACCACCAGGATGGTGATGGGGTCGCGCACCCAGCCTTCGAGGGCGCCGATGAGGGAGGCTTCCACTTCACCGATGTCGTTGGTGAGGCGGCTGATGAGGTCGCCCTTGCGCTTTTCGGTGAAGAAGCCGATGGGCAGCTGGAGGATCTTGTCGTACATCTCGTTGCGCATCCGTACCACGATGCGGGCCTTCAGCGGGTTGAGGATGTAGTTGGAGAGCACCAGGAACAGGTTTTTCAGCAGGGTGAATACGATGATGAACACGCAGATAAAGAGCAGTGCCCGCCCCTTGCCCTGCGAGTCGATCAGGTTTTGCATGGCGCCCTGGATGGCATTGACCATCGGGCTGGACGACGGCTTGATCTCCTGCCCCTCGACGTTGAAAATAAGGTTGAAGAAGGGGATGAGCATGCCCATCGATACGATCGAGAAGGCGACCGATAGCAGCGTAGTGAGGGTATAAAGCGCGATCTCGCCCCGGTAGTGGCGCAGATAGCGGAAAATGCGGGCGTATTTCTTCATGAGCGGAGCCGCGAAGTTAAGCCCATCCCCCGACCCCTTCCCGAGGGGAAGGGGAGAAATTCGCCGGAAAGTTTCCCCTCCCTTTGGGAGGGGTGAGGGGTGGGCTGTATTTTTGCCCCTTACAAAGCACACAATTATGCAGGAAGGTAAGCGTCAGAAGCAGGTGGCCGGGCTCATCCAGGAAGAAGTGAACGACATTTTCCGCCGCCTCGGCATGGCCATGATGGACGGCGGCATGGTGTCGGTGTCGGGCGTTAAGATCACCCCCGACCTGCTGGAAGCCCGTATTTACCTGAGCTTTTTCCAGGTGGCCGACCCTAAGGCGACGCACAAGAAGATCAACGAGCGCGCCTGGGAAGTAAAACGCGAGCTGGCCGCCCGCATCAAAACGCAGGTGCGCCGCATGCCCGAACTCCGCTTCTTCTACGACGATACCCTCGACCATGTGTTCAAAATGGAAAACCTGTTCGACCAGATTAAGAAGGAAGACGAGGCCCGGGGCAAAGAGGAAGAAGGTGGCGAAGACGCAAAGCCGGGCATTGAATAATCATTAATAACTATTGAATATTGAATAGGGGAGCAGTCCCGTTGCACTCGTGTTTTCGGTTATTCAATAGCTATTATTCAATAAATATTATTCAATAAATGAATTTCCTCTTCGCCTGGCGCTACTTCAAGGCTCCGAAATCCACCAACGCCATCAACATCATCTCCTGGATCTCGATCCTGGCCATCGGTGTCGGCGCGGCGGCGCTCATCCTCGTGCTGAGCGTGTTCAATGGCTTTGAAGACCTGGTGAAGTCGCTGTATTCCTCTTTTTACCCCGACCTGCGTGTGGGCGCGGCCCACGGCAAGCAGATCACGCTCAGCGAAGCGCAGCTGGCGCGGATCCGCGCCGTCAACGGGGTAGCCTGGAGCGCGGGAACGCTCGAGGAGAAAGCCCTGCTGCAGAACGGCGACAACCAGTCCATCATTTACCTCAAGGGCGTCGACGACAATTACCGCCGCGTATCGGGTGTGCCCGGTCACATCCTGCGGGGCAACTTCGAGGTGGGTACGGCCGACGAGCCGCTGCTGGTGCTCGGCGCCGGTGTGGAAAACGCCGTGGGCGTGCAAAGCGATCGCAACCTGGCGCCCCTGCTGGTGCACCTGCCGCGCTCCGGTGCCGCCGACCTCAGCAACCCCCTCAACTCCATCAGTGCCGACACCGTCAACACTTCCGGCGCCTTTCTCATCCAGCAGGACTTTGACAATAAATACGTACTCACCAACCTGGGCTTCGTGCAGCGGATGATGGACCTTCCCGCCGACCGCCTCACGTTCCTGGAGATCGCCCTGAAGCCCGGTGCGGAGCCGGAAGCCGTGCAGGAACAGCTGCAGCAGATGCTCGGTAAGAACTACCTGGTGCAAACGCGCTACGAGCAAAACGCTTCGCTGTATGCCGTTATGCGCGCTGAAAAGTGGGTGATTTACGCGATCCTGTCGCTCATCCTGGTGGTGGCGGCCTTCAACATGATCGGCTCGCTCACGATGCTGGTGCTGGAGAAAAAGGCCGACATCCAGGTGCTGCAGGCCCTGGGCTCCGACAGCCGCCGCATCCAGGCGATCTTTTTGAACGAAGGCCTGCTCCTGGCCCTTATCGGGGGCGGCTCCGGCATTCTCCTGGCCTTCCTGCTCGCCCTGGCGCAGCTCAAATACAAGCTCATCCCGCTCACCGGCGGCTCGTTTCTCATCGATTATTTCCCCGTCAAGCTCAACCCCTGGGACTTCCTGCTGGTGGCCGTCACCATCCTGGTGATCGCCCTCGTGGCCTCCTGGATCCCGGCCCGAAAGGCGGCGAAGCAGCAGTTTGCCATACGGGAAGGGTAGGAGCGTGAGCCGTGAGCGCTGAAGCCGGAAACAAAGAACGGATGCCACTGGCATCCGTTCTTTGTTGTTTTACGGTAATGCGAGCTCACGGCTCACGGCTCACGATCAATAGTCTCCCATCGTTTCCGGCAGCTGCGCCAGCGCCTTTTCCAGCTGTTCGTTGGAAGGGGCCACGCCGTGCCAGTTGTGGTCGTTTTCCATGAAGTCGACACCGGAGCCCATGATCGTGTGCATGATGATGGCGATGGGCTTGCCTTTGCCTACCATCGAGCGGGCTTCGTCGAGCACCTGCACCACTTCTTCCATCTTGTTGCCGTTCATTTCGAGGGTATACCAGCCGAAAGCATCGAACTTCTGGCGGATGTTGCCGAGGTCGTTCACCTGGTAGGTGGGGCCGTCGATCTGCTGGCCGTTCCAGTCCACGGTCACGATGAGGTTGTCGACGTTGTGGTTGGGGGCGAACATGATGGCCTCCCAGTTCTGGCCTTCCTGCAGCTCACCGTCGCCGTGAAGCGAGTACACCACGTGCTGGTCGTTGTTGAGTTTCTTGGCGAGGGCGGCGCCGATAGCCACGCTCATGCCCTGGCCGAGGGAGCCGGAGGCGATGCGCACGCCGGGAAGGCCTTCGTGGGTGGTGGGGTGGCCCTGGAGGCGCGAGTCGAGCTTGCGGAAGGTGGCCATCTCCGCCACGGGGAAGTAGCCCGAGCGGGCCAGCACCGAATAGAATACCGGGGAGATGTGGCCGTTGGAGAGAAAGAACACGTCCTGCTCGCGGGCATCCATGTCGAAGGATTCCGGCTGGTGCTTCATGGTATGGAAATACAGGGCAGTCAGGAAATCGGCGCAGCCGAGCGAGCCGCCGGGGTGGCCGCTGTTGGCGGCGTGGACCATACGGAGGATGTCGCGGCGTACCTGGCTGGCGATTTCGTGTAATTCTGGCATAATTTTTAGTTGATTGTTAACCTTTTGCGGGCAATTCAGCCTGATCGCTGTGGCTGCAAATGTGCAACCTTTTTCAATTCCATATCTTATAGTAAACACTAATTTAATAGGTTAAATGACGTAGTTTGGTTACTTTCGCTGCGTAATTGAGCCTTGGATCCGATTTCCTGTGAAGAGCTGTGGCTGAGAGCGTGTACCCTGGACCCATGTAAATACTTTAACCCCCCAACCACACACTGTATGCTCAATGTGTTATTGACTGCTTCTGTGGCCTTCGTGCTGACGTTTCTCGCTGTTCCGGTGATCATCCGGATCGCTGAACTCAAGAAGCTGTACGATGTTCCGGATGCCCGCAAACTGCACACGAAACCAATTGCTTCCCTCGGCGGTGTCGGTATCTTCATCGGCTTCTTCCTGGCAGCCCTCCTTACCGTGGACCTCAAAGCCTCACCGGAGTTTCAATATTTCTTCGCGGCCGCAACCGTGATCTTTTTCCTGGGCATCAAGGACGATATCCTCATCCTCAGCGCTACCAAGAAGTTTATCGGGCAGGTGGGCGCCGCGGCGATCATCATCCACCTCTGCGGGGTGCGCATCACCAGCATGCACGGCTTCCTGGGTCTCTGGGAGTTGCCGCTGGCCTTTAGCCTCTCCCTGACCTACCTGACGATCATCCTGATTATCAATGCCTTCAACCTCATCGACGGGGTCGACGGGCTGGCCGCTACGCTGAGCCTGCTCACGATGTGCGTGTTCGGAGCTTACTTCGCCTTCTCCGGGCTTGACGCCTACGCCTCCCTTTCCTTCGCGATGGCCGGTGCCCTGATGGCCTTCCTCATCTTCAACTACAACCCCGCCAAGATCTTCATGGGCGACTCCGGTTCGCTGATGCTGGGGCTGGTGAACTCTTTCCTGGTGATCAAGTTCATCCAGGTGGCCGACGACCCGGCGATGAAGTACCCGATCCCCTCCTCGGTGGCCGTGGCCTTCGCGATCCTGGTAGTTCCCCTGACCGATACGCTGCGCGTATTTTCGATCCGCATCCTCAACGGTCGCTCGCCCTTTTCGCCCGACCGCAACCACATCCATCACCTTCTGCTCGACCGCGGGCTGAACCACAAATACGTGACCTTCGCCTGCCTCCTGCTCAACATGGGCTTTATCAGCATTGCTTACTTCGGCCGCACCCTCGGCCCGAACTACCTTATGCTGATCATCTCCACGGTGTCGGTGAGCCTGCTCGGCCTGCTCATCTACAGCCGCCCCAGGCCGGCCCTCGCCAAAGACCCGCTGCCGAAGAACGGTTTTGACGGCCACCTGCCGCAGGTGACCAAGGTAGTGCCGATCTCGACGGAACAAGCCGTGGCGGAGAATTAGGACCGGCCCCTGCCCTCAACGGGGGCACCCGGCGGAAGATTCCATTTACCGGTCGCTTCCTTTCAACTATCACGACATTCAAAAGCCCGGAACGCTTCGCGATCCGGGCTTTCTTTTCAACCCTAAACAAGTTCCCGGCAAATAAAGTTTGTCCGATCTAAGTGCCCCTTTAGGGGGACAGGGGGCTTTTCGTTAGTTTTGCTGCACTAAATCATTCACTTATATGTCAGAAGAAGTGTCGTTGACCCTCGAGATGGCCGAAGATTCGATGCGCAAGGCCATCGGTCACCTGGAGTCGGAGCTGGGCAAGATCCGCGCCGGCAAAGCCAATCCGCAGATCCTGGAAGGCATCATGGTGGACTATTACGGCGCGCCGACTCCCCTGAGCCAGGTGGGCAACGTAAGCGTGGCCGATGCCCGTACCCTGACCATCCAGCCCTGGGAACGGAACATGCTGCAGCCCATCGAGCGGGCCATCATCAACTCCAACATCGGCCTCAACCCGCAAAACGACGGCATCATCATCCGCCTGTTCCTGCCACCGCTCACTGAAGAGCGCCGCCGCGAGCTGGTGAAGCGCTGCCAGGGTGAGGGCGAGCACTGTCGCGTGGCGATCCGCAACATCCGCCGCGATGCCATCGAGCAGATCAAGAAGGCCCAGAAAAATGGCCTCTCCGAAGACGCCGCCAAGGACTACGAAGCCGAAGCCCAGGAAATGACCAACCGCTATATCACCCTCGTGGAGAAGCACCTGGAGGCGAAAGAGAAGGAGATCATGGTGGTTTAAGAAAGTTTATAAGTCGGACCTGGGAAGTCGGAATTAGTCGGCTTCCCCCAAAATACAAGAGCCCCTTCGCGAAGGGGCTTTCCTTTGCTTCTGACTTCCGACTTCCCAGCTCCGACTTGCTTACTTCTTGTTGACGAGGTACACCCCGGCGAGGATGACGGCCAGGCAGCCGCCCTGCACCAGCGTAAAGCCCTCGCCGTCGAGCAGGCCCCAGCCGATGGCCACGATGGGAATGGCATAGGTAACGAGCGATGCGAAAAGCGCCCCGGCCCGCTTGATGAGCAGGTAGAAGAGGGCCGTGGCGATAGCGCTGCCCACGATGCCGAGCAGCACCGAAGCGCCGATGCTGAGGAGGGCGCCTTCATCGTAGCGCAGCATTGAAAAGACCTCCTGCTGCCCTACCACGATCGCTGCCGGTATGGCCATCAGGCTCAGCGAAACAGTGGCCATCGCGATCGGGTCGAGGCCGCGCAGGTAGCGGTTCACGATGTTGACGTTGATGCCGTACATCAGCGTAGCCAGCAGCACCAGGGCCGCATAACCGAAATTGGATGCATTGAAGCCGCTGTACAGGCTCAGGAGCACGAGGCCGATAAAGCCGATGAGCACGCCGGCTACCTGTCGCCTCCCGAGCTTCATCCCGAAAAACAGCAGGCCGACCACGATCACGAACAGCGGTGTGAGCGAGTTGAGAATGCCTTCGAGCGAAGAATCGATCCGGTCGATGGCAGCGGCGAAAAGAAAGGCGGGGAACAGGTTGCCGAGCAGGCCCGACAGCAGCAGCAGGGGGATGCGCGCCCGTGGAATGCGCCGCGCCTGGAAGAGCGCAAAGGGCAGGAACACCACGCCCGCCGACAGGATGCGCAGGGATCCGATCTGCAGGCCGTTGAGGTGGGTGCGGCCTACCTTCATCAGAATAAAGGACGAACCCCAGATGAGGGCGAGCAAAATAAACAGCCCCCAATTGATCCATTTATCGCGTGGCGTCATGGGCTGCAAATGTGCGGTGCATTTGTCCTACGCGGTGCGGTATGTAATAAAATTCTCCTATTTTTGGCTCATCCGCCCGGCGGAACTGCTTAAAACCTGACTGAATTATGAGAAGAAGCCTCCTGATCGCCGGCGCGCTCTGCCTGGCTATCGTTTCTGTTGCCCAGAAAGCGCCGAAGAAACAAAACACGAAGTGGCGCAAAGGTGCCGTTCTGAGCATCGTGGGCGCACAAACGGGAAGCCGCAACTATGTCAACGCTCCCGAGAAATACTCCCTCACCGGTGTTGCTTCGCTTTATCTCTATGCCAACAAAGGCTGGGGCAAAAGCGGCTGGGATACTTCCAAATACGAATCCCGCCATACCTGGAACTCGATGGCCGAACTGTCGTACGGCCTGTCCAACGTGCAGTCGACCGGCATCCGCAAGGTAGACGACAAGCTCGAACTCTATACCCGCTACACCGGGCACATCAACCGTCGCATGGGCTTCGGCATCAGCGGCGACCTGCGCACGCAGTTCAGCAACGGCTACGATTATTCCGAAGCGCCGCGCCGCCGCGTGTCGGGCTTCTTCGCACCGGCCTACCTCACCTTCCACGCCGGCCTGCACCTGACGCCCGCCAAGAACCTGTTCTTCGCCGCAGGCCCCTTCGCCCGCTGGGTGATCGTGAGCAACTCGCCCTACAGCTTTACCTACCAGGGCGGTGTGAAGCCCGACGGCGGAACCGAGCAGACCCTCGCTTCGCGCTACGCCGTTGACCCGGTGAAAACCAGCCGCTTCGAAACCGGCGCCATGCTGAGCCTCGGCTACCAGCGCAAGCTGATGAAGAACGTGTACTACCGCGGCCGCGCTGATTGGTCGTGGGACTTCAACGCCAAGCGTATCGGCCGCGAAACGAACTACATGGACGTGTACTTTACCAACAACATCAGCCTCCACGTCAACAAGTGGCTGAAGGTGATCTACAACTACGACCTCATTTACGACGGCAACCTGCGCGTGTTCGGCGACAACAAGAACGACGACGCGGCACAGATGCGCTCGATCCTCGGCGTAGGCGTGGGCGTCGGCTTCTAAGCGAATAATAACCTATCTTTACGGCATCCCGTGGCACGAAAGCCACGGGATTTTCGTTTCTTTAAGCACATGGCCATCCACAACATCAACTATAAGATCAAGCTCCCCCAGTTCGAAGGTCCCTTCGACCTGCTGCTCTTCTTTATCGAGCGCGACGAGCTGGACATCTACAACATTCCTATCAACAGCATCATCAAGGACTTCCTGACCTATATCCATTCGCAGGAAACCCTCAACATCGAGCTGTCGAGCGAATTCATCCTGTTCATCTCCACGCTCATGCGCATCAAGGCCAAGATGCTGCTGCCGCGCAAGGAAGTGGACGCCTCCGGCAACGAGATCGATCCGCGCCAGGAGCTGGTGGACAAACTGCTGGAATACAAAAAGTACAAGCAGGCCGCCGCCGAACTGGCCGAGCAGGAAGCCGATCGCATGCTGATGGTAAAGCGCGGCAACATCCAGCGCGAGCTGTCGGCCATCGGCGAGGAAGCCAGCGAAGGCACCGAGGTGCAGACCATTACGCTGTTCAAGCTGATGAAAGCCTTTGAAAAGGTGATGCAGCGCCTGCACGCGCAGAACAACAAACCGGTGCATACGGTGGTCCAGTATAACTACAGTATGGAGTCCACCAAGACCAACATGATCTCCCTGGCCCAGGGTCGCCGCACGCTCTCCTTCGAAGGCGTATTCGAGCAGGCCGAAAACCGCGTGCACGCCATTTTCCTCTTCCTGTCGATGCTGGAGCTGGTGCAGCAGAAGTTCCTCCGCATCATCATCGGCGACGGCCGCAACAACTTCCTGGTGGAATATAACGAAACCGAAGAAGGCCTCACCGACGAGGAGCACATGCACCTGCTTTGAGATGTCGGATGTCTGAAGTCTGATGTCTGATGTAGGCTGTCGGGTGTTGGCGGTGCCGGTCAGCGGAGGCGCTTCATGCGGAACGTAAAGCGCTGGTACCCCTGGTCGGTGTGCCCGGCAATTTCCGCGACCGCAGCATCCGCGCCGGCCGGCGTATAGCGGATGCGTTGGGGAAAGTCGTGGCGGTCGTTGATGAACGTCGTGATGCCGCCACTGTCCGAGCCCGGAAACACCACTGCTTTCCCCTCATTCTGCCCGGGTACCGTCGCTGCGAACTCCAGGTGTCCGCCGTGTTCTTCCAGGCGCATCCGCTCGGAGAAGCTGGAGTCGGCGCCGGTATACTTCCAGCTGGTAGCCACCAGCACCGAATCGTTTTCGCGCGTCCACGACTCGATGGTCGTGTCGGGCGGAAGCGTGCCTGAGGGCGGCACACTGATCACCTGCCAGCGCCCTTCGAGCCAGGCCAGCTTTTCGATCTGGGGGAAGTGCTTTCGGGGCGGTTCTGTGCAGGCGGCAACCAGGAGGGGGAGTAGCAATACGGAGTAACGCATCGGGCTCATTTGTAAATCCAGAGTAAAATAGGTTTTTTCTCGCGGCGGATGTAGGTCGTGGCCGTGTCGAGGAATGGGTAGGAGACCATCGGGCAGCCGAGGCTGTTGCAGATGTTGACCGGGTACCGCTCCTCGTCGGGCACGCAGTCGTAGGCGTGGAGCACCACGTAGCGGCGGAAGGCGTTGCTGTTGCCCGGGTCGAGGCCATAGAGCTTGAAGGCCGTGCCGAAGCGGCCCCGGTAGGCGTAGCCGACCTTGTAGCGGCCCAGGGAAGTGCAGCCGCAGCCGGGCTCGTTGCCAAAGGCGGCGTCGGCAAGGCCGTCGGTGTTGCAGCTGCCGTGTGCCACCAGCCCTGCCGAAAGTATGCTGTCGGCCCGCAGGTCGTAAATGAAAAAGCGGCGCCGGCCGCTGTGCCGGCTCATGTCTACCAGGAAGGCTATGCGGGTGGAGAGGCCGTGGGCGGCCGCATACACCTGCCCGCTGAGGCCCTGCGCATGGAGGCGGGCCCGGAGGGCCGAACGTTCAGGGGCAGATTCCGCCGGCCTGGGCGGGGCCGCAGGAATAGCGGTAGCTGGTTCAGGCAACGCCGCCGCGCCGGACTTCCGGCCGCGCAGGTAAAGGGCGGCCGCCGTCAGCGCCAGCAACAGGCAGCAAGCGGTCAGGGTTTTGGCCATAGCCCTGAGATGCGGAGGGTTCCGTTTTCCATAAAGACCGCAGCTTTGGGGCTTTTGGGCTATCTTAGTTGAACCAACTATTCTATGAATCGCCTGTTGCTGTTGCTTTTTTTCGGGGTCGCCTGCGGGTCGGCCGCCCGGGCCCAATGGACGGGGCGTCGCGAGAACCTCGGCCCCGCGGTCAACGACGCGGCGCAGCAGGTGCTGCCCGTCTTCAGCAGCAGTGGCGATACCCTCTTTTTCAGTGAAACCGGCGCGGACGGCCTCTTCGAGATCCGCTACAGTACGCGCACGCCGCAAAGCTCCTGGAGCCCGAAGCGGCGCCCCGCCTTCCTGCTGCCTTCCACCCGCGGCGACAAGTATGTTTACCCCACGCTACCCGGTGGCCCCTACCTTGTTAACGGGCACTTCAACTACGGCCTGCAAAGCCGCCTGCAGGGCAACGGGCTAGCCTTTGCGTATGCCGGCAAGGACGGGACGCAGTTTCGCTCCCTGCCGTTTACCGGGATCGACACCATGCTGAACAGCCGCTATACGTCCGCCTGCTTTGTGCCGCGGGCGCGGCTGCTGCTGCTGTCGGTACGGCGCGCGGGCAATGAAGACCTTTTCGTGTGCACCGCGCTCAACCCGCTGGAGCCCGACCCGGGCCTCCTGCAATGGGGCGCCCCGCAGAAATTGAACATCAACACACCTTTCGCCGAATCGGCGCCCTGGCTGGCGCCCGACGGTACGCTTTATTTCGCATCGGACCGCCCCGGCGGCCTCGGCGGCTTCGACATCTGGAGTGCCGTGCGCAGCGGCGCCGGCTGGACCGAATGGAACCTTCCGAAGAACCTGGGGGCACCGGTCAACAGCAGCGGGCAGGAGCGGTCCTTCACCATCGATCCGTGGACGGGCGAGGCCTGCTTCGTGTCCGACTCCGGCACGCTTGGCGGAAGCGATATCTTCCACCTCCGGCCCGATACGACCCGAAAGCCGCCGGTGGTAACGCCGGTGCCCGTGCCGGTGGCCGACACTGCCGACAACGACCTGCGCGAGCCCCGCTACAAACCGAACAACATTGTATTTCTACTGGACCTGTCCAATTCAATGAAGATCGCGCGCCGCATGGCGCTGTTGAAGGCGGCCATGCGGCCCCTCATCCGTGTGCTGCGTCCCGTAGACCGCGTGTCGCTCTACCGCTTCGGCGACCATACGGAGCGGCTGTACGACGCGCCGGCGCTCAGCGATCCGAAGAAGCTCCAGCACATCGTCGACTCGCTGCGGGTGCAGGGCGAGGCCACCAACGGCTCCGTGGCCATCAAGCAAGGCTACGCCGAGGCGCTGCGCAAGCTGCTCCCCGCCGGCAACAACCAGATCTTCCTCGTCACCGACGGCGACTTCCCCGTCTTTTCGGATGTAGAGCGCACCATCCTGCAAACCCTAAACGTGCAGCTCACGGTGGTGATGATCGATGAAAGCCCCGAAGGCCAGCGCCTGCTGGCCAAATTCCGTCGCTACCCGAATGTGCAGATCGTAACACTTACGGACGTGCAAAAGGACGCGGAGGCGTTGCTCCGGAGCGTGCAGGGGAACGCGCGCGCGCGATGACCGTTTATAGTTTACAGTTTATAGTTTACAGTTTACAGTTGCGCCCTGCACACTAATAGAACAGCGGCCCCGTAGAACGGGGCCGCTGTTAACTATAAACTACCTAAACTATAAACTATAAACTTCCTGAAGCCTATTCTGTGGTCAGAATGATGTCATTGATCGAGATGCGCGATAATTCCCGAATCGCTTCCGCGATGGCAGGGGCGTCGTAGCCGCATTCCTTGTGCAGCTCTTTCAGCGTGCCGTGTTCGACCACGCGGTCGGGGATGCCGAGGATGCGCACGTCGTTCTTGTAGCCGTGCTGCTGCATGAACTCGAGCACCGCGGAGCCGAAGCCGCCGACGACCGTGCCGTCTTCGACGGTGATGATCTTGCCGTAGGTGGAGAGGGCTTCGTGGAGCAGTGCTTCGTCGATGGGTTTGGCGAAGCGCATATCGTAGTGGGCGGGCGTGATTCCTTCGCCCTGGAGCTCGCGGATGGCGGCGGCGGCGAAGTTGCCGGGGTGGCCGAAGGAGAGAATGGCCACGTCCTTGCCGGTGCGCAGGCGACGGCCCTTCCCGATGGTCAGCTCCTCGAGGGGCTTTCTCCACTCGGGCATCGTGCCTTCACCACGGGGGTAACGGATCACGAAGGGCAGCTGCGTCGATTCCAGCTGCGCGGTGTACATCAGGTTGCGCAGCTCCTGCTCGTTCATCGGGGCGGAGATGATCATGTTGGGAATGCAGCGGAAATACGGGATGTCGTAGGCGCCGTGGTGCGTAGGACCGTCTTCGCCTACAAGGCCGGCGCGGTCGAGGCAGAAGATCACGGGAAGCTTCTGGATGGCCACGTCGTGCACCACCTGGTCGAAGGCGCGCTGCATGAAGGAGGAGTAGATGTTGCAGAATACTTTCAGTCCCGCCGTGGCCATGCCGGCCGACAGCGTTACGGCGTGTTGCTCGCAAATGCCGACGTCGAAGGCGCGCTGCGGCATGGCTTCCATCATAAACTTGAGCGAAGAGCCCGAGGGCATAGCGGGCGTGACGCCCATTACCTTGTCGTTTTGCTCCGCCAGCTCGATGATGGTATGACCGAACACGTCCTGGTACTTGGGCGGTTGCGGCAGCTCGAATTTCTTTTTATAGATCTCACCGGTGATCTTGTCGAACAGGCCCGGGGCGTGCCACTTGGTCTGGTCTTTCTCGGCCAGTGCGTAACCCTTGCCTTTCACGGTAAGGATGTGGAGGATCTTGGGACCGGGGATCTTGCGCAGGTCGCTCAGCGTGTCTACCAGCTTGGTGATGTTGTGGCCGTCGATGGGGCCGAAGTAGCGGAGGTTGAGGGCCTCGAAGAGGTTGGAGCTCTTGTTGACCATGCCCTTGACGGAGGCTTCCAGCTTGGAGGCCATGTCGCGGGTAAAACGTTTGCCGATCGGCATTTTACCCAGCAGGTTCCAGACCTCGTCGCGCACTTTGTTGTAGGCGGGGGAGGTGGAGATGTCGGTGAGGTATTCTTTGAGCGCGCCCACGTTGGGGTCGATGCTCATGCAGTTGTCGTTGAGGATGATGAGCACGTCGGAGTCGGCCACGCCGGCGTGGTTCATGGCTTCGAAGGCCATGCCCGCGGTCATGGAGCCGTCGCCGATGACGGCCACCGACTTGCGGTCGGTTTCCCCCTTGTACTTAGCAGCCATGGCCATGCCCAGCGCCGCCGATATGGAGGTGGAGGAGTGGCCCACGCCGAAGGTGTCGTATTCCGATTCGCTGCGCTTGGGGAAGCCGCTTAGGCCACCGTATTTGCGGTTGCTTTCGAAGTTGTCGCGGCGGCCGGTGAGGATCTTATGGCCGTACGCCTGGTGGCCTACGTCCCACACAAGCTGGTCGTAGGGCGTGTGGTACACGTAGTGCAGGGCTACCGACAGCTCCACCACGCCGAGGGAGGCGGCAAAGTGGCCGCCGTGGACGGAAACGACGTCGATGATGTACTGGCGCAGCTCATCGCAAACCTGGTGCAGTTGCTCCTTCTGGAGCTTCTTGAGGTCGTCGGGGTTGTCGATGTGCTGGAGCAGTGGGCCGGGCGTGATCTGCATGTGTACGATTTTGGCTCCCCGGAAGCGGTGGGGAACGGTACAAAAATAACCGAAAGCACCCGAAGCGGGGCGCTTTTCAGAACCTTAACACTCCCGATGCAATTAAGTTGCCCGCCTTCGCTTTCGGCCCGCTTCGGGGGCGAAAGCTTCGGCGGGCGGTGCCCGGTTACGTCAGGGCTTCGGGGGCGAAAGCTTCGGCAGGCGGTGCCCGGTTACGCCAAGGCGTCGGGGGCGAAAGCGTAGGCGGGCGGTGCCGACTCCGTTCTCCGCCAGCAGCTGTTGCTCAGTGCCCCGCCTTCAGCCGCCGCACTTCTTGCAGCGTCAGCGGCACATAGGTAATGCCCATGCGGGCTGCGTTTTCTTCAACGGTGAGCGTGAAGCCGGCCTTGCGGCGGCGCTCGTTGATGCTGGCCGGGTCGCGCACCGGCCACACGATCATTCGGAAGGCTTTCTTGCCCGAGCTGCTGTCCAGGTATTCGAAACCGTGTCCCTGCGTGCCCCATTCCTGTTCCTTGCCGGCATACATCAGAGAGCGGTCGAGCATCATGGCGTAAAGGCGGAAGGGTAATTCGTTCTTGTCAGCGGCTGCTTTGAGCAGTGGGAGGTAGGTGTCGATCTTAGGGGAGTGCTGGATCACGTAAAAGGCGGCCTCGTTGGCCGGCGAATCGACCAGCGTGCGGCCGGGGTAACCATAGCGGGCGATGATCGCTTCGATCCGCTGCAGGTTGGCGGAGTCGATCCGGGACTGGCGCTGCCACAGGGCGAAGTCCAGCTGTTCTGTGGTCGTTTGGTACACGCGGGCCAGCGAGTCGGCCGGCGCCCCCTTGGCGCCCATCAGGGCGCGGTAATACTGGTCGGTGCGATAAATGCTGTCCAGCTCGCGGCGGAGGGATTCGTTACGGGCGGTCTGGGCAAAGCTGCCAGTGGCGGCGAGCAGGGCCAGCAAAAACAAGTATCGGCGCATAAAGGGAATTGTACCGGTAAGTTCGGGAGTTTGCGGCAATGCCGGACGGCCTGGCGCAATTTATAGCCACAGCGGCCGGGAACGGCATTCTTACTGCTGCAAGCTCCATCCGGAACCCCGTCATTGTGTCATTGTTCGTGGCCTTCGACGCACCGTCAACGAGTTTCGACGGAAGGTATCCCGCCCTCCGACGCCCGGTACGTGCTCAATGACGCGTCGTACGTGCCCAATGACGCGTCGTACGGGCTCAATGACGCAACGTACGCGGCCCATGACGCCCTGTACCCGGTTAATGACGCACGGTACGGAGCCGCCGACGCTGCGTCCGTTGCCTTCGACGCCCTGTATCTGGTCAATGACGCCCTGTACGACCGCTCCGACGCTATGTCAGAACGGCCCGACGCCCTGTATTCCCCTTTAAAAAGGCTCCGCGTGGCACTTGGAAAGCGTTTTCCCGTCAAAATGACCTGAACCGGGGGGAGAAGAGCTGTTGCCCGTCCCGCGCGGGACTTCATCGGGGCGGCGAGCGGCATGCGGGACGCACTCGTGGCGCGCCAGGGCTTGGTGGCGTGCACGTCGGCGGGGCGAAGAGTCCGCCTCGTGCCTCTACGGATTAATTTCAGACAGCTTGTTCAGAACTTGTAGTTCACCCCGATGATCAGGTGGGCGGCATTGTTCTTCAGCGGCGGGTAACCGGCGCCGGAGGCAGGCTTGCTGATGTTGGTGAGGCCCAGCTGGTCGCGGATTTCGATGGTGAAGCCGAAGCGCTTGTGGAGCGGAAGCTCCACGCCGAGGCCGCCCATCACGCCGAAGTCGGTGTGCTCGTAGAGGCGCTTGGTGTCGGTGGCTTCATGGCCGTCGTAGGTATCGTGGGCACTGAGCAGGAAGCCCACGTAGGGACCGGCGACGGCGTACAAGCGCTTGCTGGGGCCGAAGGAAACTCCCGCCAGCAGGGGCACGTTGAGGTAGGGGAGGTTGGTATAGGCCTGGTAGGTGCCGTTGGGTACGCCATTGGGATCCGTAAAGGTGACGGAGTTGCGTTGCTTCGCGCCGTTGAGGCTGAAGCCGGCGCCGGTGCGCAGAAACCAGCGGTCGTTGAGCGCCCAGGAGGCGTAGATGCCCTGGTAGGTGCTGGGGCGCGCGGTGACCAGGTCGTTGTAGGCGGAAGATCCGCGCAGCGAGGCGACGCCGAAACCGGTTTCGAGGCCGACCTTCAGGCGGCCGGTCTGGGCAAAGGTGCCGGCGAACAGCAGCAGGCAGCCCAGGAGCAGGAACGATGTTTTCCTCATTGAGATTTTTTTCCCGGACAGGACAGCGGCAAGAGGCCGGTAGCTGCAACGGGGCCGGCCATTTAGGTTATCCTTAACAGCGAGGAGCGCCCGTTCTTAGTGCTCCTTCCCGTTCACGTAGGTGGTTGTTTCGCGGAGGCTGCCGTCTTCGTGATACAGCTTCACGGTGCCGTTGCCGCCCTTCAGGGTGCCGGCGTCGCGGCGCTTGCCCTGCGCGTCCCAGTTGCCCAGGATGTTCCAGTGAAGGCCGTTGCGGTATTCCTCTTCGATCCAGAGCTGGCCGTTGGGGTAGAAGTAGCGGCGGATGCCGTGAAACTGCCCGTTGACGAGCGTCACTTCTTCCATCGGCTTGCCGCTGTCGTACCAGCGCCGGCCGGTGCCGTTGGGCACGCCGTTGCGCAGCGGCGTTTCCTGCTCGGGGGCGCCATTGGGGTGGAAGGTGCGCACCCGCACGAGGTCGCCGTCGCGGTATTCCGATTCGCGGGCCGGCTTGCCGTCGGGGTTGAGGTCGCGCCGGACGTAGTGCGCCCGGCCGCCGAAGTATTCGGTTTCGGACATCACCAATTTTCCGTCGATCCAGTAGCTGCGGCCGACGCCGTCGAGGCTGTCGTTGCGCATCGTCTGGGTTTCCACCAGCGTGCCCTTCAGGTTGTAGGTGCGGTATTGGCCGTTCAGTTTATCGCCCGCGAATTCCTGTTCCCAGATCTTGAAGCGCTTGCTGTGGTCGGCGCTGTCGATGAGCGAGAAGGTGAATACGCCCTCGCGCTTGTTGTTCCGCATCGTGCCGTCCACCTGCACGAGGGCCTGGCGGGCGCCCCCGCGGATATGAGTGCTGTTGTCGTCGTCGACGTCCCAGATATCGGGCGCCAGCTCGAGGTAGGTGCGGACGGGGCCGTCGGTGGCGCGCAGGCGCGGGAAGGCGAGGCTGTCGTAGCGGCGCACGAAGTGCTTCGGCGTATAGCGTGGCGGGGCCTTCTGGGCACCGGCGGCGGTGGCGGTCAGCAGGGCCAGGGCAAGGAGCAGGCGTTGGGGGGACATATGCGTTGGCTATGCCGGCAAAGGTGCGCGATTCCTACTGCTTCACAAAGCGCGTCCGCAGCAGGGTGCCGGTTTGCACGCCGGTGTGCGAAATGGGCGCGTATCGCCTGGCGGGCTTTGGGATGCTTGTTGAATACACCTCGAAGAGGTGCGCTTCCGGTAGCCCCGGGTGCAACCCGGGGTGCGTTGGAGTGTGGCGACCAGGCGCTCGGAAGGAGCGCGCTTCCGGTTGACCGCCGCGGGATGGTGAAATCGACAGGCAGACACGAGAAAAATAACCCGGTTCCCTGTTGAAAAACACATGGCTCCGCCAGTTGCAAAAGGCAGTTTTGCCGGATGTCTACCTATACCCAAATTCACCTGCAGCTAGTTTTTGGCGTCAAATACCGCCGCGCCTTGATCGGCGCCGCCTGGAAAGAGGAGTTGCATGGCTACCAGATCAAGTTGATCGAGAACCGTCGGCACAAACTGCTGGCTATTAATTCGATGCCCGATCACCAGCACCTGCTGATTGGCTACCGCCCATCCGATCCTTTACCTGACCTGTTGCGTACGCTCAAAAGCGACAGCAGCGCCTGGGTCAATCAAAGGGGATTCCTCGAGCATCGCTTTGCCTGGCAGGAAGGCTACGCTGCGTTCAGCTATGAACGAAGCGCCATCCCGGTCGTTGCGGCCTATATCCAAAATCAGGAAGAGCACCATCGGAAGATGGGTTTTCACAACGAGGTGCAGGGAATGCTGCAGGACGCCGGGGTGAGCTGGCAGCCCGAATATTTCTGGCCGCCGCTACAGTAGGGAGTGGTACTGCTACGGAAGGTCAACCGGAAGCGCGACCCTTCGGGGCGCCGCTCTTGTCTCCTGCGCCAAACCCCGGGTTGTACCCGGGGCTACCAGGAGGCCGCTCCTTCGGAGCGGTACTGCTTCTGCACCATAGCCCACGTTGCAACGCCGGGTGACAGGGCACCTCTTCGAGGTGCCGGGAACTGCTTACCCGACTGCGACCCCGGGTTTCACCCGGGGTTACCGACAGGGCACCCCTGCGGGGTGCGGCGGCCCGCCACCGTAAATAGTTCCCGGGTGAAACCCGGAAGCCTGTTTCGCTTCAATGAGAGGTGTCGTTATCCCGCCCTTTCGACAAAAGCAGGCTGTGCGTCAGCGCGATTCAAAGGAGATTCTCCGGTTGCTAATATGCGCGCCCGGAACGGGCGCCCTGTTGGTAGCCCCGGGTGAAACCCGGGGAAACAGGAGCCCGGGTTTCAAAGGCGCCCCGAAGGGGCGCTCTGTCGGTTGTCTCCGCAAATGAAGACGGGATGGCTGCAAGCGCAACCGGCTGCCTTTCGCCATTCCTACTGCTTCACAAAGCGCGTCCGCAGCACCGTGCCGCCGGCGTCGACCTGCAGCTGGTACACCGCGGGGGCGAGGGCCTGCACGTCTACCGGCCACTCGTTGAGGCCGCTGTGGGCGCTGACCGTGCCGGACTGCGCCGTGCGGCCGTCGGGAGCGATGAG
Source organism: Flaviaesturariibacter aridisoli (assembly GCF_004343705.1). Classification (GTDB taxonomy): domain Bacteria; phylum Bacteroidota; class Bacteroidia; order Chitinophagales; family Chitinophagaceae; genus Flavisolibacter; species Flavisolibacter aridisoli. The sequence goes on from NZ_SKFH01000005.1 coordinate 43,951, forward strand.
GGCATAGCGCGCGGTGCCCTCGGTGGCGCTCTTATAGCGGATGCGCAGGCGGTCGGTGGCGGGGTTGGGGTAGGTCTGCAGCGTCAGCTCCTCGTTGCCGGTAAACACGACCCGGGAGTATTCGGGGCGGCCCGTGCTGGCCGTCAGGCGGAGGCGGAAGTGGCGTGCGGCGCCGCGACGCACCGACGTGCGGTAACGGAGCGGTGCATCCGGGCCCACGTTCCAGTGCTGCTCGCTGCGGAAAGTGCGGCCGTCCTCGCTGCTCTCCAGGTCGATGGCCGCGAGTTCCTCGATAGAGGTCGTGCCGCAGGAGGCAGAGGGCCAGGGCATGTATTCGTTGATCACCACCCTGCCGTAGGACTGGGTGTTCCCGGCCGTCGTCGCCAGGAGGCAGAGCACCCCCAGCAGAATTTGAATGGTACGGGTTCTCATAAGGTCGGTGTTTGGTGAGGCGGTCTCTACGAAATTACTCATAGGGGCCGCGGTATTGCAGGGTTTGGGGTATTATCATGGCAAATTGCGGTGTTCCCCTTAGGAGAAATACGATGAAGGGCTAAGGGGCTATTAGAAAACCCTAATCCCGCCTCGGTGCTTACCCCCGGTAGCCAGGCGGCCGCCCGGGAGGGCTCCGCTCCACTCAGGCGCCTTCGGGGCCGTTCCTACAAATAACCTATACGTAGCAGACTGAAATTGTAGATTTGTCGTCCTATGATTCTTGGCAAGTTTTCGCGGTATTGGATCCTGCAGGGGGCCGGATGGGGGAGCTTTGCCCTGATCAACACCTTTTTTGCCTATTCCTTCGGCACGCTGCAAAACTGGCAGGCAACCGAGACCTTCTTCGGGCGTCTCAGCATCTACCTGGCCGTGGGCCTGCTGGCCACCATGACGATGCGCTTTGCCATCCTCCGCCTCAACGTATTGCAAAAGCCGGTGGAGCAACAGGCCGCGCAGTTCCTGCTGATGACGGTCTGCTTTTCCTTCCTGGCTTCCTTCACCTACATGCAAAGCCTCAATGGGCTCGGCCTGCTCAGCCAGAAGGAACTGTATTACCTTAAAAAGAACGTCTTCCTGCTCATCCTCGATGGCGCCTTCGGCTACTTCTGGCTCTTCTTCATCTGGAACCTGATCTACTTCATGTTCCACTACGTGTCGAAAAGCCGCAAGCAGCAGATGGAAACCCTCCAGCTCGAAACGCTGGTGAAGGAGCTCGAGCTGAAGACCATCAAGGCCCATATCAATCCGCACTTCATCTTCAACGCCCTCAACAGCATCCGGGCCCTCATCGACGAGAACCCGGCGCGCGCCCGCACTGCCGTGACCGAGCTGAGCAACATTCTCCGCTCGAGCCTGAAGGCCGAAAAGGGCGAGACGGTGCCGTTGAACGACGAGCTGCAGATCGTGAAAGACTACCTCGCACTGGAGCATATCCGCTTCGAAGACCGCCTGCAGGTGCAATACGAGGTGGATGCCGAAACGCTTAAGTACGAGATCCCGCCGATGATGCTGCAAACGCTGGTGGAGAACGCCATCAAGCACGGCATCTCCAAGCAGATCCGCGGCGGCCTCGTGCGCATCGCCTCGGGGCGCTCCGAAGGTTTTTACGCGCTGACGGTGCAGAACACCGGCCACCTCAATGGCGGCGCCGAAGGCGGGGGCGGCTTTGGCCTCTCCAGCACCCAGGACCGCCTGTCGCTGCTCTACGGCGAGCGCGCCCGCTTCCAGATCTGCCAACTCACCGACGACCTCGTTGAAGCACGGGTGGAGATCCCGGTGGACAAACCGTTGAATCAGTTGACCGGTTAACGGGTTGATGAAGAAAACAGAATAACGAAGTGGACCCGTAGGAATCACGGATCGCCCAGGAACGACAAACCACAAACAACAAACCACAAACTTTTACTCTTATGCGTGCAATCATCATCGACGACGAGCGCCTGGCGCGGACGGAGCTGCGGAAGCTGCTCCAGGAATTTCCCGAGATCGAAGTAGTGGACGAGGCCGGCAATGTGGACGAAGGCCTGGCCAAGATCGAGGCGCACAACCCCGACCTCATCTTCCTCGACATCCAGATGCCCGGCAAGACCGGCTTCGACCTGCTGGCCGAACTGGACCGTGCCCCCGAAGTTATTTTCACCACCGCTTACGACGACTACGCCCTGAAGGCCTTCGAGGTCAACGCGCTCGACTACCTGCTGAAGCCCGTAGAGCCGAAGCGCCTTTCGGACGCCATCCAGAAGCTGCACGGCGGCGAGAGCGGAAACGGCAGCCTGCACGTAGCGGCAGGCGAAGGACCCCGCGGCCTGCTTACCGAGCAGGACCAGGTGTTCGTGAAAGACGGCGACCGCTGCTGGTTTGTGCGCCTCGGCGACATCCGCCTTTTTGAAAGCGTGGGCAACTACGCCAAGGTGTTCTTCGGCGGCAACAAGCCCCTCATCCTGAAGTCGCTCAATGCGCTCGAGGAGCGCCTCGACGAGAAGGTGTTCTTCCGCGCCAACCGCAAGCACATCGTCAACCTGCGCCTTATCGACAAAATCGAGCCCTACTTCAACGGCGGCCTGCTGCTGGAGCTGAAAGGCGGCGAGAAGATCGAAGTGAGCCGCCGGCAGACGGTCAAGTTCAAAGAAATGATGTCGCTGTAGGCGTGAGCGGTCAGCCGTGAAGCGTGAATCGTGCATGCCTTCGGAGTCGCTGTCGAAACAGATGGCCCTTTCCTGGTTTATCAGTAGCAACAACCAACACTTTTACTTCTTATGATCAAACAACTCTCTGTAGCAACCGCCTTGTTTTTGACGGTTGCCTGTTCGGCCCAGCAAGGGCTTATCCCGGTCGCCGAAGCCACGCGCCTGGAAAATTACCTCGCCTCCAACGAGCTCGCCGGCCGCAAGCCCGGAACCCCTGGGTCTGAGAAAGCTGCCGCCTTCATTGCCGAAGAAATGCGCAAGGCCGGCCTGAGGCCCTTGCCCGGCGCCTCGGGCTTCCTGCAGGAGTTCTCGGTGCTCCGCCCGAAGATGACGCTGCTCAAAGCCGAAATGGCCGGCACCGAAGCCGACTCCAAAAGCTTCATCGTCGTTACCACGAAAAAAGAATTCAAGCTGACGGAGAAGTCCGGTTTTGCGGTGAAGCACATCACGCCTGCCGACGCGGCCAACCAGCGCGCTTTTTTCAACAGCGCCATCAAGCTGGCAGCGGCCACCACGCCCACGATCGTGCTGGTGGATACTTCGTTTTCATCCAGCTTCGGCCGCCTCACCGGGCTGAAGCGCTCGTTGTTCAGCAATGCCGCCGATATTGTATTTATACTGGGCGACAAGCTGCCCGATACCTATTCCATCAAAGCCGAGCACAACTTCGAGGAGCTGAAGCTCGCCAACGTAGTAGGCATACTCCCGGGCAAGGGCCGCGCGGCCGAGCAGGTGATCTTTTCCGGCCACTACGACCACCTTGGTATCGGCAAGCCCGTTGATGGCGACTCGGTTTACAACGGCGCCAACGACGATGCCTCGGGCATCACGTCGATGCTCCTGCTGGCGCAGCATTTTGCGAAGCAGCAGAACAACGAGCGCACCCTGCTTTTCGCGGCCTTCACGGCCGAAGAGAGCGGCGGCTTCGGCGCCACCTACTTCTCGCGCCAGCTCGACCCCGCCAAGGTGATGGCCATGTTCAACATCGAGATGGTGGGCACTGAATCGAAGTGGGGCAAGAACTCCGCCTACATCACCGGCTTTGAAAAAAGCAGCATGGGTGCGCTGCTGCAGTCCGCGCTCAAAGGCTCGGGCTTCGACTTCTATCCCGATCCCTACCCGCAGCAGCAACTGTTCTACCGCTCCGACAACGCCACCCTGGCGCGCCTCGGTGTGCCCGCGCACACACTGTCCACCTCCAAGATGGACGTGGAGCCGCACTACCACAAGCCCTCCGATGAAGTGGGCACGCTCGATCTCGACAACCTGGCACGCGTAACCGAAGCCATTGCCAAGAGCGCCGCCACCATCATCAGCGGCAAGGAAACACCGAGCCGCGTGACCGGGGAATAGGCCACGGTTATCCAGCAGAATTTGTCAGGCCCCGCCATCGGCGGGGCCTTTTTATGGACTCCCGGTAATGTGTACCCTAAGTGCCGTATTTCTACTATAAATTGCGCAGGTTAGAGAATTCTAATGTGGTTCGTTTTGCGAGCCGGTCCTTTTCGACTCTATTTGTCTTGTCTACCATCCTGCGACAAATCAAGCCCCCATCCTTTGAAGTTCCGGAGTCGTTCCTGACGGCTCACTGACCTGTGTTCCCCACCTCATTTTCCATGTATGGATCTTCCTTTCCGTGCCTTCGGCAGTGGAGCGGGACGCCCTTGCGACCTGTGATCGGCACCAGTTAAAACTAAACTCCTTATGAGCATCCCTCGAAACAGCAAGTCCAGGACTTTCCTGGCCGGCCTCGCCGTTTTATGCCTGCAGGTTGCCGGCATATCCGGTGCCTCCGCGCAGAGTTCCTACCCACAATTTACCGACACCGGGCACCCGGCCGCCGACTCCGCCGCGTACAACGCGGCGCTGGACCAGTACGACCAGCAAAAGGCTTCCGCCGCTGCCCTGCAGCGCACCCGCCCGGTGCTCCAGGCGCCGCACGACGCCTCCCGCCCGTCCGCGGGTGCACGCCAAACAGCGGCGCAAAGCTGCCTCATTCCCCGCGATGCCAGCTGGACGCGGCTGGCCATCGGCGACGACAACTCCAGTGGCGTCATCCCGCTCGGTTTCACCTTCAACCTGTATGGCGTGGCCTACAACTCGGTGTTTGTGAACAACAACGGCAACCTCACCTTCACCAGCGCCTACAGCAGCTTCAGCTCCACCGGCTTTCCCTTTGCCGGCATGCCGATGGTTGCGCCCTTCTGGGCTGATGTGGACACCCGCGGCAACTCGCCCGCTGGTTGCGGTGGCGGCGTTTACTACAAGAACTTCGGCACCCGATTCGTGGTGACCTGGGAAGCCGTTGGTTATTACAGTGGCCAATGCGATAAAAAGAACACCTTCCAGGTGGTGATCAGCGATGGTGCCGACCCCGTAGTTGGATTGGGCCAGAACGTCAAGTTCAACTACGGCGACATGAACTGGACCACCGGCTCCGCTTCGGGCGGTTCGGCTGGGTTTGGCGGCACGCCCGCTACTGCCGGCGTGAACAAGGGCACCGGTGGCAACTTCATTCAGACCGGGCGCTTCGGCTTCGCCGGCACCACCTATGATGGTGGCGGTGGCGCTACCGACGGCGTCGACTATCTCGACTACGAGTGCTACTCCTTCAACGTCAGCAATGCGGACAACATTCCACCTTCGTTCTCCGGCCTGCCGAATGGGAACACGCTGACGCTGGGTTGTGGGGAGACGACTACGCTCACGGTGTCGGCCCTCGGCCCCGAAGTCAACCAGTTTGTGACCAACAGTGTCGACCTTAATGGCCTCTGTGGCGCCACGGCGTCGGTCAGCGGCGGCCAGGCAGCCGGTGCCCAGTCCACGGCGACGGTGCAGATCACTGCTTCTTCCTGCAACATTGGTACGCATACCATCGAATTCAGCGCCTCCGACAACGGAACGCCGTCCCGTACTTCTACGGTAACCGTGACCGTGATCGTAACCGGTCCGGAAATGCCCGTCATCAACGGCGCGTCAGAAACCTGCCCGGCCGGAACCGTAACGCTCACGGCTTCGGGCGGCTCTGCCTATCGCTGGAATTCCGGCGACAGCAGCGCTTCCATCAACGTACATCCCGGTACCTATTCGGTGCAGAGCATTGCCGGTGGCTGCGCTTCGGCGCCCGCATCGTTCGTGGTAGCCTCAGCGGACCATTCGGCCCCCGTTCCGGTGCAGGCTTCCCTGCCCTTGCTCAACGGCGAGTGCTCGGTAACGGCCACCGCCCCCCAGGCGACCGACGACTGCAGCGGCCTCATCAGCGCTACCACCAACGATCCGCTGAGCTACACCGCCCAGGGCACCTACACCATTCACTGGTCGTATGCCGATGCTGCGGGTAACAGCACGCAGCAGGAGCAGACCGTGATCGTGAAAGACAACACGCCGCCGGTGATCGCCTGTGCATTCAATGTGACGGTGAATGCAGCCGCCAACAGCTGCGGTGCCGTGGTGAACTACAACGCGCCTTCCGCTACCGACAACTGCGGCAGCGGCAGCCTGCCGACTTCCATCCCGGGTTATACTTACAAGGGAATCTTCGGCGGTCATGCCTATTTCCTGTCGAACAGCGTGACCACGCCCGAAGATGCGCACGCCCGTGCCATCGCGCTCGGCGGCCACCTCGTAACGATCAGCAACGCACAGGAAAATGCTTTCGTTTCGGCCATGAACCCGGCCTTCATCTGGATCGGGCATACCGACCGCGCCGTGGAAGGCGACTTCCGCTGGGTGACCAGCGAGCCGGTGACTTATACCAACTGGAACGGCGGCGAACCCAACAATGCCGGCGGCAATGAAGACTGGGCCGTCATCAACTGGGGACCCAACGGTACCTGGAACGACTGGTATTATTATGAGAACGCCCTCTTCGTGGTGGAATTCGAAGGCGGTAATATTCCTACGCATCTCGTCTCCGGCCTCGGCAGCGGTGCTACCTTCCCGATCGGTACGACCACGGAAACCTGGGAAGCCGTGGACGCCGGCGGCAACCGGGCTGTTTGCTCCTTTACCGTAACGGTGGTGGATGCGCAGGCGCCGACTGTCGTGTGCCCCGCCAACCGCAGCATCAACCTGCAGTCCAACTGCACGGTCGCGATGCCCGACTACCGCAGCCTGCTGCAGGCTTCCGACAACTGCAACGGCGCCCTGAACATCGTGCAGTCGCCGGCCCCCGGCACGCTCCTCAGCGGAACGGGTGCCCTGTTCGTGAACTTCACCGTACGCGACGCGGCCAACAACAGCGCCTTCTGCAGCTTCCGCCTGACGAAGCGCGACGTAACGCGCCCGGTGCTCCACCTGCCGGCCAACGTCACGGTAACAGCGCCCTCCGGCTCCTGCAGCATCCCGGCTTCGGCCGTTGCGCTGGGAGAGGCCACGGCTACCGACACCTGCTCGATGGCCACCGTCACCCGCAACCCGCTGCCGGACCAGTTCCCCGTGGGCAGCACCCCCGTGTATTACACCGCGGTGGATGCCTCGGGCAACGGCACGCAAGGTGTGCAGATCGTGACGGTGCTGAGCATGGACGCACCCGTGCTGGCAAACACACCCGCGATCACGACCTCCAATGACGCCGGCACCTGCGGTGCCCGCGTGGCTGTAGCCACTCCGAAGGCCGCGGCCTTCTGCGCCAACAACGAATGCCGCAGCGAGAAGATGGACGGCTTCAGCGCCGGTGACATCAGCGGACAGTCGCCCTACTTCACCCCCTGGCCCGGCGGCTTCGGCGGCACGGTGTCTTCGAACTATGCCTTCAGCGCACCCAACAGCATGCGCCTCGCCAACGACCAGGACCAACTGTACCTGCTGGGCGACAAGACCTCCGGCAAGTGGGAGCTCACCTGGAAAATGTATGTGCCCGAGGGCCGCTTCGCGTATTTCAATTCGCAGAAGTTTGCCGGCAGCATCGGTACGGAGTTCGGCCATGAAGTACGCTTCTTTGCCAACGGCACCGGCTCGGCCCGCACGCCGGCCGCTACCACCACCTTCAGCTTCCCGCACGGGCAGTGGTTCGACGTTCGGCACGCTTACGACCTTGATGCCAACACCGCCACGCTGTACATCAACGGCAGCGCAGTGCAGACCTGGACGCTTTCCGACCGCATCGGCGCGGTGAACGGTCCGGGCACGAAGCAACTCGGCGCCATCGACTTCTACGCCGGCAACAACCCCGACGACCTGGCGGCGCCCGAGTATTACATCGACGACATCCGCTTCTGCGGCAGCAACGATGCCAGCGTCAGCGGTTCCCGCAGCGACGCCGCCGCGCTTTCCGCCCCGTACCCGGTAGGCACTACGACCATCACCTGGACGGCCACCGGCAGCAACGGCCAGCAGGCCAGCGCCACGCAAGCCATCACGGTACAGGATAGGGAAGTCCCGGTGGTAACGGCCCCCGTCGTTTCTTCGGTGTACTGCCATGCTTCCTCCTATAATGTGCCGGCAGCGACGTTCAGCGACAACTGCGGCATCGCTTCGGTGACCTACAGCATCAGCGGCGCCAGCACCCGCAACGGCAACGGAGCCGACGCCAGCGGTGCCTTCAACGTGGGTACGTCGACCATTACCTGGACCGTGACCGACGTGCATGGTAACAGCAGCACGGCTTCGGCCAACGTGCGGGTGAATGCACCAGTGAGCGGCTCGGTAGCCGACGTTTGGGCCGTTCGCCCCGGCGGCCAGCCCAACACGATCTACCAGGGTTATGGACCTGCTACGTTGACCCTTACCGTAACTCCGGCAGGTGGTACCGCACCCTACACGTACCAGTGGAGCAACGGTGCCACATCGGCATCCACGGCTGTAGGTGCCGGCACCTGGACGGTGGTCGTGCGCGATGCCTTCGGCTGCATCTCCGCCGTCATTACCAAAGTGATCGGCACGGTAGATGTGCGCTGTGGCAACAAGATGGACAAAGTGCTGGTTTGCCACAACACGGGCTCGGGCTCCAACCCCTGGGTGCAGGTATGTGTAGCCCCGGCAGCGGTGGGTACGCAACTCGCCAACGGCGGCTATCTCGGCACCTGCGGCGGCAATGCCGTCACGCGGCAGCAGCCCCGCACGGAGCCGGCCATCGAGGCTGCGCTCAGCGCTTATCCCAACCCGAGCCGCGGCATCGTGCAACTGCGCGTAAGCGGCCTGCAGGGCAAGCTGCACATTGAGGTGCTGGACAGCCGCGGCAGCCGCCTGCTGCAGCGCGACCAGAACATCAGCTACAAGAACGAAGACCTGACGCTCGACCTGCAAACGGCTGCGGCCGGTCTCTACACCGTTCGTGTCACCGATGGCACGACCGTACTGAGCACCCGCGTCGTGATCGCCCGTTGATCCTTTTGGTTCAGTAAGTAAAAGAGCCCCTCGCAAGAGGGGCTCTTTTTTTATTGTCCGTCGCCGCCTACCGGCAACTACAAATTATAAACTGGTTACCCCGCCATGCACCGCCGCGGCGATCTCTTCGAGCAGCGCCGGGTCTTTTTCGATGGCGTTGCCGACGACCACGACGTCGGCGCCGGCCTGGCAGGCCGCCCAGGCGGCTTCACCCGTTCGGATGCCGCCGCCGACGATGAGGGGTACGTCGATATGCTGCGCCACGGCACCGATCATCTCGGCGCTCACGGGCCGGCGGGCCCCCGAGCCGGCATCGATGTAAATGAGCTTCAGGCCCAGCATTTCGCCCGCGAGGGCGGTGCAGAGGGCGATGTCGGCCTTGTCGTGGGGGATGGGCGCCGCGTTGGAGATGTAGGAAACAGTGGTGGGTGCGCCGCCGTCGACCACCATGTAGCCGGTGGGCATCAGCTCAAGGCCGCTCTTCTTTACGAAGGGCGCCGACAGCACATGCTGCCCGATGAGGAGCTCCGGGTTGCGTCCCGAGATGAGCGAAAGGTACAGGAGGGCGTCGGCGTGCCGGCTCAGCTGCGAGGGGGCGCCGGGGAAAAGCACCACCGGTTTGGCCGTCAGCGCCTTGATGGCGAGCACGCATTCGTCGAGGCCGTCGCTGATGACCAACGAGCCGCCCACGAAGTAGTAGTCCACGCCGGCCGCCTCGGCGCGCGGCACGAGCTCCTGGAGCAGGGCAGGCGTAACCTTGTCCGGGTCGATCAGGAGGGCGAATGACTTCGCGCCCCGGATCTTCTTTTCCTGTAACGATTGATAAACAAGGCCCTGCATCCGAATGTATTAGCTGCAAAAATGCGAAAAGTTTTGCAATGCCTGTGCCATGGGAATTTCGGCTACAGAATGGGGTGGCCGGGGAGTGGGGTAACGGCCGGGCTTTGCCGGTTTCCCGCTTTAAAACCGAAATGACCAGGCCCAAATTTATTTATGCCAGCAAATGTGGATTTCGCGTGAAAAAATCGCAGGAAGCAACAGGGACGGGCGCTCCCTAATTTGTCAACAGTTATCCACCGGGATGTGCATATTTCCGGCTCTCTTTTTTCGCCCTGTACAGATACTTTCGTCGTCCGACCGCTTGGTAACGAGCGGCGGCAGGACAAACTTCTAATCCACCACAATAAATCTTCTTTAGCCATGGGCAATGCTAAAAAACCTGCGAAGGGCCTGACCTTTACGCGCAAATTCACCCGGGATGACGTTCCCGTTTTCGACCTGTTCGAGTACGACTACCGCACGTCCGTGATCCGCAACCCCTCGGGGGAAGTGGTGTTCGAAATGAACAACGTGGAAGTGCCCAGGGGCTGGAGCCAGATCGCCACCGATATCCTGGCCCAGAAGTATTTCCGCAAGGCCGGCGTGCCCCAGGCCGACGGCAGCACGGGCCGCGAAACTTCCGCGAAGCAGGTTGCCCACCGCCTTGCCAACTGCTGGCGCGTATGGGGCGAGAAGTACGGTTATTTCGCCTCCACGCAGGACGCCCAGGTGTTTTACGAGGAGCTCGTTTATTCCATCCTCGCCCAGATGTGCGTGCCCAACTCGCCGCAGTGGTTCAACACGGGGCTTTACGAGAGCTACGGCATCACCGGCAAGCCCCAAGGGCACTACTACGTGGATGCCCGCGACGGCCAGCTGAAAGAATCGACCTCCGCCTACGAGCGTCCCCAGCCCCATGCCTGCTTTATTCTGTCCGTGGAGGATGATCTCGTGGGCGACAACGGCATCATGGACCTCTGGGTGCGTGAAGCCCGCATCTTCAAATACGGCTCGGGCGTAGGCACCAACTACTCCAACCTCCGCGCCGAAGGCGAGAAGCTTTCCGGCGGCGGCACCTCCTCGGGGCTCATGTCGTTCCTCAAGATCGGCGACCGCGCGGCCGGCGCCATCAAGAGCGGCGGCACCACGCGCCGCGCCGCCAAGATGGTGTGCCTCGACCTCGATCACCCCGAGATCGAGCTGTTCGTAAACTGGAAGGTGGAAGAAGAAAAGAAAGTGGCCGCCCTCATCCAGGCCGGCTATCCCTCCGACTACGAAGGCGAAGCCTACCGCACCGTGAGCGGGCAAAACTCCAACAACTCCGTGCGCATCCCCAACTCCTTCTTCGAGAAGCTGGAGAAAGGTGAAGACTGGGAGCTGACCGCCCGCACCGATGGCCGCGTGATGAAGAAAGTGCCCGCCCGCGAGCTCTGGAACACCATCGCCTACGCCGCCTGGCGCTGCGCCGACCCCGGCACGCAATACAATACCACCATCAACGAGTGGCACACCTGCCCCGAGGGTGGCGAGATCCGCGCTTCGAACCCCTGCTCGGAGTACATGTTCCTCGACAACACGGCCTGTAACCTTGCCTCGGCCAACCTGATGAAGTTCTACGATTCTGCGACGAACCATTTCGACGTGGAAGGCTACGAATACAACTGCCGCCTGTGGACGGTGGTGCTCGAAGTATCGGTGCTGATGGCGCAGTTCCCCTCCAAGGAAGTGGCCCAGCTATCCTACGACTACCGCACCCTCGGCCTCGGCTACGCCAACCTCGGCACCCTGCTGATGGTGAGCGGCATTCCCTACGACAGCGAAAAGGCCCGCGCCATCGCCGGCGCCATCAGCGCCATCATGACGGGTGTGGCCTATAAGACCTCGGCCGAAATGGCCGCTGTGCTCGGCGCCTTCCCCCGCTATGAAGAGAACAAAAAGCATATGCTCCGCGTGATGCGCAACCACCGCGCCGCCGCTTTCGACGCCGCCGAATACGAAGGCCTCTCCGTGAAGCCGCAGGGCCTCAAGGCGCAGTTCACGCCCGACTACCTGTTGAAGGCCGCCTGCAAGGCCTGGAACGACGCCCTCGAGCTCGGCGAGCAGCACGGCTACCGCAATGCCCAGACGACGGTGATCGCCCCCACGGGCACCATCGGCCTCGTGATGGATTGCGACACCACCGGCGTGGAGCCCGACTTCGCCCTCGTGAAGTTCAAGAAGCTCTCCGGCGGCGGTTATTTCAAGATCATCAACCAGAGCGTACCCACGGCCCTGAAAAACATGGGCTATTCCGAAAAGGAAATGGACGCGATCATCAAATACGCCGTGGGCAGCGGCACCTTTGCCGGCGCCCCGGGCATCAACCACCAGACGCTGTCGGAAAAAGGGTTTATTGCAGCCGAAATCGAAAAGCTGGACAAGGCCGTGAAGAGCGCTTTCGAGATCGGCTTTGTGTTCAACGTATACAACCTCGGCGAAGAGTGCCTGCAGCGCCTCGGCTTCACCCCCGAGCAGTACTTCAACTTCGAGTGGAGCCTGCTGGAAGCCCTCGGCTTCTCCGATGGCGAGATCGAAGCGGCCAACGACTTCGTTTGCGGCACGATGACGGTAGAAGGCGCGCCCTTCCTGAAGGAGGAGCACCTCCCCGTGTTCGACTGCGCCAACAAGTGCGGTAAGAAAGGCGAGCGCTACATCCACGCCCACGGCCACATCCGCATGATGGGCGCCGCGCAGCCCTTTATCTCGGGCGCCATCTCCAAAACGATCAACCTGCCCCACGAAGCGGTGGTAGACGAGATCGCCGACTCCTACATGCTCTCCTGGCAGCTCGGTCTGAAGGCCTGCGCCCTTTACCGCGACGGCTCGAAGATGTCGCAGCCGCTGTCGAACAAAAGCGATAAGAAATCCAAGGCTTCGGCGGAAGGAGAAAACTCAGAAGCCGAATTGCCCGCCGTTGCCGAAGAGGCCACCAACATCGTGGACATGAGCAAGCTCACCATCGATGAATTGCTGGAGGAAGTGCAGAAGCGCGTCCAGGCATCGCCCGACACGGCGCTGAAGCGCCAGCTGGCCTCCATCGTAGAGCGCCGCTCGCTGCCGGCGAAGCGCCGCGGTTTTACGCAGAAGGCGAAGATCAACGGGCAGACGATGTTCGTACGCACCGGTGAGTATGCCGACGGCACGCTGGGTGAGATCTTTATCGATATGGCCAAGGAAGGCGCCACGATGCGCTCGATGCTTAACTGCTTTGCCGTAGCGGTATCCATCGGCCTGCAGTACGGTGTTCCGCTGGACGAATACGTGGAGAAGTTCGTTTTCACCAAGTTCGATCCCGCCGGTTTCGTGGAGCACCCGAACATCAAGAGCACCACGTCGATCGTCGACTTCATCTTCCGCCTCCTCGGCTACGAGTACCTCAACCGCACCGACCTGGTGCACGTGCTCGACAAGCCCGAAGTGGAAAACACCGGCACCGAAAGCTGGGATGAACCCGCCTCCGCTAAAGCTTCGGCGGACAAGCCTGAACTCTCCTCGGTACGGGTGGTTGCTTCCACGCCCCAGGCGGCCAAGGCCGTCGCCCACAAGCAGCCGGTAGCCGTGAAGGCCTCTAACGGTCTCGGTGCGGTGAATGCAGCTGCCAAGAGCATGCAGAGCGACGCCCCGGCCTGTAACACCTGCGGTCACATCACCGTGCGCAGCGGCACCTGCTACAAGTGCCTTAACTGCGGCAACAGCATGGGTTGCAGTTAAGTGAACCGGTTGCTACGTTGACTAGTTAATAAGTAAAAGGCCCCGCCACTGGTGGGGCCTTTTCCTGTCTCTTCGCGTACCACCTTCTTCTATTCTTTTCTTAGTGGTGAAAAACCTTTTCCCCTTCCCCGCCCGCCAAAGCTATAGCAGCGGCGGGCTACTTCTTCACTGGAGGCTGCTGCTGCCGCTGTACGAAGTCGCGGAGGTAACTGCACCGCTTGTAGGTATACTGGTAAAACTTCGTATCGCCGAAGTCCTTTACAAAGCCCGGGAACATCGGGTTGTTGCGGAACTTCACTTCGAATTCGGCGTTCTGCCGCTCCCATTCCTCGTAACTGACGTTGCTCCAGGAGGGGCGGGGCAGGGCTTTTTGCGTGCACTTGGCCATCATGAAATAACAGGCCGCTTTGAAGTCGCGGTTGCGCGCCGCCTTGTACGCTTGTTCATAGTACCGGCGGGCCCGGTATACGCCGAAGAAATCGTTCTGCCAGGCGGTTTTATAGTCGCCCTCGTTCCAGTCGGCGCCGCTGCGGTCCCAACTGACGGCCATCCAGGCGTTGCCGTACTGGCTCAGGTTGTAATAGGCGGAGCCGAGGCGGTAATTCACCTGCGCGAGCGAGTCGGGGTCGGTGCTGCGTGCCGCCTTGTCGTGGAGCTCTTTCATCTTGCGGGCGAAGGTGAGCTTGGTATAGGCCTGTGCCAGCCGCTTCTCATACCGCTGCCGGTCGTTGAGGTAGTCGAAGAAAGGGTCTACGTTCACCGTTGTTTCGTTCCAGTCGGCATCATAAACGGAGCCCTGCATCTTCGGCAGCGAGTCGGCCCGCTGCAGCCATTCGATGGCCTGTGCGTACTTGCCTTCGCGCAGGTACGCCGTTCCCAGCGATTCGATCACATCGTTGCGGTTGAAGGTGGCCTTCTGCGCCAGGAAGCGCTCCCAGGGCGTTGCCGGCGCATCGACCAGCCGGTAGAGGCGTTCCGTTTCCCCGGCCGTCAGCTCGTTGTGCAGGTAGTCGGTGCCGTAGCTGCCCACGGCGAGGGCCAGGTTGGCGCGGGCCTTGTCGCCCTGCGCCGTATAGCGTTTTACGAGGAGCTCGCTGAAAAAGTTGCGGAGGAAGGGGGCGTATTCTTCGTCGGTCTTCGCCATTGCGGTCAGCCATCGCACGGCGGGCAGGAGGGCCGCTTCTTCGCCTGCCGACAACTGTTTCGGCTCGTTGGCGGCGATAAGGAGGCGAAGCATTCTGACCTGGTCCTGCTGCTTGCCCGTAGGCTTCAGTGCTTCGGCCGCCGCGAGCTGGCTTCGGCTGGCATCGTACCGCTCGTCGAGCAGGTACATATAGCCGGCGCCGGCGGCGTAGTAGGCGCGCTGGCGCAGGGTGCTGTCGTTGCCCATGCCGGAGAGGATGCGGGCGAGGCTGGCGGCGCGGGCGCGGCCTTCTTCCCGCTGCTTGCGCAGCTCCGCGGGTGCGGGTTCATCGCGGTAGCCGATATAGGTGCGGCCCATCAGGGGGGCCAGGTATTGCTCTTCCACCTTGCTGATCTCGCGCGAAGCCAGCAGTGGCAGCAGTGGCGATGCCGGGTCGAGGCGGTACACCTCCTGCAGGTTGCGTAGTGCCGGCGCTTCGCCATACATTCCGAAAAGCCCGGTGAGGGCGGCCTGCTCGCGCGCGTTGCGGCCCTGCGCCACGTAGGATGCACGCAGTGTGCTGTCGGCGTAGTGCGAGCTCCAAAGAAAGCCGAGGAAGTTGCCACGGCGGTTGTAGGCGGTGGCCGAAAAGGCTTTGCTGAAGGCATAGGCGGCTTCGCGGTTGCGGTTCAGCCGGAAGAGCGCACCGCCCTTGTACGACAGGGCCAGTGGCTGCACGGCGGCGCTGCCGTCCTGCGGAAAGCTTTTGTCGTAAAGGCGGATGCAGTCGTCGTAGCGGTTGGCGTAGAAGGCGGCTTTACAGGAGAGGAAGGCCCACTTGGGCTTCAGGAAGGGATCGGCGCTCACGGCGCCGGCCATGCTGGCGGCCTGCATCTGCCGAAAGAGCGCTGCGGAGTCGCGCGCGGGCGCCTCGTCCCAGGCCGAAGAGGCCCCCGACGTTAATCCCTCTACTTCCTTGGCGAGCTGCAGGTATTCCACGGCTTCGGTCTTGTGCATCCCCAGCAGCGCCGTAGCGGCACTGTTCTGCTGGTAGTCGGAGGGCAGGCGGCCTTTGGAGATTCCATCGCGGAGGGCGGACAGGCCGCCCCGCGTGGAGGTCATCACCAGTCCGGCCACATCGGCCCGCCTGGCGCCGCCGCAGTAGCGCTGCCATTCTTCCAATAGGGCGGCATTTACGCTTTCGCCGGTGCCGGCCGGGTCTTCGGAGTCGTAAAAGCTGCGCACCATCGTGTAATAGAAGGGGCGGTAGGAGGGGTCGGCGCCGGAGGCGGCACGGCTGAAGAAGGAGGTGAAATAGTCCTGCGGGTCTTCGTCACCGCCGGCGCAGCTAATGCCGTTTTGCGGCACGAGGCCGAGCAGCGCCGCGACGGAAGCGCTCAAAAACAGTTTCCAGTTCATGGAGTTGGTACCCCGCGAGATTGTGCTCGTCGAGATCGAATAAAAGTACACGAACATCGGCAGACGGCAAGTGGCGCGACAGGGTGCCGGCGGCATCGGCGAGGGCTTCGGCCGGGCTCGTTTCGTGGCGCAGCCAGTCGCCGCGGCGGAAGGCGTAGCCTTCGATCATCGTGTCGGTTGCGAAGGGGAAGCGCCCCGGCCCCTGCAGCGCCGGACTTTCGAGGTGGTGCACGAGGCCCTGGTAGTGGTTGGCCGAAAACCATACGTACCAATCAAAGAGCGGCAGGGCGGCATCGAGGGGCAGCGGGTAGCGGTCGGCGCTCGCGATGTATTTATCGAGTTCTTCGTTGTCGAGGATAGAGTTGGTGGCGCCGGGGTCGCGGAGGTTGCCCATGTTGTAGGCCATCAGCAGGCCGCGGTCGGCGGGCGGGATGCCGGCGGAGGCGGCGTATTTGAGCTGGTGCAGGCGCACCGTTACCGAGAGTGTTTTGCCGCGGGCAAAGGGCTGCGCGCGGAGGCGGCGGAGGAAGTGGAAGTAGCGGTCGCGGGTGGCCGCGCTCCAGTCGCAATCGATCTGCCACTCCCGGCTCAGGCGAACCCCGCGGGTAAGCGTTTCGGAGAGACGGGCCGTGCGGGCGGCGAGGGAGTCGAGGGATGTGGAGTCGCCGCTGCGCAACGCTTCCTGGGTGATGAAGACAACGGGTGTGATGGTACGCCCGGTGGGGGACTGCTTCCAGCTGATCTTGCCCCGTGGTTCCACCGCACCGGTAGCTTCGTCGATGCCCACGTCGAAGAGGCGCACGTACAGGTTGTTGATGCGCAGGGAATCCAGCGCCGCTTTCTCCCGGGCCGTCGGGTTGTAGACGGTCTTCCAGTAATAAAACGAGCGCTGCACGGTGCGCTCCGTCTTTTGACAGGCGAGCAGCAAAGGGCAGAGAAGAATGAAAAGAAGGTAGCGCAAGTGAAAAAAGCGATTTGAACCGCGAAGAAAAGAAGAGAATAAGCGTTTCGCGAAGAAGAAATAAAAAATGGCTATGCATCGCATAGCCATTTTCTTAGCGTAACCACTTCGTTACTTATTTTCTTAGCGGTTCCGAAACTTGTTTTCTTATTTGCCCTTGCCCAGCATGTTTTCCACCATGCCTTGCATCATGGGAAACTGCTCTACGAGGTAGTCTTTCATTGTTTCAAGCACCTTGGCCGCCTGTTCGTCGTTGAGGCCGGCTTTTTCTTTCAGTCGCGCCGTGATTTCCGTAACGTGGCCTTGCATGTCGCCGCCACCACCGAGCATAGATCCAAACATAAAATCAGTTTGTAGTTTGTTGTTTGTGGTTTGTCGTTGCGAATGTAGTTCGTGGTCGGCCTGCAGAAAACTACAAACTACAAACCACCAACTACAAACGTCGCTACGCGACTTTCAGCAGGCTCATCTTGCTCTTGTCGAATTTGCGCTTGGCATATTCCAGGTCGAGGGTGAAGAACTTTTCCGAAGAGGAGGGGAGTTCAAACATCGCGTCGGTGAGGATGCTTTCGCAGATGGAGCGCAGACCGCGGGCGCCGAGCTTGAATTCCACGGCTTTTTCCACCATGAAGTCGAGCACGTCGTTTTCGAGCTGCAGCTTGATGCCTTCGAGCTCGAAGAGGCGGATGTATTGCTTGATGAGGGCGTTCTTGGGTTCCACCAGGATGGCGCGCAGCGTGGAGGCGTCCAGCGGGTCGAGGTGGGTCACTACGGGCAGGCGGCCCAGCAGCTCGGGGATGAGGCCGAAGGCTTTCAGGTCCTGCGCATTCACGTAGCGGAGCAGGTTCTTCTTCATGTTCTCCTGCAGGTCCTTGTCCACGTTGAAGCCGATGGTGTTGGTCTGCACGCGGCGGCCGATGATCTTGTCGATGCCGTCGAAGGCGCCGCCGCAGATGAAGAGTATGTTCTGGGTATTGATCTTAATGAGTTTCTGCTCGGGGTGCTTGCGGCCGCCCTGCGGGGGCACGAGCACGTCGGTGCCTTCGAGGAGCTTCAGCATGCCCTGCTGCACGCCCTCGCCCGACACGTCGCGGGTGATGGAAGGGTTGTCGCCTTTGCGCGCGATCTTGTCGATCTCGTCGATATAGACGATGCCCCGCTCGGCGGCGGCCACGTCGTAGTTGCACACCTGCAGCAGGCGGGTGAGGATGGATTCCACGTCTTCGCCCACATAGCCGGCTTCGGTGAACACCGTGGCGTCTACGATGGCGAAGGGTACGTTGAGCAGCTTGGCGATGGTTTTCGCCAGCAGGGTTTTGCCGGTGCCGGTTTCGCCCACCATGACGATGTTGCTTTTTTCGATCTCGATTTCGGTGCCGGGCTCGGCTTTGTACTGGAGGCGCTTGTAGTGGTTGTATACGGCCACCGAGAGCACCTTTTTGGCCTCGTCCTGGCCGATGATGTATTCGTCGAGGAATTTCTTGATCTCGAGGGGCTTTTTCACCGTCAGCTTGAAGGCTGCGGATCCGGCGCCTTTGTCGTCGCGCACGAGCAGCTCCTGGTCGATGATCTCCCGGGCATGCTCCACGCAGTTTTCACAGATATGTCCCTCCTGGCCGGCGATGAGGATCTTCACCTCGTCGCGGCTCCGGCCGCAGAAAGAGCAATGCAATATGTTTTTCGCCATAGGATGTTTTCTGATTAGTTAGAGTGCTTTCCCGCTCAGTTGGCTGCACGGACAGCGGGCAAAGTTAGAAAAAACCCAGCCCGGGCGCGTCAATTGGGATGAATTGGGAGGATTTTAGGTCAAAAGCCGGTGTTTCAATCGTTTAACGCCGATTCACCACCATTTGTTACGTCGTTTATCACTAGGGAACGGGCATGCAGGGGCCGGAACGCAGTACGTTGATCGCGGGGGGTAACGCCGATAAAAAAGCCATCGCTGTAGCGATGGCTTTAATCTATTCGTCTTTGATCGGCGCGCTTACGACAGTTTGTCGCTGATCTTGTCTACGATGCCATACTGCAGGGCGGCTTCGGCGTCCATCCAGTAGTCGCGCTCGAAGTCTTTGCGGATGCGCTCGACCGTTTGGCCGGTGTTTTCGGCGAGGATCTTGGCGCCCATTTCCTTGGTGCGGAGGATCTGCTCGGCATGGATCTCCATGTCGGCGCTCACGGCCTGAATGTGGCCGCCGAGCGAGGGCTGGTGAATCATCACTTCGCCGTGGGGGAAGATGAAGCGCCGGCCTTTGGCGCCGCCGCTGAGCAGGATGGAACCCATCGAGGCCGCGAGGCCCATACAAATGGTGCTTACCGGGCTTTTGATCATCCGCATCATATCGTAGATGACCATGCCGCTGGTAACGGAGCCGCCGGGCGAGGAGATGTAGAACTTGATCTCTTCACCGGGCTGGGCGAAGTCGAGCAGGAGCAGCTTCGTAGTGATGTCTTTGGCGCTCTTGTCGTCCACCACGCCCCAAAGGTAGATGGAGCGTGTTTCGTAAAAATGCTGCTCCATGCGCTTGTAGAGCATGCGGGTATCGGTCTCTGCGCGTTCTTCTTTTTCCTCTTCCTGCTCCGGCTCTTCGGGGTTGGGCTGGGGGCTCATGATGTGAAAGCGGCGGTTGTATAAAAGTTCGTTGCGTTCCATTTGTGGATTGATTTATAGGTTGATTGCCTGAATTTTCGTGCGGCGTCAGCCGTCAGCCGTGAATAGGCTCCAGGGGGCGCTCACGGTTCACGGCTCACGGTTCACGCTTAAGCCTTTTCTTTCTTCTCTTTCTTGGGGTTGACCAGCAGCACTTCATCCACGAGGCCGTATTCTTTCGCTTCGGTGGCGGTCATCCAGTAGTCGCGGGTGAGGTCTTCTTCCACGCGCTCCACGCTCTGGTTGGAGTGGTGGCTGTAGATCTCGTACAGCTCGCGCTTCAGCTTTTTGATCTGGCCCACGGTGATCTCGATGTCGGTAGCCTGGCCGCCCATAGCGCCCGAGGGCTGGTGCATCATCACGCGGCTATGCTTCAGGGCGGCGCGCTTGCCGGCGGTGCCGGCGCAAAGCAGCAGCGAGCCCATGGAGGCGGCCATGCCGATGCAGATGGTAGCTACGTCGGGGCTTACGTACTGGATAGTGTCGTAGATGCCGAGGCCCGAATACACGGAGCCGCCGGGCGAGTTGATGTACATATTGATGTCGCGGGTGCGGTCGGTGGAGTCGAGGAAGAGCAGCTGCGCGGTCACGATGTTGGCGACTTCATCGTTGATGGGATAGCCCAGGAAGATGATGCGGTCCATCATGAGGCGGCTGTACACGTCCATCACGGCTACATTCATCGGGCGTTCCTCGATCACGTTGGCGGTCAGCGCGGTCACGTTGTACTTGGCGTAGCTGTTCAGCGTGTTGCTGGAAAGGCCCCGGTGCTTGACAGCATATTTCTCGAATTCAGAGGAAAAACTCATATCGTCTGTTGTTAAGTTGTGGCAATTTAGTGGAATACCGGTTTGCAAATACCGTGCGCGGGGGGAAAGCAGACATTCTGTCTGCTTTCCCCCCGCGCAATGTCGGATGTCGGATCTCGGATGTCTGATTTGTTGCGGACGCACGCAAATAAAAACGGAAGCCGCAGGCTTCCGTTTTCTATTAAATCAGATATCCGAAATCAGACATCAGCGAGTCGCTCAATGGTGTGCGTGGTTGTGCTGCTGGTTCATTTCCACGAAGGCTTCGCGCGTGATGGGCTCCGGCGTGGTCTTCGCCTGGCTTTCGAGCCACTGGAAGATCTTGTCGGTCTGGATGCGGTTGGCGGCATCCTCCACGTATTTGCGGTCCTTCATCATGCGGTTCACGTAGTCGGTCACCCATTCGGCTTCGGTGTCCATTACCTGGCCGCCCATGTAGCCGAGCAGTTGCTGCTTGGCAAAGGCGCGGAGATCGTCCTGGCCCACTTCGATGCCGGCGCTGCTGGCGATCTTCTCGGTGATGAGGCTCCACTTCAGCTGGTTCTTAAAGTGGGGAAACTCTGCCGCTGCTTCTTCCTCGGTTTTCATACCGCCCTCGCCCTGCGTCTGGAGCCAGCGCTTCAGGAACGCTTCGGGCATTTCGATCTGGGTGTTGTCAAGAAGGGCGTGATAAAGGCTGTGGTGCAGCTGGTTGCGGCTTTCGGTGTTCCACTGCCCTTCGAGCTCCGTGCGGAGGCGGTTGCGCAGCTCCTCTTCGGAAGTTACTTTATCGTTGGGGTACAGCTGGTCGAAGAATTCCTGGTCCAGCTCACGCTTTTCCACGAGACCCACTTTCGTGATGTCGAGGCGGAAGTAGCGGTCGGTGCCGGAGTCGATGCCGAGGTCCTGGAGGATCCACTGGGCTTCCTGGCCGCCAAAGGCTTCGTCGAAAGCCACCTGCAGCGAGTCGCCGGTTTTCTTGCCCATGAGGGTGGGGCGGAAGCTTTCCTTGAAGTAGCGCACCAGCACCGAGTTGTCCTTCGTTACGCCGCCCGCGATGGGGTTGCCGGCTGCGTCGGTTTCGGTGAAATTGAGGTTCAGCACGTTTTCGTCGGAGTTCACTTCAGCGGGCTCGGTCATGTTGCCGTAGCGTCCGCGGAGGCGGTCCATCTCTTCGTCGATCATGGCGTCGTTGACGGTGATCTCGTAGCGCTTCAGCGGGAAGGTGCCGAGGTCGGGGAGCTGGAAGTCGGGCTTCAGGCCCATCTCGAACGTGAACTCGTAGTCGCCCGGGTTGTTCATATCGAGCTGCGCGAGGTCCACCTTCACGGGGATGGGGTTGGCGAAGATGTCGGCCTGCTCTTTCTGCAGGAAGTCATTCATTTCTTTGTCCACCTGCTTCAGCACTTCGTCCACGAACAGCGAGGCGCCGTACATTTTCTTGACGAGGCCGGTAGGCACCATTCCCTTGCGGAAGCCGGGGATGTTGGCCTGCTTGCTGTATTGCTTCAGCGCCTTTTCGAAAGAGGGCAGGTAATCGTTTTTCTGGAGGGTGACCTGCAGTTGCTTGTGCAGCGGCGCCACCTCTTGTTGCGTGATCGTAGCCATATTGTTTGATGTGGAGCGTAGCCGGCGGGGCTTTAGCCCGGCTCCGCGCGTTTTTTTTGTGGGGTGCGAAAATACGGCATTGCGGCGAATAATCGATGGCGCAGCTGCCTGCGGGTGCGTCAGGCGCCGGCCCTGCGGGCGCGCAGGCGCCGCACGTTGGCGATGACGATCGTTTTGAACGGCTTGCCGTTGAGGAAGCGGATGGCGCGGCGGCGGATGTAGTCGCGCAGGTCTTCACCCACGAGGTCCAGCTCTCCTTCAATCTCCATCGATTGGAGGTTGAAGTGGGCGGTGCCCTTTTCGGCGTCGTCGAGGGGTCGGAAAGACAGCGTGATGTCCGCGGCCACCGGCTCGGCGGCGGCTTCGGCGCCTTTATAATAGGCGATGGTGCGCGTCGTGCCGCCGTGCTTCAGCTTGACCAGTACCGGGTTGCCCCCGGCGTGCAGCTCCAGCAGTTCCACTTCCTTCGGGGCCAGGGTGCCGGCGTAGTCGGAAAGCACGCCGGTGAGGATGCGGTCGATCTCGGGCAGGGGGAGGGGCTTTGTAAAGGATTCCATGTTCTTGACCACCTTGGCCGGGGTGCCGGCTGCCAGATGGTGGGCCGGCACGTCGCGGTTGACGAGCGACTGTGCGCCGATGGTCACGTGCTCGCCGAGCGTAACGCCGGGGAGGATCACCGAGTTGAGGTAGATCACCGAGCCGGAGCCGATACGCACGGGGCCGAACTGGGCGGGGAAGCCATAGAGTACCGGCTGCCAGGCGCCGTGGGTGAGGATCACTACGTTATAGGAGAGGGCCACGTTGTCACCGATGGTCACTTCTTCGGAAAGGTTGATATAGCACTTGTCGATGATGGTCACGCCATGGCCCATGTGCAGGTAGGAGTTGGGCCCAGAGCAGCCGCCGCCACCGATGATGACGCCGTTCTTCAGCCACAGGTAGTCGCCGCTGCTGACGCCCTGCCCGGCGATGACGCAGTTGGAGCCGATGACAGAGAGCTTGCCGAGGCGGAGGTATTCGTTCAGTTCGGCCTCCACGTTGCGGCCGATGGAGCAGCCTTCGCCGAGGGTGATCTCGGGGGCGAGGAGGTGGGTGTGGGAGGCGATCTTGCTGCCGGCACCCAGCACGAGGCGGTCGCAGGTGATCTCCACGCCGTCGCCGATCTGGACGCCGTCGCCCAGTTCGACGCTTTCGGCCAGGATCCGGGTGCCTTTCCCGATCCGCACATTTTGCCCCAGCACCTGCTGCGGAGCCTCCAGGAGGAACTCGTTCATAGCGGCAAATATAGGGTGGGTGGCCCGGGCACGAAAAAGCCGCCCGGGGAAAGCGGCTTCGTGCGGGTGGAGGGACTCGAACCCACATGCCTCGCGGCGTCAGATCCTAAGTCTGATACGTCTACCAATTTCGCCACACCCGCGGCGGGCGGCAAAGGTAGGGGCTTTTAACTTATGCACATCCCCGTTTGCCGGCTGTGAAATGAGCAATTTCTAATTGTTAAGAAAAAAAGAATTATTGTAGATTTGGCGGCTTTCATGCGAAACCAGGCGCCGTTCATCCTTCGGCGACCCCGATCCCCCGCATGTTGGACCAAACAACATTAACCTTCTGTTTATGAGACTCTTCCTGCTCTCGCTTTTCTGCCTGTGCGCAGCGGTTTCCGTTCAGGCACAGGGATTCACCTTTTCCTGCGCCCGCGACACGACCCTCCGGAGTTGCGATCCCGTCTGCATCACCCTGCAGGCCAAAGTTCCCGACCTGCGTGCCAGCACCGCCTCGTATGCCGTCGCCGCCCTGTCGAACACGACGGGTTGTTTCATCCCCTACGTGGAGCCCAACGACCCGGCCGGCCAGGCCACCAGCCTCGTCATCGACGACAAGTACAGTACCCCGATCACCATCGGGTTCACGTTTCCGTTCTACGGCACGAACTACACGCAGCTCGTGGCCAGCACCAACGGCCTTGTTTCGTTCGACGTAAGCCGCGCAACGCTGTTCAGCCACTACCAGATCCTGCGCAACGGAACGTCGCTTTCCGCCACCGGCGGCACGCCGCTCGACCTGCCCAGCACCCTCTACGACAAGGCGCTGATTATGGGTCCGTACCACGACATCAACCCTTCCACCACCACCTCCCCCGACCGCCGTATCCAGTACCAGGTGTTCGGTGTAGCGCCCTACCGCCGCTGGATCCTCAGCTTTTATAAAGTGCCGGCCTTCAGCTGCACGGCCCTTATCGAAAACACCCACCAGATTGTTCTGTACGAATCGACCGGCATCGTCGAAGTGTTCGTGATGAGCCGCCAGATCTGCACGGCCTGGAACCAGGGCCGCGCGATGATCGGCCTGCAGAACATGACCCGCGACCAGGCCATCATGGCCCCCGGCCGCAAAGCCTCGGACGCCCCCTGGGGCACGCCGGGCATGAACGAGTCCTGGCGCTTTGTGCCGGCTTCCGGCAACACGCTGCTGAAGCGCGTGGAACTGTATGATATGTCGGGCGCCCTCATCGGCAACGGCACCATCGGCACCAATGCCAATGGCGCCGCCAGCGTGGAATTTCCCAACATCTGCACCACCATCGGCACCACCGCTTACCGGATGCGCGCGGTATATGAAAAGATCGACGATCCCACCGTGGAGATCTACGGCAACGATACGATCCGCGTAAACCGCCCGGGCCTGCCGTTCTCCATCGGTGTGGTTTCGGCAGCCGCTACCTGCACCACGCCCTCCTCCATCACGCTTACCCCGCAGCCCGGTGGTGGCGTGCCCCCATTCACGTATGCCATCTCTCCTTTCGGCAGCCCCGCCGGTGTGTACCAGCCCGCTAACGTCTTCCTCGGCGTTTCCTCCGGTCTGTACAGCGCCTTCGTTCAGGATGCCACCGGTTGCGAATCGTCGCAGGCGATCTTTGTCAACGCGGCACCCGGTACCATCAGCGGCAACGCCAGCAGCACCCCGTCGGGATGTACGGTCAACACCGGCACCGTGACGGCCACCTGGCTCAGCGGGGGCACTGCGCCGTACACGTATGCGCTCGACAACGGTGCTTTCCAGGCTACCGGCGTCTTTAACAATGTGGGCCCCGGTACGCATATCGCAACTATTAAGGATGCCGCCGGCTGCCTTACCCAGATCACGGTGAACGTAGGCATCAATGCCAACCCGACCGCTACGGCCACCAGCACCGCATCGGGATGTACGATCAACAACGGTACGATCACCGTCACCGCGCTGACCGGCCTCGCACCTTATGTATATGCGCTTGACGGCAGCAGCAGCTTCCAGGCCTCCAACGTATTTTCCAACGTAGGCGTCGGCGCGCACACCATAACGGTGAAAGACGCCGGCGGCTGTACCAGAACGATCAGCGTCAACGTAGCGCAAACGGGCAACCCTTCGCTTTCGGCAACGGTTACCCCCACGGGCTGCGTCGGTAATACCGGCACGGCCACGCTCACCGCTACCGGTGGCACGGGTACGTACTCCTACTGCCTGGGCGCGACGCCGGCTTCCTGCCAGACGTCCAACGTGCTTACCGGTCTCCCGGGCGGCCAGCAGTTCCTCAGCGTTCAGGATGCCAACGGTTGCGTCGGTATCGTAGATGTCACCATCCCCACCAGCACGCCCCCGACGGCTACCGCGGCCAGCACGCCTTCGGGCTGCGTTGCAAGCGGTACGATCACCGTAACGCCTGCCGGCGGCACCGGTCCTTACACCTATGCACTCGACGGCGGCGCCACGCAAAGCGGCAACGTGTTCACTGCTGTAGCAGCCGGCCCTCACACCGTGGTGGTTACCGACTCGAAGAGCTGCAGCAGCACGGCCGTTCCAGTAACTGTGGCCGGATCGCCCGCCCCCACCGCCACCGCCACTTCGACCCCTTCGGGTTGCAGCCCGGTGAACGGCACTATTACCGTAACGACTCAAACCGGCAGCGCCCCCTTCACCTATGCGCTTGACGGTGGTGCCTTCGGTGCCTCCAACGTGTTCAACGGGGTAGCCTCCGGCGCGCACAGCGTACAGGTGAAAGACAACAATGGCTGTACGGTTTCCGTCAACGTGACGGTTGGCGCCACGCCGGCCATTGCCGCTACCGCTACCACCGCCAACTCGCTCTGCACCGCCAATACCGGTACCCTCAATGTAACCGTTACCGCCGGTACCGCACCGTACCAATACCGTATCAGCGGCGCCGCTGCGGCGCAGGCCACCGGCTCGTTCAGCAACCTGGCCCCCGGTTCCTACACGGTAGCCATTACCGATGCCGCCGGTTGTACGTTCACCACGACGGCCGCCACTGTTGGCCAGACCAACGACATTACCATCACGCCGGCAACGACGCAGGTGGCCGGTTGCCTCGGCACGCAGGTGCCCGTTTCCTTCACCACCAACGCCGGCTCGGTAAGCTGGTCGCCCACGGTCGGTGTGAGCAACGCCACCAGCGCCAGCGCCACGGTCACCATCGGCTCGACCTCGTCGTACACCGTTACGGCCGGCACGGGCGCCTGCTCGGCTACCGCCACCGTAACCGTTGCCGCCACGCCGCCTCCCGGTGTTGACGCCGGTCCCATCGAGCGCATCCAGCTCGGCGACTCGGTACGCCTCCAGGCTTCGGTAACGCCCGCCGGCACGTACAGCTACTCCTGGACGCCGGGAATCACGCTGCGCGACTCCACGGTGCTGCAGCCCTGGGCACGCCCCACCGTTACGACGCTGTATACCCTTACCGTGACCACCCCGCAGGGTTGCGTGGGCCGCGATACGATGACGGTGATCGTGCTGGGTGATTGCATCGACCCGCACAACGCTTTCACACCCAACGGCGACGGCATCAACGACATCTGGCGCGTTACCGACGGCACCTGCGCCCAGAATATCCACGTGCAGGTATTCAACCGCTACGGTGGCCGCGTGTATGAAAACAAAGACTACCACAACGACTGGATGGGTACGTACGAGGGCAAGCTCGTTGCCGACGGCACTTACTACTACCTGATCGTATACCGCATGTTCGACGGCCGCATCATCACGCGCCGCGGAGACGTAACCATTGTTCGCTAAACCCTACCAAAGAATCAACATGAAAAAGAACCTATTGACCTGTGTGCTGTTGCTTTCGGTGCTCTTTGGTGCAGCGCAGCAGCTCCCGGTATTCAGCCTGTACGACCTGCACCCGACCATGCACAACCCCGCCACCGCCGGCGTTAAGGGCTACGCCTCCATCGGCGGCGCCTTCCGCTCGCAGTGGTCCTCGGTGTCGGGCGCCCCGCAAACGACGATCGTTTTCGGCAACACCTACCTCCCCAAGGTGCACCTCGGCCTCGGCGGCTACCTGTACAACGACGTGACCGGCCCCACCCGCCGCACCGGGTTGCAGATGGCGTATTCCTACATCATCCGCATGCAGAACGAAGCTTCGTTTTCACTCGGTATCGAAGGACGCCTGCAGCAGTATTCGCTCGACCACAGCAAGATCCAGCAGGCCCTCAGCTCCAACGACCCGGTGCTGGCCGGTAAGGAAAGCCAGTTCCGCGGCGATGCCGGCTTCGGCGTCGCGTATACTCACCCGCGCTTCCAGATCGGCGCTTCGGTGAGCCAGCTGATCCAGTCGAAGCTGCGTTTTACCGACGCCAACGGCGCGCCGGTGGAAGCCCGCAACTACCGCCACTTCTTCGCCCACGGTTATTACGACTGGAAGGTGGACGAAGTGACCGACATCTACCCCAACTTCCTGGCCGTATACCTGCCCAACGCTCCCTTCGAATTCCAGGGCGGCGTTCGCGTGGAGCACAACCACCTGTTCTGGTACGGCCTCTCGCTCCGCGCCCGCCAGTCGTGGATGGGATCCGTGGGTGTGCGCATCAAAAAGAAGTTCAACGTCGGCTACTCGATCGACCTGTACCGCAACCCGGTAAGTGTGTTCATCAACGGCTCTTCGGCCCACGAGATCATGCTGCGTTATGATTTCCTGAAAAAGTAAGGAAACGAACGGTTTGAAAGCCCCCCGCCCCAGGCGGGGGGCTTTTGTTTTCGGGTAAAAGCCTAAATTTGGAAGGCATGGAAACTGTAGCGCAGGCACCGAAGTACAACCTCAATGAAGAACAGGAAAAGCGGCTGATCCTCCGGGAATACCGGGCCTTGCTGCGTTGCCTGAAGGGCCGTATCAAGCCCGGCGACCGCAAGATGATCCGGCAGGCCTTTGAAATGGCCGCCGAAGCCCATAAGACGATGCGCCGCAAAAGCGGCGAGCCCTACATTTTGCACCCGCTGGCCGTAGCCCGCATCTGCGTGGAAGAGATCGGCCTCGGCGTGCGCTCCACCATTTGCTCACTCCTTCACGACACCGTGGAAGATACCGACATCACCCTCGAAGACGTGCAGCGCGAGTTCGGCTCCGAGATCGCGCGGATCGTGGACGGGCTGACGAAGATCTCCACCGTGGTGGATGTGAACGCCTCGCAGCAGGCCGAGAACTTCCGGAAGATTCTCCTGACGCTTACCGACGACCCGCGGGTGATCATCATCAAGCTCGCCGACCGCCTGCACAACATGCGCACGCTCGACTCGATGAAACCGGAGAAGCAGCTCAAAATTTCCTCCGAAACCGTGTATGTGTACGCCCCGCTGGCGCACCGCATGGGCTTGTACAACATCAAGACCGAGATGGAAGACCTGGCGATGAAGTACCTCGAGCCGGAAACTTACCGCGGCCTGGCGCGCAAGCTCGCCGAAACCAAGCGGGAGCGCACCCGCTACATCAACGAATTCATCAAGCCGCTGCAGGACAAGCTCACGGCCTCCGGCTTCAACTTCGAGATCTACGGCCGGCCCAAGTCGATCCACTCCATCTGGAACAAGATGAAGAAAAAGGGCGTCGCCTTCGAGGAGGTGTACGACCTCTTTGCCATCCGCGTCATCCTCGACTCGGTGCCGGAAAAGGAAAAGGAAGAATGCTGGAAGGTGTACTCGATGATCACCGACGAGTATACACCGTCGCCCGAACGCCTGCGCGACTGGCTGTCGAACCCCAAAAGCAACGGGTACGAAGCCCTGCATACGACCGTGATGGGCCCGCAGGGCAAGTGGGTGGAAGTGCAGATCCGCACGAAGCGGATGAACGAGATCGCCGAAAAAGGCCTTGCCGCCCACTATAAATACAAAGAAGGCCAGGCCGACGAAAGCCGCTTCGACAAATGGTTCAGCCAGATCCGGGAGGTGCTCAATTCAAACGATACCGACTCGGTGGACTTCCTGCAGGACTTCAAGATCAGCTTCCTGGCCGAAGAGATCTACGTGTACACCCCGAAAGGGGAGGTGAAGATGCTACCCACCGGTGCTACCGCCCTCGACTTTGCCTTTGCGGTACACAGCATGGTGGGCGCCCGCACCATCGGCGCCAAGGTCAACCACAAGCTGGTGCCCATCTCGCACAAGCTCCGCTCCGGCGACCAGGTGGAGATCATCACCTCCAACAAGCAAAAGCCCAACGAGGGCTGGCTCGACTTCGTGGTCACCGCCAAGGCGCGCACCAAGATCAAGGACGCCCTCAAGGAAGAAAAGCGGACCGTGGCGGAGGAAGGCAAGTACACGTTGCAGCGCAAACTGGAAGGCATGGGCGCCTCGATGAGCCAGCACAATACCGACGAAGTGGCTAATTTCTACAAGCTGTCTTCTTCGCTCGAGCTGTTTTACCAGGTCGCGATCAAGGCGATCGACCTTAAAGAGCTCAAAGAATTCAAGGTGACCGGCGACCGCCTCGACGCGCCCAAGCCTGTGCGGGTGCAGGAGCTGAAGCACGACGTTCCGTACACACCTAAAAAAGACACCGAGCTGATCATCTTCGGGGAAAGCTCCGACAAGATCGTATACAACCTGGCCAACTGCTGCAAGCCCATCCCGGGCGACGACGTTTTTGGCTTCGTGACCACCGGCAAGGGCCTCACCATCCACCGCACCAACTGTCCCAACGCCGCCAAGCTGATGGCCAACTACGGGCACCGGATCGTGAAGACCAAGTGGGCCAAAAACAAGGAAATTTCCTTCCTGACGGGCCTTCGGATCATCGGGCTGGACGATGTAGGGGTGGTGAGCAAAATCACCAACCTTATCTCCGGGGAGCTGCGGATCAATATCGCGGCCATCACCATCGAGGCGAAAGAGGGCATTTTCGAAGGCTCCATCAAGCTTTTCGTGCACGACCGCGACGAGCTGGACAAGCTCGTGGACAAGCTGAAGAGCTTGCAGGGCATCCAGTCGGTGGACCGTTTCGACACCGAAGTAGCTTGATGGAAGAATTTGGCGGAAAGGACGAAATAACTGAACAACAAGTTAAATTTTACCTTAACTTGTAGCGAATTTTTTCTGTCCACAATACGTAATTCTGCCAAATAAGCTGCTATGAGACTACGCCTCGCCCTGCTGGTTGTCTTAACCTCCTTGTTCCATACGCTGACCCAAGCTCAGGGATACAGTTTTAACTGTACCCGGGACACGACCGTGCAAAGTTGCGTCGTGCCTGTGTGTTTTCCGATTGCCACGAAGGTGCCGGATATCCACGGTCAGACCGACGACTACGAGGTGGTGCAAATTGCCGGGGCCGGCGCGCCTGCAGGCAGCTGCTTCGCGCCCTATACGTCACCCAACGACCCGGCGGGTACGTCCACCTCGATCACAACGGATGACGTATACAGCTCGGTAATCAACCTGGGTTTCAACTTCAAGTTTTGGGGTACAAGCTATAATTCGGTCGTGGTGAGCACCAACGGTGTCATCTCCTTCAATACCGCGCTGGCAGGTGCCCGGGCGCATTGGCAGATCAACGTTTCCGGCGGCACCCTGAGCGGCACCGGTACTCCGTTGGATCTTCCCAGCACCCTCTACGACGCTTCGTTGATCATGGGTCCTTACCATGATATCCTTCCCGGAGTCAGCCCGTCCACCAGCTTTACGAACTCGCCCACGCAGAAGATTCAATACCAGGTGATCGGCACCGCGCCGTACCGCCGCTTTGTGTTCAGTTTCTATAAGGTGCCTTCCTTCGACTGCACCAGCCAGATTGAAAATACGCACCAGATCGTTTTATACGAAACCACCAACATCGTTGAGGTGTTCGTGTACAGCCGCGAGATCTGCAGCGGCTGGAATGGCGGACGTGCCATGATCGGTTTGCAAAACCAGAACAAAACGCGTGGCGTTATGGCCCCCGGCCGTAAAGCTTCGAGCCCGCTTTGGGGCGGCACCCTCAACGAGGCCTGGCGTTTTATTCCCAAAAATGGCAGTTCACTGCTGAACCGCGTTGAACTCGTAAACAGTCTCGGCACCGTAGTGGCCAACGGGGTTCCCGGCGCTGCTACCGGCGGCTATATCCCGGTCAGCTTCCCCAACTTCTGCGTTCCCGTATCCAACACGTCCAACTACGTCGTTCGTGCAGTTTACAACGACCCCGATAACCCCGGTGGATTCCTGTATGGTACGGATACCTTCCGCGTGTCGGTTGTGTCCGGCATCGCTGCGAACGCTACCGTGGTCCCGGCGGGTTGTACCCCCAACGGTTCTATCACGGTCAACGTAACATCGGGAACGGGAACTCCGCCTTATACCTATCAGTTGAACAACGGCACGCCGCAAAGCTCGAACGTATTCAACAACCTCCCGGCCGGCAACTACACGGTTACCATCAAGGACGTTACCGGTTGTACAAACGTACTTTCCGTTACGGTGGCCCAGATCAACCCGCTGGCCGGCACGGCCACCACCACCCCGGCAGCCTGTTCGCCAACGGGTTCCATCACCATCAACGTAACGCCCGGCTCGGGCACGGGTCCCTACACCTATGCGCTTGATGGCGGTACGCCCCAAAACAGCAATATCTTCACCGGCGTGGCCGGCGGTGCGCACAACGTTTTGATCACCGACCTGACCACTACCTGTACCCGCTCGGTACCGGCGACGGTCAGCAACATCAATAACCTGAGCGGCACGGCCACCACCACACCCTCGGGCTGTTCGCCGGCAACCGGCACCGTCACCATTACGCCGAGCCTGGGCACACCTCCCTATTCCTTCAGCATCGACGGTGGCCCCTCGCAGACCAGCAACGTCTTTACGAGCATCGGTGTCGGCCTCCATACCATCGTGATCACGGATGCCGCTACCTGTACCAAGACGGTCAATGCGATCGTGGCGGGACTTCCGATTCCGAAGCCGAACATTGCCTCTACACCCACGACCGGATCCGGCTGCACGCCCAGCGGGAGCATCACCGTAAACCTCACGGCGGGCAGCGGTGTGGCTCCGTTTACCTACGTGCTCAACCCCGGCGCGACCAGTCAGACCACGAATGTCTTTACCGGCCTGGCTGCCGGCACCTATTCGGTGACCGTTACCGATGCCGTTGGTTGTGTGGTTACGAAAAACAATATCGTGGTCGCTGCTTCGCCCGCGCTTACCGCTACCGCCACGGGCACACCTTCGGGTTGCACGCCTTCCGGCACGGTAACCGTTACCGGCATTGGGGGCACGCCCCCGCTGCGTTACGCAATTAACGGCGGCACCTCGCAGACCTCCAACGTATTTAATGCCCTCACGCCCGGTGTTTACAACGTGACCGTTTCCGACGCCAGCGGCTGTACCGCTACGGCCACGGCCACGGTGGCTGCCACCGGTACCCTCACTGCCTCCGGCACCAGCACGCCTTCCGGTTGTGCGCCCGCCTCCGGCACCATCGACATCACGGTGCCTGCCGGCTCGGGTGTTGCTCCTTATACCTATGCACTGGACGGAGCCGCGGCCCAGCCCGGCAATACCTTTAGCGGTGTGGCCTCCGGCGCGCACTCCGTTGTGGTAAAAGACAACGCCGGCTGTACCTACACTGTAAGCGTTACGGTAGGCAGCACGCCCTCGCCCACGCTGACCGTCACCGGTACGCCGGCCGGTTGTTCGCCGATCGGCACTATTACCGCTACTGCAGCTTCCGGTACGGCACCGTTTACTTATACACTGGATGCCGGCACCGCGCAAGCCTCCGGCCAGTTCAATAACGTAGCTGCCGGTCCGCACACGGTTGTGGTCACCGATTCGAAAGGTTGCACCGCTACCCAAACCTATACCACCACCACCTACCCGGCGCTGGTTGCCAGCATCGCGTCGACCGGTTCGGGGTGCACGCCGCCCAGCGGAACGATCACAGCTACCGTGAACGCCGGTGCCGGTCTTGCTCCCTTTACCTTTAGCCTCGACGGTGCCGCCGCACAGGCCACGGGCTCCTTCACCGGGATTGCCGCCGGCTCCCACAGCGTGGTGGTATCCGACGCCGCCGGTTGTACGGTGACCCTGAACACGACCGTGTCCGCCCCGGCCGCACTGGCCGGTACGGCCACCACTACGCCTTCCGGCTGCGTACCCTCCGGTACCCTCACGGTGACCATGAGCAATGGCGTGGCTCCTTTTATTTATGTGCTGGACGGCGGTGCGCCACAGCCGGCGAATACGTTCACCAACCTGCCGGCTGGTCCGCACACGGTTGCCGTTACCGACGCCCAGGGCTGCACGGTGACCCTCAGCGCTACCGTGGACGCACCGCCCACGCTGGCGGGCTCTGCTGCCACCACCGCTTCGGGTTGTACGCCTTCCGGTACCATCACGATTACGATGGCGAACGGCGTGGCTCCTTATACGTATACCCTCGACGCGGGCGCCCCGCAGGGAACCAACAGCTTCAGCAACGTGGCTTCGGGCAACCACAGTGTAGTGGTTGTTGACGCCCAGGGTTGCACCACGACCATCCCGGCCAACGTAGCGGCTCCCTCGCCGCTCACGGGCACGCCCGCAACAACGGCCTCGGGCTGTATTCCTTCCGGCTCGATCACCATCACAATGACCAACGGCATCGCGCCGTATACCTACGTGCTCGACGGCGGTGCCGTACAGGGCAGCAATACCTTCAACGCGGTTGCTGTCGGTACGCACAGCGTGCTGGTCACGGACGCTTCCGGTTGTACAGTCACCATCCCGGTCACGGTGGATGCGACCGCTCCGATCACCGGCTCGGCTACGACGACCGCCTCGGGTTGTAACCCCACCGGTAGCATCAGCATCACCATGAACAACGGCGTGGCGCCCTTCCAGTACGCACTCGACGGCGGCGCCCAGCAGGCCGGCAATACCTTCAACCTGGTAGGGGCCGGTCCGCACTCGGTTGTGGTTACCGATGCACAAGGCTGCAGCACCACGATCACCAGCACGGTAGGCAACCTGCCTGCCCTGACCGCAACCGCTACCACTACGCCCACGGGCTGCTCGCCCAGTGGCACCATTACTGTAACGGTGCCCTCCACGGTGGGTGTCGCTCCGTTCACCTACTCGGTTGACGGCGGGGCTTCCCAGGCCAGCAACGTTCTCGGTTCGCTCGACGCCGGTGACCATACCGTGCTCGTAGGCGATGCCACCGGCTGCACCTACTCCTTCGCGGCCAACGTGGGCGCCCCGACGCCGCTGGCTGCGACGGTAACCAGCCACACTACTTCCTGCAACGGCTCGGCCAACGGCTCTGCCGTGCTGCACCCCGGCAACGGTATCGCGCCCTTCCAATTCCAGATCGGCACCTCGGGCTGGCAGGCTTCGGATTCATTCCCGAACCTGGCGGTAGGTACGTATGACCTGTACTTCAAAGACGCTTCGGGTTGCCTTTCGGGTGCCTTCCAGGCAGTGATCACCGCCGGGCCGGCCATCACGGCTACCGAAGCCCATACCAATGTGTCCTGCTTCGGCGGCAGCAACGGTACGGCTACGCTTACCCTGTCAGCCAATGCGACGGCGCCCTTCCAGTTCTCTTCCGACAACTGGGCCAGCACGCAAAGCGCCAACCTGCTCACCGGCCTCCCGGCGGGCACCCATACCCTCTGGTTCCGCGACGCGGTCGGTTGCTCCAACAGCATCGGCGTGACGATCACCGAGCCCACGCAGCTCGTTGCCGGTGCACCGACGGTCGTCAGCCCGCTTTGCAACGGCGCGGCCAACGGCTCGGTAACGCTTTCGGCTACCGGCGGCACGGCCCCGTATACCTATTCGTTCAACAACAGTCCGTTCGTCAGCACGGCGACCTTCCCCGCCAGCGCCGGAACGTTCAACTTCCAGGTGCGCGACGCGAACAACTGCGCCACCAGCACGCGCACGGTAACTGTTACGGATCCCGCGCTCCTGAAGTTTGACGCGATTACTATCGGCGACGCTACCTGCGACACGATGGGTCGTGTGTGGGCCTACGCCAGCGGCGGTACGGCTCCCTACCGCTTCCAGCTGGATAACGGCGGCCTGCAGCGCGACAGCAGCTTCAAGGTGCCCGCGAACACCTACCAGTTGACCGTACGCGACACCAACAACTGCCAGGCCCAGCAATACATTACGATCAACCAGGTGAACAACCTGACCTATACCCGCCCCACCGTAGCAACGATCTGCGAAGGCTCCAGCGCTACGCTTACGCCGGTAACGAACGCCACCCAGTTCAACTGGAACGGCCCGCGCCTGACGCCGAACAACGCGGCCCAGTCGTCGGTAACCGTACGTCCTACCAGCGACACCGTGTACCACCTCGTGTACACCCTCGGTTCGTGCTCGGCCAACGACGACATCCCGGTCAGCGTGTACGCGGCCCCGACTCCGGACGCCGGTACGGTTGCCGGTATCTGTTCCGGCTCAACAGCCCAGCTGAATGCTGCGCCCGGTTTCGTGGAATACCAGTGGTCGCCGGTCAACTACCTGTCCAACCCGGCAGTGCCCAACCCCACTGTTACCGGCGCTCCGGCCCCGGGCGTGAATTTCTTCCTGATGGTGAAGGACGGCAATGGTTGCTGGTCGCTCATTCCGGATACGGTTCGCCTCAGCGTTACGGCTCCCATCGCGGTGCGGATCAACCCGGTGGATACTGTGATGTACATCGGCGACACGCTTCACCTGAATACACTGGCCGCGGCTACGCAATTCGTTTGGACCAACAGCCTCGGCCAGACTCCGGCGAACCTCACCAACCCCAACATCGCCGATCCGGTGCTGCTGGTGGATAAGAACGAGATCCTCAAAGTGCACGTAACTGATGCCAATGGTTGCACGGGCGACGGTTTCTTCTACCTGCGTGCCTACCAGGGCCCCGAGATCTATGTACCCTCGGCCTTCACGCCCAACCGCGACGGCAAGAACGACCTGCTGCGTCCTGTGTGCGTGGGTGTCAATACCCTGACCTACTTCCGCGTGTTCGACCGCTGGGGACAGCTGATGTATGAGTACAAAGGCGAGAAGCGCGGACCGGAAGTGTACAACCTGCTCAGCTCCAATATCGGCTGGGATGGTCGCCACAAAGGCTCTGACCTCGGTACCGGCTCGTTCGTATGGGTCGCCGAAGGGATCACGAAGGAAGGAAAGGTCATCACGCGCAAAGGCATCGTGACGATCATCCGCTAAGAAATAGACTCACTGACCAAAAAGCCATCCCCCTCCGGGCGGATGGCTTTTTTTTGTGCCTACATTTGCCGCAACAACAAAGCATGTTATGGTAGACGTAATCCTGGGACTGCAATGGGGCGACGAAGGGAAGGGCAAGATCGTAGATTACTTTGCGTCGCAGTACGACATCGTAGCGCGCTTCCAGGGCGGTCCCAACGCGGGCCACACCTTGTACGTAGGACCTGAAAACAAGAAAGTGGTGCTGCACCAGATCCCGTCGGGGGTGTTCCACCAGGGCGCCATCAACCTCATCGGCAACGGCGTTGTGCTCGACCCCGTGACGCTCGCGCGGGAGTGCGCTACGGTTGCCGGCTTCGGCGTAGACCTGCGCAAGAACCTGTTCATCGCGGAGCGTACCCACCTCATCCTGCCCACGCACCGTGCCCTCGACAAGGCTGCCGAACAGGCGAAAGGAGCGGGCAAGATCGGCTCCACGCTCAAAGGCATCGGGCCGGCTTATATGGACAAAACCGGCCGCAATGGCCTCCGCGTGGGCGACCTGCTGCACAAAAGCTTTACCACCGGCTACATCAAGCTGCGCCTGAAGCACCAGAAACTGCTTGACACGTATCATTTCGACGAAGACATCACGGCCTGGGAAGAGGAATTCTTCGAAGCCATCGAGTTTCTCCGCACACTCAACGTGGTGAACGGGGAATATTTCATCAACGAGCAGATCGCCCGCGGCAAGAAAGTGCTGGCGGAAGGCGCACAAGGCTCCATGCTCGACATCGACTTCGGTACTTTTCCCTTTGTTACCTCCAGCAGCACCACTTCGGCCGGCGTATGCTCAGGCCTCGGCGTGGCGCCGCAGCGCATCCGCGAGGTGATCGGTGTATCGAAAGCCTATTGCACCCGCGTGGGCAGCGGTCCCTTTCCCACGGAGCTGCACGATGAAACGGGGGAGGAGCTGCGCCGCCTCGGCTCCGAATTTGGCGCCACTACGGGCCGCCCGCGCCGCTGCGGCTGGATGGACCTCGTGGCCCTCAAATATGCGTGCATGATCAACGGCGTGACGCAGGTGGTGATGACCAAGGCCGATGTGCTCGACCCCTTCAGCAACCTGCAGGTGTGCACCGGCTACCGCGTAGACAACGCGGCCACCGACAAGGTGCCGTTCCAGATGACGCGCAACGCCATCGAGCCCGTATACCACAGCGTACGCGGCTGGAAAACCGACAGCACGGCCTGCACCACGGCCGAGGAGCTGCCTGCGGAAATGAAGGACTATATCACGTTTATCAACGAGCAGCTGGGCACGCCCATCCGCTATGTGTCCAACGGCCCCGGCCGCGAGCAGATCGTACGCCTGTAAGCCCTGGAAAGGCCGGCAAAAAAAACGGCTAAAAACTTGGACATATAAAAACTTCGCCGAAAATTTACACCGCTAATTACCCTATTATGGCGCTTATACTTGAGAAGGAAACAACGCTGACCACCACCGACCTGGTGGAGCAACTGCTGATGCAGGCCAAGCGTGCGGCAACCCCGCGCGACGAGGAAGAAGAGGACGAAGAAGACATCGATGACGAAGAAACGGAAGAGGGCGAAGGCGACGATGATGCCTGGGATCCGGATTTCGAGGAGTTTGACCTGCCCAAGTCCAAAAAGGGCGGCAGCAGCGCCGGCACCGGTGGTAAGAAAGAATCCGAGGAGGAAGAAGATTTCAAGATCGAAGACGATGAAGAGTTCAAAGACCTTTTCAGCGGCGGCGGTGGCGACAGCTTCGACGACGAAGACGACGATTTCTAATCCGTAAATAGCTGGCTGCTGATACAACGAACGTACCCCTGGCCTGCCGGAGCGGTGGGCCGGCTCAAAATGTTGAACTGGTTAAAGCGGTTCAACATTTTTTGTTTTCTGGAGAGCCATCACTACCCGACGGCCCCCGGCCGGTTCGACCTGCTGCTGGGCGCCGGCAGCCGGCAGCGGCTCGAGGCGGGGGCTTCCCTGCCCGAGCTCGAGGCTTTTGTTGAAGGCCGGCGTTGGGCCTTCGGCCACCTTTCCTTTGCCCTGCAGGACGCTTTTTTCGAGCTTCCCCCGGGTCCGGCCGATGTCGTGGGCTTCGCCCCCTATTCTTTTTTTGAGCCCGAAGTGGTGCTGTGGCAGGAAGGCACCGCCCTGCGCATCGAGGCCGACGATCCTGATGCTGTTTTTGCGGCACTGCTGGCCGCACCGGATGCGTTAGACGACCAGCAATTGCCGGTAGCGATGAAGGGTCGCATGAGCCGGGAAGCCTACCTGGAGGCCATCCGGGCGCTGCTGGGGCATATCCACCGCGGCGATTGCTACGAGATCAATTTCTGCCAGGAGTTTTTCGCACATCCTGAAAGCTTCGATCCCTGGGCGGTGTATGCCCGCCTCTCCGCCCTATCACCGACGCCCTTTGGCGGCTTTTACCGGCAGGACGATCGCTACTTGCTCTGCGCCAGTCCGGAGCGTTTTCTGCGCAAGGAAGGGCGGTTGCTCACGGCGCAGCCAATCAAGGGTACCGCCCGCCGCCTGCCCGACCCGGCCGCCGATGCGGCACTGCGCGATGCGCTCCGGGCCAGTCCGAAGGAACGCTCCGAGAACGTGATGGTGGTCGACCTGATGCGCAACGACCTGTCGCGCATCTGCACCGAAGGCAGCGTGCGCGTGCCGGAGCTTTTCGGGCTCTATACGTTCCCGCAGGTGCACCAGATGATCTCCACGGTCGCCGGTGAGCTGCGGCCCGGGACGGGCTTCGCAGCCATACTGGAGGCGACGTTCCCGATGGGC
This sequence comes from Flaviaesturariibacter aridisoli, assembly GCF_004343705.1. GTDB lineage: Bacteria > Bacteroidota > Bacteroidia > Chitinophagales > Chitinophagaceae > Flavisolibacter > Flavisolibacter aridisoli. The sequence continues at coordinate 83,336 of NZ_SKFH01000005.1, forward strand.
TCAATGACCGGCGCTCCCAAAAAGCGCGTGCTGGAGCTGATCCGGCAATACGAGCCCTCCGCGCGGGGACTGTTCTCCGGCTCCATCGGCTATTTCCACGAAGGCGATTTTGATTTCAATGTCGTGATCCGCTCGCTGCTCTACAACGCCGCCAACCGGTATTTGTCTTACCAGGTCGGCTCGGGCATCACGGCCTATTGCGAGCCGGAAGCCGAGTGGGAGGAATGCCTGTTGAAGGCGTCCGCCCTCGAGCGTGTTTTAAAAGGTTCAGGGGGGCAAGAAGGATCTGGAGTTTAGGAGGTAAGGCCGGTAGGTCCGGTTTACCAATAAACCAATAGACCAATACAAAAAACCGCCCCGAGGGGCGGTTTTTCTATGTCGGTAGGTTGAAATCGTAATTAGCGGGCGGCCATCAGGAGGGCTTTCACCGACTGCTCCAGGATCTGGTTGCGGGCTTCTGCGAAGGCCTGCATCTTATCGGCGGGGAGGCGCAGCTCGTAGGAACCTTTCTCGGACAGCTGCTTGTCGAAAGCCGGGTTCAGCTTGTTGAAAGTAGCGGCGTCGAGGCCGAGGTTCTGGGCGATCACCAGGGCGTTGTATTTGCCCGACACCACCGTGCTTTGCACACCGGCAACGGCTACGGGCTCGCTGACTTGAACGGCATAGTCGGCGCGCTCGTTGCGGGTCATCGTGGTTACGCCACCGTCGCCTTCCATGATGTAGTGGGTAGCGATGAACTTCTTCACGTGGTTGCGCGACTCCGTGGGCAGGTAATACTGCAGGTCCCAGAAGTTGCGGCTGCCGCTCTTGCGGATGGCCTGGTTTACGTTGCCCGGACCACCGTTGTAGGCAGCTACCACCAGCAGCCAGTCGTTAAAGACGTTGTAGAGGTCGTTGAGGTAGCGGGCGGCGGCGTGCGTGCTCTTTGTATAGTCGCGGCGCTCGTCGTTCTTCTTCGATACACGGAGGCCCAGTTCGCGGGCGGTCTGGGGCATCAGCTGCCAGGGACCGGCGGCGCCTACCCAAGAGGTAGCGGACGTCTTCAGTTCGGATTCGATCACGGCGAGGTACTTCAGCTCGGAGGGCAGCTTGTGCTCGGCCAGTACCTTATCGATCAGGTCGAAATAGGTGCGGCCCCAGGACTTCATGTTGTTGAGTTTATTGGAATAAACCTCCATGTAGTCCTGTACGAAGGAAACCGCTTTCGGGTTGAGTTGTACATTGAAGAAGCTGCCATCCGCGTTCTGGCTCTCGAAGAGGTCTTTGAAACCACCTTTGGGAGCGCCAGCGGCTTTTACAACGGTATCGGTTCCGGTAGCGTCGTATTCGCGGGGGCCTTGCTCGTTTCCGGCAAAGGAAGAAAGAAAGGCAACAAGCGGCAGGGTCGTCAACAATAAAAGTTTTTTCATCACCACGTTTTAGGGGTTACTCAAATCGCACAAGGCCAATCACACCTTTATTGTTAGTTCTGGTACGCAGATCCACCCGGGGGTCGATCGCGAGGCGAAGATACCACCCTTTGTTGAGGAAATTCCCTGAATGCTGTTAGAGTTGCGTTAAGGAGCACGAAAAAGCCGGTGTGCCAAAACGACCACACCGGCTTATGCAAAATGTTAAAAGTCAGCTTTTTACGACTGGCTGGAGGCGGAATTGGTTGTCGAAGCGGCCGCCCGGTCGCTCTTCTCATGCATGCCTTCTTCAATTTCACGACGCACGTTGCTCTTGGCGTCGTTGAACTCGCGCACACCGCGGCCGAGGCCACGCATCAGCTCGGGGATCTTGCGGCCACCGAAGAGGATCAGCACCAGAACGACGATGAGTATGATCTCGTTTGCACCCATACCAAACATAATCTATATTTTAAAATGACAGAATCGGCTTCAAAGGTACCGAAATAACCATCGGGCCAATAAAAAAGCGGAAGCATTAACTTCCGCTTATACGTACGATTATCGGCCTTATGCAGATTGCTTTTCTTTCTGCACCACAGCGCGTTTCTTTTCCTGGATACGCGCGCTCTTACCGCTACGCTCGCGCTGGTAGAACAGTTTGGCGCGACGAACGCGGCCCGACTTGTTCAGCACGATCGAGTCGATGTTGGGCGAATTGAAGGGGAACAGACGCTCCACGCCAACGCCGTCGGAGATCTTACGCACCGTGAAGGTAGCCGTGGCACCTGTGCCCTGCTGCTTGATCACGTCGCCTTTGAAGGACTGGATACGCTCCTTGTTACCTTCAATGATCTTGTAGTTGACCGTAATATTATCACCCGCTTTGAACTTCGGGAATTCTTTAGTAGCCGTGAGCTGCTCGTGTACAAAGGCAATAGCGGCGGAGTTCATAACTATCGATTTAAGGAGGGCAAAGGTAAGGGGAAAGTTTCATATGTGGAGCACATCCGTCGGGAAAATCTCAGATGTCTGATGCAGGATGTCTGATTTGAAGGGACAGTAGCTTTAAATCAGACATCCTACATCCGAGATCAGTGATAAAAAAAGCCCCTCGGGAGGGGCTTGTATCATTTTTACAACCAAGGGCTCTAGCGGGCGACATTCACGGCGCGTTTCTCGCGGATCACGGTTACCTTGATCTGGCCGGGGTAGGTCATTTCGTTCTGGATCTTCTGGGCGATCTCGAAGGAAAGCTTCTCGCTCTCGTTGTCGGTCACCTTGTCGGCTTCCACGATCACGCGGAGCTCGCGGCCGGCCTGGATGGCGTAGGCTTTCTCCACACCATTATAGTTCTGGGCCAGGTTCTCGAGTTCCTTGATACGCTGGAGGTACTGCTGCATGATCTCTCGGCGGGCACCGGGGCGGGCACCGGAGATGGAGTCGCAGGCCTGTACGATAGGGGAGATGACGTACTGCATTTCCATTTCATCGTGGTGGGCGCCGATAGCGTTCACGATGGCCGGGTTTTCACCGTATTTCTCGGCCAGCTTGGCACCCAGCAGGGCGTGGCTCAGCTCGCTCTCTTCGTCGGGGACCTTACCAATATCGTGCAGGAGGCCGGCGCGCTTGGCCAGCTTCACGTTGAGGCCCAGCTCGGCGGCCATGATGCCGCACAGGTTGGCTACCTCACGGCTGTGCATGAGCAGGTTCTGGCCGTAGGAGGAGCGGAAGCGCATCTTGCCTACGAGGCGGATCAGTTCTTTGTGGAGGCCGTGGATGCCGAGCTCGATCACGGTGCGCTCGCCGATCTCCATGATCTGCTCTTCGAGCTGACGCTTGGTCTTTTCCACCACTTCCTCGATACGGGCGGGGTGAATGCGGCCATCGGAAACGAGGCGCTGGAGCGACAGGCGCGCGATCTCGCGGCGCAGCGGGTCGAAGCAGGAGAGGATGATGGCCTCCGGTGTATCGTCTACAATGAGGTCGACGCCCGTGGCGGCTTCGATGGCACGGATGTTCCGGCCTTCGCGGCCAATGATCTGGCCTTTGATCTCGTCGCTTTCGAGGTTGAATACGGTAATGGCGTTCTCGATGGCCTGCTCGGCGGCGGTGCGCTGGATCGACTGGATGATGATCTTGCGGGCTTCCTTGTTGGCCTTGGCCTTCGCCTCGTCGATGATTTCCTGCTGGAGGCCCAGGGCCTGGGAGTGCGCTTCGGCTTTGAGGGTTTCGATGAGCTGCGCCTTGGCTTCCTCGGCGCTCAGGTTGGCGAGCTTTTCGAGGCGGCGGGTGTGCTCTTCCTGGTGTCTTTCGAGCTCACTTTGCTTGTTCGCCACCACTTCGAGCTGGCGGGAGAGGTTTTGCTTGATGCTGTCGTTTTCCTTCACCTGGCGCTCGAGCTGCTCGGTTTTTTGCGACAGCTGCAACTCTTTCTGCTTGATGCGGCCCTCGGCGTCGGCGAGCTTGCGGTTGCGGTCGTTCACCTCCTTGTCGTGCTCCGACTTCAGCTGAACGAAGCGCTCCTTGGCGGCCACTTCCTTTTCCTTGCGCACCGTTTCGGCGCGGAGTTCGGCTTCCTTAATTAGGTTGCGGGCGTGCTGGTCGGCTTCGTCGACTTTCTTGCGGGTGTCTTTCGCGAAAATGAATTTACCGGCGATGATGCCCACTACGAGGGCAACGACGGCGGCGATGATTATGCTGATATCCATCGGGTTGTTCTGTTTTTAAGTGTTGTTGGTGTAAGTAAATCTATAGCCGGTGCCCGCGGAAGGGCAGGGGGACGAAGATACGTAGAGCGGACCAATTGTAATTCAGGCGTCTGCGCAAGCAGAGCTTCCCTGTTGTAACTTGGCCACGTGTGGACTCCGGGTCGTCCGCGCCACTCAGCCCGGGCTGCCGCTTATCCTACATTTTTGATAGACTTAAGACGTCTTCCCCTAAACTTTGCAACATGAAATGCATTTCATTACTTCTTCTTTCCGCGCTTCCGCTGGCCGGCATTGCCCAGGGCGGCGAGCTCAAGCTCAAAGGCAGCATCAGTATTCCGGCCGTCAAATGGGTGCAGGTAAGCTTCCGCAGCGGTACCGACAAGGTTCGCGACTCGATCCGGGTGGAAAAGGGAACCTATAAATACAAGCGACCGCTTGCTGAGCCCGTACTCGCCACGGTTACCTATCTCTCTGACTCCGTGCTGGTGCGCAAGGGCGAACGCTCATCCAATTCCTACGCTTTCCCGGTGTTCCTCGAGCCAGGCAGCAGCATCGAGATCCGGACCACCGATTCCGTGCAGAACAACCGTGTCAGTGGCTCCACTGCCCATACGCAGTACCTGGCCCTCAACGACCAGACGAAGGAATACGACAAGATCGAAGAACCCTACGTAGCTGCATTTTACCAGGCGTCGAAAGCGCAAAACAAAACCGAGGCCGCGCGCATTGAGCATCAGATCGACTCGATCGATGCCGTGATGCGCGAAAAGGTGTACGGCGGCTTCCTGCAGTCCAACCCGGGCTCGCCCGTGGCGCTTTATGCCCTGCGCGAGTATGCCGGCTATTACCTCGACCCGGCAAAGGTGACGCCCCTGTTTGCCCGGTTGTCGCAGTCGGCACAGAAGTCGCCCTCGGGTGTCGCCTTTTCCGCCGAACTGGATAAGGCCCGTCTGACCGCCGTGGGCAATGTGGCGCCGGACTTCGTTATGAACGACACCCTCGACCATCCCCTGTCCCTGTCCTCGCTTCGTGGAAAGTATGTGCTGGTTGACTTCTGGGCTTCCTGGTGCGGCCCCTGCCGCCGCGAAAACCCCAACGTGGTGAAGGCGTTCCAGGCATACCAGGGCAAGAACTTCACGATCCTCGGCGTGTCGCTCGACCGCCCGGGTAAAAAGGAGAACTGGCTGAAGGCCATCCACGACGACGGCCTCACCTGGAACCACGTGAGCGACCTGCAGTGGTGGGACAATGCCGCGGCGAAACAATACGGCATCCAGGCCATCCCGGCCAACTTGTTGCTCGACCCGGAAGGCAAGATCATCGCCAAAAACCTGAGCGGCGACGAGCTGCAATCGAAGCTGGCGGAAGTGTTGCATTGATCTATCCTATAAAATAGGCGAAGCCGGGACCATGGAGTCCCGGCTTTTTTTTATTTTACGGCCACCAACCAGCTGCCTATGCGTTTCTGCCTCCTCCTTTTCCTCTTCGTTTGTTCCTGCGTTGCCCATGCCCAGGGCGGCATTGCGCAACTGCGCGGGCGCGTGGAAAACCTGCCCGTGGCGCACAGCGTGACCATTACCTGCGTCAGCGTACCATACACGTGTGCACACGCGATTCGGTGGCGAACACGACAGTGACCGGCTCGGAAGCCCATGCCGACTACGAGCTGCTGCGCCTCCGGATGAAAGCGTTCGATCCGCGCTACCGCGCCCTGTTCGACTCCATGGCCAGCGCCCGCTTGTCGGGTGATGCGGCGGTCACCCGAAAGGTGCTGCGGGCCCGCTACCTGCTCGATACACTCGTGGCGGAGAGCGTGTACGCTTCCTTTCTTGCGGAAAAACCAGCATCGCCGCTGGCCGGCTGGGCACTGCAGCGGTACACCGCCCTCTCGTACCTGCAGCCGGCACGGGCGCTGCGCCTGCTCGAAACATTGCCCCGCTCCATGCGCCACAACCGGAGCATGGATATGCTCCGCCAAGCGCTTAAAGAGGAAGTGGAAGGCCTCCGCACGCCCCTGCGCGATTTTTCCAACGACGATCCCTGGGGCAACCGGGTGACACTGTCGTCGTTCCAGGGCAAATGGGTGCTGGTGGATTTCTGGGCCTCCTGGTGCGTGCCCTGCCGGATGGAAAACCCGAACCTCCGCGATGCGCTGCGTCTTTTCGGCGATAAAGGCTTTACCATCCTCGGCGTGTCGCTCGACTACCCCAACGGGCGCGACCAGTGGATCCGGGCCATCCAGGACGACGGGCTTGAGTGGCCGCAGGTGAGCGAGCTCGCCGGCTTCCAGGGCTACCTGCCGCGGCACCTCAACATCCGCTACATCCCGGCCAATTACCTCTTGAGCCCGGCCGGCTTCCCGGTGCTCCGCAACCTGCGCGGCCAACAACTGCTCGTTGCCCTGGCCGGCGTGCTGGGCGAGTAAAAATGGCCGGTATCCAAACCGATAACGTACATTGAGTACCCAGCCGAAACCCCGGTTATGCCCCGACTCCTGCTGTTGCTTTCCTGCTTTTTCAGCTCCCTGCTGCCCGCCGCTGCGCAGGGCGGCAAACTCCGTATCGAAGGCAGCCTCAACGGCGTTGCCGCTGTGCGGAATGTGCAGCTGATGTATCCCAACGGCGTCGTGCTGGCGGGACCGGTGCCGGTGAAGAACGGGCGCTGGAGCCTGCAATGCCGCATTCCGCAGCCGCGCCTGGCGCTGGTGAGTTTCCTGAGCGAGGTGCCCGTCAACGCTTCGCCCGAGGCGCCGGTGTATCGCTACAATGTGCCCCTGTTTATGACGCCCGGAACCGTGACGGTGGAAACCAGCGGCGCCCTTGCCGCCAGCAGCGTGGGCGGGTCGGAGGCCACCGACGACTACCTGCGCCTGCAGGCAGCCGCTGCGCCGTACGAGGAGGAGATCCAGCGCTGGCGCGCCCTCGCCGGCGATTCCGCTCTGGCCGGCAACCTGCCGCAGCAGGTTTATTTCGGGCGAAAGATCGACAGCCTGTCGGCGCTCTGCCGCGAGCGCGTCTACGGCCGCTTTCTCGAGCGCAACATCGCCTCGCCGCTGGTGCCGCACGTGCTGGGCGCCTACTGGCACCTCGACGGGGAGCCCGACCGGATGCTGCGCTTCCTGGTAAACATGCCCTGGCGCTACCGCTATCCCTACATCAACGCCTTCCGCGATGAGCTGCAGGTAGTGGCCCGCGTGTGGACCGGGCAGGACGCGCCCGACTTCGAGCTGCGCGATACCGCCGGGCAGGCCGTGCAGCTGTCGGCCCTCCGCGGGCGCTACGTATTGATTCATTTCTGGTCGGTGTGGAACGTGCTGAGCCGCGAGGAGCATCCGAACCTGGCCGAAGCCTACCGCTATTTCGCGCCCCGCAACCTGACCCTGCTGGGCGTGGCGCTCGCGCGACGCGGCGATGAAAGCCTCTGGCGCAAGGCCATCCGCTCGGACAGCCTCCGCTGGACCCAATTGCTGGACACAAAATTCTGGAACAGCCCCGTGGCGAAGAAGTACGCCATTCAGTCGGTGCCGCAAAACGTGCTGGTGGACCCATCGGGGAAGATCGTCGCCCGCAACCTCAGTGGCGAACACCTCTGGGCGGTGCTGGACCGGTTGCTGCCCCGGCAATGAAAGGTTCTTAAGGTTCTGAGAGGTTTTGAAAGTTGTTGCTGGCGCCAACCAACAAAAACTACCAAACCACAAACTACAAACCCTCTTCTCCCAACGCGCCATCTACCAGCTTCTCCAACGCGGCGAGTTTTTCCTGCATCGCCGTTTCGTTCAGCTCATGGGTGATGGACGCGTTCTGCTGCGTAGCGAACCAGATCAGCACCATGGCGATGTAATCCTGCATGTCCTTGCCGGCAAAGGCCGTTTTGAACTCGACCAGCTTGTCGTTGATGGTCTTGGCCGTATGGCGCACCACGGCTTCATCCTTGGGTTGGATCTTGAGGCGATAGGTGCGGTCGGCGATGACGAGGTTAACGGGAATGAGTTCCATGGTCGTGAAGCGTGGGCCGTGAACCGTGAGCCCGTTCGCGGCAGTAATAATGGGTTTACGTCAGTGCTCGCGGCTGACGCCTCACGCCTCACGTACTGAGGTGCGCAATGACCTTGTCGATCTCGCGGATGAACTTGTTCACCTGCTTTTCGAAGGCGCGCTTCTCGGTGTCGTTGAGGCTGCCGGCGGCGAGTTTCATCAGCGCCACGGCCTGCTGCAGGTCCTGCACCTGCACGGCGAGGGCCTGCCGGTCGTCGGTGGCCTGCGCCAGCTGCTGGCGAAGTTCGGCATTCTCGCTGCGCAGGCGCTGCTGCTGCTTGACCAGCAGCAGCAGCTTCTCCTGGAGGCGGGCGATCTGTTGTTCGGAAGGCGTCATCATTTACGGATTTCAGCGCCGAGCTCGCCTTCCAGCGTGTTCATTATTTTTTGCATCCAGCCTTCGATCTCCTTGTCGGTGAGGGTCTTCTCCTCGTCGAGGAAGGTGAAGTTGACGGCCATCGACTTGCGGCCGGCGCCGAGCTTTTCGCTTTCGAACAGGTCGAAGAGGCGCAGGCCCCGGAGCGACTTGAGGCGCAGCTTGCCTACCTGCTGGCGGATGGCTTCGTAGGTCATGGCGGCAGGTACCACCAGGGCCAGGTCGCGCTCCACGGCGGGGTAGCGGGGCACCTCGCGGTACTGTATTTTTACGGGAAGGGCGGCCTTCAGGAATTCATCCCAGTTGATGTCGGCCACCAACACGGGCGCCTTCAGGTCGAAGCGCTTCAGCTCCGGCGCGGCCACGGTGCCGATGCAGCCCAGCACGCGGGTGCCGCTGCGCAGCGTCAGCACGCCGCTGAGTCCGTTGGCTTCGCCTTCGGCGGTCATTTCAACCGGAATGCCGGCCATCGTGGCCAGCGCTTCCACCACGCCTTTTACATAATACAGGTCGGCGGCCACGGCCTTGCCCTTCCAGCTTCCGGGCTGTACGTTGCCGGTGAGGTAAACGCAAAGGTGATTCTGCTCGCTGTACTGCCCGGTGCCGGCGCCCGAATAGGTCTTGCCGAATTCAAAGAAGCGCAGGTCGCCGTTGCGGCGGTTGACGTTGAAGGACAGCACCTCGAGGGCCGTGGGGAGCATCGAGGGACGCAGCACGTCGAGCTCGGTGCTCAGGTTGTTGAGCAGGCGCACGGTGCTTTCGAGCTGCCCTTCCGTGAAGTAGGCGGAGTTGGTGATGGAGTTCGTCAGGATCTCGTTGAAGCCGAGGCCCACGAGCGCGTCGGCCAGCTTTTGCTTCAGGCTTTCCGCGCGGTAGTTGTCTTCCACCGAGGGCGTGATGGTCATTGCGGCGGGGATGGCGATGTTGTCGAGGCCGTCGATGCGGAGGATCTCCTCCACCACGTCGGCGGGAAGGCTCACGTCGCGCTTGTGGTAGGGCACTTCCACCGAGAGGGCGTCCATGCTGTCCTTGATGATGCGGAAGCCGAGGCTTTCGAGGATGTTCTTGACGGTCTCGGGGTGGTAGTTCTTGCCGCTAAGCTTTTTGAGGTATTGATTTTTAAGGATCACTTCCTTCTTCGGCTCGGGCTTGGGGTATACGTCGATGAAGTCGGAGGCGATGGTGCCGCCGGCGATCTCTTTCACCAGCTGGGCCGCGCGCTTCAGCACAGCGACCGTGTTGGAGATGTCGATGCCTTTTTCAAAGCGGGTAGCCGCGTCGGTGCGGAGCCCGTGGCGGAAGGAGGTCTTGCGGATCGTTCCGGGCTCGAAGAAGGCGCTTTCGAGGAAGATATTCTTCGTGCTGTCGCGCACGCCGCTTTTGGCGCCGCCGAACACGCCGGCGAGGCACATCGGCCCTTCGGGCGAGGCGATCACCAGGTCGTCGGCCGAGAGCTTGCGTTCCTTTTCATCCAGCGTTACGAAGGGAGTGCCTTCGGCCTCGTTGCGCACGATCACCTTTTGCCCGGCGATGGCGTCGTAATCGAACGCGTGGAGCGGCTGGCCGGTCTCGTGCTGGATGTAGTTGGTAATGTCTACGATGTTGGAGATGGGGCGCACGCCCACGGCCTTGAGACGGTCCTGCATCCACTTGGGCGAGGGGCCCACGGTGATGCCGGCGATCGTAACGCCGCTGTAGCGGGGGCAGGCGGCGGCATTGTCGATCGTCACCTGCACGGGCATCGTGTTGCCGTCGGCTTTGAGGTTGTTGGCGGGCAGCACGGGGCGGATGCCTTTCTTGTCGTGGTGGGAGAGGTAGGCGCACACGTCGCGGGCCACGCCCCAGTGGCTCATGGCGTCGGCGCGGTTGGGGGTGAGGCCGATCTCGTATACGGTGTCGGTGTAGGGTTGGAAGTACTCGGCGGCCGGCGTGCCGACGGGTGCGTCGGCCGGGAGCACCAGGATCCCGGCGTGGGAATCGCCGAGGCCGATCTCGTCTTCGGCGCAGATCATACCGTAGCTCTCCACGCCCCGGATCTTAGCCACTTTCATGGTGAGCGGGTCGCCCGAGGCGGGGTAGATGGTGGTGCCTACGGTGGCCACCACCACGCGCTGGCCGGCGGCCACGTTGGGGGCGCCGCAAACGATCTGCAGGGGCTCACCGCCGCCGACATTTACCTTCGTCAGGCGCAGCTTGTCGGCATTGGGATGCGGCTCCGCTTCGAGCACCTCGCCGATAACGAGGCCCTGGAGGCCGCCCTTCACCTCTTCGAAAGGTTCCATCGACTCCACCTCCAGGCCAATGGCCGTCAGGATGCGCGACAGGCGCTCGGGATCGAGTTTTACGGGTAAATATTCGCTCAGCCAGTTATAGGAAATGGTCATAATGATAGATCTAGGGCCGGCAAAGATAACCCTTAGCGGGAAGGTTCTCAGGGTTCTTCCGGTTCTGCTGGTTTTTCAGGCGGAGGGCCGGGATCCGAAGCCGGCAGGGATGCCGGGCGGTGCGGAATGCCGGTTCTTCGCGATTTTACCGCAGATATCTGCGGTAAAATCGCCCTCATGACCAGCCGCATGCCGGCTCGCAACGTTGGATATGTGGCCGGCAACATTCGCGGAGGGGTTGCCAACATTGGTTTTGCTATCGTCAACGTTCGTTTTGTCAAATCCAATGTTGGTTTTGCCAAATTCAACATTCGCGGAGGAGGTGTCAACGTTGGTTTTGCCAAATTCAACATTCACGATGGTCGGCGCAATGTTGATTTTGCCTTCACCAACATTCATTTTTGCGAAATGAACATTCATTTTTGTAAAATGAATGTTCGAGCCCCGTCCGGAAAGTTGCGGGAGGGGTACCCGCCCATGGTGCTCACCCGCTCACCCATGCAACCCTTCCGCCCGAAGACGTATCTTCCGGTTGCAAACCCGCCGCTTATGAAACGCCTCGTCCTGCTCCTTGCCCTGGCCGCTTCTGTTGCCGCCGGCGCCCAGACCCGCGACCTCCTCCGTAAAAGCATCGGCGGCGCCGTGGAGCTGCCGGAGCCCGCCGGGGCCGACTTCGGCTTGCCCAGCTGGGTGAACTTCCGGAAGGTCGACAGCCTCATCTTCCGGTCTGATTCGCTCGCGGAGCTGGTCATCAGCAACTACCGGCGTTACGACCTCAAGGAACAGGGGACCTTTCAAAACCGGTACCGCAGTGCGTTGCGCAACGACAAATACCTCCACCGCAACCTGTCTGCCGACAGCGTGCGCCGGCTGCTCGAGCTGCGGTTCGGTAAAGAGGAAACCAAAGACGTGAAAATTATTGGTTTGCAAGCGGATCGCCCCACGTCGCGGAAGCGCAGGGAGCCGGCAAGGGTAACGCCCCGGCAGAACGGGGCAGCCGTCAGCAGCACCCAGGCGCCGCCCGCACCGGTACGGGCGGAGGCAGAAGCACCCGGCCGTGTGCCCCTGTTCGCGGGCGGCACCGCGCTCTTTGCCCTCGGCCTTTGCGCCGGGATCGTTGGCCTTTACCGCCGCACCGGATCTTCGAGCTGATGCGCCGCTCCCTGTTGTACCGGGCGGCCCTCCTATTCGCCCTGCTGGTCGCCTTGCTGCTGCCCTTTCCCTGGCAGCTCGCTTCTTTCCAGCAACACCTGCTGCCCGCGATCTTCGGTCCGGGTCTTTATTCGTCCGACAGTTCACCGCAAGCGGCACTTTATGGCGCACTGGTCGTAGTCGCTTGGGGGCTCGCCCTCCTGCTGCGCCCGCTCTTCCTGATGAAGCCCGGCATACTGCGCCTCCTTCAGCTCGTTTTGACCGCCTGGCTCGCCGCCGTGTTGGCCCGCTACGGTGCCGACAAGCTGTTCAAGACCCAGTTCTACCTCCCTGAGCCCAGCACCTTATATACACCGCTGGGATTCCTCGACAAGGACATTCTTTACTGGAGCACCATCGGCACGGCGCGGCCCTACAATTTGTTTCTCGGCGGCACCGAGGTGCTGGCCGCGGCGCTCCTGTTGTGGCGCCGCACGCGCCGCGCCGGCCTGCTGCTGGCGCTGACCGTTTTGGTACAGGTGCTGGCGGTGGACCTTTGCTTCGGCATCGGGGTGCGGCTGTTCTCCGGCTTCCTGTTGCTGCTGACGCTGCTCCTGCTGGCCCCCGACGCGCGGTCGTGGATCGCCTTTCTGACCGGGGAGGCGGTGGCGGGGACATCGGGGGAGACGCACCTGGTGCGTTCGGGGGAGACGCACATGGTGCGTTCGGGGGAGACGAACATGGTGCGTTCGGGGGAGACGCACATGGTGCGTTCGGGGGAGACGCACATGGTGCGTTCGGGGGAGACGCACATGGTGCGTTCGGTTGAGACGCACATGGTGCGTTCGGTTGAGACGCACATGGTGCGTCTCTACGGGCGCTACGCGGTGCTGGGGTTGATTGCGCTGGAGGCATTGTGGCCCGCCCTGCGCTCGGGCAACTGGAACGACGATGTGGCGGCCCGCCCGCCGCTGCACGGCGCCTGGGCGGTGCTGGAACAGGCAACCCAAGGGCAGGGCGGACTCCCGCCGGCGCAGCGACTGCTGGTGCACCGCGCGGGGTACTTCGTGCTGCAGGATAGCCTGGAACGCCTGCATCCGCATCCGTATAATTACGATAGCGCGCGGCAGCTCCTTCACATCGGTTTCGAAGGCGGCGACTGGCGCAGCTACCGTTGTCGGTACCGGCGTGGCGACAGCCTGCTCCTCCTCTTCGGCAATGCTGATTCAACCGTGCCGCTGCTGCGAGCCCGCGCCCTCGATTGGCGCGCCCTGCCTGCCCTCCAGTGAATTTGTATTTCTACAGAAAATTTTGCAAGTGTATGAAAAGCGGTATATTGTACGTCCCACCGTTTGCACTAACCCATACTTGCTTATATGAAATATCCAGCGATACAGAACTTTATCGACGGGCAGTTTGTACCCACCAGCACCGGCCGCAGCTTGACGGTCGTGTCGCCGCTTGACGGCCAGCTGCTCTCCACGCTTCCGCTCTCCGACAACACGACGCTCAACGAGGCGGTAGCCGCCGCCAGCAAGGCTTTCCCGGCCTGGTCGCGCACGCCCATCAAGGAGCGCGTGCAGGTATTCTTCCGCTACAAGCGCCTGCTCGAAGACAACCTCAAAGAGCTTTCCGAGCTCGTGATGGAAGAAAATGGCAAGACCTACGAAGAGGCAAAGGCCGAAATGGAAAAATGCATCGAGCTCACCGAGTTTGCCACCTCGCTGCCGCAGCTCGTTACGGGCGAAGTGCTCGAAGTGAGCAAGGGCGTCGAGTGCCGCACCGAGCACGTACCGCTGGGTGTGGTGGCCTCCATTGTGCCGTTCAACTTTCCCAGCATGGTGCCGCATTGGACCATCCCCAACGCCCTGGCCCTCGGCAACTGCATGATCCTGAAGCCGAGCGAAAAAGTGCCGCTCTCCGCGGGCCGCATCGCCGAACTGCTGAAGCAGGCGGGGCTACCCGATGGCGTGTTCAACATTGTGCACGGCGACACGTCGATAGTTGAAGCCATCTGCGATCATCCCTCCATCGAAGCGGTGTCGTTCGTAGGCTCCACGCGCGTGGCCAAGATCGTGTACCAGCGCGCTACCCACAACTACAAGCGCTGCCTCGCCCTCGGCGGCGCCAAGAACCACCTGATGGTGATGCCCGACGCCCTGCCCGACATGACCGCTCAGAACGTGGCGGCCTCCATGAGCGGCTGCGCCGGCCAGCGCTGCATGGCCGCCTCCGCGATGGTGGCGGTGGGCGAGGTGGACCATATCGTGCAGCGCATCGTGGAAGAAGCCAGGAAGATCGTGCCCGGCAAAAACCTGGGCGCCGTCATTAATAAAGAAAGCAAGGAGCGCATCGAGCGCTACATCACCGAAGCCGAAGCGCAGGGCGCCAAGGTGCTGGTGGACGGCCGCAACATACAGGTAGCCGGCAAGGAAGAAGGCACCTACGTGGGTCCCACGGTGATCGACTTCGTAAGCCCCGACATGGCCGTGGCGAAGGAAGAGATCTTCGGGCCCGTCATCTCCATCATGCGCACGAAAACCGTGGATGAAGCGCTGAAGATCGAGAACGCCAATCCCTACGGCAACGCCGCCTCGGTGTTCACGCAAAACGGCGGGGTGGCCCGCTACGTGATCGAGCGCGCTTCGGCCGGAATGGTAGGCGTGAACGTCGGCGTGCCGGTGCCGCGCGAGCCCTTCTCCTTCGGCGGCTGGAACGAATCCAAGTTCGGCGTCGGCGACATCACCGGCAAGAGCTCGATCGAGTTCTGGACGAAGCTGAAGAAAACGACCATCAAGTGGAACCCGGAAGCGGGGGTGAACTGGATGTCGTGAGGCGTGAACCGTCAGGCGTGAGGCGACGCGAAGCCGTCATTGCGAGCGCAGCGAAGCCCGTCCGACCGGCGTCAGCCGGGCGGGCAAACTCCTCCATTAGCGGACCGCAGGCGAACGGCAGCAGTGGCAACGTGAAGCAGATTGCTTCGCTGCGCTCGCAATGACGTCCTAATGAAACTAAAAACCATCACTATGGATACTACACTTTCCACCCGCACCGAATCCCAACAGATCGTGCAGGAAAATCTCGACTACACCCTTTTTTCCTGGAGCAAACAAAAAGGCCAGAACCCCATTGCCGTGAAGTACGCGGAAGGGGTGTATTTATACGATTACGAAGACAAACGCTACCTGGACTTCTCTTCGGGGCTGATGAACGTCAACATCGGCCACGGCAACCAGCGCATCACCGCGGCGGTAACGAAGCAGATGCAGGAAGTGGCTTATGTGACGCCGAGCTGCGTAACGAAGGCCCGTGGCGAGCTCGGAAAGAAGCTCGCGGAGATTTGCCCCGGCGACCTCAATAAGGCATTTTTCACACTTTGCGGCGCTACGTCTATTGAGAACGCGCTGAAGCTGGCCCGTATTTCTACGGGGCGCCATAAGATCATCACCCGCTATCAATCCTACCACGGCGCTTCGTATGGTGCGGCCTCCGCCGGCGGCGACCCGCGCAAGCTCCCGATGGACAGCCAGCAGGCACCCAACTTCGTGCATGTGGACATCCCCTATGCCTACCGCTGGGAATACGGCGACGAAAACCTGCTGAAGGAATGCCTGCAGCGATTCGAGCGCACGATCGCGTTCGAGGGGCCGGGCAACATTGCTGCCATCCTGCTCGAAGGCGCCTCGGGCTCCTCGGGTTGCTTTACCTACCCGCAGGGCTTCCTCAAAGGCATCCGCGCCCTCTGCGACAAGCACGGCATCCTGCTGATCATCGACGAGGTGATGAGCGGCTTCGGACGCACCGGCAAGTGGTTCGGCTTCGAGCACGAAGACATCGTGCCCGATATGATCTGCATGGCCAAAGGCCTCACCTGCGGCTACCTGCCCTTCGGCTGCCTCATGGTGACCGACCGCATCGCTGCCAAATTCGACGACGCGATGCTGCCGCTCGGCCTCACCTATTCCGCACACCCCGTATGCTGCGCGGCGGCACTGGAAACGCTGAAGGTCTATGAAGACGAAGGCCTCATTGAAAATACGGTGGCCATGGAGCAATACCTCAATGGTCGCATCGAAGAACTGAAAAAGCAGCACCCCTCCATCGGCAACTGGCGCAACCAGGGCCTGCTCGGCTGTCTCGAGATCGTGAAGGATCGCAACACGCGCGAGCCGATGGCGCCCTTTAACGCGAAGCCCGACGAAATGGTCGTGATGAACAAAGTCGCCGCTAAAATCAAGGAGTTGGGCATGTACACCTTTGTGCGCTGGAACTACGTGTTCATCGCACCGCCGCTCTGCGTCACGAAAGAGCAGATCGACGAAGGCCTGGCCATCATCAGCGAAGCGCTGAAGATCGCGGACGAAGCGATAGCCTTCGGGTAGTAGCGGACCGGTTAGCCGGTTGATGCGTTGATGGATTAATGGGTTGTCGCCGCATAGGTTCTGATCATTTTTTATCAATTTATCAACCGGTCAACTGATCAACCGGTCGACTGGATCCTCTTCTTTTTCGTGCATGCAAAAAACCTGTCTAATGTCGAAAATGCCGATGGAAACATCTTCTCTCTACAACGAAGACCTGGCGCCGATCCCCCAGGAGAAGCGCACCTGGGGTACGGGCAACTACGCCGCGCTCTGGATTTCCATGAGCCTGTGTATTCCTACGTACACGATGGCCTCTTCGATGATCAACCAGGGCATGAGCTGGTGGCAGGCGATCCTGACCATCTTCATCGGCAACGCGATTGTGCTGGTGCCGATGCTGCTCAACGGGCATGCGGGTGCCAAGTACGGCATTCCGTTCCCGGTGCTGGCGCGTGCCTCCTTCGGCACCCGTGGCGCCAACGTGCCCGCGCTGCTGCGCGCCGTTGTGGCCTGCGGCTGGTTCGGTATCCAGACCTGGATCGGGGGCGAAAGCATCTACCACCTGCTGCGCGCCTGGAACCCGTCGCTCGCCGCCATCGACAACAGTGGGCTCTTTCCGCAAACCCTGCCCCTGCTTTGCTTCGCCGCCTTCTGGCTGCTCAACATGTTCGTGGTGTACAAAGGCGTGGAAAGTATCCGCAAGCTGTTGGTGTTCAAAGCCGTATTTCTACCGCTCGCCGCCATCGCGCTTTTTGCCTGGGCCGTTACGGCGGCAAAGGGACTCGGCCCGATACTCGCCAAGCCTTCGGCGTTTACCGACAGCGCTTCCTTCTTTAAGTTTTTCTTCCCCGCGCTCACCGCCGTCATCGGCTTCTGGGCCACGCTGTCGCTCAACATCCCCGACTTCACGCGCTATGCAAAAAGCCAGCGGGCGCAGATCAGGGGGCAGGCCATCGGGCTGCCGCCGTCGATGACGCTCTTCGCTTTCGTGGGTGTGATCGTTACCTCCGCATCAGCCATTCTTTATGGCCAGCCCGAGTGGGACCCGGTGAAGCTCGCCGGTCATTTTGAGAACAAGCTCGTGGTGAGCTTCGCGATGCTTGGCATCGTCCTCTCCACGCTGGCTACCAACATCGCGGCCAACATTGTAAGCCCGGCCAACGACTTCGCCAACCTCGCGCCGAAAAAGATCAACTTTCGCACCGGAGGTTTCATCACCGGCATCCTCGGCCTTTGCATCTTCCCCTGGAAGCTGGTGGCCGACCCGACCGGGTACATTTTTACCTGGCTTATCGGCTACTCGGGCCTGCTGGGGCCGGTGGGCGGCATCATGATCGCCGACTATTATTTCATCCGCCGCCAGACGCTGCATGTGAATGAACTGTACCGGCACGAAGGCCGCTATGGCTACAGCGACGGCTTCAATGCGCGGGCGCTCATGGCCCTTGTGCTCGGTATCCTGCCCAACATCCCGGGCTTTCTCGTCACCATTCACGTGGTGGACGCCGCCCGCGTAACGCCCTGGGTGGCCGACCTGTATCACTACGCCTGGTTTGTGGGTTTCCTGCTTTCCGGCATCCTGTATCTCTTACTGATGCGCCGACGCGTGGTCCCCGACCGCGAGCCGGTGCCTATTCCAGACGAACAAACTGCTTATGCCCCTGCTCATTAAAAACGGACGAATCATTACGGCCTCCGAGGATATGGTGGCCGACATCCTCATTGAAGGAGAGATCATCACGGCCATCGGGCGCAACCTGCCCGCCGGCAATGCCAAAGTGATCGATGCCGAAGGCCTGCTGGTGCTGCCCGGCGGCATCGACCCGCACGTGCACCTCGACATGCCCTTTATGGGCACCTTTTCGAGCGACTCTTATGAAACCGGGACCCGCGCGGCGCTCCACGGCGGCACCACGATGGTGATCGACTTCATCCTGCAGAAGCAAGGCGACACACTGCAACATGCCCTGCAGGAATGGCAATCGCGCGCCGACGGAACCGCCGTGGGCGACTACAGCTTTCACATGGCCGTGACCGATTTCAATGAAGACACGAAAAAGGAGATCAGCCACTTCGTGGAGAACGAAGGCATCACCTCTTTCAAGACTTTTATGGCCTATAAGGGCGCGCTGATGATCGATGACCGCCAGATGGTAGGCCTGATGGAGGAAGTGAAGCGCTGCGGCGGTCTCGTTACCGTGCACGCCACCAACGGCGACATGATCGACTACCTCATCGCGAAGCACCGTGCGGAGGGCAAGCTGGCGCCGTTGTATCACTACCTGTCGCAGCCCGAAGTGACCGAAGCCGAAGCCTCGGAACGCTTTGCCGCCATGAGTCGCTACACCGGCTGCCCGGGCTACATCGTGCACCTTACCTGCGAAGGCGCTCTCAACGCAGTGCGTGAGGCCGCCAAATGCAACCAGCACGTGTTCGTGGAAACCTGCATCCAGTACCTGCTGCTCGATGCCTCGCTGTATGAAAAAGACTTTGAAGGCGCCAAGTGGGTAATGAGCCCGCCGTTGCGCGAGAAGAAGGACCAGGAAACGCTTTGGGCCGGTATCAACCAGGGTCTCGTCAACGTGGTGGCCACCGACCATTGCCCGTTTATGTGGGAGCAGAAGCTGATGGGTAAGGAAGATTTCTCGAAGATACCCAATGGGCATCCCGCCATCGAGCACCGCTACGAGCTGCTGTTCAGCGAAGGCGTCAACAAAGGCCGCATTACCGCCAACAAGTTCGTGGAAGTGGCCTGCACCAACCCAGCGAAGATCTTCGGGATGTTCCCGCGGAAGGGTACCATCGGCGTAGGTTCCGACGCCGACATCGTGCTGCTGGACCCGAACGAAGAGCATACCATCACGGCAGCCGGCCACCACATGAACGTGGACTATTCGGCCTATGAAGGATGGAAGCTGAAAGGAAAGGTCAAGACCGTATTATTACGGGGACAGGTAGCCGTGGAGGACGGCGCCTGCAAGGTGCAGAAAGGCTACGGCCGTTTCATCAGGCGAAACAAAGTAAAAGACCACATATAGATGTCTGATGTCGGATGTCTGAAATAACTACAAACCACAAACTTCAAACTACAAACTAAAACTGTTCCCATGCCACGCATCATCAAATCCGGACTTATCCAAATGAGCCTGCCCAAGACAGAGGGCGAGGGTACGATCGAGGAGATCAAGGAAGCCATGTTCCAGAAGCACATTGCCTACATTGAAAAAGCCGGTGAGCAGGGCGTTCAGATCCTGTGCCTGCAGGAGATCTTCAATACGCCGTATTTCTGCCCGGGTCAAAACAAGGACTGGTACGCGTCTGCTGAGCCGGTGCCGGGCCCGACGACGAACCGCCTCGCCGAATACGCCAAGAAGTACCAGATGGTCATCATTGCGCCGGTATACGAGCGCGAGCAGGCAGGGGTGCTGTACAACACCGCCGCCGTGATTGACGCCGACGGCACCTACCTGGGCAAGTACCGTAAGAACCACATCCCGCACACTTCCGGCTTTTGGGAAAAGTTCTTTTTCAAGCCCGGCAACCTCGGTTATCCCGTGTTCCAGACCCGCTACGCCAAGATCGGTGTCTACATCTGCTACGATCGCCACTTCCCCGACGGCGCACGCGTGCTGGGCCTTAATGGCGCCGAGATCGTATACAACCCGTCGGCTACCGTGGCTGGCCTCTCGCAGTACCTGTGGAAGCTGGAGCAACCGGCACACGCCGCCGCCAATGGTTACTTCATGGGCTGTATCAACCGCGTTGGCACCGAAGCGCCCTGGAACCTGGGCAAGTTTTACGGCACGTCCTACTTCGTGGATCCGCGCGGACAAATTATCGCGCAGGCTTCCGAAGACAACGACGAGCTCCTCGTTGCGGAATTTGATCTCGACATGATCGAGGAAGTGCGCTCTACGTGGCAGTTCTTCCGCGACCGTCGTCCTGAGACTTATGAAAAGCTCGTAGAATTATAATCTATTTATCGCGGATCTCGGGATCTCGGATCTATGGGTAGATCCGAGATCATCACATCCGAGATGCGTAGATCTAAACTGCTGACTATGTCCCTGACAAACAATCGTCTCACTGCTGCCGAATACGAAGTGAACTTCGCGGATGTGCACCCGCCTTTTTCGAACCGCGAGGCGGCGCTGGTAGAAGCCAACCGCTGCCTCATGTGCTACGATGCGCCCTGCACGAAAAGCTGCCCCACGAGCATCGACATTCCCAAATTCATCAAGCAGATCACCACCGACAACGTGAAGGGCTCGGCCCACACGATCCTGCAAAGCAACATCATGGGCGCCGGCTGCGCGCGCGTATGCCCGGTGGAGAAGCTGTGCGAAGGTTCCTGTGTGTACAATATGCTGCACGAGCCGCCGATACCCATTGCGAAGCTGCAGCGCTATTCCACCGCCATTGCGATGGAAAAGCAGTGGAAACTCTTCACCCGCAAGCCCGCCAACGGCCGCCGCGTAGCCGTGATCGGCGCCGGTCCCGCCGGGCTTTCCTGTGCCCACACACTTGCCCGCGAGGGTGTGGACGTGACCATCTTCGAAAAAGAAGCAAAAGGCGGCGGCCTTATGACCTACGGCATCGCCGCGTATAAAGTAACGCCCGAATTCTGCCAGGAAGAAGTAGACTACATCACTTCCATCGGCGGGATCGAGATCCGCTACAACCAGGAACTGGGCCGCGATATTTCGGTGACGCAGTTGAAGTCGGAATACGATGCCGTCTTCCTCGGCTTCGGCGTGGGCCTTGCCCGCCGCCTCGACGTGCCGGGCGAAGAGCTCGACGGCGTGGTGGATGCCATTTCCTTCATCTACCACCTGCGTACCAACGAACTGGCGCAAACCGCTGTGGGCGACAAAGTGATCGTGATTGGCCTCGGTATGACCGCCATCGACGCCGCCACGCAGGCCAAGCGCCTCGGCGCCAAAGAAGTAACGATCGTCTATCGCCGTACGCAGGCCGAGATGCCCTGCACCCAGGTGGAGCTCGACCTGGCCCTGCTCGATGGCTGCAAGGTGATCTGGCTGGCCGCGCCCCATGAAGTGCGTGGTGAAAACGGTAAAGTGACCGGTTTGCTGTGTACCCAGATGAAGCTCGGCGAGCCCGATGCATCGGGACGCCGAGCGCCGGTAGCCTCGGGAACCGAATTCTTCCTCGAAGCGGACATGATTATCAAGGCGGCCGGGCAGATGCCCTTCACCGGGCTTGTAGAAGGCAGCGACCTGCTGCACCTCAACGGGAAGCTTTCCGTTGCCGACAGCGCCACGAGCATCAACGGCGTCTTCGCCGGCGGCGACTGCGTTAATGGCGGACGCGAAGTGGTGGATGCTGTGCAGGCCGGTAAGGACGGTGCCGCTGCGATCCTCGACTACCTGGGTCTTCCCGTAGAAATACGGAAAGGCGCCGCAATCAGTGAGCCGGTCCTGTAAGGTTGCTTCTTGCCAGTTAAGGAGACGCGCATGGTTGCGTCTCTGCGCCAAACCACAAACTACAAACTACAAACTGTCTTCGTCATGGCTGATATTTCTGCAAACTTCCTTGGCATCAAATCGCCGAATCCCTTCTGGCTGGCTTCCGCGCCACCCACCGATAAGCTCACCAACGTGCTCCGCGCCTTCGAGGCGGGCTGGGGCGGCGTGGTGTGGAAAACGCTCGGCTCGCAGGTGAAGAACGTTTCCTCGCGTTATTCGGCCGTCAACTTCGGCGGGCATCGCGTGATGGGCTTCAACAACATCGAACTCATTTCCGACCGCCCGCTGGACCTCAACCTCCGCGAGATCCGCGAGGCGCTGCGCCTCTTTCCCGACCGCGCCATGGTGGTATCGCTGATGGCCGACAACGACCGCGATAGCTGGCACGAGCTCATTAAGAAAGTGGAAGATACCGGCGCGCACGGCCTCGAGCTCAACTTCGGCTGCCCGCACGGCATGACCGAACGCGGCATGGGCGCCTCCGTAGGCCAGGACCCGGAAATCGCCCGCATGGTGGTGGAGTGGGTGATGGAAAAGGCCACGATCCCCGTCATTACCAAGCTCACGCCCAACGTACACTCCGTGGTGCCTACCGGCAAGGCGGTGGTAGAAGCGGGCACCAACGCGCTGTCCCTCATCAACACCATCCAGTCGGTGACAGGCATCGACCTCGACACCTTCGTGCCCAACCCTTTCGTGGGCGGACAGTCCGTGTTCGGCGGCTACTGCGGGCCGGCAGTGAAGCCTATCGCGCTTAAGTTTCTCACTACTATCAGCCAGAACCCGGTAACGCGTCAGGTGCCCGTGTCGGGCATCGGCGGTGTAAGCACCTGGAAGGACGCCGTTGAATTCATGCTCCTCGGCGCCAGCAACGTGCAGGTGTGCACTGCGGCGATGACGCACGGCTTCCGCATCATCGAGGACCTGTGCGAAGGGCTGAACAACTGGATGGACGAAAAAGGCTTCGCTACCATCTATGACTTCGTGGGCAAGTCAGTGCCTACGATGACGCGCTGGGAAGAACTCGATATCAACTACCACCACGTAGCCAACATCAACCCCGATAAGTGCATTCACTGCGGGCTTTGCTACATCACCTGCGAAGACACGTCGCACCAGGCCATCGCGCTGAAATACGGCAAGCCGTACAACAATTATTCAGTGAAAAAAGACGACTGCGTGGGCTGCAACCTGTGCCAGCTGGTGTGCCCGGTAGATGAATGCATCACCATGAAAGTGGAGCGCAAGGCGCCGGGCTATGTCAACTGGACCGACTACCAGCGACTGGGGCTGCCGCTGAACGATCATTGACGGCGGCGCGCGCAACGGCTCCAGGCCGCGGGAACGCTATTTTGAAAGACGATGCCACGGGCGTCGTCTTTTTTTTCATTCTTTGCGCCTCCGCGTTGCGGTAAAAAGGCTGTCGGCAGCCTTAGCCGGACGCTTCGGTCGGTGGGGAGCGGCCCCGAAACGGCTGCTTTGAAGTTTTCCACAAGGAGCCTCCGGGCCCCCGAAAACCGGGGTTGGGGTACCGGAAATGCCCCCTCGAAGCGGAGGGGGACGGCCCGGATTTTCCAAATAAATGGCCTCATTTAGTTATCGACAAAAGTTGTGCACAAGTGGGTGTCGGCTGGGGAAAAAGAGGGAATTTTGTGGGTTACTAACCAAAAACCGGGTATAAGGACCCTTTCCCGGTGGAAAACGCCGTGCATTCCCTGTGCAAGACTATTTGTACGCTGGGAATGAGGCCGCCCAGCGGGTCCCGTTATATTCGTTGACTGACTACGTACAAGCTATGGACCTAACCAACCTCAATAAAGACCGTTTTCCCAAAAACCGACGCAAAACACCGCTCGACCTGAGCACCATGGTATACGGCAAGGTGCCGCCCCAGGCCAAAGATTTGGAGGAAGCCGTGCTCGGCGCCATCATGCTCGAAAAAGGCGCCTTCGACGCGGTAGTAGAGATCCTGAAACCCGAATGTTTTTACGTGGATGCGCACCAGAAGGTGTTCCGCGCCATGAAAAGCCTGGCCAACAAAAGCCAGCCCATCGACATCCTGACGGTAGTGGAGGAGTTGCGCTCGATGGAAGAACTGGAGGTCGTTGGTGGTCCTTATTACGTGACCAAGCTGACCAACATGGTGGTATCGGCCGCCAACGTGGAAGCCCACGCGCGGATCATCCTGCAGAAATTCATCCAGCGGGAGCTCATCCGCATTTCGGGCGAGATCATTTCGGAAGCCTACGAAGATTCGGCCGACGTGTTCGACCTGCTCGACAAAGCCGAAGGCAAGATGTACGAGGTGACCTCCAACCACCTGAAGAACTCCTACGAATCGATCGATACCGTGCTGGTGAAGACCATCCAGCGCATCGAAGACCTGCGTCACCAGAACGCCGACATTACGGGCGTTCCGAGCGGCTTCCCCACGCTCGACAAAGTGACCTATGGCTGGCAGAACACCGACCTGATCATCCTCGCCGCCCGTCCCGCCGTAGGTAAAACCGCTTTTGCCCTCAACCTGGCGCGCAATGCCGCACTCGATCCGCGGAAGCAGACGCCCGTGGCGGTGTTTTCGCTCGAAATGGGCGCGGCGCAGCTGGTGCAACGTATCCTCGCCGCCGAAAGCGAGATCTTCCTCGAAAAGATCTCCCGCGGCAAGCTCGAGGAGCACGAGATGAAGCAGCTGTACGCGAAAGGCATCCAGCGCCTCGCGCAGGCGCCGATCTACCTCGACGATACCGCGGCCCTGAATATTTTCGAACTGCGCGCCAAGTGCCGCCGTCTGAAAAACATCAACAACGTCGGCTTTATCATCATCGATTACCTGCAGCTGATGACCGCCGGCGGCGACAATAAGAACACCAACCGCGAACAGGAGATCTCCACGATCTCGCGCTCGCTCAAAGGCCTCGCGAAAGAACTTCAGGTGCCCATCATCGCCCTGTCGCAGTTGTCGCGTGAAGTGGAGAAGCGGAAGGATGGCAACAAGATGCCGCAGCTCTCCGACCTTCGTGAATCGGGTGCCATCGAACAGGATGCCGACATGGTGTGCTTTATTTACCGCCCCGAATATTACGACGTGACGCAAAACGAAATGGGCGAGAGCAACAAAGGCGAAACCCACATCCGCATCGCCAAGCACCGGAACGGCTCGCTCGAAACGATCGTGCTCCGCGCGCGCCTGGAGATCCAGCGCTTCTACGACGACGGCGGGGGCGATGGCTTCGGCGGCGGACCGCAACTGCCTGGCAGCTGGACACCCGTATCCGACAACGGTGGCGGTGGCGGCGGCGCCCGCATGTTCATCCAGACCGGTTCCAAAATGAACCAGTTTAACGACGACGAAGACGCTCCTTTTTAAGTAAGCATTCAGAAGTCAAAGATCAAAAACTGGTACGCGGTATCCATTCTTTACAACGTGCAGGTTTTTGGTTTTTGGCTTTTTACTTTTGATTTTCTATGGCGCTTCCTTACTTCTTTGTTGCGGATATCAGTCCGGCTACCCTGCAGCTCGATGAGCCGACGTCCAAGCACGTCATCAGTGTGCTTCGTATGCAAAAGGGCGAGGCTTTGCTGCTGACCGACGGCAAGGGCGGCAAGGCCGGGGCAGAGATAGAAGACGACAACCGCAAGCGCTGCCTTGTGCGCATCACGGAACGCAGCCAGGAAGCGGCTCTTCAGCCGCGCGTCAGCATCGCCATCGGTATGGTGAAAAATGCGTCGCGCTTCGAATGGTTTCTCGAGAAGGCAACCGAGATCGGCGTCACTGAGATCATTCCCTTGGTGACCGCCCGCACCGAAAAGGAAAAGTTCCGTGCCGACCGGCTGCAGGGTATCCTGCAATCGGCGCTGCTGCAATCGCAGCAGTGCTGGCTGCCGCAGCTGCAGGAGCCGCAGTCGTTCAACCAGGTTTTGAAACATGGCGCCACGCAGCGCTTCATCGCCCATTGCGACGAGGGCAGCAAGCGCACCCTGCGCGATGAATTGAAGCCGGGAGCAGACCGCTTGCTGCTCATCGGCCCCGAAGGCGATTTTACACCAAAGGAAATCGAAGAAGCATTGGCCGCCGGCTTTGTGCCCGTTACCCTGGGCGATACACGCCTGCGCACCGAGACCGCCGGCATGGTGGGTGCTGTGCTGCTACGCATGTTATAAGAAGCGCATTGCCGGCCTCACCCATCCTTCGACTGCGCTCAGGACGACAGGGCTTTGTCACGCTGAGCGAAGCCGAAGCGTTAGTGCGCCGCGTCGTCCACACGCTCTTCGCGCACGTGCGGTCCCCGTAGTTCTACGGGCTTCTTCATGCGCTTGCGCATCGTCATGTTGAGCAGTTCCACGCCAAAAGAGAAGGCCATGCCGAAGTAGATGTAATTTTTGAGGTGCAGTGTTTCCGCGCGATCGTGGTCCCAGCCCTCGATAACAAGGCTCAGGCCGATCATGACGAGGAAGGAGAGGGCCAGCATCTTGAGCGTCGGATGCTTGTGGATGAAGGCCGAGATCCTGGGCGAGAAGAGGAACATCACCGTCACGGCCAGTACCACGGCGGCGATCATGATCTCCACGTGCTTGGCGGTGCCGCCGGCGGTAATTACGCTGTCGAAGCTGAACACCGCATCAATGATCATGATCTGGGCGATGGCCTTACCGAGCGACAGGTAGTTGGCCGATTTCAGCGTGGCGTCGGGGTCTTCGCCTTCGAGCTTGCCGTGGATCTCCTTTACTGATTTATAAATGAGGAACAGGCCACCCGCGAGCATCACCAGCGAGGCGATGTCGAAGCCGTGGTCGCCGATACTGAAGAGCGCCTTTCCACGCTGTGCCAGCAGCCAGCTGAGGCCGAGCAGCAACAGGCTCCGCGTGATGATGCCGGTGATCATCCAGGCGCGCCGCGCTTTCTTTTTATTGTCTTCGCGCAAGCGGTTGATAATGATACTCACAAAAATCACGTTGTCAATGCCCAACACGATTTCCAGAATGGCAAGTACCAGGAAACTGATCAGGCTTTCTACGGTTAACAGCTCGGTCATGGGTGCAAAGAAAGGGGGTATTGGTTTATTGATCGATTGGTTTATTAGTAAAGAAGCACATACGTCGTGCGGTCGTTACAAGACTTTGCAAATTCGTTGGGCAATGGACGGTCCTTCATAGATGAAGCCCGTCCACACTTCCAGCAGGGCCGCGCCGGCGGCGAGTTTTTCCAGCGCATCATCGCCGGTAAAGATCCCGCCAGAGCCAATCACCGGGATCTTGCCGCCGGCACGGGTCACCAGGTGGTGGAGCACCTCGGTGGAGCGCTCTTTCAGCGGGCGCCCGCTGAGACCGCCGGCGCCGATGGTGTCTATCTCCCCGGCGGGCGTCTGCAGGCCCGCGCGGCTGATGGTGGTATTGGTGGCCACGAGGCCGTCGAGGCCGATTTCCAGGGCGAGGTCCACCACTTCGTCGAGCTGCGTCTCCGTGAGGTCGGGTGCGATCTTCAGCAGGATCGGCCGGGGAACCACGTGCTGGTTGAGCGCCTGCAGCCGCGTGAGGATGCCGTGGAGCGCGTCACGCTCCTGAAGCGCCCGCAGGCCGGGCGTGTTGGGCGAAGAAACGTTGACCACGAAGAAGTCGACGTAGGGATGCAGTGCGGAGAAGCAGGTTACATAGTCTTTCCAGGCATCTTCGTTGGGTGTGGTTTTGTTCTTGCCGATGTTGCCGCCAATCGTGAGCCGTGAGCCGTCAGCCCTGAGCCGGCCAGTACGCTCGCGCCAGCGTTTCAATCGGTCAGCCACCACTTCCACGCCGTCGTTGTTGAAGCCCATCCGGTTGATGAGGGCGCCGTCTTTGGGCAGGCGGAAGAGGCGCGGCTTGTCGTTGCCGGCCTGCGGCTTCGGGGTTACGGTGCCGATCTCCACGAAACCGAAGCCGAGGGTGTCAAGCTCGCGGAGGTAGCGGGCGTTCTTGTCGAAGCCGGCGCCGAGGCCAACGGGGTTGCGGAAAGAAAGACCAAAGTGTGTCCGGGGCACTGGTGCCGCCCGGAAGGACCGCCGCAGCAGTGCCCGCAGCGGCGGTAGCGCACAGGCGGCCTTGAGGGCGTTCATCGACACGTAGTGGGCCGTTTCGGCAGGTAGGCGAAAAAGCAGGGAGCGCAGCAGGGCGTACATAGCGGCGTGAAGATACAGCGGCGGCCTTGGTACTTTGCCGGTTTTGCCCCAACTTGCCCGAAACCTTTGCCATGCGAACCCTGCTTTTCAGCCTCGCCTTACTTTGCATCACTAACCTGGCCTCCGCGCAGGCGAAAAGCGGCGACGCCGCTCTCGACAACCGCCTGCAGCGGTACCTCGACCTTACCTACCAGAAAGATTTCAACGGCCTGATGGACCTCATCCACCCGTCGCTGTTTCGCCTCGCCAAACGAGAGGAGCTCGTCAAGGCTTTTGAGGAGGTTTTCTCCGACGAATCGCTGGAGATCGGTTTCGACACAATGCGGGTCGTACAGATCGGCGCACCCTTTACCAACGCCGGTATCCAGTACCGCCGCGCGGATTATTATATGGTGATGCACCTCGGCTTCCGCGACAGCAGCGTGTATGCGCAACCCGGCTTCCAGGAGCAGATGGTCTCTGCGTTGCAAACGGCTTTCGAGGCCGGCCGCGTCACCTTCAACCCGAAAACGCGGACGTTCATCCTGAGCAAGAACGACGTGCTCTACGCTATCCGCGACACGCCTTCCACGCCCTGGACCTTCATCGGCTACAAGCGCAACAAGGCCATGATCGAGGCGATTTTCCCGAAGGAGGTGATCGCTCATTACAAAATGCTCTAAATAGTTGTTTGAACAACTATCGTATCTTTAAGGACTAAAAACGAGAAATCTATGCAGGAAGCATATATCGTGGCCGGCTATCGCACGGCGGTGGGCAAGGCCAAGCGCGGCGGGTTTCGCTTTTACCGTCCCGACGACCTGGCCATCGAGGTCATTCAGAAGTTGCTGGCCGACGTGCCGGCACTCGACCGCAAACGCGTGGATGACGTGATCGTGGGTAATGCCGTGCCCGAGGCCGAGCAGGGCCTGCAGGTAGGGCGGATCATCGCCGCCCGCGCTGTGGGCTTCGACACACCGGGCATGGTGGTGAACCGCTATTGTGCTTCGGGGCTCGAAACCATCGCCATCGCTACGGCCAAGATCCGCATGGGGATGGCCGACTGCATCATCGCCGGTGGCACCGAGAGTATGAGCCTCGTGCCCACGGCCGGCTGGAAGACCGTTCCAGCCTACAGCATCGCCAAGGAAGATCCGGATTATTACCTCAGCATGGGCCTCACCGCCGAAGCGGTCGCCAAGGACTATAACGTGAGCCGCGAAGCGCAGGACGAATTTTCCTACCACTCGCACCGCAAGGCGCTCGCCGCCATCGAAAAAGGCTACCTGAAAGAAGGCGTGCTGCCCATTACTGTTGATGAAGTGTTCGTCAACGAAAAAGGCAAGCGCCAAACCCGCCAGTTCGTGGTGGATACCGACGAAGGTCCGCGTGCCGATACATCGATGGAAGCGCTCGCGAAGCTGAAGCCGGTGTTCGCCGCCGGTGGCTCCGTGACGGCGGGCAATTCCTCGCAAACCAGCGATGGGGCTGCCTTTGTGCTGGTGATGAGCGAGCGCCTTGTCAAGGAGCTTGGCGTAACGCCCATCGGGCGCCTCGTTGCCTGCGCCTCCGCCGGCGTGCATCCCCGCATCATGGGCATCGGTCCCGTGGCCGCGATTCCAAAGGTGTTGCAGCAGGCAGGGATGAGCCTGGGCCAGATCGATACGGTAGAGCTCAACGAAGCTTTTGCGTCGCAGGCGATCGCCGTCATTCGCGAGGCCGGCCTGGATCCCGAAAAGGTAAACCCCAACGGCGGCGCCATTGCCCTCGGTCACCCGCTCGGTTGCACCGGTGCCAAGCTCAGCATCCAGGTGCTCAACGACCTGAAGCGTAGCGGCGGCAAGTACGGAATGGTCACGGCCTGCGTGGGCGGCGGCCAGGGGATCGCCGGGATCATCGAACGCTTTTGATTTGGGACCCTCGTATTTTTACGGAAAGTGAACCGGTTTTTACGGCATTTCATCGAAGAGGCGGAAAGGCCTCTTTTTTTGGTGCATATTTGCAACGCAGAGCTATAAACTCAATCTGTAATCGTGGCCCAAACCAAACTTGTTCTCTATGCAGATGACGACACCGATGACCGCACCTGGGTCAGCGAGGCACTACGCACCGTAGGAGTAGAGATGGAGCTGCATTTCGTGGAGAACGGCCGGCAGGTGCTCGAGTTTCTCCGCGGCGGCCCCGAGCGGATGCCTTCCCTGATTGTTCTCGATCTCAACATGCCGGAAATGGACGGCCGCCAGACCCTCCAGCAACTAAAGCAAGACCCGCAGTTCCGCAATATTCCCGTGGCCATCGTCACTACTTCCAACAACAAGCTCGATCGCGACGTTTGCCAGCGCCTCGGCGCCGCCCTCTACCTCACTAAGCCCGACTCCCACGGCGAGTGGCAAAGTGTCATCCGCCAGCTGGCCCCCATCACCGCCTGATTTTCTTCCATTCCTCTTCCGGCAACGAACAACCGTGCCCCGTATTAACAACGGCTTGACCTGATTTTAATTGCAGCTTTGTTGCAAAAACATACTTTTGCTCCAAACCCAGGTCTGATGAAGTTTTTCCAGGGCATTGTTTTACTGTTGCTGGCCTTCACCGCCGGCGCACAGTCCCGCACCCTTTCCCTTACCGGCCGCATCACCGATGCCGGCAACGGCGCCGCCATCCCGGGGGCGTCGCTTTATTTTTCCGACACGCACACCGGTACTTCCGCCGACAGCAATGGCTACTTCCGCATGGAGCGCCTGCAGCCGGGACATTACCTGGCCGAGGTGAGCTCGGCGGGCTATACGCCGATCGTGATCCACCTCGACCTCCACAGCGACAGCCGCCAGGATTTCCAACTGCGCCCTGCCGTGATCGAGAACCGCGGGGTGATCGTTACGGGCGTTGCATCCTCGACCTCGAACCGCAACACGCCCGTGCCGGTGACGCTGATCCGTAAAACGCAATTACTCGAAAATTCGTCCACCAACATCATCGACGCGTTGGCCAAGCAGCCGGGCGTCGCGCAGATCAGCACCGGTCCGGCCATCTCGAAGCCGGTCATCCGGGGCCTTGGCTACAACCGCGTGGTGGTGATGAACGACGGCCAGCGCCAGGAGGGACAGCAATGGGGCGACGAGCACGGCATCGAAGTAGACGAGCTCAGTGTAAACCGCGTGGAGATCCTGAAAGGCGCTTCGTCGCTGATGTACGGTTCGGACGCCATTGCCGGTGTGGTGCACCTGATTACCAATGTGCCCGTGCCCGAAGGGACGGTGCGCGCCAATGCTTTCAGCTCTTACCAGACCAACAACGGGCAAGTCGGGCTCAACGCCAGCCTGTCGGGCAACCGAAAGGGATTCAGCTGGAATTCGTATGGCTCCTATAAAACGGCAGCCGATTACCGCAACCGCTACGACGGGCGCGTGCTCAACTCGCGGTTCAACGAGCGCAACTTCGGCGGCTACCTCGGGCTCAACAAGCAGTGGGGCTACAGTCACCTTATTGTATCGAGCTTCAACCAGAACCTGGGCCTCGTAGAAGGCCTGCGCGACCCGCAGAGTGGCGCCTTCCTGATCAATCCCGAAAGCCCGTTGGAGCGGCCGGCCACCGAAAGCGAGCTCCGGTCGCGCACGCTGACCACTCCTTATCAAAACGTGCAGCACTACCGCGTTACCAGCGACAACAGTTTTCGCGCAGGGCACAGCCGCATAAAACTCAATCTCGGTTACCAGCAAAACATCCGCCGCGAGTTCGGGGATGCGGAAGCGCCGAAGGAAGCCTCGCTGCACTTCGACCTGCGTACCCTCAGCTACAACCTGCAGTGGCACTTGCCCGAGCAGAAAGGCTTTCAGCCGACGGTTGGCGTCAGCGGGATGTACCAGCGGAACCGCAACCGTGGTGAAGAGGTGATCATCCCCGAATACAACCTGTTCGATATCGGCGGCTTTGTCTACGTACAAAAAACGATTCCGCATGCCGTACTCTCGGGCGGTGTGCGCTACGATCACCGCGCCCTCGATGCGTTTCCGTTTGCCGAAGGCGGCCAGCAGAGATTCTCGGCGCTGAGCCGTGGTTTCGGTAATGTGTCGGGGAGCCTCGGCATCAGCTATACACCCAACAGCCGCTATACGTTCCGCCTCAACGCGGCCCGCGGCTTCCGGGCCCCGGCGCTGTCCGAGCTGGCCAGCAACGGCGCCCACGAAGGCACCAACCGCTACGAATATGGCCGCGCCGACCTCGGCTCGGAACGCAGCTCGCAGCTCGACGCCGGTGTGGAAGTCGACTATGATCATATTTCGTTTTCGGCCAGCGCTTTCTACAACCACCTGCCCGGCTACATTTACTACCAGCGCCTGCAAACGCCTTCGGGCGCCGACTCGGTGCTGACTATTAATGGCGTGGACCTGGAGGCCTTCCAGTATGGGCAGCACGACGCCTGGCTGGCCGGCTTCGAACTGTCAACCGACCTGCACCCGCACCCGCTCGACTGGCTGCATTTTGAAAACTCCTTCTCGCTTGTGCGCGGACGCTTTACCGAGCCGGTGGGCGGCGATTACGACTTGCCTTCGATCCCGGCGGCTCACTTCGTGAACGAGCTGCGCGTCACCTTTCCGAAGTCGGGCAAACGCTTCCGCAGCCTGTATGGTCGAGTGGAGCTGGACAACACCTTTCGGCAAAATCATCCGTTTGCAGGATACAATACCGAAACCGCGACGCCGTCCTATTCGTTGCTCAATGCCGGTTTCGGCGGCGAACTCGTACGTAAAGGACGCACGCTGTTCAGCCTCCACGTGTCGGGCAACAACCTCACCGACGTGGCGTATCAAAGTCACCTGAGCCGCCTCAAGTACACCGACGTCAATGCAGCAACGGGCCGCCGGGGCGTGTTCAATGTAGGCCGCAGTTTTTCGGTGAAGCTGAATGTGCCGATGGAGTGGAAACTGAAAAAGTAGTACGCAGATAACACAGGTAAAGAAAGCCATCGCATTGCGATGGCTTTCTTTATCGTACGTATTGGGTCGGCGCGATCCGCGTTCGGCTTAGGCCTTCACCATCATCTTCCGCTCGCCGATCTGCTGGCGCCACATGGCGTAATACAGGCCTTTTTCTTCGAGCAACTGGTGGTGCGCGCCGGTTTCCACCACCACGCCTTTTTCGAGCACGTAAATGCGGTCGGCGTGCATGATGGTAGAGAGGCGGTGGGCAATGAGTACGGTGATCTGCTCGCGCTGCGAGGAGAGGTCACGGATCGTTTCGGTGATTTCTTCTTCGGTAATCGAATCGAGCGCGGAGGTGGCTTCATCGAACAGCAGCAGGCGCGGTTTGCGGAGCAGGGCGCGGGCAATGGAGAGGCGTTGCTTTTCGCCGCCCGAAAGCTTCAGGCCGCCTTCGCCGATAATGGTGTCGATGCCTTTTTCCGCGCGGGACAGCAGGTTCTCGCAGGAAGCCTTGCGCAGCGCATCCCAAAGGTCGTCTTCGGAGGCGCCGGGGTTGACAAAGGTGAGGTTCTCGCGGATGGTGCCGGCAAACAGCTGCGTGTCCTGCGTTACAAACCCGATCTGGTTGCGCAGGTCGTCGAACTCGATGCTGTTTTCGTCCATGCCGTTGTAATAGATGGCCCCTTCGAGCGGGCGGTACAGCCCTACAAGCAGTTTCATCAGGGTGCTTTTACCCGAGCCGGAAGGTCCTACGAACGCAATGGTCTCGCCGTTGTGCACGCGGAAAGAGATGCCGTCGATGGCCTTGTGTTGCGCGGTACGGTGCTGGAAACCCACTTTACGGAATTCGAGCTCGCGGATCGGCCCGAGGTGTTGCGGGTGGGCGGGGCGCGGCTCGGGCTCTTTGGCCATCAGCGTCTGAAAGTTGTTGAGCGATGCCTCTGCCTCGCGGTAGCTGAGGATGATGTTGCCGATTTCCTGCAGCGGTCCGAAGATGAAGAAGGAATAGAACTGCATCGTCACCATCTCGCCGGCGTCCATATAGTTGCGGAAGATGAGCCACATCAGCATGAACAGGATCACCTGGCGCAACGTGTTGACGAAGGTGCCCTGCACGAAGCCGATGGAGCGCACGCGCTTCACCTTGGTAAGCTCGAGGCCGAGGATCTTGTAGGTGTTTTTGTTGAGGCGCGACACTTCCTGGTCGGTGAGGCCAAGGCTTTTTACGAGTTCGATGTTGCGCAGCGATTCGGTAGTGGAGCCGGCCAGCGCGTTGGTTTGCCCCACGATCGCCTTCTGAATGACCTTCACCTTTTTGCTCAGCAGGTTCGACACGTACATGAGGATGCCCACGCCACCGAAGTAGATGAGCGGCAGCGACCAGTGGATGCTGTAGGCAGCCACGGCCACGATGATTATACCCACCAGCACGGTGAACAGGATGTTGACGAAGTTGGAGATGAACTTTTCCGTGTCGGTGCGCACCTTCTGCAGGATCGATAGTGTTTCACCAGAGCGCTGGTCTTCGAATTCGGCGTAGGGGAGGCGCATGGAGTGCCGCAGGCCGTCGGTGAAAACGCGGGCCCCGAATTTCTGCACGACGACGTTGAGGAAATAGTCCTGGAAGTTTTTGGCGATGCGGCTCACCATGGCCACCGTGATGGAGGCGCCGAGCAACCACAGCACACCGTACAAGTCCATCGACTTGGGCCCCGCCTTGGTGGTTTCAGTAACCGTGGTTTTGATGAACAGGAAGTCGTGCCAGTTGAACGGCACGCGTTGCTGGTAAAATGCCAGGTTGACGAGGTGGCCGAAGATCTTTGGGTCGATGAGCGAGAAGCCGATGTTGACGGCCGCCAGGAACAGGATGACGGCGACCATCCATTTATGGGGTTTGAGGTAGAAAAGCAGGATTTTCATGGGATAAAGATAGCAGCGGTGCGGTGCGCGCCGAAATCGTGTGCGCGGCAACGGCCTGCCATGCAAAAGGCCGCTCCAACGGGAGCGGCCTTGACCTAAAAAGAAAACATTCAGGCGGTGGTAGCGGCGCCGACCATTTCAACGGGTGCGTCGGTTACTTCGTGCCACTGGCCTTTGGCGTCCTTGTAGCTGTAGGCTGCGGTGCCGGTCTTCCAGTCTTCGCTCAGCACCATGCGCACGTGGAGGTTTTGCAGGGTGATGGGCTCGGTGGGCGGCACGGGCGCGGAGCCGGTCAGCACCACGAGAATGCTGGTCTTGTTCGGCATCACGGTCATGTAGGTGAAGTCGCCGTGCGCGGAAGACACGATGTCCAGGGGCGGGTTGGTGGATTGCGTCACCTCAGCGCGGCCATTGACCTGGCGCGAGGGCGTGTTGACCAGGAGTTGCAGGTGCAGTTGCACGCCACCCATGAGGCCGCCGCCGATGAGGTAAGAAACGGGGAAGAGTCCGACATTGTTCGATTTCATAAAGCAATTTGTTTTAGTGTGATACAATAGGACGAAACTACTGGTCACCGGAGGCGTTTGCCGCGTCATTTGTACGGAACGTTTTTGCGACTTGTACGCATTTTTTTGCGCGCTACCGTATTTTCCGACCGTATAAATACGCAGCGCTAGCCGTCCGGATGCACTAACTTTCCCTTTGCCACAAAACCAGACT
The DNA here is from genome assembly GCF_004343705.1 of Flaviaesturariibacter aridisoli. Classification (GTDB taxonomy): domain Bacteria; phylum Bacteroidota; class Bacteroidia; order Chitinophagales; family Chitinophagaceae; genus Flavisolibacter; species Flavisolibacter aridisoli. Next base: position 118,897 of record NZ_SKFH01000005.1, read on the forward strand.
ATGCTGCCCTCTTCCAACCCGATCCGCGTGATCATCGCCGACGATCACGAGCTGCTGCGCGAAGGCCTGAGCCTTGTGCTGGGGAAAGATCCACGCCTTGTAGTGGAAGGCCTCGCCGCCAACGGCGAACAGCTGGTGGCACTGACCGGCCGGCTCCGGCCACAGGTAGTGCTCACCGACATTGTCATGCCCGGTATGGACGGCATCGAGGCCACCCGCCGCATCCGCGAGCTGTCGCCCGAGACCGGGATCGTGGCCCTGTCCACCTTCGACAGCCCGTCGATGGTCATCGATATGCTCCGTGCCGGCGCCTGCGGTTACCTGCTCAAGAACGTCGACCGCCGCGAGATCATCGACGCCATCGTGGCAGCCAGCCGGCACGAGGAATACTTCTGCCGCATTATCAGCAGCCGCCTCGCGCAGTACGTTCTTTCCAACGATGCCGGAACCGTGCAACGCGACCTGTTCAGCGAACGGGAGCTGGTCATTATTCGCTGTATCTGCCAGGAAATGACCACCGGGGAGATCAGCCGCGAGCTCTGTCTGGGTAAGCGCACAGTCGATGGCCTCCGCGCCCGGATCCTTGGCAAGATGGAAGCGCGCGGAACGGCAGGCCTCGTGTTGTACGCCCTGCTGCACGGGCTTTACCGCCCCGCCGATGGTCAGTCCCTACCCGGTGTGCTCGGGCGCCAAATGAATTAGCCCGCCCAGCCCTCGCGGTCGAGGCTGCGGTAGTGGATAGCCTCCGCCACGTGCTCGGTGCCGATGTTTTCGCTGCCGGCGAGGTCGGCAATGGTGCGCGCCACCTTTAGTATGCGGTCGTAGGCCCGTGCCGACAGGTTTAGTTTTTCCATGGCCGCTTTCAGCAGGCTTTGTCCCGCTGTATTAAGCACACACACTTCCTTCAGCAGGCGGCTGCCCATCTGGGCATTACAATACAGGCCGTCGCGGCCGGCGAATCGGCCGGCCTGCCGCACGCGCGCTGCAATGACGCGCCCGCGGATATCGGCGGAAGATTCCGGCTTGTGTGCTGTCGACAACTCGCTGAACGCAACGGGCGTCACCTCCACGTGCAGGTCGATCCGGTCGAGGAGGGGCCCCGAAACTTTGTTGAGGTAGCGTTGCACGGCCTGGCTGCTGCACTGGCACTCCCGCTCGGGATGGTTGTAATAGCCGCAGGGGCAGGGGTTCATCGACGCAATGAGCATAAAGGAAGCGGGGAAATCGACCGCCACGCGGGCCCGCGAGATCGTGACGCGCCGTTCCTCCATCGGCTGGCGCATCACTTCGAGCACGGTGCGCTTGAACTCGGGCAGCTCGTCGAGGAAAAGGACGCCGTGGTGGGCCAGCGAGATCTCGCCGGGCTGGGGCACCGAGCCGCCGCCCACGAGGGCCACATCCGAAATCGTATGGTGAGGGCTCCGGAAGGGGCGCGCTGCCACGAGCGTCGCGCCCTCCGGAAGCTTGCCGGCAACGGAGTGGATCTTGGTCGTTTCCAGGGCTTCCTGCAGCGTCAGCGGCGGCAGGATGGTGGGCAGGCGCCGCGCCAGCATCGTCTTGCCGGCGCCCGGCGGCCCGATGAGGATGGCGTTGTGGCCGCCGGCGGCGGCGATCTCCAATGCCCGCTTGATGTTTTCCTGCCCCTTTACCTCCGAAAAGTCGACCTCGCTGCGTTCCTGGGCCGCGGCAAACGCTTCCAGCAGGTCTACCTGAACCGGCTCGGCGCCTTGCTCGCCTCCTTCGAAAAAAGCCAGGACCTCGCGGAGGTGCTGCATTCCGTACACGTTGAGCCCTTCCACCATGGCGGCTTCGCGGGCGTTGGCGGCGGGCACGATGAGCCCGTGGAAGCCTTCGCGGCGGGCCTGCAGGGCCATGGGCAGGGCGCCGCGCACGGGACGCATGCTGCCATCGAGGGAAAGCTCGCCCATGATCACGTAGCGCTCCAGCCGCGCGGGTTCGGTGATGCGCTCGGCTGCGGCGAGCATACCCAGGGCAATAGGCAGGTCGAAGGCGGAGCCGCTCTTGCGGAGGTCGGCGGGCGCGAGGTTGACGACGATGCGCGTGCGCGGCAGCTCGTGGCCGATGGCGCCCAGCGCGCTCTCCACGCGTTGCAGGCTTTCCTTGACGGCATTGTCGGGCAAGCCCACGAGCAGCACGCCCAGGTTGCTTTCCATCCAGTTTACTTCCACGGTAATAGTGACGGCGCTCACGCCGTATACGGCAGATCCGAAGGTCTTGACCAGCATGGGATTTCTTTGGAAGTAAAATTGAAACCGGCGAAGGAGATGGCAAGGGTGGGAAAACCATCAAATCGTGGGAAAAGGACCAACGGTGCGCGGCAACCGCCCAGCCTCCTTTTGCGCCGCCCCGCGTTGCGGTAGCGGCAGTTCATGCAACATTTTGGCGGCCGGGCTGCTCTGTGTTGTAACTTAAAGGCCTTATGGCAACACCCTGCCTCAAACCGACTCGCTGATGTACCAACGCTACCTATGGCTGCTTTCCCTGTTCTTCCTTTCCTTCGGTGCGCGCGCTCAATGCCCGGATAACATCGGCTTCGGCCGCGGCAACCTCGCCAATTGGGCCTGCTCGATGGGCCAGGTAACGAACAGCAGCGCCGGGAATGTGATGGACCTTTCGGCTTCGGCTCCAACTCCCAATCACCACAGCATCACCGACACCTCGGAGCTGTTTCTAGATCCCTATGGAGGCTTCCCGATCGTGTGCCCCTTCGGCGGCCGCTATTCGGTGCAGCTGGGCAACGACCTCACCGGCAAGGAAGCCGACGGACTTTCCTATTCCTTCACGGTTCCGGCCAACCTGGACACATTCACCATTACGTTCTTTTACGCCGTGGTGCTCCAGAACCCGGGCCACGCGCCCGACGAGCAGCCCCGCTTCACCGTTACAGCACGCAACGAGGGCTCGGGCAGTATCGTCAACTGTTCCGACTTCGACTTCGTAGCCTCCGGGGGAATCCCGGGCTTCAAAAATTCACCGCTCGATCCTACCGTTGTGTACAAAGAGTGGACGCCCGCATCCCTGCAGTTCGCGGGCATGGCGGGCGAAACCATCACGCTCGAATTCCGTGTGGCCGACTGTACCCGAGGCGGTCATTTCGGTTATGCGTATGTGGATGTCAGCGACAATTGCACGGGTCAGCTCGCCACGGCGCCCTATTGCCCGGATGCCAATGCGCTGGTGCTCAACGCACCCTACGGTTTTGAAGACTACACCTGGTACAGCGAAGACTTCTCGCAGATCGTGGGCAGCGGGCAATCCGTGACGCTGTCGCCAGCGCCGGCCACCAGCGGCGCCTACTGGGTAAGCATGGTTCCCTATCCCGGCTATGGTTGTCCCGATACGATCAAGGCCGTGGTTACAACCAACCCGGTTCCACCACCGCCCGATGTACGCGCCTATTATTATTGCCAGAATCAAACGGCCTTCCCGCTCTCGGCTACGGCATCGGCCGGCCACCTGCTGCAATGGTACACCGCACCCACGGGCGGCGTTGCCAGCACCAGCCCGCCCACGCCATCTACGGCGACGCTGGGCGTTCGCGAATACTGGGTGTCGCAAAAGCAGCTTTTCGGCTGTGAAAGCCCGCGGGTGCCGGTGCGGGTAACCGTGCACGGTCCCGTGCCCATCAGCCTGGCCGTCAACCAGGACCGCCAGTGTTTCCGCGGGCACGACTTTGTGTTCACCAATACTACGGCTAACCTCGCATCTCCCTACTTCGAAATTCAATTCGGCGACGGTTACCGGGCGTTTGCCCAGCCGGGCGTACCGGTCTCGCATCATTACGACTACGGAGGCGCCTTCCGCGCAAAACTCGTACTCTCCAACACCGGCGTCTGCTCCGATACTACCGGCATCAACATCGTGGTCATTCCTGATCCCGTGGCTTTCATCGCGGGCCCTCCGTCGATCTGCGTGGGCGCCGTAGGTGCGGCGCTGGCAGATTCGTCGCTGGTACCCGGTTCGTCGTTGGCGCAATGGTGGTGGAATGTCGGCGGCGTCATCAGCAATAACCCGCAGCCGCCGCTGCCGGCCAACGCGGCAGGGCCCGTTACAGTGGACCTGGTTGTGACAAACACGGATGGTTGCCGCTCCGACACGGTGCACAAAGTACTTCCGGTACACGCGCGACCCGTGGCTGCCTTTACGTTCAGCGGCTACTGCGACAACGAGCCGCTGCAACTGCGTGATGCTTCTTACCAGCCGCCCAACACGCAGGGGGAACGCCTTGAATCCTGGTCCTGGACCGCCGACGGCAATCCGCTCAGCAATCGGTCCAGCCCCGACGTGCTGCTCAGCGGCGGCACGCACCGGGTAGCGCTCGTGGTCGCAAACAACTTCGGATGTACAAGCGATCCTGCCGACAGCAGCATTACCTTATCGGCCCATCCGCGCATCGATGTGCAGGCCGACGACTCCTGTGCCGGCAGGCCGATGCAGTTCACTGCGCAGGTGCTTTCGGGCCTGGTGCGCGACTGGCGCTGGAACCTCGGCGCCGGCTGGGTGAATGGTGGTATGCGACTGCGGCAAACTTTCCTGCAACCCGGCATCCGCTTCCTGCAGGTGATCGCCGCGGCGCCCGATGGCTGCCGTGATACACTAAGCCGCGGTATTCCCGTGATCCGCAACGAAGCCTTTGCCGGCAGCGATACGTCCGCGACGTATGGCGAAGCGGTGCAGCTCGACTCCCATGGCGACAGCACTATGCGCTTTACGTGGAGCCCCGCCGACGGGCTCACCGACCCGGCTTCGGCCAGGCCGCTTGCGCTGTGGCCCGCCGATATCCGCTACGAATTGTATGCAGTTGACCGCTTTGGTTGCGAAAGCCGCAGCAGCATCCTGGTGCGCCGCTACCTGGGTCCCGATCTTTATGTTCCCTCCGCATTCACGCCCAATGCCGACGGCCGCAACGACCGCCTGCGCGTGTTGCCGGTTGGCATCCGCACACTCCACTATTTCGCGGTATATAGCCGCGGCGGCAAGCTTCTCTACCGGGGCACGCAGGGCGATAAAGGCTGGGACGGCACCTTCGGGGGCGTGGCGCTCGGTACGCAAACGCTGGTGTGGGTTGCTGAAGGCACCGATTACAAAGGGCAAAAAGTGTTTCGGAAAGGAACGGCCACGCTGCTGCGCTGATCTGTAGAATTACGGTCAGAGATCGAGCAGGGAAGCGTCGCCCCAGATGCGGCAGCCGGGCTGCCGGCGCAGGCGCGCCCATTCGGCGGGGTCGATGGCCTCCAATTCGTCCACGCGGCATTCATTGCAGAAAAATTCCAGCACATCCGGCCCGGCAAACAAGCCGAACAGGTCGGGCCCGGGCGGCACGAGGAACACGTACTGCCCCGCGGGCGCGCTGGCTACGAAATGCAGCAGGTCGGCCTTGGGCAGTCGGGCGCGAAAGCGATAGGTGTCGATGTAGGCCATGCGGCTACGAAGATACGTTCCTGCCTACGCCTCGCGCAGCAGGGATTCGAAGCGCTCCAGGAACTGCCCGGCGTGGAAGCCGTCCATAAGTGCGTGGTGCGCGTGCAGCGATACCGGCAGCAGCAGCCTTCCGCCCACGTTGGTCATTCTGCCGAAGGCGATCTTGGGACAGCTGTCGGCAAAGGAAAACGCGCGGGCATGCGACAGGCCGGTGAAGCGGATCCAGGGCATCGAGGAATAGTGAATGACGTTCTCGCCCGATACCGCCGGCACGAGACCGCTGCCCGCCTGAACGCGGTCGCGCTCCAGGGCGGCCGCCCGTAGAAATACGGTCCGGTCGCTCTGGTAATCCATGTATGCGAAACCGAAGGTTCCGTCGGGCCTGTTGATGGTAGGGGAGGCATGAACTGATTCGTATTCAAGTACCTCGTCCCCGCTGATCCGGTAGCGGAAGGGCTCCGTTTCGTTGGCAGCTTTCAGCGAGCACCACAGGTAATGCAGGAAAAAGGAAGTGCCTTCTTCTTTCACACGGCGGTAGGCCGCGGTGCAGTCCAACTCCACGCACAGCCCGAAAAAAGGCTCTTCGAAACGCCGGAAAAATTGAAAGTGGTCGCGGCGGGGCCAGGTGGCGAGGTCAATCGGGCGAGGCATATCAGGGAAGTTTGGAAGTCGGAAGTTGGAAGTCGGAAGTTGGAAGTCGGAGGTCAGGACAGCAGGGGCAGGATGTCTGCGATGCCGGTAACGGCGCGGAAGTTGGGATGGTCGATCGTGTCTTCCACCACTTCATGGGCCCAGGTGGTGTGGTAGGGCACGTGAATGGCATGCCCGCCGAGTTCGAGTACGGGCAGCACGTCCGACTTGAGCGAGTTGCCCACCATCAGGAAGTGCTCGGGCGCGATGTCGAGGTGGCGCACCAGCTTGCGGTAGTCGCGCACGCCTTTGTCGGACATGATCTCGATGTGGTGAAAATGGTGGTCGATGCCGGAGTTCTTCATCTTGCGCTCCTGGTCCAGCAGGTCGCCCTTGGTAGCTACCACGAGGCGGTAGCGTTCCTTGAGCGCCAGCAGCACATCCTCCACGCCTTCGAGCAGCTCGATGGGCCGGGCCAGCAGTTCCTTTCCCAGTTCCAGGATCCGACCGATAGCCGCCGCCTTGATGTGTCCTTCCGAAATGGTGAGCGCTGTCTCCACCATTGATAGCGTAAATCCCTTGATGCCGTATCCGTAGAGCGGGAGGTTTTTGATCTCCGTCTGCAACAGGGCGCGCTCAGCGCTGTGCAGCGGCATGAAGCTCTCCAGCAGCTGGCAGAAAGCGGTTTCGGTTTCGCGGAAATAAGGCTCGTTCACCCAAAGGGTGTCGTCGGCGTCGAAGGCAATCACTTTGATCTCCATAAACACATCCGTTTAAAAAAGCGGACCGCGAAGTTACGGATGTCTGCTATCTGACGCCGGGCGCCGGCAAGGAAGGCCTGCGGAGTATCGTGGCGGGGCGCCGCTCGCCGTACCTGGTGCAGGGCGCGGCGCGTAGCGAATGGGCGCACAGTGCAGCACCGGTGGCTGGAACACGGTGCTCGATCACGTTGCGGACGGTGTGCGAAAAATAGAAAAGGGCCCGGAAGGGCCCTTCGTTATACGAAACCAAGAATGTATCAAAACACGTCAAAACGAAAAGTCTGGGTCTGGGTGGTTTTCACGGCGCCGGCCGCATTGCGGGCGGGGGTCCAGCGGCCGGTGGTGCTGAACTGGGCCACGGCGGCTTCTTCGAGGCCAAAGCCGTTCTGGCTCACGGCCTTCACGCGGCTCACGTTGCCGCGGGCATCAATATCAAAGCTCAGGGTAACGCTGTAGGAGCCGGCGGGCAGCTGGCGGCTGACGCCGGCGCGCATCGTCTTCGACAGCACGGCGGTAACAAAGGTGTTGAAAGCGCCCGCACCGCCGGGGTAAACAGCCGCTACGGTCACTGCCTTGCTTTTCGGGCTTTTATCGGCGGGGTTTTCGGTAGCGAAGGAAGCGAGGGAAACGATCGAGAGAAGGAGGGCGAGTGCAGTTGCTTTCATGTTGCTTGTTTGACTCGTCAAAAGTACCTAACCGGGATCGGGGCTTCTACTTAGTTCGACTAAGCCCCCTTTTTACTCGGCGAACGCGGCGAAAAGTGTTAAATAGGTAAAATTACCTACAATGTCGGAGCTTGTTTTCGTGTGCGCCGGTCGGATAGATAACAAAAAGGGGCCCGTTGGGACCCCTTTCTAAAACGGTTCATCGCTTTTAGCTGCTGATGCCTTCCTTATTGGCCAGCTGTCCGCAGGCGGCATCGATGTCTTTACCCCGGCTACGGCGCAGGCGGGCATTGACCCGGTGCTTCGCCAGGTAACCCATGAATTCTTCCATGCGCTGCTCGGTGGGCTTTTCGTATTTCGCGAAGTCGATCGGGTTGTACTCGATGATGTTGACCAGGTCGGCCGGGATCTGGCGATAGAGCTTCACCAGCTCCTCCGCATCCTTCTGCGAATCGTTGAAGTCGTTGAACAGGATGTATTCCAGCGTGATCTCGCTCTTCGTTTGCTGGTAAAAGTAGTTGAGCGCCTCCACCAGGCTCTTCAGGTCGTTGGAGGCGTTGATGTTCATGATCTCGTTGCGCTTGGCGTCGTTCGGGGCGTGCAGCGAGAGGGCGAGCTTGAACTTCACCTTGTCGTCGCCGAGCTGGCGGATGGCCTTGGCCACACCGGCGGTGGACACCGTGATGCGGCGCGGGCTCATGGCCAGGCCGTCGGGGGCAGTGATCCGCTCAATCGCCTTCAACACGTTCTTGTAGTTGAGCAGCGGCTCGCCCATGCCCATGAACACAATATTGGTCAGTTTGCGGTTGTAAACCTTCTCGCTCTGCTGGTTGAGCAGCACCACTTCGTCGTAGATCTCGTCGAAGTCGATGTTGCGCTTGCGGTCGATGTAGCCGGTGGCGCAGAACTTACAGGCCAGGGAGCAGCCGATCTGCGAGGACACGCAGGCGGTAAAGCGCTCTTCGGTAGGGATGAGCACGCCCTCGCAAAGGTGCCCTTCGTGGGTACGGAAGCGGCTTTTGACCGTGCCGTCGGCGCTGTACTGGGTGGCGTCCACCGTCAGCGCGGGCAGGGTGAAATGCTGGCCCAGCTTCTGGCGGAGGTCCTTGCTCAGGTTGGTCATGTCGGCAAACGTATGAGCCTGCTTCGCCCACAGCCATTCCCACACCTGCTTTGCCCGGAACCTGGGCTCGCCCAGCGTTTCAAAGTACTGGGTCAGCTCGTCGAGGGACAGCTGGCGGATGTTGCGGACGCCTTTTGTGGGGAAATGTGCCGTTGCGCTCATGCTGCAAAGGTACCTGAAAAGGCGCAGGCGAGTAGTGGGGAGGTGTTATCTTGCGTTGCTTTTAACAGCGAAAACAGTTTATAGTTTACAGTCTATAGTTTACGGTTGCGGGATACGCACCGCTAAAACCCAAGACCGACGCCCCCAACTATAAACTACAAACTACAAACTTCAAACTTGCTCCCCATGCGCGACGTATACGTTATTGACGCCCTCCGCACCCCGATCGGCCGCTACGGCGGCGCTCTTTCCTCCGTTCGCCCCGACGACCTGCTGGCCGGCGCCATCCGCGCCCTGCTGGCCCGCAACCCGGCCGTGGACCCGGCTACCATCGAAGACGTGATCGCCGGCGACGCCAACCAGGCCGGCGAAGACAACCGCAACGTGGCCCGCATGGCCGCCCTGCTCGCGGGCTTGCCCGTGACGGTGCCCGGCACCACGGTCAACCGCCTCTGCGCCTCCGGCCTCCAGGCCATCATGGACGGCGCCCGCCAGATCGCCACCGACGACGCCGAGCTCATCATCGCCTGCGGCGTGGAAAGTATGAGCCGCGCGCCCTTCGTCATGGCCAAATCCACGAGCCCCTTCCAGCGGACGGCCGAAGTGGTGGACACCACCCTGGGCTGGCGCTTCGTGAACAAGGAGCTGGCCGATGCATACCATCCCTACAGCATGGGCGAGACCGGTGAGAACGTGGCGAAGCAATGGAACATCAGCCGCGAGGCCCAGGACGCCTGGGCGCTGCGCTCGCAAAACAACTATTTCGCCGCCCTCGAGGCCGGCAAGTGGGCCGCGGAGCTGGTGCCGGTAGAAGTAACCGAAGGAAAAGAAAAGAAAACGGTCGATACCGACGAGCACCCGCGCCGCACCACGGCCGAGAAGCTGGCCACCCTCAAGCCGGCCTTCGTGAAGGACGGGACCGTCACCGCCGGCAACGCTGCGGGGCTCAACGACGGCGCCGCCGCGATGCTCCTTGCCTCCGGCGAAGCAGTGAAGAAATACGGGCTGAAGCCCATCGCCAAGGTGCTCTCCATGGCTGTTGCCGGCGTAGACCCGGCCATCATGGGCATCGGTCCGGTGCCGGCCACCCGGAAGGCGCTGAAGCGTGCGTCGCTTTCCATCGCCAATATCGAGCTGGCGGAGCTCAACGAAGCGTTCGCGTCGCAGGTGCTGGCCGTGATGCACGACCTGCAACTGAACCCCGAGATCGTCAACGTCAACGGCGGCTCCATCGCGCTCGGCCACCCGCTCGGTTGCTCGGGTGTGCGCATCTCCACCACGCTGGTGCACGAGCTGAAGCGCCGCGGCCTCAAGTACGGCCTGGCCACGATGTGCGTGGGCGTGGGGCAGGGAGCGGCGATCATCTATGAACGTTGTTAACGCCCAACCGGGCAGGTGCATCCCCCAGCCCGACCCATCCCCCCAGCCCCCTTCCCGAAGGGAAGGGGTAGCCAGACCTCACCCCCAACCCCTCTCCAAAGGAGTGGGGAGCTACAGAGCCCGCATCTACGATGCGGGCTCTGTACTTTTCCCCTTCCCCTTGGGAAGGGGTTAGGGGATGGGTCGGTTCCTCCTTCCCTTTGGGAGGGGGGTTAGGGGATGGGTCGGGGAGGCCTGATTGTTGCCTAATTTCCCGCCATGAAACGCGTCGCTCCCTTCCTGTTCCTGCTCGTCGCCTGCAATCCCTATAAAGCCCTGCGCCCGGCCACAGCCGATTTTGCGGCGGGCCAGGGACCGGCGGCGCTCTCCTATAAAGTGCCGAAGGGCTGGAAAAATGTGCGCAGCGAGACCGACTCCGCCGGGCGGCCGGTGAAGCTGTACGATTACGGGGGCGGTACCGTGTTTTATGTTGCCTATGCGCCCAAGGGCGGCAACATCCAGCCCATCCCGCGCGACCGCCACGTGCCGAGGCTGCTGCCGTCGGGCGATACCTTATATAAGGAGCAGTCGGAACAAACGGGCCGTATCTGGCGCGAGGACGTCAAGGGCGCGCTGCGCGCCGGCTATATCAATGTAAAAGAAGGAACTTCCGAAGCCCTGTTTGATTCGGCGGTGAACTCGGTAAAAGCATTCCGGTAGACCTCACCCCATCCCCTCTCCGTGCGGGAGGGTAGACACGCCTGTTTCCGGACTTTGCACGAGGTGCGGAAGGGTAGACACACCTGTTTCCACCCTGTTGCACCCCGCGCGAGACGCCGGAAACCGCCCTGACCGGCCCAAGTGCGCCCTACAACATGCCGGAAACACCTGCAGCTGCCAAGTTGCACCAGGTGCGGGACGGTAGCGACAGGCCTGACTACCTTGTTGCGGTTAGTGCGACCCTGTAGCCCCGCCCGGTACTCGCTACGTACAAGACAAAGGCACCGCTTGCGGTGCCTTTGTTGCGCTATAAAAATCATAACGAATCTTAATAAATCCGCGTATCCCGCTTGCGGGATCAGCGTACGTTCTCTCCCGCGAAGCGCGCGGCCAGTTCCCCGAAAGGCACCGGCTCCTGCTGGCCCGTGGCCAGTTCTTTTACCATCGCCGTTTGCTGCTCCAGCTCGCGCGAGCCGATGATAACGATGTAGGGAATGCCTTTCTTTTCGGCGTATTTGAACTGCTTGTCCATCTTCGTCGCTTCGTGGTACAGCTCGCCCGAGATGCCGGCGGAGCGCAGGCCCTGCAACAGTCCGTAGGCCGCTCGGCTTTCGGCTTCGCCCAGGTTGAAGAACAGGGCCGCGGTGGCCTGCGTGACGGTAGGGGGGAAGAGGTTCAATTCCTCCAATACATCATAGATGCGGTCGACGCCGAAGGAGATGCCCACGCCCGGCATGTCGGGCACGCCGAAGAGGCCGGTAAGGTCGTCGTAGCGGCCGCCGCCGCCGATGGAGCCGATCTTCACCGTGGCCGGCGCCTTCACCTCAAAAATGATCCCCGTGTAGTAGTTGAGGCCGCGGGCGAGGGTGAAGTCAAGGACGAGGTTCGGCGATTCGTGAGCCGTGAGCCGTGAGCCGTGAGCGCTTACCGTTTCCCCTTCCCTTTGAGAAGGGGCCGGAATAACCATGTTCGTCACGTACTCCAGTTCCTCGATGCCTTTTTTCGCTGTCTCGTTGTTCCCAAACAACTCCTTGATAGCCGCGAGCTTTTCGTCGTTGCTGCCGCTGATGTTCAGGTAGCGTTCGATGGTGGCGATCTGGGCGTCATCGAGGCCGCGCCCGGCGAGTTCTTCCTTCACCTTGTCGAGGCCGATTTTATCGAGCTTGTCGATGGCGATGGTGATGTCGATCATCTTGCCGGCGCCGCCGCAGATCTCGGCGAGGGCCGTGAGCAGCTTGCGCGAGTTGATACGGAGCTCGTAGCCTTCGAGGCCCAATTGTAGAAATACGGTGTGGTAGATGTAGCACAGGTCCACCTCGTTGAGCAGCGAGCGGGAGCCTACCACGTCGGCGTCGCACTGGTAGAACTCGCGGTAGCGGCCCTTTTGCGGGCGGTCGGCGCGCCACACGGGCTGCATCTGGTAGCGCTTGAACGGGAAGGCGAGCTGCCCGTGGTTCATCGCCACGTAACGGGCGAAGGGTATGGTGAGGTCGTAGCGAAGCGCGCGCTCGGTGAGGTCTTTCGTGTTCTTTCCCTGCAGCACCTTGTCGAACGCATCACGCAGCGAAGCTTCCTTGACCGGGTTGTCGAGCCCGTTGTTGAGGATCTTGAAAATGAGCTTGTCGCCTTCCTCGCCGTACTTACCCATGAGGGTGTCGAGGTTTTCCATGGCGGGCGTTTCGAGGGGCTGAAAGCCGTAGCGCTCAAACACACCGCGGATCGTTTGCAGGATATACTGGCGCTTGCGCACCACTTCGGGACCGAAGTCGCGGGTGCCCTGGGGGAGAGAAGGTTTCTGGATCATAGTCATTAAAAAATCAAATCAAAAGTCAAAGGCAGGAGCGTCGCGTCAGGGGACTGACTAATTACCTGTTGACTTCAGCGTAGCGTGAAAGTATGCGATCGCAGGCCGCTTCGATCAGTTTATATACCTCGTGGTAGCCGGGTTCTTCGCCGTACCAGGGGTCGGGCACGTCTTCGTTGCGCCCGGGGTGCACCTCGTTGAGCAGCAGGTCTACCTTCGAAGGATCCCAATGGGGGGCGGCGATGCGCTTCATATCGTCTACGACGTCGGCGGCCATGGCGTAGATCTTATCATAGGCATCGAGGTCGGCGGCGGTAAAGCGGCGTGCGCGCTGCCGGCAGATGTCGACGCCATGCAGTTGCGCCACCTTTTGCGACAGGCGGTGCGGCGGCTCGCCCACGTGGTAGCCGTTGGTGCCGGCGCTGTCTACCGTCCAGTCGAGGCCCGCGGCGTCGGCCTTGTGCTGCAGGATCCCCTCCGCAAGCGGGCTGCGGCAGATATTCCCGAGGCAAACCATCAGAATTTTCATCGCCGCAAATATAGACCCATCCTCCCGACCTCCTTCCCAAAGGAAAGGAGGAGCAATGATCCTTCTCATTCAAAGGGACTTTATTCCCCTTCCCTTCGGGAAGGGTTTAGGGGATGGGGCCGGTTGGTATGGAAACCGAACGCCCCCGCATCTCATAGCCAAACCAAACGCCATGAGTCCCAACGAAATTACCCGCAGCTCGCTGCTCGACCTGCTGTTCGAAAACCGTAACAAGCAATACGGTGCTTATGTGCTCCGCAAATATTACGACAACCGCCTGTCGTTGTCTATCGGCATCATGCTGGCGGCGGTGCTGCTGGCGCTGTTCCTGGTGAACGTTTTCTCGGGCAAGGCAGGCGATGTGTTTACCCCTCCCGAGGTGACGGTCGTGTCGCTGCAACTCGCACCCGACAAGACGAAGGCGCCGGAGCCGGAGCTGCCGAAGCCGCGCCAGAAGGCCGGCGGACCAGTCAACAGCAAGGCCTTCACCGCCCCGGTGATCGGCCCCGACCCGACCAACCTGCCGCCGACCGACGACCTGCGCAACGCCGCCATCAGCACGCACAACACACCCGGCGCCGTTCCCGGTGATGTGCCGCCGGCACCCGATCCCGGCCCGATCGCTCAGGGTACGGTGCCCCCGGCGCCCGTCCCGGCACCCGAAGTGGTGGAAGCACCCTCGGCGCCGCCGTCCTTTCCCGGGGGCATGAAGGCCTGGACCGACTTCCTCGTACGCAACCTGGTGCCGTCCTCGGACATGCAGCCCGGTGAGAAGCGCTCGGTGGTCGTGCGCTTCTGGGTGGATGAAGAAGGACACGTGGGCCGCTTCGAGGTGCAGCAGTCGGGCGGTGCGGCCTTCGACAACGAAGTGCTGCGCGTGCTGAAGCGGATGCCGAAGTGGAAACCCGCCCTGCAACGCGGCCGGCCCGTAGCTACCTCCTTCGTGCAACCGGTTACATTTCAGGCGCCCGAAGAATGAAAATGTCCTAATTTGCCCAGCCCAACAAGCGCCTATGAACGAGATCGAGGAATACGAACGCAAGCGACGCCAGCAGATCAGCACCGGCCGCTCCATCATGAACTACGTGATGGGCGTGCTCTTTGCGCTGGTCGGACTTTTCTTCGGCTACGTATACCTCAACCGCATCGAACTGATGGGCAGCAAGGCGTCCACCAAAGACCTGCTGGTGTGCCTTGTTTTTCTCGGCTATGGAATCTGGCGCATTTATCGTGGTTATAAGAAGAATTATTTCCGGGAATGAAACGGTACGGCATCCTTCGATTCGCAACTTACCTGCTCGCCCCCTTGCTGGCCCTTTTTACCACGGGCTGCGGCAACGGCACGGCGATGCCCGAGCCGGGCGACCGGCCCGACAGCGGCACTATACACATTAGTGTGGATGAGTCCTTCAAGCCGGTGATCGATTCGGAGATCTCGGTGTTCGAGGCGCTGCACCCCGGCACCCACATCATCGCCCACTACAAGCCCGAGGCGGAATGCCTCCGCGACCTGGCGGTAGACTCGATCCGCTGCATCGTGGCCACCCGCCGCTACAGCGAGGCCGAGCGCAACTTCGTGAACGATTCACTGAAGACCGACCTCCGCTACAACGTAGTGGCCTACGACGCCGTGGCCGTCATCGTGCACCCGTCGTCGGCCGACACCGTGTTCACCATCGCCCAGCTGAAAGACCTGCTGTCGGGCCGCTCCACGGCGAAGCTGCGGCCGGTGTTCGACGGGTTGAAGGCCACCAGCACGGTGCGCTTCGTTATTGATTCGATGCTCCGCGGCGGCAAGCTGGGGGCCAATGTAACGGCTGCGGAAGGCAGCGAGGCGGTGATCGATTACGTGGCGAAGAACCCGGATGCCATCGGCCTCCTCGGCGTCAGTTGGGTGGGCAACAGCCAGGACAGCACCCAGCTCAGCTACCTGAGCCGCGTAAAGGTGGCATCGCTGGAAGACGCCCGCAGCTCGGGCAAATTCGTGACTCCGGCCCAGTATAATATCTACTTCAAGCGCTACCCGCTGCTCCGCGACCTCGTGTGCATCCTGAAGGAACGCCACAACGGCCTCGGCCACGGCTTCTATAATTACTTAACCACGCAGAGCGGGCAGCTCATCTTCAACCGGGCCTTCCTCATGCCGGCGCTGATGAACTTCCAGGTCAGGCAGGCCGAGGTGAGCGATTAATCAGTGGTGCGTCATTAATTAACAGTTAGAAAAAGGACCTTAACAACTTACTGGTAAACTAAAGAATAATTTTTGCGCTCTAAAAGCCAATCACCAAACACAGAAAGGATCATGAAGAAATCAGCACTTGTATTGTTTCTCGCCTTGTCTTTCGCTTTGACGGCAGGTGCCCAGACCATCCAGGAAGGGATGAACCACCTTTACGCCGAGCGGAATGCCAGCGCGAAAACCACCTTTGAAAAGATCCTGGCCGCTAACCCGAACAACATCGACGCCATTTACTGGCTCGGCCAGACCCAACTCGAGATGGGCCAGCCCGCTGAGGCCCAGGCACTGTACCAGCGTGCCCTTTCCACCAATGGCAACGCCCCGCTGGTGCTCGCCGGTTTGGGCCATGCGCTCCTGGCACAGGGTAAGGGACCTGAAGCCCGCCAGCAATTTGAAATGGCTCTCAACCAGAGCCGTGGCAAGAAAGGCGACGACCCGGCCGTGCTCAACGCTGTGGGCCGCGCCAACATTGAAACGCCCGGGGGCGACGTAGCTTACGGCCTCGCCAAGCTCCAGGCCGCCGCTCAGGCCCAGCCTACGAACGCCGACATCGCCATCAACCTCGGCAACGCCTACCGCCGCGCCCATGAAGGCGGCGAAGCCGTACGCGCTTATACAGTTGCCGCTACCAATGGTCAGCCTGCAGTAGCTTACTACCGCATGGCCCGCATCTATGAAACGCAGCGCAACTGGGACGTGGTGACGGAAAACCTGAACCGCTCCATCCAGGCCGACCCCAAGTATGGCCCGGCTTACCTGCGCCAGTATGTATACAACCTCTTTTACAAGCAGGACTTCAACGCCGCCAACGAGTGGGGCCAGAAGTACGTGGCCGTAGCCGAGCCTTCGATCCAGAACGAAGTGTTCAAGGCGCAGCCCCTGTACCTGCAGAAGAAATACGATGAGGCCATCGCCATCGGCAACCGCATCATCCAGCAGAGCGGCAATGCCAAGGTAGAGCCGAGCGTGTACCGCCTCATGGCCTATTCCTACCTCGAAGGAGCGAAGGATACCGCCAAAGCCCGCCAGTATGTAGACCAGCTGTTTGCCTCCACGAAGGCCGAAGAGCTCGTGTCGAAAGACTATACGCTGAAGGCTGCTGTTTATTCGAAAGAAGCGCCGTCCGAGGTGGTAAACATCTTCCTCGCTTCCGCTGACGCCGATACGACGCTGCGCAATAAGCTGCTGATCCTGCAGGAAGGCATTGACTGGGCCAAGACGAGCGGCCGCAAAGTGGCCGAGGGCGACCTGCGCCTCGCGCAATACCGCCTCAACCCCGGTTCTTCGCCGGCCGGCCTCTTCCAGATCGGTCTGCCGTACTACCAAGGCGGTAATTTCAAAAAGGCCGACAGCGTGTTCCAGGCTTACAGCCGCGCCCTTCCGGACAGCATCTACGGTTACCTCTGGAGCGCCCGCTCCCTGGGCAACATCGACACTTCGGGCAAGCAAGGCCTCGCCGTTCCGCAATACGAGCAGGTGCTCCGCGTGTCGGCTGCCGACAAGGCCCGCTTTGCCTCTTATGGCTATGAGGCCGCCACGAACCTCGCCAACTACTATGTGAACGAGAAGGGCGACCGCGCCAAAGGTGCCGAGCTGCTCCGCCAGGCCCTGACCTTCGATCCGTCGAAAGAAGCACAGCTGAGCGGCGTGATCAAGCGCCTTGAGGCGCCGGCACCGCCGTCGAAACCGGCCAGGCCTTCGGCCCCCTCCGGTGCCACCAAGGTCAAAACCGAGGATGGTAAGACGAAAGTAAAAGGAAAAAAATAACCGCGAAAGCCCCCGAAAGGGGGCTTTTTTCGGCCTCTAAGGGGCTAAAATAGTAGTGCCGAGATTGATGGCGGTACTGTATTTTTGCCGGCGATTCAAAAGCCTATGTTTCATTTCCTCCAAGCCGATTTCACGCGCGCGGTGCAGGACGTGCGCAGCGCCGGCAGTTATCTGCCCGTGGCGCTCCAATTCCTTTTTGCCTTTGGTATGATCGGCACCCTCATGGGCGTGACCCACCTGCTGGGGCCCAAGCGGAAAACCGCCGACAAGCTCGAGACCTTCGCTTCCGGCATTCCCAGCCACGGCGACGCCCGCCAGCCCATGGCCATCAAGTATTTCCTCGTGGCAATCCTCTTCGTTCTGTTCGACGTGGAAGTGATCTTTTTCTACCCCTACGCCGTTAATTTCAAGAGCCTGGGTTGGAGTGGTTTTTGGGCCGTAGTGCTGTTCGTCGCGTTCTTTCTGTGCGGGTTCATCTACGTCATCAAGAAGGGCGCCCTGAAGTGGGAAGATTAATGGGAAAAGTATAAAAGTCGGAAGTGTGAAGTCGGAACTGCTAAATGTGCACTGTTTTTGGACTTATCAACACTTCGAACTTCCGACTTCACACTTAAAAACTTGAATTATGGCACGTCCGGTATCGTATAATATCAATGAAAAGCCGCTGGAAAAGGACATCTCGCTCGTAGAGATGCCGGAGGGCTACCAGGGTGAGGGTTTCTTCGCCCAAAAGCTCAGCGAGGCGGTAGGCCTTGCCCGCAAAAATTCCATCTGGCCCCTGCCTTTCGCCACCTCCTGCTGCGGCATCGAGTTCATGGCCACCATGGCCTCGCACTACGACCTGGCCCGCTTTGGCGCCGAGCGCCTCGGCTTCTCGCCGCGGCAGTGCGACCTGCTGATGGTGATGGGAACGATCTCCAAAAAGATGGCCCCCGTAGTGCGCCAGGTATACCTCCAGATGGCCGAGCCCCGTTGGGTAATGGCCGTGGGCGCCTGCGCCTGCTCGGGCGGCGTTTTCGACTCCTACAGCGTGCTGCAGGGTATCGACCAGGTGGTTCCGGTGGACGTTTACGTGCCCGGATGCCCGCCGCGCCCCGAAGCTATCATCGACGGCATCCTGCGCATCCAGGACATCATCGGAAAGGAAAGCCTGCGGCGACGCAACAGTGATCATTACAAGAAGCTCCTCGAGAGCTACGGTATTCAATAAAAACAACGCTCCGGGCTCCCCTTCCCTTTGGGAAGGGGCCGGGGGATGGGTCTTATGACAAACGAACAAGTACAACAGCAGCTCCGGGAGCAATTCGGCGAGAAGGTGAAAGCCTTCGAAGAGCCCTACGGTATGCTGACCTTCGAAGCCGACCTCGACCAAAACATCGAGGTACTTCGCTTTTTGTGGGAGGCCGGGTTTCGCTTCCTGACCGACCTGACCGCGGTGCATTATCCCGCCTACGCCGGCCGCGAGCTCTGCGTGGTGTACCACCTGCACAACCTGGTAGACAACCTCCGCCTGCGCTTCAAAGTGTATGCGCCCGTTGCCCGCCCCGAAGTGCAAAGCGCCACGGCCCTCTACGAAAGCGCCAACTGGCAGGAGCGCGAAGCCTACGACTTCTATGGTGTGCTCTTCAGCGGCCACCCCAACCTGAAGCGGATTCAGAACGTGGACGAGATGGACTACTTCCCCCAGCGGAAGGAATTCCCGCTCGAAGACCAGACCCGCATCGACAAGGACGACGAGATGTTCGGCCGCGGCGGCTCCTTCGACTTCGGCAACCGCCGCCAGGACGGATCACCCACGCTGCTGACACAGCCGGAGAGCGAGAAATGACCCTTCGGCTGCGCTCAGGGTGACAATCCTTCAGCGGTCTCCGGGTTACAGAGAATGAACTTTTAAACAGTGATGCCGAGAACCGGCTCCCTTCCCCCCGGGAAGGGTCGGGGATGGGCTTCACGACTCACGATAGAACATGGCCACACAAACCCCGAATTCCCATATTCCCCTGCCCGAGGGTTCCCTCGAGAAGGAAACGACGACGATCAACCTCGGCCCGACGCACCCGGCTACGCACGGCGTGTTCCAGAACATCGTGGAGCTCGACGGCGAGAAAGTGGTTTCGGCCGAGCAGACCATCGGCTACATCCACCGCGCCTTCGAAAAGATCGCCGAGCGTCGCCCCCTGTACCAGATCACCCCGCTGACCGACCGCCTGAACTACTGCTCGGCGCCGATCAACAACATGGGCTGGCACATGACCTGCGAAAAGCTGCTGGGCATCCAGACGCCGAAGCGCGTAGATTACCTCCGCGTGATCATCATGGAGCTCGCCCGCATCGCCGACCACATCATCTGCAACTCGGTGGTCGGGGTGGATACGGGTGCCTTCACGGGCTTCCTCTACGTGATGCAGTACCGCGAGCTCATTTACGAGATCTGGGAAGAAGTGTGCGGCTCGCGCCTCACCACCAACATCGGCCGTATCGGCGGCTTTGAGCGCGACTTCAACAACATCGCTTTCACCAAGCTGGAGAAGTTTCTCGAGGAGTTCCCGGCCGTGCTTCACGAGTTCGAGAGCCTCTTTACGCGCAACCGCATCTTCATGGAGCGTACGATCGGCGCGGGTCCCATCTCGGCTGAGCGCGCGCTCAACTACGGCTTCACCGGACCGAACCTGCGCGCCGCCGGCGTGGACTACGACGTGCGCGTGCATACGCCCTACTGCTCTTACCAGGACTTTGAATTCAGCATCCCCACCGGCTCTACCGGCGACTGCTACGACCGCTTCCTGGTGCGCAACGGTGAGATGCACGAATCGCTGTCGATCGTGCGCCAGGCCTACCAGAAGCTGCAGGATATAAAAGGGGAGGAGTCCGGCATCTACCACGCCGACGTTCCGGAATACTACCTGCCCGAGAAGAAGGACGTGTATACGAAGATGGAAGCGCTGATCTACCACTTCAAGATCGTGATGGGCGAGATCGATATCCCGCCGGGCGAAGTGTATCACAGCGTGGAAGGGGGCAATGGCGAGCTCGGGTTCTACCTGATCTCCGACGGCGGCCGCACACCCTACCGCCTGCACTTCCGCCGGCCCTGCTTCGTGTACTACCAGGCCTACGAGGAACTGGTAAAAGGCGGCATGCTCTCCGACGCCATCATCACGATGTCATCGCTGAACCTGATCGCCGGCGAAATGGATGGATAAAGATTTCAGATTTCGGATTTCAGATTTGAGATTCCGAATGTTGGATGTGTGCTATGAAAATGTGCTGATAGAAGTTTAGAAGGTTTAGGATAGTTTAGAAAAGGTTGGTAGGTAACAAGTACCAATTAACTAATAGACCAATAAACCAATAAACAAGTAAACTAATAAACCGAACGACCGTGATCTTTTCAGAAGACAAACTCAATAAAGTACGCGAGATCGTGGCGCGCTACCCGGAAGGAAAGCAGAAGAGCGCCCTCATCCCCGTGCTGCACCTGGCGCAGGAATCCAACAACGGTTGGCTTTCCTCCGAGGTGATGGACGACGTAGCCTCGGTGCTCGGTCTGAAGCCGATCGAGGTTTACGAAGTTGCCACCTTCTACAGCATGTTCAACCTGAAGCCGGTGGGCAAATACCTGTTCGAGGTGTGCCAGACCGGTCCCTGCATGCTCAATGGCTCCGACGACATCATCGGCTACATCAAGGAAAAACTGAACATCGGCGTGGGCGAAACGAGCAGCGACGGTATGTTCACCCTCAAGACCGTAGAGTGCCTCGGCGCCTGCGGCTATGCCCCGATGATGCAGCTGGGCAAGTTTTACAAAGAGCACCTTACCCGCGAAAAGGTAGATGCCCTCATTGAAGAATGCCGCCGCAACGCGGTTCAAAACAATTAAGATGCGAGTAGTTCCCTATATCATGTTCAACGGCAACTGCGAGGAAGCCCTGAATTTTTACAGCAAAGCGCTCGGCGGCCAGATCCAGGGTTTGCAGTATTTCGAGAATGCCCCGGTGGATACGGCTCCCGAGGACGCCCGGAAAGTAATGCACGCGCAGTTTTCCGCGGGCGATCTGTTCCTGATGGCTTCCGACGGCCAGCAGAGCGAAGCCGTGGGCGGCATGGTACACCTCAGCCTCGACTTCTCTTCGGAAGAAGAGATCAACAAGACCTTCGAAGCGCTGAGTGACGGTGCCCGCATCACGATGCCGCTGCAGGACACCTTCTGGGGCGCCCGCTTCGGCATGCTCACCGATGCTTACGGCGTTAACTGGATGTTCAACCACGACAAGGCGCCGCAGGAAAAACAACATTGATCCAACGCAGGCCCGGCCTGCCTATCTGATAGACCATGGGTAAGAAAATATTACTGGAACACGAACACGTAGAAGGCATCCGCTACTACGACACCTACCGCCGCAACGGCGGTTATGCCGCGGTGGAGAAGGCGTTCAAGATGGCGCCCGCCGACATCGTGGAAGAAGTGAAGAAGAGCGGCCTCCGCGGCCGTGGCGGCGCCGGCTTCCCCACGGGCATGAAGTGGAGCTTCCTGGCCAAGCCCGAAGGCGTGCCCCGCTACCTCGTATGCAACGCCGACGAATCGGAGCCCGGTACCTTCAAGGACCGATACCTGATGGAGTTCATCCCGCACCTCCTTATCGAGGGCCTCATCATCTCCTCTTTCGCGCTCGGCTCCGAACGCACCTACATCTACATCCGCGGTGAATACGCCTGGATCGTAGATATACTGGAGCAGGCTATTGCCGAAGCCAACCAGGCAGGCTTCCTCGGAACGAACATTCTCGGTACCGGCTTCAACTGCCAGATCTATGTGCAGCGCGGCGCCGGCGCTTATATCTGCGGCGAGGAAACAGCGCTGCTCGAATCGCTCGAAGGCAAGCGCGGCAACCCCCGCATCAAGCCGCCCTTCCCGGCCATCAAAGGCCTGTACGACTGCCCCACGGTGGTCAACAACGTGGAAACGCTGGCGGCCGTGGTGCCCATCCTCAATATGGGTGGCGAAGAATACGCCAAGATCGGCATCGGCCGCTCCACCGGTACCAAGCTCATCTCGGCCTGTGGCAACATCAACAAGCCGGGCATCTACGAGATCGACATGACGATCTCCGTGGAGGAATTCATTTACAGCGACGAGTACTGCGGCGGCATCCCCAATGGCAAGCGCCTGAAGGCCTGTATCCCGGGCGGATCGTCGGTGCCCATCCTGCCGGCCAACCTGCTGCTCAAGACCGCCAAGGGCGAGCCTCGCCTGATGACCTACGAAAGCCTTGCCGACGGTGGCTTCGCCACGGGTTCCATGATGGGCTCGGGCGGCTTTATCGTGCTGGATGAAGACCAGTGCGTGGTGCGCCACACCTTCTCGCTGGCCCGCTTCTACCGCCACGAAAGCTGCGGCCAGTGCTCGCCCTGCCGCGAAGGCACCGGCTGGATGGAAAAGATCCTGCACAAGATCGAGCACGGCAAAGGCGACATGCGCGACATCGACCTGCTGTGGGACATCCAGAGCAAGATCGAAGGCAACACCATCTGCCCGCTGGGCGATGCGGCTGCCTGGCCTGTGGCCGCCGCCATCCGCCACTTCCGCGACGAGTTCGAATGGCACGTGCTGAACCCCGGGGAATCGCAGACGCGCAACTTCGGGCTCGCCCATTATGCAGATCCTATTTCTGTTGCTGTTAGTTAAATAGAAAAACAAGCTTCTTCTGAAGCACCTTTTATATGGCTGAAGAAAAAAAGATGTTCACGGTCACCATCGACAACATCAAGGTCGAAGTAGAGCCGGGCACCACCATCCTGATGGCGGCACGCAAGATCGGCGGCGACATTGTTCCGCCGACGATGTGCTTTTACAGCAAGCTCGCCCAGACGGGCGGTTATTGCCGCACCTGCCTCGTGCGTGTGTCTGCCGGCTCCACCGCCGACCCGCGCCCGATGCCCAAGCTCGTGGCCTCCTGCCGCACGGCGGTAATGGACGGGATGATCGTCGAAAACATCACCAACCCCGCGGTGCTCGAAGCCCGCAAGGGCGTGGTGGAATTCCTGCTGCTCAACCACCCGCTCGACTGCCCCGTGTGCGACCAGGCGGGTGAATGCGACCTCCAGGACCTGTCCTACGAGCACGGCAAGGAAGGCACGCGCTACGAATTCAAACGCCGCACCTTCGAGCGTATAGACCTCGGTCCGTACATCCAGCTGCACATGACGCGCTGCATCCTGTGCTACCGCTGCGTGCACACCGCCAACCAGGTGGCCGGCGGCCGCGAGCACGGCGTGCTCGACCGCGGCGACCACGCACAGATCGCTACCTACATCGAGAAGTCGCTCGACAACGAGATGATCGGCAACGTCATCGACGTCTGTCCCGTGGGCGCGCTCACCGACCGCACCTTCCGCTTCAAGAACCGCGTATGGTTCACCAAGCCGGTAGATGCACACCGCGACTGCCCGACCTGTAAGGGCAACGTACGCCTCTGGCTGCGCGGCGACGACGTGCTCCGCGTAACGGCCCGCAAAGACCAGTGGGGTGAAGTGGAGGAGTGGATCTGCAACGATTGCCGCTTTGAAAAGAAAAAGGTAAGCGACTGGACCATTGAAGGCCCGACCCAGGTAGACCGCCATTCGGTGATCGGCGCCGGCCACTATACCGGTATCCGGAAGCCCAAGGAGATCTTCCAGGACGTGATGAAGGGCCGCGACCCGAAACTGCTGATGGACATCCATACCATCTCCGACGTGAACCAGGTTAACCTCAACGAGATCCCCGGACCCGCCACCGGCGCCACCTATTCGGGCAATCCCCATTCCACCGGCACGAACGTGACCGATGTGAAGGAAGGCGTAGGACGGAACCAGATGGGCACCGACTCGACGAACGCGAACACACCGTGAGTCGTGAAGCGTGAACCGTGAGTGCTGATGCCCGTTTTAGCTCACGCCTCACGCCTGACGCTTCACGAAAGGATATCACCAAGGGGCGAAGCCCCATAGACCGTAGACTATGTACTTACTAATGGCTGAATGGGTAGTAACCCTCATTGAAAAATTCGTGCTCATCGCGATCATCGTTACCACGGCGCTGATCGTGGCGATGTACAGCACTTACGGCGAGCGCAAGATCGCCGCCTTCCTGCAGGATCGCAAGGGCCCCAACCGCGCCGGTCCCTTCGGACTGCTGCAGCCGCTCGCCGACGGCGTGAAGCTGTTCATGAAGGAAGAGATCATCCCCAACACGTCGTCGAAGTTCCTGTTCATCCTCGGCCCCCTGCTGGCGATGATCACCGCCACGATGACTTCGGCGGTCATTCCCTGGGGCCCCACCTCCACGTTCTTCGGCCATACGATGCCCCTGCAGATCGCCGACATCAACATCGGCGTGCTCTACATCTTCGGCGTGGTTTCGCTGGGTGTGTACGGCATCATGATCGGGGGCTGGGCCTCCAACAACAAGTTCTCGCTGCTGGCCGCCATCCGCGGCGCCTCGCAGATGATCTCCTACGAGCTGGCCATGGGCCTCTCGCTGCTGGCCGTGCTCCTCATCGTGGGCGACCTGCGGATGAGCGTCATCGTGCAGCAGCAGCAGGAGCACCTCTGGAACATCGTTTACCAGCCCCTGGGCTTCCTCATCTTCTTTATCTGCGCCCTTGCCGAGTGCAACCGCACGCCCTTCGACCTGCCGGAAGCGGAGAACGAGCTCAACATGGGCTACCACCAGGAATATTCTTCGATGAAACTGGGTTTCTACCTTTTTGCCGAATACATCAACATGTTTATTTCCGGTGTGGTAATGGCCACGCTGTTTTTCGGCGGCTGGGACATTCCCTTCTTCAACGAGGCCGCCTACAACGGCGCCTGGTGGGTGGGACTGCTTGGTTTCGCTTCGCTGATGGGCAAAGCCTTTCTTTCCATCTTCCTGTTCATGTGGATCCGCTGGACCATCCCGCGCTTCCGCTTTGACCAGTTGATGAACCTGGGCTGGCGCGGCCTGCTGCCGCTGGCCCTCGCCAACATGATCCTCACGGCCGCCGTGGTCCTGTGGATCAGTCAAGACACGACGGTGCCTGCCCCTCAAAAAGGGCTACTTTCGCAGCCGTCTCAAACCGCACCTATAAGCCTGACACATGCAACTCACCAATAAGAACAAACCGGTCGAGCGCAAGCCGATGACGGTGGCCGAGAAGCTGTACCTGCCCGCGATCTTCAAGGGCATGGGCATTACCTTCAGCCACCTGTTCAAGAAGAAACCCACGATCAGCTACCCCGAGGAGCAGCGCCCGTTTTCGGCCGTGTTCCGGGGGCTGCAAATCCTCAACCGCGACGAGGAAGGCCGCGAGCGCTGCACGGCCTGCGGTCTCTGCGCCCTCGCCTGCCCTGCCGAAGCCATCACCATGGAGGCCGCCGAGCGGCAGCCCGGCGAGGAGCACCTGTACCGCGAAGAGAAGTATGCCGCCAAGTACGAGATCAACATGCTGCGCTGCATCTTCTGCGGCCTCTGCGAGGAAGCCTGTCCCAAGGACGCCATTTACCTGTCGCAGACCTTTGCCCCGGCGAACTATGCCCGCCAGGGTTTCATTTATAAGAAAGACGACCTGCTGATCCCCGACCCGACAAAGGACCCGGAAGGATTTGCCAAGGCAAAAGGAACGATCCCCCAATCCAAATAAACCGAACCTGCTCATGGGAATTACTGAAATACTTTTCTGGATCCTCGCGGTTGCCTCGCTGTTCAGCGCCCTGATGGTGATCACGAGCAAAAACCCGGTGTTCAGCGTGATCTGGCTCATCGTGACCTTTTTCACGATCTCGGGCCACTACATCCTGCTCAACGCGCAGTTCCTGGCCGTGGTCAACATCATCGTGTATGCAGGCGCCATCATGGTGCTGTTCCTGTTCGTGATCATGCTGATGAACCTCGATAAGAATACCGAAGTGCAGAAAGGACGCTGGATGCGCCTTATCGGCGCCGTTGCCGGCGGCTGCTTCCTCCTGGTGCTGGTAGCCGCCCTGCGCGGTACCGAGGCCCGCGCTACGGAGCTCGGAACCGGCGACATCGGCCTCATTCAAAACCTCGGCTGGGTGCTGTTTCACGATTACGTAGTGCCTTTCGAGCTGAGCTCGGTGCTGTTCCTCACCGCGATGGTGGGCGCCGTGGTCATCGGCAAGCGCGACGCCAACATCCCCACGACCATTGAAGACGCGCGCAGCGAGGCCGTCCGCGCCACCATGGAAGTTGAGTAACGAATCAAACCAATCCGCTTAATCATCCTTATGGATATCCGCTATTACCTGTTTCTGTCGCTCGCGTTGTTCATCACCGGTATCATCGGTGTGCTCACGCGCCGCAACGCCATCATCATCTTCATGTGCATCGAGCTGATGCTGAATGCCGTGAACCTGCTGCTGGTGGCCTTTTCGAAGATGCACCACCTCGCCAAGGCCGGCACCGACGCCGTTGCCGGCACCGAGGGGCAGCTGTTCGTGTTCTTCATCATGGTGGTGGCCGCCGCCGAAGTGAGCGTGGGCCTCGCCATCATCGTGATGCTGTACCGCAACACCCGCTCCGTGGACATCAACTTCCTCAACCGACTGAAACACTAAGCCGCAACGCTACTGTATTATGAAGAATCTGATCGCACTCATCCCCCTGCTACCGCTCGCCGGCTTCCTGATCAACGGGCTGGGGCGCAACTACCTGTCGAAGGGCCTTGTGGGCCTCATCGGATCCGGTACCGTGCTGGGCTCCTTTGTCATCAGCTGCCTGCTGTTCTCGAAAGGCGTCTTCAGCGACGTTCCCTACAAATACTTCGACTTCATCAACGTAGGCTCGCTGCACATTCCCTTCGCCTTCCAGATCGACCAGCTGTCGACCCTGTTCCTGCTGATCATCACGGGCGTAGGCTTCCTCATCCATGTGTATTCCACCGCCTACATG
The DNA here is from genome assembly GCF_004343705.1 of Flaviaesturariibacter aridisoli. Classification (GTDB taxonomy): domain Bacteria; phylum Bacteroidota; class Bacteroidia; order Chitinophagales; family Chitinophagaceae; genus Flavisolibacter; species Flavisolibacter aridisoli. Next base: position 146,029 of record NZ_SKFH01000005.1, read on the forward strand.
CACGAGGAAAAGCGCGAGCACTTCGGCCGCTACTTCGCCTACCTCAACCTGTTTGTATTCTCGATGCTGCTGCTGGTGATGGGTGCCAACTACCTCATCATGTTCATCGGATGGGAAGGCGTGGGGCTTTGCTCTTACCTGCTCATCGGCTATTGGTTCAAAAACATCGACTACACCAAGGCCGCCAAGAAAGCTTTCGTGATGAACCGCATCGGCGACCTCGGCTTCCTGCTTGCCCTGTTCTGGATGCTCCAGCGCTTCGGCACCCTGTCGTACCAGGACCTTTTCAGCGCGAACGGTGTCATCACGGCGCTGCACACGCTCAATACCACCGACGTGGTGGGCATCACCCTGCTGCTCTTTTTGGGCGCCACCGGCAAGAGCGCCCAGATCCCGCTCTACACCTGGCTCCCCGACGCCATGGCCGGCCCCACGCCCGTATCGGCACTTATCCACGCCGCCACGATGGTGACCGCGGGCATCTACATGATCGCGCGCAGCAACATCCTCTACAGCCTCGCACCCGCCACGCTTTCCGTAGTGGCCATCATCGGCGCGGCCACGGCACTCCTCGCCGCCACCATCGCGCTGAAGCAAAACGACATTAAGAAAGTGCTCGCCTATTCCACGGTGAGCCAGCTTGGGTACATGTTTCTCGCCCTGGGCACCGGGGCCTACACGGCTGCCGTATTCCACGTGATGACGCACGCCTTCTTCAAGGCCCTCCTCTTCCTCGGCTCGGGCTCGGTCATCCACGCGATGAGCGGTCAGCAGGACATCCGCTTTATGGGGGGCCTCAGGGGCAAGCTGAAGATCACCTACCTCACCTTCCTCATCGGCTGTATCGCCATCGCCGGCGTTCCGCCTTTCAGCGGCTTCTTCTCCAAAGACGCCATCCTGCTGAGCGCCTTTGAGCACGACAAGTTCCTGTGGGCCGTTGGGCTCATCACCGCGGCGCTCACGGCCTTTTATATGTTCCGTCTGCTGTTCATCACCTTCAACGGCTCGTTCCGCGGCACCGACGAGCAGCGTCAGCACGTGCATGAAAGCCCCGCGGCGATGACCATCCCGCTGGTTGTGCTGGCAATCCTGTCGATTGTTGGCGGATTTGTGGGCGTGCCTGAAGTGTTTGCAAAAGGAGGGGAGCGCCTCGCCGGCTACCTGTCGCCGGTGATCGCGCAGCAGCATGGCAACACGGAGAACGCCGGTATCAGCCACGGCACCGAGATCGCCCTGATGGCGGCCACCACGGTGATCGCGCTGCTGGCCATCGGCTTTGCCTGGTTCCGCTACCGCAACTACCGCGAAGAGCACAACGGCGCCTTCGGCAAAGTGTTGGCCAACAAGTGGTATGTAGACGAGCTCTACGACACGGCCATCGTGAAGCCGCTCAACGGGCTCGGACGGTTTGCCAACAACTTCATCGAGCGCAGCGGCATCGACGCCATCGTGAATGGCGTGGGCCGCGCGGTCAACTACAGCGGCCGCCAGATGCGCTGGCTGCAAAGCGGGCAGGTTGGTTCCTACGTGCTGCTGATGGTGATCTCGATGGTGCTGTTCTTTGTAATGGAATTCTTTCTTAAAAAGTAAAAAGCAACGCTCCGGGAAGCAGGCCGCCATTATGGGGTTTTTGCCCGGATCCGAACTTTTGAATTAACTGTGTTATGACCGTATTACTACTGTTCCTGGTCCCGCTCATTGGCGGCCTCGTCAGCTTCTTCCTCCGGGATGCGAAGCTTGCCCGCGGCTGGGCCCTGCTGCTTTCCTTCGCGGCGATGGCTCTTTCGATCAAGGGCTTTGCCGATGTGCGGAACGAAACCGTATCCGACTTCACGGCGCCCTGGCTGGGCTCGCTGGGTTCTTCCTTCAGTCTCTCGCTCGACGGGCTTTCGGGGATCCTGACCCTGCTCACCGGCATTGCTTATCCCATTATCCTGCTGGCCACCTGGAAGACGGACTACCGCAAGGCGAACAACTTCTTCGGGCTCCTGCTGCTCACACAGGCGGGGCTGATGGGCGTGTTCACCGCCACCGACGCGCTGCTGTTCTACTTCTTCTGGGAACTGGCCCTGATCCCGGTTTATTTCCTTTGCTCCGGCTGGGGCGGCGAGCGCCGCATCCCGGTGACCTTCAAGTTTTTCATCTACACGTTTACCGGCTCGGTGATCATGCTGGTGGCCCTGCTTTATCTCTATGCGCAGACGCCCGACAGCTCCTTCGCCATGCAATCGTTCTACAGCCTGAAACTGAGCAACGGAACACAGGGCTTCATCTTCTGGATGCTGTTCGTCGCCTTCGCCGTGAAGATGCCGATCTTTCCCTTCCACACCTGGCAGCCCGACACCTACGAGCAATCGCCCACGGCCGTTACGATGGTGCTCAGCGGCCTCATGGTAAAGATGGGTGTGTTCGGGGTGCTCCGTTGGGTGCTCCCGGTGGTGCCCAATGCCGCTTACATCTGGGGCGATGTGGTCATGAGCCTGTCGGTGATCGGCATCATCTATGCTTCGCTGCTCGCCCTCCAGCAGGACGACCTGAAGCGCCTCGTGGCCTACTCCTCGATCGCCCACATAGGGCTCATGGGCGCGGCCATTTTTGCAGAAACCCGCACGGGCCTGCAGGGGGTACTGATCCAGCTCTTTCACCACGGCGTGAACATCATCGGTCTCTGGATCGTGGTGGAACTCATCGAGCGTCAGTTCGGCACCCGCAAGCTTTCCCAGCTGGGCGGCATCGCCCAGAAGGCGCCGGGACTGACGATCCTGCTGGTGCTGGTGGCCTTCGCCAACGTATCGCTCCCGCTCACCAATTCCTTTGCCGGTGAGTTCCTCATGTTCAACGGCATCTGGAGTTCCGGCGGCACGCAATACCGCGTGGTGTTCACCGTGCTGGCAACCCTCAGCATCATCCTGGGTGCGGCCTACACGCTCAAGATGGTACAGGCGGTGTTCTTCGGCGCTGCCAATGAGCAGACCGCCGTCGGCTACCGCCTGCGTCCTGCCGAAACGGTTTCGCTCCTGCTGGTGGCGGCACTTATCCTTTGGTTCGGCTTCTACCCGCAACCCCTGATCAATGCCACGGAGCCCTTTGTGAAGGGCCTGCTCAAGGTGGCCAATTACTCTAACTACATAGCACGATAAACTATGAACGCTCTTCTTATTTCGGCACTCAGCGGGATCGCGATGATGTTCGGCGGCTTTGCCTTGAAGCGTGCCTCCGCGGTACGCGGCCTGGCCTATGTGCTGCTGCTGCTGGTACTGGGCGGCGCCCTGCTCGACCTGCGCGGCATCGAGCTATATCATATTGCCAACGTGGAGCGGATGCTCCGTTTCGACCGCTTCGCCTCGCTCTTCATGGCGGTGGCCGTTGTGGCCACGCTGGCCTACTTCCTGCTCTCCGCGCGCGACATGGAAAAAGTGGGCAAGCACTACGCGGAATATTTCACGCTGATCTTTTTCATCCTCACCGGTGTGGCAATGACGGCAGCCTTCCAGTCGCTGCTGATCCTCTTCCTGGGCATCGAGGTCCTTTCGATCCCGCTGTACATCCTCGCCGGCTCTGAGAAAAACAACCTCAAGAGCAATGAGGCCGCCCTCAAGTATTTCCTCATGGGCTCCTTTTCAACGGGACTGATGCTGATGGGCATCGCGCTGCTCTACGGAGCCACCGGCACTTTCGACACGGTGGGCTATGTGCCCGGAGATGCGGGCGTGCCGGTGCTGATGACGGCCGGTATGCTGATGCTTCTGTTCGCGCTTTCCTTCAAAGTATCCGCTGCGCCCTTCCACTTCTGGACGCCCGACGTATACGACGGCTCACCCACGGTGTTCACGTCGTTCATGGCTACCGTAGTGAAGGCCGCCGGCTTCATTGCCTTCATGCGGCTTTTCAACGAAAGCTTCGGCGGCATCGCCATGCAGTGGAAGCTGATCGTGGCGGTCATCGTGGCTATCACGCTCTTCATCGGCAATATCACCGCTGTGTTCCAGCAAAGCGTGAAGCGCATGCTTGCCTACTCGTCCATCGCGCAAGCCGGCTTCATGATGATGGCCGTATACGCGCTGAACAGCGATGCCCTGGATGGCCTGATCCTCTACGCCGCCGCTTATTCCTTCGCCACGATCGGCATCTTCGCCGTACTGATCCGGATGAAGGACCAGAGCTTCGAGGGCTTCAACGGCTTTGCGCGCCAGCAGCCGCTGGTAGCCGCCACGCTGGTGATCTTCCTGCTGTCGCTCGCCGGCATCCCGCTCACGGCCGGCTTCCTGTCGAAGTTTTACATGCTGCGCGCCACGCTGCAGGCCGGTTCGTTGGCCCTGCCGGTGTTTGCCGTACTGATGGCCGCCATCTCGGTGTATTACTACTTCCGCCTGCTGCAGGCGATGTACTTCCGCGAGGGCAACAGCGGCAGCACGCTGCGCCTCAACACGGGTTTCAAAGCGACCCTCGTGGCCCTGGCCGCGCTGACCATCGCGCTGGGCCTCTTCCCGGAGCTGCTCACGGGATGGCTCTATTTCTAAGTCATCAATTCGGAAGTCGGAAGTCTTTCCGCCATCTGTCAAAAAATACGAAGCCCCGCAGCGATGCGAGGCTTTTCGTTGTCTGACGCGAAAAGCCACTTTCCGGTTCCCACTTCCGACGTGATCACTTTTAATGGTACCTTAGGAGCACTTTATCATGCGGCTATTCGATATTTATGCGCTAGCTTCCCGCACGGTGCGCGGCAACAAGCTCCGCACCGGCATCACCGTAACCATCATTGCACTGGGCATCATGGCCCTCATCTTCATCATTACCTGTATCCAGGCAATGAGCCAGAAGTTTACCGAGAGCTTTTCCACGATGGGCGCCAACGGCTTTACGCTCCGCTTCAAGGAGCGCAACATCCAGTTCGGCGGCGGCAATAACAACAACATGAAGGTGTCCAAGAAGGGTGCGCGCCGCGAAAAGAAATCCTCGCTGGGCAAACCCATTACCGAGGAGCAGGCCGAAGCCTTTGCCCGCGGCTATCATTTCCCGGCTTCGGTAGGACTCTCCACGTTTGCATCGCGCAATGCCATCATCAACAACGGCACGCGCAAGACGACGCCCAACGTATTTCTGTTCGGGGCCGATGAAAACTATACCGCCCTCAACGGTTTTACGCTCCACAGCGGCCGCAACTTCGGGCGGCAGGAGGTGCAGGGCGCGCAGAACGTATGCCTGCTGGGCCACGACGTGGCGCAGCGCCTCTTCAAGCCGCGGATGGAAAGCGCCGTGGGCCGCGTGGTGCGCATCAACGGCATTCCGTTCCGCGTGGTGGGCATTCTCGGAAGCCGCGGATCGTCGTTCGGTTTCAGCCGCGACAACATCGTCATCGTCAGCTATAAGTCGGTGCGCCGCTACTTCGACCCCAACGGCTCCTTCGCCATCGGGGTGCTGGTAAACGACCTGCACCAGGTGGAAGAAGCGATGGGGGAGGCCGAAAGCGTGTTCCGCGCGGTGCGCCGCCTCAACACGACGGAGGAAAGCAACTTCGTGATCGATCGCAGCGACAGCGTGGCGGAGAAGGCGATGAACAGCCTCGGCTTTCTGACTATTTCGGCTACAGTGATCGGCCTCATCACGCTGATCGGCGCCGCCATCGGGTTAATGAACATCATGCTGGTGGCCGTTACAGAGCGCACGAAGGAAGTGGGTCTAGTTAAGGCCATCGGGGGCAAGAGCCGCACGGTGCGCCTGCAGTTTCTCTTCGAGTCGATGATCATTTCGGTGCTCGGTGCGCTCTTCGGCATCGTGCTTGGCATACTGCTCGGCAACGTGGTGGCCCTTGCGATGGGCACCGGATTCGTGGTGCCCTGGAACTGGGTGATAATCGGTATTGTGATTTGTACGGCCGTGGGCTTGCTGGCGGGACTTTACCCCGCGCTCAAGGCCGGACGCCTGAACCCGATACAGGCCCTTCGCTACGAATGAGGCCCGGCGCGGGTTTGGCGCAATGGACCTTTTAACGGAATCTTTTGCGAGCCCATCAAAAAAAATGCAACGATGCTTCGCATTTGATCCGTTTTTTCCTTAGAATTGTGACCTCTTAATCGTTAGTTCAATATTCATTTCAAAAAATCTCTAAAAACAGAATCATGGCAGAACAAAGACCCGCTGCATCGGCAACCTCCACCAAAGCGTCCACTTCGGTGCAGCCGAAACGGAGCAGCAACATCATCTCGTGGCTGGCGCCCATCGTTTGTATCATCGTAGGTTATATCATCTGGCGCTATGGCATGGGTAATGCAGACGGTTTCCGTCAACCTGCCGGCGGTGGATTCTGGCCCGAACATAAAGGTCCCAAAACGGCCTTCAACCGCATCTATGAAGGTGGTATCATCGTACCCCTGCTGATCGGTATGCTCCTCATGGTGATCACCTTCTCGATCGAGCGCTTCCTGACCATCGGCCGCGCCCTGGGTTCCGGCAACATCGCCGACTTCATCCGCAAAGTGCAGTACCACCTCGCCAACCGCAACGTGGACGCCGCCATCGCCGAGTGCGACAAGCAGCGTGGCTCTGTTGCCAACGTCATGAAGGCCGGTCTGCGCCGCTACAAGGAAATGATCAACGAAGGCGGTCTCGACACCGAGCAGAAAGTACTCTCCATCCAGAAGGAAGTAGAAGAAGCCACGGCCCTCGAACTCCCCATGCTGCAGAAGAACCTGGTGTTCCTCTCCACGATCGTTTCGGTAGGTACCCTCATCGCCCTGCTCGGTACGGTAATCGGTATGATCCGCTCGTTCTCGGCCCTCGGTGAATCGGGTGGCGGTAACGCCGGTGAACTCGCCGTTGGTATCTCGGAAGCCCTGTACAACACCGCCCTCGGTATCGGTACTTCGGCCCTTTCGCTGATCATGTACAACGTGTTCACTACCAAGATCGACAGCATCACGTACGGCATTGATGAGTCCGGTTTCACCCTGACCCAAAGCTTCGCTTCGCTTTACAAGTAAGCGGAACCAGTTTTGTGGAAAGCAGGTATAACCTGCATCTTATCAATCAAATTCTCTTCGACAATGCCAAGTGTTAAAATTCCCAGGAAAAGTACCGATACGGACATGACGCCCTTCGTGGATGTGGCGTTCCTGATCCTGTCGTTCTTCATGCTGGCGACCAAATTCAAGCCGCCGGAGCCGGTAGAGATCACGACGCCGAACTCGGTGTCGACGGTCAAGATCGGCGAGCACGACGCCATCCTGGTGGCGATGGACCCGAAGGGCCGCGTGTTCTTCGACTTCCAGCCGAAAGACGCCCCCGGTGAGCATAAAAAGTACGACCTGATCAAGAACCTCAACAGCACCCGCAACCTGGGCCTCACCGAGGCCGAGATGCAGAAGTTCGCGCTGCCCGGTCCCATTGGTGTGCCCTTTGCCAACCTGAAGCAGGTGCTCTCCGGCCAGGCCGCCAACGCGGCTACCTGGCCCGGCATCCCGGTGAAGGACTCGGCCAACAACGAGCTCCAATACTGGATCCGCGACGCCGTCTCACTCGTGTCCGGCAGAACGGTAGACTACATGATCAAGGGCGACAACGGCTCCAAGTACCCCGACTTCAAACACGTACTGGAAGCGTTCAAGCGCAATGAGATCTACAAGTTCAAGCTCGTAACGATGCCCGAGGAAGCTCCGGCCGGCTCACCGCTGGCTACCGAGCGCGCCACCGGTAAAACCGAGTAAACCCGAAACAATCACCTTAAAAGTAACTTACTATGGCAAGTGTAGATGCCGGTGCAGATAGTGGCCATAAGAAAGGCCCAGGCGTCAAGAAAGCGAAGAAGCTGTCTACCCGTGTAGACATGACGCCGATGGTGGACCTGGGCTTTCTCCTGATCACGTTCTTCATCTTCACCACGACGATGAGCACACCCGCCGCCATGTCGCTGTTCATGCCGAAGGATACGGATAAGCCCGACGAGCAGAACAAAGCGAAGGAATCGGGTGCCCTGACCATCATGCTGGGCAACGACAACCACGTGTACTACTACGAAGGCCAGCTCGACGCTACCGCTTCAAACTTCAAGACCTCCTCCTTCGATCCCGAGAAAGGGATCCGGTCGGTGATCATGCAGAAGAAGCGCAGCACCCCCCCGGAAGACCTGGTGGTGGTGATCAAGCCCAACGAGCAGGCTTCGTACAAGAATACGGTGGACATTCTGGACGAGATGACGATCGCCAACATCAAGCGATTCGCGCTGATCGACATCCTGCCCCAGGAAAACCAGCTGGTGCACGCCACCGAAGGCACCCCGATGCCCCCGGCCGGTCAATAATTAGGATACCATGTTGTGGAATGCGCGCCCGCGGCGCATCTCACTAAAAACAAAAACATCAAATGGAAGCAAATAAAATTCTGAGTGCCGATCTCCTGGACATCGTCTTCGAGAACCGGAACAAGGAGTACGGCGCCTACGAGCTGCGCCGGGCTTACAACAAGCGGATCACCACGGCCCTGCTGGCCACGGCTGCGCTGCTGATCCTGGGCCTGGTCGCTTCATTCGTGTCCAAGCAGCTCAGCTCCGGACCGGCCGAGATCGAGGTGAAGGAAGTAGAGCTGGCCAAGGTAGAGCAGCCCGAGGAGAAAAAGCCCGAGCCGCCGCCGCCGCCGCCGCCGAAGACCGAGCCGCCCCCGAAAGTGGAAATGACCAAGTTCACCCCGCCCAAGATCGTTCCCGATGAGCAGGTGAAGAAGGAAGACGTTCCGCCGGAAGTGGAAAAACTCCAGGATACCAAGATCGACGTCGTTAGCCAGGAAGGCGTGAAGCAAGACATCGCCGTTCCCCCGGTCGATGACAACAAAGGTGTAGTGGCCGCTCCCAAAGACGAAACCAACTACGACCAGACCTTCACCAAAGTGGAAGTAGACGCCGGCCAGCCGGGCAACTGGGGTTCGTATCTCCAGCGCACCCTGCAGGCCCCCAGCGACGCCCCCGCCGGCAGCTACACCGTTAAGGTGCGCTTCGTGGTGGACAAGGAAGGCAATGTGAGCGACGTGGAAGCCCTCAACGATCCCGGTTACGGTATGGCTGAAGAAGCCGTCCGCGCCGTGAAGCGTGGCCCCAAGTGGACGCCCGCCATCCAGAACGGCCGCCAGGTGAAAGCCTACCGCACGCAGCCGATCACGTTCATGATCTCCGAGTAATTCAACGGAAAGCTTATAAGGCCCCGGCGGAAACGTCGGGGCTTTTTCGTGGAAGTATTCAAGTCGGAAGTCGGAAGTGGGAAGTGCGCTCGCAATGACGTCTTACGGAACACTTCCCACTTCTCACTTCCGACTTCCCGACTTTCGAGACGTACTTTTGCCCCTATGTTGAACAAGCTGTCCGGTTGGTCCGATACCATTGTGGCGCTGGCCACCCCGCCCGGCATCGGCGCCATCGGCGTCATCCGCCTCAGCGGGCCGCAGGCGCTGTCGATCGCCAACCGCCTCTTTCCTGCCAAGGACGTGGAAGCGCAGCGCACGCACACACTGCACGTGGGCATCCTGCACCAGGCGGGGGAAGATCTCGACGAGGTGGTGCTGTCGCTGTTCAAGGCGCCCCGTTCGTACACCGGCGAGCACGTGGTGGAACTGTCCTGCCACGGATCGCCCTACGTGCAGCAGCGCATCATCGAAGCCTGCATCGCCGAAGGGGCACGCCTGGCGAAGCCGGGCGAATTCACCCAGCGGGCCTTTCTCAACGGCAAGCTCGACCTCGCGCAAGCCGAGTCGGTGGCCGATCTCATCGCTTCCAATACCGCGGCTTCGGCCCGCACCGCCCTGCAACATATCCGCGGCGGCTTTTCCAAGGCTTTGGCGCAACTGCGCGAGCAGCTGCTGCAGTTCTCCGCCCTTATCGAACTGGAGCTCGACTTTTCGCAGGAGGACGTGGAATTCGCCGACCGGACGCGCCTGCGCGCGTTGCTCCATGAGGCCCGCACGCTGACGGGGCAGTTGCTGCAATCGTTCCGCCTGGGCAACGTGGTGCGCAATGGCGTATCGGTAGCCATTATCGGGCGGCCGAATGCCGGCAAGAGCACACTGCTCAACGCGCTGCTCAACGAGGAGCGCGCCATCGTCAGCGCCATCCCCGGCACCACCCGCGACACGATCGAAGAAACTCTCAACATCGACGGCATCCTCTTTCGCCTCATCGATACGGCCGGCATCCGCAGCCATACCGCCGACGTGATTGAGAGTGCCGGTATTGAGAAAAGCCGCCAAAAATTACAGGGTGCCGACCTCGTACTCTTCCTGGCCGATGCGCTCGGCACCAGCCCCGTAGAACTACGGGAGCTCGAAAGCGAGCTCGCCGACAGCGGCAAGCCATTCCTGTCTGTAGCCAATAAGGTAGACGCGGCTGAAGAGGCGGTCCTGAGCGCCCGCTGGCAGGAGCGTCCCGACCTGGTGTATATTTCCGCCAAAGCCGGGCGCGGCATCGATACGCTCAAAGCCGCCATGGTGGCCAAGGTGCTCGAAGGCGCCACACAAACCGAGAGCGTCGTAGTGACCAATGCGCGCCATTATGCCGCGCTGCAGGAAGTGGCGCGCTCGGTGCAGGATGTACTCGACGGCCTCGACAACGGCCTTCCCGGCGACCTGCTGGCCCTCGACATCCGGCGCTGCCTGCACTTTCTCGGCGAGATCACGGGTGAGATCACTAATGAAGATCAGCTGGATTACATCTTCAGCAAGTTTTGTATCGGAAAATAACCAATTACAAAACGCATGTGTTTGTACATTTCGAACGCCCCGCCACCGGCATGGAAGACCTTCTTCATGGCACGATTATTTTGCCTGACTACCCGTTAACCAGATGCCTGAACTCATCCTGAACTGCAGCAGCAACCAGCCAACGAAGCAGCAAGCAAGGTGCTCCAAAAGAGAGGTGTCATTTACAGAAAGGCAAGACCGCCGCGCTCCATTTATTTGTTTGGATATTGGTTAACGTACGATTCGTTCGACATAAAACCTCCAGGCAATGCGCGTACTACAACCAACTGCCGGGGTATTCAATTGGATATTCCGAGCCAATGCAACGACCCATCCTACACCCAACAGCGCGGTGCGCCGGCTCGATTGGGTGGACTGTGCCAAGGGCTTGTGCATCATCCTCGTGGTGATGTTTCACTCTACGCACGCCGTAGAAGAATCGATAGGCCGTGAGGGCTACATCGATTACCTCGTGGCCTTCGCCAAGCCGTTTCGCATGCCCGACTTTTTCATGATCTCCGGCCTGTTCCTGGCGCGCGTCATCGAGCGAAACTGGCGGTATTACCTTGATCGGAAGGTCATCCATTTCGCTTATTTCTATGCCATCTGGGTGACCATTCATTTCCTTGTAAAAGCGCCGGGCACATGGGCACAGGAAGGAGCATTGCAGACCTTCTACCTCTATCTGCAAACTTTTATTCAGCCGCTGGGAACCTTGTGGTTCATCTACCTGCTGGCCATCTTTTTCGTGATTGCCCGGCTGCTCCGCCGCGTGCCTCCGGCACTCGTTTTTGCCGTGGCGGCCGCGCTCCAGGTTGCACGGATCGAAACCGGCTGGATCGTGATCGACCAGACGGCGGAACGATTCATTTATTTCTACACGGGCTACCTGCTGGCGCCCCGCATCTTCGCCCTTGCAGCGGCGGCGCTTGCTCGGCCACGGCTGGCCAGCGCCGGGCTCGTACTCTGGGCCATCCTCAATGGCGCCCTGGTGTTCGCGGGTTATGGAGACCTGGGCCTGGTTTCCCTGCTGCTCGGTTTTGCAGGCGCCGCGGCAGTCGTCACCCTGTCGGCGCTGCTCTCGCGTGTGTCATTGGCCAACCCGATCCGTTACTGCGGCCGCAATTCGATCATCATCTACCTCGGGTTTTTCGTGCCGGCGCATGCCGCCCGGCTTGTTCTCGTCCACAGCGGGATCGTTACCAACGTAGATATCCTGGCGCTGACCGTTACAACAGCGGGTGTTGCCGGGCCACTCATCCTTCGGTACCTGCTGCGGAACACTTTCCTTTCGTTCCTGTTCGTGCGCCCGGCGCGCTGCTCCATTTTGAAACCCAAGGCCGGTGACGATAACTCCGAGCAGCCCCTGGCAACGGCGGCGGCTTAGGCACCTGCCGCAGGGCGCCGCTATGTTTCCGGCACCACCGGCAGGCCCGTCCGGCGCGCTGCGAGGGTCTTGAATGCCTCGTAGTTGCGGCCCAGGTAAGTAGCCGGGATGAGGATGCTCGCGCCGCGCAGCTGTTCGCTGGCGGCCAGCAGGCCCCGCAACAGCAGGTGGTACGGGCAGCGAAAGCGTTCGGGGTCTTTCAGGTAAATCGCCAGCACCAGCTCCCGCCGGTGTACGCCCGCAGTGCCTGCCACGGCCACCAGCTTCTCGGTGACGCACCGCGTCTCTTCCCAGCGAATGAGGTTGGTGCTGATTCCCGTGTCCATCACGAAGCCTTTGTCGTCGACCCGCAACACCGTTTTCGGCTTCAGGGTCATCCGCAGGAAATAGGCGCACAGGAAGGCTCCGACAACCTGCAACAAGTACACAACGATCTTCGCGATCGGCGGAGGCGGGTCGTCCGGACGGGCCCCGGGGCCCAATACAAACCAATACGAGACGATCATCAGCCCGAGGATGAAGGGCAGGAGCAGCAACGACTGCCAGCGTTTTGTTTTGATTTCGATAAGGGTACTCATAGGGAAAGAAGGGGAATGCGATCAAGCTCTTTCTTCGCAGGTGCACGCATGGATCACCCGTCGTGCAATTCCGTTCAGCTCCGGGTCGAGGCCGTGCACGACCTCTACGACGATATCGCGGTCGTCGTCGGCGGCGTCTTCAACGACCAGTGTCTTTTTCTGTAGGTTCATGAAGTGTATTTTCCGGTTGATCGGTTAGGGAATCGCGTAGCTGCTGCGGTGCTTCCAGCGGTAGCAGCAGCGTTACGGTGCAGCCGGCGCCGGGGCGGCCGTCGAGGCGGATGGAGCCGCCGTGGTGATCGACGATCTTGCGGCAAAGCGCCAGCCCGACGCCGCGGCCGCTCTCGGTATGCAGGCGGCGAAACAGCTCGAAGGCCTGCTCTCCACAGGCCGGTTCAAAGCCCTGGCCGTCGTCGCTGAAGCGCAGGCGCAGGTGGTCGGTGTATTCGTAGCGGCCTTCCTCATTGCGGTAGCGGTTTTGCTTTACAGGCTCGGCCGATACGACCACGCGCACCCTGTCGGGTTTGGACCGGAAGCGCACGGCATTATAAAGCAACTCGTAAAAGAGCCACTGCAACTGCTCGCGGTCGCCGGCGAGGCCGATGCCGGCGGGCAATTCGAGGTGCAGGCGTACGCCTTCGAATTCCGGCTCGATGCGCGCAGCCGCAGCCCGGAGCATCGGTTCGAGGTCGATTGTATTTCTACGGAGCGGCGCATCGTTGAGCCATACGTACTGCTGCAGCCCGTTGATGATATCGCGGAGCTGCCCCGTTACGCGGCGCACCTTCAGCAGCGCAGGGTGGCGGCCGTCGGGGCTACCGTCTTCAAGGATCATGTTGGCAAACACCTGAAGCTTTCGCAGCGGCTCCTGCAGGTCGTGGGTCACCACGCGGTTGAACTGCTGCAGCTCGTCGTTCTGCCGTTTAGTTTGCTCCACCTGCCGGTCGAGGGCTTCGGCCTTCTGTTGCAGCGCGCGCTTGGCTTCCTGCAGCGCCGTGTTTTCTTCCAGGGCGGTTTCGGCGGCGCGGCGGGCCGTGATAAGCTCCTCCTCGAACGTTTTCCGGTTGCGCACCACGATGCCGGCATAATGGAGCTCGGCGCGCCCGCGCCCGCGGCACTCGGCGTTGAGCAGCACGGGTAGGTCTTCACCGGTTCGGGGGCGAAGGTGCACGAAGATCTCTTCGGCGAAGCCCTGCATCTTCAGCCGTGGAAAGAGGTGCGTTTGCTGGAAGATCCGGCTGGCGACGGGGAGGAAGAAGTCGATCTTTTCGCCGGTCAGCTCGCCGGCCGAATAGCCGAGGAGACGGCACAGCGTATCGTTGACCGACAGGATGGTACCGTCGTCGGTTGTAACAAAATAAAGACAGGGCGCACCCCGCAGCGAATGGTCCATCAGGCAGCGGTTGAGAGGTATTCCTTCACCAGCCCGATCGTTTTATCGGCTTCGCTCAAATGCGGACAATGGCCGGCGCCCACGGAGTCGAACAGTACGATCTTGTAGTCATTTTTAAAGGCGGGCGTCGGGTAGCGCCAGGGGTTCTGGTCGCAGCAGAAGCCGTGTGCAAAAAGCATCGGCTGGCTGCCTTTTCCAAAAACGCGCACATGGTTGCGCCCGATGACGGGGGAGGTCAGGGTCATTGTTTGGGTTTAAGGGTGTGCGAAACAGGCTAAGTTAAACAAAGGCCAGCCAAATGCTTATTAGAAACGGCGGCCAATGCTTAATTTTACCCCGCCCTTTACCGCTTCGTTTCCACACAAATACATGGACAGTACCCAGCAAGCAGCATCGTTCCGATTTCTTCAGGCCGGTGGCCAGATGGGAGAGCGCATCCGCCAGTACGACTGGTCGGCGCACCCGATGGGCCCCGTATCGGAGTGGCCCATGCTGCTTCGTTCGTCGCTGAGCATCTGTCTCAACGCGGGCTTCCCGATCGCCATCTACTGGGGCCCCGAGCTCTATCTTTTTTACAACGACGCCTGGTCGGGTATTCCCGGCGACAAGCATCCCTGGGCCCTGGGCCGCCCCGCGGCGGAAGTATGGCCCGACATCTGGGACACGGTAGGACCGCAGTTTGCCGCCGTTCTTTCCGATGGCCGCAGCTTCCGCGCAACCGACCAGTTCCTGCCGATGCATCGCTACGGGTTTACCGAAGAAACCTATTTCGACTACAACCTGTCACCCATCTTTCAGCCCGACGGCCAGGTGGCGGGCGTATTCAACGCGGGGATCGAAACCACCTACCGTATCGTTAACGAACGGCGCAATCGTTTTCTCCACGAATTACTCGGCAAGCTGAGCGCGCTGCGCTCCCGCCACGATGTTTATACCTGCGCCGCCGCGGTCATCGCCGGCGCGCCGATGTCGCTCCCGTTTGCCCTGCTCTATTCGCTGGACGGCAACGGGCAACCCCGTCTCGAGCAGGCGGTGGGCCTCCGTGCCGAAGAAGCTGCCGCCCTGCCCTGGCCATTTGATGCGGCGGGCGCGGAAGGCACCGCGCAGCAGGTGCCGCTGCAGGGCACGCCGCTCGAAGGATGGATAGGCCATTGGCCCGAGCCCGTGCGGGAGGCATTACTGCTGCCGCTCCTGACCAATGGGCAACCCAGCGGCTACATGGTATGCGGCGTCAGCCCGCGCCGCCAGCTCGACACCGGTTACCGGCAGTATATCAGCACCGTGGCCCTGCACCTCAACACCACCCTCACCCGGGTGGCGGCCATCGAACTCGAGGAGCAGGCCCGCGAGGAGCTGTTGAAGAGCGAAGACAACCTGCGCCGGCTGTTCATGCAGGCGCCGATGGGCATCTGTATTCTCCGTGGAGAAGAGTTGTACGTGGAGCTGGTCAACGACGCTTACCTGGCCATCGTGCAGCGCACGCGAACCGACTTCGAGCACCGGCCGATCTGGGAGGGGATCCCCGAAGTGCGCGACCAGGGCTTCGACGAGATCCTCAAGAATGTGCTCCGCAACGGCGAGGCGTTCATCGGCCGCGATACGCCGGTGCAGATCGTTCGCAACGGGCTCCAGGAAACCATCTACGTAGATTTTGTATACGAGCCGCTCCGCGAGCGCGACGGCACCTGGAGCCGCATCATGGCCCTGGTGATCGACGTGACCGACAAGGTCGCCGCGCGCCGCGCCATCCAGCGCTCCGAAGAACGTGCCCGCCTCGCCATCGACTCCGCCGACCTCGGCACCTTCGATGTGGACCTGCGTAATAACGCCATTTCGGCATCGAAGCGGATGGCCGACATCATGGGAATTACGCACAGCAACGACCGTGAGGCCTACGTGCACGCCATCCACCCCGACGACCAGGTGCTGCGCACGGAAGCCTACAAGCGCGCTTATGCCGACGGCTACCTGCAATACGAAGGACGCGTGGTGCACCCCGACGGTTCCATCCGTTGGTGCCGCTTCAAGGGGCGCATCTTTTTCGAAGACGGAACGCCGGTGCAGCTGCTCGGCGTGGTGCAGGACATTACCGAGATCAAGGAGTTCGCCGCCGAGCTCACCCGCCAGGTGGAAGAACGCACACAGGCCCTGCAGGACGCCAACCGTGCGCTGAACCGCCAGAACGCGGAACTGGAGCAGTTTGCCTACGTGTCGAGCCACGACCTGCAGGAGCCGCTGCGGAAGATCCGCATGTTTGCCGATTACATCCGCGAGCAGGAATACGACAACCTGAGCGAGCTGTCGCGCACGCGCTTTGAAAAGATCACCGCCGCCGCCGACCGCATGAGCCGCTCCCTCCGCGACCTCCTCGAATATGCCTCCCTGGAGCGCGCCGACCACCGCGAGCCGGTAGATCTCAACGACGTGCTGCAGCAGGTGAAACAGGACCTCGAGCTGGCCATCACCCAATCGGGCGCCCTCATCGAATCCGACCACCTGCCGACGCTGCCGGCCATCCCGCTGCAGATGCACCAGCTGCTGTACAACCTGGTGAACAATGCGCTCAAGTTTGCCCGCGCCGGCGTGCCGCCGCACGTGCAGCTGCGCTACCGCCTCGTGGAGCAGGACGGCCGCCGCTTTCACGAGCTCCGCGTGTGCGACAACGGCATCGGCTTTTTACAGAACTATGCCGACAAGATCTTCACGATCTTCCAGCGCCTCCACGACCGCGCCGCCTATAGCGGCTCGGGTATCGGCCTCGCCCTTTGCAAGAAGGTAGCCGAGAACCATGGCGGCTCCATCCGCGCCGAGGGCCGGCCCGGGGAAGGGGCGACGTTCATCGTTACCCTACCGGCCCCCTGAACCCCCGGCCTCCGCGCCATAGGCTTCGGCTGGCGGCGCGAGGGGGGCACTCAGGTCGATCATTTCTTCTTTGGCTGGATCATTATTGGGTTGAAATCTCCTGTAGTTTATTCAAGATGGAGCCAATTTTTTCCAGGACATCTTCGAGTTGTGTTTCTACTTCTTTGTTGGTAAAGCGGGTTACTGTGAAGCCCATTCCTTCTAATTCCTCTTGGCGCTCGGCGTCGCTTTGCTGGTTGTCGGGGAGTTGATGAATGAGGCCGTCGATCTCGATGATCAGTCGTTTTTTCAGGCAAACGAGGTCGGTAATGTAGCGGCCGATTATGTGCTGTCGCCGGAACTTGTGGCCGTCAAGTTTCTTTCCTCTTAACGCATTCCACAACAGCATTTCCGCGTGCGTTGGCTGAGCGCGCATTCGCTGCGCATATTGCTTCAATGCCACATAAAACAACGGGTCAGCCAATTGATACCCGTAATGCTTGTCTGAGTCGGACGTAGTATTTTTCATTCACTGAAACTCCGGCTTCAGCAATTCAGGCCAAGGTGAAAACAAGCATTGATTTCCGGGAAAATTCCCCGCAGTTACGGTGAAAAAAACAGCCCCGACATATTCAGGGCTGCACAAATTTTCAATAAAGAACAGTTGCCAAACCAGGAGTAAGGCATCCGTCCAAGTGCCCCCTTCGGGGGACAGGGGGCCGCTACCTGACCTTCTCAAACTTCTCCGTCCGCCCCAGCAGCGAAAACCCGATGTAGCCTCTTGCATTCAGCACTTTTCCATCTTCGCTGAGCCAGAGTTTGCAGCTGTATACTTTGCCGCTGGAGGGGTCGTATACCTTACCGTCCACCCATTCGCCGTCATCGTCGTCGTAGTGAAAGTTGGTGAAGAGGTTGAGGCCTACGACGTCGCGCTGGCGCAGGGAGGCGTCGGGGTTGTGGATGTCTTTCTTGCCCGACTTCTGGGCCCAGATCAGCTTACCGAAGTATTGGCCGTTGGCCTTATAGATCTCGATCTGGCCGTCGCGCCGGGGGCTCCACCATTTGCCGATGATGCCGTCCTGCGCAAAGGCGCCCGTGGCAAAGCCAAGGGCCAGGAGGGAAAGGATGAGCGCTCGTTTCATAGAGAGGTGTTTGGCGAAAATTATACCATTACCGGAATTGCGGCGTTACAGCCGAGCCAAAAAGCTCGATGGAGCGCATGAGTGCGGGCTGGGGCACAACGCCGATGCTCATCTGCGCGGCAAAGCGGGTATGGCCGAAAAGCGCGCGGTGGGCGGCGATCTTGTCGGCCACCTCCTGGGGGGAGCCCACCAGCAGGGCGCCATTCGGGCCGCAGGCGGCGTCGAACTGGGGGCGGGTCATAGCGGGCCAGCCGCGCTCGCGGCCGATGCGGGTCATCACCGAGGCGTAAGGCGGCCAGAACGTGTCGCGGGCTTCCTGCGTGGTCGGGGCGATGAAGGTGTGGCAGTTGATGGCCACCTGGCGGGCGTCTTCGGGGTGGCCGCTTTTCGCATAGGTTTCCTTGTAGAGGTCGATCAGTGGGGCGAAGTGGGCGGGCTGTCCGCCGATGATGGCGAGGGCCAGTGGCAGGCCGTATTGCGCCGCGCGCACCACGCTGCCGGTAGTGCCCCCCACGGCGATCCACACGGGCAGCGGCTCCTGCACCGACCGCGGGAACACGCCCCGCTGGCTGATGGTCTGCGTATGCGTCCCTTTCCAGTTGAGGATGGCGCTTTGCCGGATGCGGAGCAGCAACTCGAGCTTCTCTTCAAACAAGGAGTCGTAGTCCTTGAGGTCGTAGCCGAACAGCGGGAACGATTCGATAAAGGAGCCGCGGCCCGCCATCAGCTCGGCCCGTCCGCCGGAGAGGCCGTCCACGGTGGCAAACTGCTGGTAGGCGCGCACGGGGTCTTCGGAGGAAAGCACGGTCACGGCGCTGCTGAGGCGGATGCGCTTCGTGCGGGCGGCGATGGCGCCCAGCACCACGGCCGGCGCCGACACGGCATAGTCGGGACGATGGTGCTCGCCCACGCCGAATACGTCGAGCCCCACCGCTTCGGCGAGCTCCGCTTCTTCTACCAGGTATTGCAGGCGCTGCGGCGCCGCGATGGTATCGCCGGTGGCCGGGTTGGTGCCGATGTCGCCGAAAGTGAATAGTCCGAATTGCATGGTATAAAAGTAGGCACGGGACAGGCGCATTGCGCGGCGTACTATGGCACGCGGAAAACGCAGAAGACGCGGAAACTTGCAGTGGCAGTTTTCTTCATACTTGGAATCATCCTTTTTTGGAAACTCTTGCGCGTCGACGTATCCTTTAAAAAAGGAAACTCCTTTCAGGTTGTGATTTCCGGTAAATACGCGGAAGGCCCCTAACAGCCATTTCCTTTCTGCGTTTTTACCGGAAACGTCAAACAGTATACTCTTTCAACTTTTAGAACGCATCGTCCGCCATAAGGAATGCGGCACAGAAGACGGTTTCGCATTTGAAAAACGTTTCCACAAAAGACGCCTTCCGCGTCTTCCGCGTTTTCCGCGAGCCAACTCCGGCCGAAGGCCGCCTACTTTCCCACGCTCTTCATCATCGCCTCGGGGTAGCGTTCCCCCGCAGCCACGCCTTTGGGGGCGATCGCTTCGAGGAGCTCGAGCTCTTCGGGGGTGAAGGTCACATCCATGGCGGCGATGTTCTCGGCGAGGTAGCCGAGCTGTTTGGTCCCGGGGATGGCGAAGATATCGTCGCCCTGGGCGAGCACCCAGGCGAGGGCGAGCTGCGCGGCCGAGCAGCCCTTGGCGAGGGCGAACTCACCAAGCTTTTCTACCAATGCGCGGTTTTTTTCGAAGTTGGCGCCCTGGAAGCGCGGCGAGTGGCGGCGGTAGTCGTTGGGGGCGAAGTCGTCGAAGCTTTTGAGCTGGCCGGTGAGGAAGCCACGGCCCAGCGGGCTGTAGGCCACGAAGGCGATGCCCAGCTCGCGGCAGGCGGGGAGGATCTCGTCTTCGGGGTCGCGGGTCCAGAGGGAATACTCGCTCTGGAGGGCGGCGATGGGATGCACGGTGTGGGCGCGGCGGAGGGTGTCGGCGCTGACCTCGCTGAGGCCGATGGCGCGGATCTTTCCTTCTTCTTTCAGCCGGGCCATCTCGCCTACCGTCTCTTCCACGGGCACGTCGGGGTCGAGGCGGTGCACGTAATACAGGTCCACCACGGTGGTGCCGAGGCGCTGCAGGGAGCCCTCGAGGCTTTGGCGTACGTATTCGGGGCGCCCGTTGACGCCGCGCTTCGACGGGTCGGCGGCATCGCGCACGATACCGAACTTGGTGGCCAGCACGATGTTCTGGCGGAAGGGCTTGATGGCGCGGCCGAGGAGCTCCTCGTTGTGGTAGGGGCCGTACATATCGGCCGTATCGAAGAAGGTGATGCCGCGTTCGTAGGCTTCCTTGATCACGAGCTCCGAGGTGGCATCGTCGCGCTCGCCGTAGAATTCGCTCATCCCCATGCAGCCGAGGCCCTGGCGGGAAGCGTATAACGTGGAATTACCGAGTTGTTTTGTGCGCATTCGAAAAGTGGTTCTTGGGGTTCTCAGGGTTTTGAAGGTTCTTAAGGTTTCCTAGCAAACCTAAAGCCGGAACATGCTCGACGGAAGCAAAGTAAAAAAAGGTTCGTAACCGCAAAGAGAAGAAGAGAAGAAGGTGGTACGCTAAGTTGTTTGTAACGAAAACGTCCCGCCATGGCGGGACGTTTTGTATCTCTTCGCGAAACGCTTATTCTCTTTTTTCCTTCGCGGTTCAAAACGCTTCTTTCACTTCCTTTCCTTTATCGCGCCATGTCGATCTTGATCTTTTTGCCTTTCAGCTTCTGGTCTTTCACCTCGGCCAGCACGCGGGAGGCCTGGCTGCGGCGCACGGCGGCGAAGGCCATGTAGTCTTTCACCTCGATGAGGCCGATGTCTTCCGGCTTGAGGCCGCCGACCTTGGAGAGAAAGCCCACGATGTCGATCTTGTTGACCTTGTCTTTTTTGCCTGCGGAGATGTAGAGCGTGGCCCAGCGCGGCTTTTCGGGCAGCTGCAGGTCTTCGGGGAGCTCGATGAATTCCACGGGCTCTTTGATGTAGTCGGGCACTTCCTCGCCGGGGCTGAGGATGAGTACGGCCGTGCCCGAGGCGTCGGCGCGGGCGGTGCGGCCGTTGCGGTGGGTGAATTCGGACTCGGTGTTCGGGATGTGGTAATGCACCACGGCGCGGATGTGGGGGATGTCGAGGCCGCGGGCGGCGAGGTCGGTGGTCACGAGGAAGGGATCCGACCCGTTGCGGAAGCGGGCGAGGGCCACCTCGCGTTCGCGCTGCTCGAGGGCGCCGTGGTACCAGCCCGTGGCTACGCCCGCCTCGCGGAGGTAGTTGGCGGTGCGCTCCACGCTCTCGCGGTGGTTGAGGAAGATGATGGCGGGGCCGCGGCCCAGCAGGCAGAGGTAGCGGAACAGGGTGTCGAGCTTGTCCTTCTCCGACGCGCGGAGGGCCTGCAGGGTAAGCTTGGCGCCGGTGACGATGCCTTCTTCGGGGTTGTCGGTTTCTGTCGTTTCCGGTTGGAACTGGAGCACGTGGGCATCGGTGGCGCCCACGAAGTCGGGGATCTCGGCCGAGGTAGCCGAGGTGAGGATGCGTTTTTTAATGTGGGGCAGGTGGCCGAGCACTTCTTCGAGTTCGTCCTGGAAGCCCAGCTCCACGGACTTGTCGAACTCGTCGAGCACGAGCGTGCGGACGGTTTCCTTGTTGATGTTGCCGCGGCGCAGGTGGTCGGCGAGGCGGCCGGGAGTGCCCACGATGAGCACGGGTGCCTCACCGCTGATGGAGGTTTCCTCGATCTCGCGCTTGTGGCCGCCGTAGGTGGCCAGCACCTTGCGGTTCGTTTTCAGCTTGCGCCATACCTCCTCGATCTGCAGGGCGAGCTCGCGCGAAGGCGTTACAATGATGGCCTGCGTGGACACGCCCGGCTCCAGGTTGGCCAGCAGCGGCAGCAGGAAGGCGAGGGTCTTGCCCGAGCCGGTGGGTGCGAGCAGCACGAGGTTGTCGTGCTCCTGGGCGGCAGCGAGCGCCGCTTCCTGCATCGGGTTGAGGGTTTTGATGTTCAGGTTGGCGAGCAGCGCGGGAATGTCGAGGGGAGCAGGCATAGGCGCGAAGGTAGAGAGAGTTTGTAGTTTGTAGTTTTTAGTTTGTGGTGGGGGGCGTTGGCGGTTTCGGGTTTCCGGTTTCGGGTTTCCGGTTTCCGGTTGCCGGTTGCTGGCGCCAGCGACCCCGCAGGAAGCGGGGTCATTGCGAGCGTAGCGAAGCCCGTCCGATTGGCGTCAGCCGGGCGGGCAAACTCCCCCGTTACGCAGGCTGCTGGCCTCCGTTAAGAAGTCGGCAAGCAGACGAAGGTTCTTAACCGCCCCGCCGCCTTCGGCGCGGTGGCAGTCCGATGCACGTAAATGGAAGCCTCCAGGATCGCGACGCCGATGCGGTTAAGTGCTACTTTTTCCACGCTGCAAGCCTGCCCGCCACGCCCCGAAAATCCATGGGAAAAACACCAGGATTTCCTGTCCCGCAGGGCGCCGCTCGCTACCGCGGGTTAAGAGATCTGCGCAGCCGTTAGGAGTGCCTCGTTTTCTGTTGGCAGCAGGTAAGTCTTCGTGCGCCCTGTGAAACGCTCCGTGTCCTCTGCGAGAAATCTTGCCTTGTGGGACAAGCACCCTACCGACCCAAAGCTTGCCCGCCGGAATGCCTAACTTGCAGCCATGGCTCATTCGCTCCAACCGGTACCCGCCTGGCGGCAATGCGTTGCCCCGCTGGCGGGCGCGGCCCTGTCGGTGCTTCTCTTCGTGCTGCTGGCCCTGGCGCTGCGCAGCACCCATTCGCGCCCCCTGCGCGGCCTCTCCACCAACGGGGTGACCCTCGTGGTGGCCGGCATGCTCTTCACCTTCGGACTGCTGGGCGCCGTGCTGGGTGCCCGCATCGCCCCGCGCGGTTACCTCGGCTTCGTTCAGGGCGCCCTACTGATGGCCGGTGTCTTTATCGCGTTCTCCGCTAAAAACTTCGGCAAGGATCCGCTCGACTGGCTGTTGACCCTCACCGTCATGGCCGGCCCGCTGTGGCCCTACTTCCGCGCGCAACGCCGCAGCCGCGTGCCGGAGGAGGCATCCTTTCAATTTGAAGAGCCGCTCCCTGAATAGGAGCATCGGAGTCCTGTAGAAGCTGGCGGGAGCGGACAAGGTGTATAAAGGGAAAGAAGCGTTTTTCACCGCTAAGAAAAAAAGAGAATAAGGTGTTTCGCGAAGAGATATAATAATGGTTCCGCCGCAGGCAAGGCTGTTCATTAAGTAGCGACGCACATCGTGCGTCTCTGCTTAGCGTACCAACTTCCTTTCTTTTTTCTTTCATCGCCCGCCATAGCTTTAGCGACGGCGGGGCGGTTCCGGACCTTTTACCCTTTAATACCTTCTTAGACGCAAAAAGCGCCCGCCGATGGCGAACGCCTTTTCCTGATTCACGATTGATCCTCAATAACGGTAACCGTTGTTGCCGGCCTGCACGTCGCGGAGGCGTTGCTCGCGCTCGCGCTGCAGCACTGCTACCTGGCGCTTGCGCTCGCGGTTCCTGAGGCGGCGGTCGTCGCGCACGCGGGCGATGCGGTAATCGTAGTCGTCATTGATGCGGCGGATCGCTTCTTCGCGGCGGTCGCGGGCTTCGCGCTCGCGGCGATCCCGCTCGTAGCGGTCCTTCCGGTCGTAGCGATCGTGGTGGTCGTTGCGTTCGTTGCGCTCGTAGCGATCGTCGCGGCCGTAGCCGTTGTTGCTGCCGGGATAGTTGCTGCTGGCCGTGGGCGCGCCGCCGCGGAGGATGGCGTCAGTGGCTTGCTCGCGGGAACGACCCTGGGCCGACGCGCCGAGCACGCCGGCGAGGAGGGCGAAGGCGAGAAAGATCTTTTTCATGGTGTTTTTTTTTGAGGTTAACGATGCGGACCTTTTGCGGGGTCCTGTTCATCAGACCGACCGCCGACTTCAATGTTTAACGGCCGGGCTTGTTTTTTACCGACGCAGGAACGCCGTTCGCCGACAGCTGTCGGTTGGCACCGTGCTACCTTGCAAGGCCTTAACAAATGCCTGTGTCTAAAAAGCTTTCCGATATACCGCTGTCCGTACTCGACCTCGCCACCGTGGTGGAAGGAGATACCGTGTCGGGCGCCTTTCGCCGTGCTGTTGCCGGCGCGCAATCCGCCGAGCGCCTCGGCTGCACCCGCTACTGGTTCGCCGAGCACCACAACATGGAGAGCGTCGCGTCGGCGGCCACCTCCGTGCTCATCGGCCACGTGGCGGGGCAAACAAACAGCATCCGTGTCGGCGCGGGCGGCGTGATGCTGCCCAACCACGCACCGCTGGTCATCGCCGAACAGTTCGGCACCCTCGAGGCGCTCTATCCCGGCCGCATCGACCTCGGCCTCGGCCGCGCCCCGGGCACCGACCCGCTCACCTCCGCGGCCCTGCGCCGTTCCCTGCAGGGCGGCGACGACTTTCCCAACGACGTGGTGGAGCTGCTCCGCTTTCTCGATGTGCCCGAGCCCAGCGCGCGGGTGCGCGCCATCCCCGGCGAAGGGACGCAGGTGCCGGTATGGCTGCTCGGCTCCAGCACCTACAGCGCGCAGCTGGCCGCCATGCTGGGATTGCCCTTCGGCTTCGCCTCGCACTTTGCGCCCACCTACCTGCACGAGGCGCTGGCCCTGTACAAGGCCCGCTTCCAGCCGTCGAAGTATTTGCAGGAACCCTACGCGCTGGCCTGCGTGTCGGTGATCGCCGCCGAAAGCGACGAAGAAGCGCAGCACCTCGCCACCTCGTACTACGAGCTCGTGCTGGGCCTCATCCGCAACAAGCGCCGCCCCCTGGCACCGCCCACAGAAGATATGTCGGCCCAATGGACACCCGCCGAGGAAGCCGCCGTCCGCCAGTTTGCGCACTACTCCTTCGTAGGCAGTCCGTCTACGGTGGCCGAAGGCCTGTCCGGCTTCGTGGCCGAAACGGGCGTCGACGAGCTGATGGTGACGGCACACGTGTACGACCTCGCGGCGCGCACCCGCTCGCTGGAACTGATCGCACCCCTCTTTAAAACACAACCGATCCACTGATATGAAAGCCTATGTACTGAATGCCGCCGGCGGCACCGATGTCCTGCAACTGACCGATGTCCGGCAACCCAGGCCCGCGGCCGGTGACGTGCTGCTGCGCAACGAAGCCATCAGCATCAACCCGGTGGACATCAAGACCCGCAAGGGCGGCGCCTTCTTTAATAAGCTGATGGAAGCGCCGCCGGTCATCCTGGGCTGGGACGTGGCCGGAACGGTCGAGGCGGTGGGCGAAGGCGTAACGCAATGGAAAGTGGGCGACCGCCTCTTCGGGATGGTCAACTTCCCCGGCGCGGGTCGCGCGTACGCCGAATATGTAACTGCACCCGCGACGCATTTCGCGCGCATCCCCGACGGTATTTCTACGGAAGAAGCCGCGGCGACCACACTGGCGGCGCTCACCGCCTGGCAGGTGCTCGTGCACCGTGGCGGCCTCCGCGCCGGGCAGCGCGTGCTGATCCACGCGGCTGCAGGGGGCGTGGGCCACTTTGCCGTGCAGATCGCCAAACAGGTCGGCGCCGAAGTGATCGGCACCGCTTCGGCCGCCAACCACGACTACCTGCGCCGGCTCGGTGCTTCCGAAGTCATCGACTACCACAATGACGATTTCCGCAAGCTCGCTTCCGACATCGACCTGGTATTGGATCCCGTCGGTGGCGACACGGCCCTGCATTCGCTCGACGTGCTGCGGCCCGGCGGCGTGCTCGTGTCCATCGTGGGCGGCGCCAGGGAACCCGTAGCGCAGGAAGCGGAGCGCCGCTGCCTGCGGGCGGAAAACTACCTCGTGCAATCGAGCGGCCCCGATATGGAAGACCTCGCCCGTCTCCTGGAAGCCGGCCACCTCAAGGCGACGATCGGGCATCGCTTCTCCTTTGCGGAGATGGCGGCGGCGCATGCCCAGGTGGAAACGGGCCACACGCGCGGTAAGGTGGTGCTGAGCTTGTAATACGGCCCCAAATTTTCAGGTAGGGGTGCATGGCAAGAACCGCTGCTCCCTCCGCACCCCACAACTTGCTGGACGGTCCCATCGCCCCCGCATTACTCCGGCTGGCCGTGCCCATTGTGCTGGCCAACGTGCTGCAGCTCGTCATGATCCCGGCGATGGGTTTGTCGATGGCCATCTCCACGCTGGTGGGCCAGAATATCGACGCGGGCCTTACGGAGCGCGCGGCGCACGCCGCGCGGCTCGGCGCGCGCATGGGCTTTGCCGGTATGACGGCTTTCGGGCTCGTGGTGCTGGCCTTCGCGCCGCAGTTTGCCACGTTCTTTGTTCCGCAGGACCACGCGGTAATAGACGAAGCAGCCCGCTTCCTCCGCACGATGGCGCCGGCATGGGGCTTCCTGGCTTGCAACTGTGCATCTCGGGTGTGTTCCGGGCCTCCGGGAATATGGTCATCCCGATGTTGCTGACGATGGTGTCGCAATGGGTGCTGCAGTTTCCCCTCGCCTACGTGCTGTCGAAGCATTCAACGTTGGGGCTGCATGGACTGTGGTATGCGTTCCCGTCGGCCAACGTGCTCATTGCGCTGGTGAGCCTGGCCGTCTTTGCCAAAGGCAATTGGAAGAACAAGCGGCTCACCGGGGAAGACGCCGACCTGGAGCGGCGTGTGTCGAACGAGATCTATGCGGAAGAAGGGCGGCGCTGATGTTACAGCGGCGCCAGCACCTGCTTTTTGAAGCGCTCGCGGAGCGACTCGGGCAGGTGGGCCCGCACGGTGGCCGACAGTATTTCTACGACTTTGCGGCGGGCGTAATGCGGCGAAGTGACGAGGCTGATCTCGCGCACCGGTGCGGGGTTGCGGAAGGGGCGCACATTCTTTTGCTGCCGCGCGCTGAGGTTGTCGATGGCGAGCTCGGGCACGATAGTGAGCCCACCCTGCGTGTCGATGAGGCGGAGGAGCATTTCGAGGGAGCCCGTTTCGAAGGCTAGGCGCCGCGGCCCGGTTTGTCCGCCGCACAGCTGCAGCACCTGCGTGCGCAGGCAGTGTCCTTCCGATAGCAGCCAGAGGCGGTCGGGGTCGATGTCGTCGGGGTGAATGGGACCCTTACGGGGCAGCTTTTCTTCCGGGGCGGCGTATACGTAAAAGCGTTCGTAGAAGAGGGGTAACTCGGTCAGCGTCGGGCGCTCCAGCGGGGTGGCCAGCAGGGCCGCGTCGAGGGTGTGGGCTTCGAGCCGCTCGATGAGCTCGCCCGTGTTGGCCTCGGTGACGCGCACCTGCAGGGCGGGGTATTCGCTCATCAGCGCCGGCAGGAAGCGGGGGAGGAGGTAGGGCGCCAGCGTGGGAATAACTCCCAGGCGGAGCTCGCCGCTCACAGTGCCTTGCTCTTCCGATACCAGCTCGGTCAGGCGCCGCGCTTCCTGCAGCACCAGGCGGGCCTGCGCCACCAGCGCCACCCCGATGGGTGTGGGCGCCACGGGTTGCCGGCTGCGGTCGAAAAGCCGCACGCCGAGCTCGTCTTCCAGCTTGCGGATCATCATGCTCAGCGTTGCCTGCGTGACGAAGCAATGCCGCGCGGCGGTCACAAAATGGCGGTGCGTATCGAGTGCGACAATGTATTCGAGTTGCTGCAGGGTCATTGGCAGGAGTGAAGATGGGAAGACAAATATAGATTTGCGAACGGCGCCAGCGACGGCCGGGGGGCGTGTCATTGCGAGCGCAGCGAAGCGGCCCCATCGTTACGCTGGTGCTTCCCGGGTTGAAGACATGCGCCGCCGCACCGCGTAACTACCAACTGCAAACTTCAAACTACAAACTTTTACTCCCCGGCTGCTTTTCCGGCAGCACGATCTCGAACGTGGCGCCGCCGCCCTCCTGGCCCGAGGCGCGGATGCGGCCGTGGTGCGAGTCGACGATGCGCTTGACGATGGCCAGGCCGACGCCCGTGCCTTCGAACTTTTCGCGGGTATGAAGGCGCTGGAATACTTCGAAGATCCTGTCGGACTGGTCGGGGCGGAAGCCGATGCCGTTGTCGGAATAAAAGAGAACCCATTCGCGGCCCTGCTCGCCGTCGCGTTCTTCAGCCCGCAGCGTGATCTGCGGCGGGCGGCCGGGGTGCACGAACTTGAGCGAGTTGGCGATGAGGTTTTGAAACACCTGGCCCAGCTGCAGTGCGATGCCTTCCACGGTGGGCAGCGTCCCGATGTGGAAAGCCGCGTTCTTCTCGCCGATGGGAAGCTCCAGGTCTTCCAGGATGCGCTGCAGCAACTCGTTGAGGTCAACCGGTGCGAAGTCGAGCTCGCTGTGCGACAGGCGGGAAAAGGAAAGCAGGTCGTCGATGAGGCGCAGCATGCGGCGCGAGGAAGAAACGATATTGCCCAGGTAGCGTGCCGAGGCGGGGTCGATCGCGTTGCCCAGGTTCTCTTCGAGCATCTGGCTGAAGATCGAGATCTTCCGCACCGGCTCTTTGAGGTCGTGCGAAGCCACGGAGGCGAACTGCAGCAGGTCGTAGTTGCGCTGCTCGAGCTCGGCGGTGCGTTCCTGTACTTTTTCTTCCAGCAGGGCGAGGGCCTTTCGTTCGTGGTCGCGGAGCTGCTGCTGGTGGCGCAACTCCTCGGTGATGTCGCGGGCCACCGACAGCACGTGGGGCTTGCCGCGGAAGGGGAAGCGCGTGCCGTTGTATTGCACTTCGAAGTGCGATCCGTCGTGGCGGATGCGGGTGTTGCGGCCCGAATATTTTTCACCGGCGAGCGCCGTGTCGCGCAGCTTCGTGAAGTCGTTGGGGTTGGCGAAGAGGCGGCTCGCCGGCTGGCCGATGAGCTCTTCGTACGCATACCCGAAAATGCGGCAGGCCGAAGGGTTGGCTTCCACGATGATGCCGTTCTCGTCGTAGATGATCATCGAGTCGGAGCTTGCCTCGAAGATGCTGCGGTATTGGTCGCGCTCTTCCTGGAGGCTGCGTTCGATGCGTTTCTTTTCATCAAAGAGGCGGGCATTGCTCATGGCGATGGCGGCTTGCAGCGCCATGCCTTCGATGAGCTTTTCGGAGGCTTCCGTAAACACGCCCACGTCCTCATGGCCGAAGAAGAGGCCGCCGATAGCTTCTTTCGTAAACGGGTTGACCACGGGCACGGCCAGGTAGCTGCGCACGGGGAGGTGACCCTCCGGCATACCATGGTAGGGCGGGTTTTTGCCGTAGTGGGGTTCCTTGGTCACGTCGTCGTAGCGCACCGTACCCCTGGCGGTGAAAGTGGGCTCGAAGATGCGGGTGTTGCGGGGCATCGGGAAGCGCGAGAAGGCCTCGCGCGGAACGCCCGAAATGGTGTACAGCACGTACGACTCGCCGGCCTGGTTGACTACGTTGTAAAAGAACGCGCCGAATTGCGCGCCCGAAAGCTCGGTGCCGATGTCGGTTACACGTTGCACCACGGTCTCCAGCTCGATCTCGGAGGAAATGGTCCTGCCGGATTCGAGCAGCAGCTCAAAAATGGAATGAGGGACTCTTTGCTTCAAGGGGTTACGTTAAGGGAGGCTCGTTAATCCGCACTAAATTAGGGTACGGCGGCCAATCCGAAAGTTGGAAACTTCTAAGGGGCGCCTGCTGGCCCGCCTTTTTCAGCAGCCGGAACATGGTCACCCTGTCCTCCCTGCTCGATAACGATTTCTACAAGTTTACCATGCAGCAGTGCGTGTGCAAGCTCTTTCCGAGGGCCTGCGCGCGTTACCGCTTTATCAACCGCGGCGGCCACCAGTTTCCCGACGGCTTTGCCGAAGCCCTGCGTGCCTCCGTGGACGCCATGAGCGGCCTGCGTCTCAGCGCGGCCGAAAAGCAGTGGCTGGCCATCACCTGCCCCTACCTCGACCCCGTGTACCTCGACTTCCTGCAAGGGTATCGCTACGCCCCGTCGGAAGTACAGGTCACCCAAGCTGGCGGCGACGTGGAGGTGACGGTGGAAGGCTCCTGGTACCGAGCGATCCTCTGGGAGGTACCGCTGCTTTGCCTGATCGCCGAGAACTTTTATGCACTGGGTGGCGCGGCGCGCGAGCCCGACGGGGTGGTAGCCGAAAAGACCCGCCGCAAGATCGAAGCGTATGGCGAGCTGGGTGTGTCGATCGCTGAATTCGGCACGCGCCGCCGGCATTCCTACGCGGTGCAGGACCTGGTGGTGGCCACGCTGAAGCAGTATGGGAGCACTTTCGTTGGGAGCAGCAACGTGCACCTGGCCATGAAGCACGGTGTAAAGCCGATCGGCACGCACGCGCACGAATGGTTCATGTACCACGCCGCGCAATACGGCTTCCGGATGGCCAACACGATGGCGCTGGAGCATTGGGTGGACGTGTACCGAGGCGAGCTGGGTATCGCCCTCAGCGACACCTTCACCACCGAAGAATTTTACGAGGTGTTCGACCGCAAGTTTGCCCGCCTCTTCGACGGGGTGCGGCACGATAGCGGCGACCCGCTGCGCTTCGCCGACCGCACGATCGCGCACTACCAAGGCCTGGGCATCGATCCGCTGAGCAAGACGATCGTCTTCTCGGATGCGCTCAACCCGGAGAAAGTGCGGCGCATCGCGGAGCACTGCCGCGGGCGCATCCGGGGCTCCTTTGGCATCGGCACCAACTTCACCAATGACGTGGGCCTGACGCCCGTCAACATCGTGCTGAAGATGACCGCCGCCCGCCCCGCCAGCGCGGCCTGGACGCCCGTGGTCAAACTGTCCGACGAGCCTGGCAAGCACAGCGGCGATGAACGTCAGATCGGGCTGGCGAAGGAGATACTGGGGATAGGCCCTGAGGGTTTTTAAGGTTGTGTAGTCAGGCGTCCTGTGAGCGTTCTATTTCGGCTTTGAATGCATTCCGGGCCAGCTCCAGCTGGGCTTCGGTAAACTCACCGAAAGTGCTGGAGGAGCTGATCTTGCGGCTGGTCTCTTCGGGAACACCGATCTCGTCGAGGTATTCGCGCAGGTCTTGAATGGAAGGGAAGCGGAGGCTTGCTTTCATCTGGAATGCTTTGTTTGGTTTGTTACGTGTTTCCTTGAAGCAAAGGCTGTTCCAGAAGAAGGGACGTCCGTATTTCTACAGAAAGCGGGTTAACGAAAAGGCAGCGGTCTGACCGCTGCCTTTTTCTATTCCAGACGAATTGGATTACCGGTTGGGCGTCGTCGTTGTATGCACCACGTGGTTTTCCTTACGGTTGCGGCGCAGCAGGCCCAGTAAGCCCGCAAGGCCCAGCAGGCCCCACTTTCCGCCATCGCCGTCATCGTCGTCATGATCACGATCGGTATTGTGCGCCGTCGTGGTGGTTGTCGTGGAATTCTCCGTTGTTTGTGCCATTACCGGTGTGCCGCCGAGGAAAGCGCACACCGCCACTACGCTCACTGCCTTGAAGATTCTTTTCATATTGCTGATTTTGGGTTCTACGCCTTGTGAACAATTACCGTACCTATAGTGCCCAAACATCAAACATTCGGGGCGCCCGGAAGAGCTGCCGGCCGGCGCTGTACCTGCGTTTCCCCACTATAAACAAGCACGCGCTTGCTGAAATAAAAAGGACCTCAATTGCTTGAAGTCCTTTTTCCGGAGCCAACTATCAGATTCGAACTGACGACCTATTCATTACGAATGAATCGCTCTACCAGCTGAGCTAAGTTGGCGTGGGGAGTGCAAATGTAGGATTTTCCGTAAAAAATCCAAGTCCGTTCGGGGAAACTATCTTCGCGGGGCTATGGAATGGGCCGCCGCTTTATTTTGGTTCCTGCTGGGCGGGGTGTTTTTTGCCTACGTAGGCTACCCGCTGCTCCTGCTGGCGCTGACGGCCTTTCGCCGGCGCCGCGCTCTGCCCGTGCCCGAACAGTGGCCCGAGGTGACGCTGGTGGTGGCGGCCTACAACGAAGCGGCTATCCTCCCCGAAAAGATCCGCAACGCCCTTGCCCTGGAGTACCCCGCCGGGCGGCTGCACCTCCTCGTGGTGACCGACGGTTCTACCGATGGCAGCGCCGACCTGCTGGCACCCTTCCCTGCCGTGGAGGTACTGCACCAAGACCAGCGTCGCGGTAAGACCGCCGCGCTCAACCGGGCGCTTGCCACCGTGCGCACGCCGCTGGTGGTGCTTTCCGATGCCAATACCGAGCTCGCGCCTGGGGCGTTGAAGCTACTGCTCCGTCATTTTGAAAACGAGCGCGTGGGCGCCGTGGCGGGCGAAAAGCGGGTGCGCCACAGCTCCGGGATGGGTTTTGCCGAAGGCTGGTACTGGCATTACGAATCTTTTGTCAAGCGCCTCGACGCCCGCCTCTACAGCGTGGTGGGTGCTGCCGGCGAGCTCTTCGCCCTGCGCACGTCGCTCTTCCGGCCCATGCCCGAAGACACCCTGCTCGACGACCTGTTCCTGTCGCTCCACATTGGCCTGCAGGGCCGCCGCATTGCCTACGAGCCCGGCGCCTACGCCCTGGAAGCGCCCTCGGCCTCCCTCCGCGACGAGCAGACACGCAAGGTGCGTATTGCTGCCGGCGCTTTCCAGTTGCTGGAACGCCTGTCGTGGCGCAGCCTTCTCGGTCACCCGGTGCTGGCCTTCCAATTTGTCGCACGCCGCTGGCTGCGCTGGGTGTTCTGCCCGCCGGCGCTGCCGCTGCTGTTGCTGCTCAATGCAGCGCTGGCCCTGTGGCACGGGGCGCCGCTCTACGACTGGCTGTTGGGCGGACAGTTGCTGGCCTACACCCTGGCGGCCGCCGGCGCCGGGCTGCTGCGCCGCAACCGGGCATTCTTCCTCACCACGGTACCGTTCTATTTCCTATTCATGAACGCCTGCCTGCTGGCCGGCTGGTGGAAATACCGGAAGGGACGGCAAAGCGTTCTTTGGGAAAAAGCGCGGTAAATCGTTTAGGAGGTTTCGTAGAGTGAAGGGTTCAGACGATCAGCGCCCCAACCTCCCAAACCTTCTAAACCCAAAACCATTCTCTGCCGTAATTTTACGCGAAACACCCCCGCTATTCCCACCATCACGAACATACTGGCCAGCCCGATCGAGTATTTGAAGGGCGTGGGTCCGCATAAGGCCGACCTGCTCAAGAAGGAGCTGGGCATCTTTACGTTCGGCGACCTGTTGCATCATTTTCCCTATCGCCATATCGACAAGACGCGCTTCACACCCATCATCGACCTCAACCCGTCGATGGACTATGTGCAGGTGCGCGGCTTCCTGACCTTCAAGGAAACGACGGGAGAGAAAAGTGCCCGCCGACTGATGGCCTACCTGCGCGACGAAACGGGCACCATTGAGCTGACCTGGTTCAAGGGACTCAACTTCGTGGAAAAGATGCTCCGCGAGGGCGCGCGGTACACGGCTTTCGGCAAGCTGTCCTTTTTCATGGGCAAGCCGCAGCTGGTGCACCCCGAGATCGAATCGTTCAACCCGGAGGCGGTGCCCAACACGCTGGAGCCGGTATACAGCACCACGGAAAAGCTCAAAAGCCGCGGCCTCGGTGCGCGGCCCATCGGCAAGCTGGTGCAGGCGCTGCTCGACATCGTGCCGCCCGACGAACTTCCCGAAAACCTGCCCGACTACATCCTGGAGCAGGGCAAGCTGATGGGCCGCTACGCCGCCTACCGCGGCATCCACTTTCCGCGGCAGCCGAAGGAGTGCACGCTGGCCGTGCGGCGCCTCAAGTTCGAAGAGCTGTTCATCGCCCAGGTGCGCCTCGCCCGCACCCGCTCGGAGCGGCACCGCCACTCGCGCGGCGCCATCTTCGACCAGGTAGGCGAGCTGTTCAACACCTTCTACAAAGAGCACCTGCCCTTCGCCCTCACCGGCGCCCAGAAGCGCGTGCTGAAGGAGATCCGCACCGACACCGCCTCCGGCCACCAGATGAACCGGCTGCTACAGGGCGACGTGGGCTCGGGCAAGACCATCGTGGCCTTGCTGGCGATGCTGCTCGCCAACGACAACGGCTACCAGGCCTGCCTCATGGCACCCACCGAAATTCTCGCGCAGCAACACTTCAAAGGATTATCGGAACTGCTGGCGCCCATGGGACTTCCCATCCGTATTCTTACGGGAAGCACCAAGACCGCCGAAAGAAAAAAGATCCTCGGCGAACTGGCCGCCGGTTCGATACGTATCTTAATCGGAACCCATGCCCTCATCGAGGAAGTGGTGCAGTTTCAAAACCTTGGTCTGGCCATCGTGGACGAGCAGCACCGTTTCGGTGTGGCGCAGCGCGCCCGTCTCTGGAAAAAGGCGACGTTGCCGCCGCACGTGCTGGTGATGACGGCCACGCCGATCCCGCGTACCCTGGCGATGACAGCCTACGGCGACCTGGACTACAGCGTTATGGACGAACTGCCGCCGGGACGACTGCCCGTGCACACCGTGCACCGCCTCGACGACCAACGCTCGCGGGTGATGGAGTTCATCCGGTCGGAGCTGGAAAAGGGACGGCAGGCCTACGTCATCTTCCCGCTCATCGAAGAGAGTGAGAAGGTGGATTACGAAAGCCTGATGCAGGGTTACGAGAACGTGAAGGCCTACTTCCCCGAGCCGCGCTATTACATCAGCATGGTGCACGGCCGGCAGACGCCCGACGTGAAGGAGGCCAACATGCAACGTTTTGTGCAGGCCGACACTCATATCATGGTGAGCACCACGGTGATCGAGGTGGGGGTGAACGTGCCGAACGCCTCGGTGATGGTCATTGAAAGTGCGGAAAAATTTGGACTATCCCAATTGCACCAGCTACGCGGACGTGTTGGCCGCGGGGCCGAAAAAAGCTACTGCGTCCTGATGACGGGCCCCAAGTTGAGCAACGACGCGCGGGAGCGGATCAAGATCATGTGCGCCACGAACAGTGGTTTTGAAATTGCAGAAAAAGATCTGGAACTGAGAGGTCCGGGTGAAATTGAAGGGACACGGCAAAGTGGTTCGCTGAACTTTCGACTGGCAGATCTCGTCAAAGACAAAACCGTTCTCGACGCGGCGAAAAACTTTGCCGAGCAATTAGTGGACAAAGATCCTGAGCTGGAGTCGGCCGAACATGTGCGTTTGAAACAATACCTCTTGGCGCAGCTGGGTAAAACCCCGTGGAGTCGCATATCTTAACACTTTCGCGCACAACATTTTTTTAATATATTCAGTTTATCTTACGAGAGCTTTGAACGTGAAGACTACCATACTGTCCGCCCTTTGCCTGTTCGGTTCCCTGTTCACCATGGCCCAGCCGAATGCGCCGCTTTCGTTTACCGAGAATAAAGGCCAGTGGGACCCCGTTGTGCGCTACCGGGCCGAGGTCTCGGCCGGGGCCTTTTACCTCCGCTCTACCGGCTTTACCGTGGTACAGCAAGACCTGGCGGACCTGGTCAGGGTGCAGGATATGCTCCACCGCCGGGAAAAGAGCGACCAGGAATTTCCCGTGCGCAGCCATGCGTACAGTGCCGACTTCATCGGTGCCGGCAAGGCAGCCACTTTCCAAGCCGACAAGCCCCTGCCGGGCGTCAGCAACTACTTCATCGGCAACGACCCCGCGCAATGGGGGACCGGTTGCCGGGAGTACCAGGGCGTGACTGTGCGGGACCTCTATCCCAATATCGACCTGCGCTATTACTCCGAGAATGGCAAGCTCAAATACGACCTCATCGTGCGTCCCGGCGGCGACCCCGGCCAGATTGAGCTGCGCTACAGCCATACGGACGGCCTCTCGATCAAAGAGAAAGGCCTGCTCCAGATCGAAACCTCGGTGGGGGCCGTGCGCGAGCTGCCGCCCTATGCCTATCAATACACCGACGCCGGCCGCCAGACCGTTACCTGCAACTACCGCCTGAAGGACAGCACGCTGCGCTTCAACGTGCGCGCCTACGATTCCAGGAAGGTGTTGGTGATCGACCCGACGATCGTGTTCGCCTCGTTCGCCGGAAGCCATGCCAACAACTGGGGCTATACCGCTACCTATGGCCCCGATGGATCGTTCTTTGGCGGCGGTATCGTGTTCGGGCCGGGCTTTCCTACCTACCAGGGTTCCTACCAGCAGAACTTCGGCAACGGCTCTGTCGACATCGGCATCATCAAGCTGAGTCCCGACGGATCCAGTCGCGAATACGCCACCTACATCGGCGGCAGCGGCGACGAGCAGCCCCATAGCCTTTGGTGCGATCCCGCCGGCAACCTGATCATCGCCGGGCGCAGCAACTCCGCCAACTTTCCAAGCCTCGTCAGCAAAGGGCCCAATGGCAGCTTTGACCTCGTGGTCGTAAAGCTCAACGCCACGGGATCGGCACTGCTGGGGAGCATCCGCATGGGCGGTTCCGGTGATGACTGCGTGAACATCGACCCGTCGCACTCCGGCCCCCCGACCACCCTGAAGCACAACTACGGCGACGACGGCCGCAGCGAAGTCATTCTCGACGATGCCGGCAATATTTACGTGGCTTCCTGCTCCCGCGCCACGGGCTTCCCCGTAACCAACGGCAGCACGCTTTCCGGCGAGCAGGACGCGGTGGTGGTGAAGATCAACCCCGCCCTCAGCGACCTCGTATGGGCGACCTACCTCGGCGGCACCGGCCTCGACGGCGCCTACGTACTGTCGGTAGGCCCGATCAATGGAAACCTGTACGTGGGCGGCGGCACGACCAGCCCCACACTACCCGGCGCGAGCGGCACCATGGGCCCCGCCAATCACGGAGATGTGGACGGCTTTGTCACCGAATTCACCAATAGCGGCACCCTGCTACGCACCGCCTTTATCGGTACACCTGCGTACGACCAGATTTATGGACTCAAGATGGACCGCACCGGCATTCCCTATATCATGGGGCAAACGCTGGGTTCCTGGCAGAACGTCAACGCGGCCTACCACGTGGCCAATGCCCGTCAATTCATTGCCAAGCTGGAGCCCGATCTCTCCGGGTTCATCTATTCGATGGCCTTCGGAACCTCCAATGCTTCGGATGTGAACATATCGCCCACGGCCTTCCTCGTGGATCGCTGCGAAAACGTGTACGTATCGGGCTGGGGCGGCGCCGCCAGTGGCTTTACGTCCGTCGGTACGCTCGGCCTCCCGGTAACGTCCGACGCCGTGGTGATGACGCCGCCCTACAACTCGCCGGCGCAGACCGACGGCAAAGACTTTTACTTTTTCGTGCTGAAAAAGAACGCAACGCAGCAACTGTACGGCTCCTTCTTTGGGGAGAATTCGCCGAACGCTTTTCCGGATCACGTGGATGGCGGCACGAGCCGCTTCGACGCCAACGGCGTTATCTACCAGGCCACCTGCGCCAACTGTACCACGCCGCACCCGTACTGGCCGGCAACGCCCGGCGCCTGGGCCCAGCAGAACCCCGCCAACGGTTGCAACCTCGGCATGATCAAGATCGCACTCAACCTCGCCGGTCTTGCCGCCGGTGTGCAGTCGTCTATCGACGGCGTGGTGCGCGACACGGCCGGCTGCGTGCCGCTGACGGTGCAGTTCCGCGACACCGTGGCCAATGCCGTTACCTACGAATGGGACCTCAACGGCGACGGCGTGACCGACCAGACCACTACGCAGCCAAACATCCAGTATACCTACAATGCCGTAGGTTCGTACCGCGTGCGCCTGATCGCCGTGGATCCCAACAGCTGCAACGTGCGCGATACGTCGTATGTCAACATCCGCGTGGGCTCGCTGAAGGCAAAGCCCGACTTCGGTTTCCGAAAGCTCAATCCCTGCGACTCGCTGAAGTTTGAATTCACCAACCTGACGCCGCCGCAACCGAGCCGCCCGTTTACCAACAATACCTTCGTATGGCAGTTCCTGGATGAGAACAGCACCGAAACCCGCGGCCCCGGCCCCTTCTCCCACAGCTTCCCGCGCCCCGGCAGCTACCGCGTGCGGCTCACGATCGTTGATACTTCCTTCTGCAACGCCCCCGAATCGAAAGATACCGTGGTGAATGTAGCCGTGCTGGTGAAGGCCCGCTTCGAGACGCCCGCCACCGGCTGCGCACCGTACAACGCGGTGTTCACCAATACCTCGGAAGGTGGCCAGACCTTTACCTGGGACTTCGGCGACGGCACGACCTCTACGGCCCCCACGCCCCCGCCGCATTTCTATCCCAACCCCGGCACGTACACCATCCGCCTCACTGCCGTGGACTCGGGCACCTGCAACATCATTGACTCCACGAAGTTTGTGATCACGCTGTCGGACAAGCCGCAGGCCGGCATCGGCACGGTGAGCCCGCAGCCGCCGATCCCGAATTCGGCGCTGACGTTTGAGAACACGTCGTCCTCCGATGCCGTCAGCTTCAAGTGGCTCTACGGTGATGGCGACACGTTGCTCACCATCAGCCGCTTGCCTGTGCGCCACGAATACAATACAGCCGATTCTTTCGAAGTGCTGCTGATCGCCATCAACGCGAATGGCTGCCCCGACACTACGCGGCGCTGGGTGACCACCCTGGTGGAACCGGCAGTGGATGTGCCCAATGCCTTTACGCCGCTCAGCGGCGGCATCAACAGCATCGTGTATGCCCGCGGCTTCGGCATCGCCGACATGCACTTCACCATCTGGAACCGTTGGGGACAGAAAGTATTTGAAACGAATGACCGGCACCTTGGATGGGACGGCACGTACAAAGGCAAATTGCAGCCGATGGATGTGTATGCCTATACCCTGGAAGTGACCTTCGTGGATGGTAAGAAGGCCACCAAGAAAGGCGATATAACCCTAATCCGATAAAAGAAGAGGAGGAGACCATGAAGCGCATTCTGACCATATGGAGCACCCTGGTGCTGAGTGCCGGCGTTTCGCAGCTCGCGGGCGCGCAGGACCTGCATTTCTCGCAGTTCTTCAACTCGCCGCTGTCTACCAACCCGGCCAATACGGGCTTTATTCCCGATGGCGACTACCGGGTGGGTGTCAACTACCGCAACCAGTGGTCGAGCATCATGTCGGTACCGTATAAAACGATGAGCGCTTTCGGCGATGTGCAGATCGGGAAAGACCGCTTCCAGAACGGCTGGATCGGCCTCGGCGGTATGTTGCTGAAAGACGTGGCGGGATCGGGCAACCTGAGCTCCACCAAAGTGTACGGGGCCGTCGCTTACCACCAGATGCTCGGTTATTCAAGCCTGCTGAGCGCCGGCTTCAACATCGGCTATGCCAGCAAGCGGATCGACATGGCCGCTCTGAAATTTCCCGACCAGTTCGACGGGCACTTCTTCGATAGCAAGCTGCCTACCTCGGCCTTCCTCGACCGCACGAGCGTGGGGTATTTCGACCTGCAGGCCGGGCTCAACTACGCCTACTTTCCCACCAATAACATTTACGTCAACGGTGGCTTTTCGGTGATGCACATCAACCGACCGCGCGAATCGTTTTTTACCAACGACGCGGGCAACGTAGACAACCGCATCCCGATGCGCAACACCGCCTTCCTCAACGGCTCGTTCAAGCTGAACGACCAGTGGATCGTGAATCCCAATGTGTACGTGAGCACCCAGGCCGGCTCCTTCGAAGCCGTAGGCGGTGCCAACGCGCACTACAACCTCTCCGGCGATGGTGAGAAAGTGCTGGTGGGCGGCCTGTATTATCGCTACCAGGAAGCGCTCATCCCGGTGATCGGCCTCGGCCTCAACGACTACATCTTCAGCTTCAGCTACGACATCACGATGTCGCCGCTGAAAGCCTACAACGGCGCCCGCGGCGCCCTCGAATTCTCGCTGGTGAAGCAGGGCGTATTCGAGCATTACAGCTTCAACAGGAGACAGACGATCTGTCCGAGTTTCAAGAATTAAGTTTGTGGTTTGTAGTTTGTTGTTTGTGGTTGGCTTGCGCCTGCAAGTCTTTTTTTACATTTCCCTAACTACAAACCAGCAACTGCCAACTACAAACCAACGGCCTTAAGGCCGTTTCTTCCGACCTTTACCCCCATGGTAACTGCAGAATCGCCGGTGCTCCGGCAGCTCGATGCCTTTCGCCGGATCGTGGGCGCAGGCTTCGTATTCGTGGATCCCGAGGTGCTAGATGCGTATGCGTCCGACGAGACGGAAGACCTGCACTACCTTCCCGACGTGGTGCTGAAGCCGGGTACGCCCGAAGAGATCAGCCAGGTGCTCCGCATCTGCAGCGAGCAACGCATCCCGGTAACGCCGCGCGGCGCCGGCACCGGCCTCAGCGGGGGCGCACTGCCCCACCTGGGGGGCGTGGTATTATCGCTGGAACGCCTCAACCGCATCCTCGATATCGACGAGCGCAACCTGCAGGTGACCACCGAGCCGGGCGTGATCACCGAAGTGCTGCAGAATGCCGTGCGCGAGAAGGGCCTCTTTTACCCACCCGACCCGAGCAGCCGCGGCTCCTGCATGATCGGCGGCAACATCGCCGAGAACTCGGGCGGACCTAAGGCCGTCAAGTACGGCGTGGTGAAAGACTACGTGCTCAACCTCGAAGTGGTGCTGCCCTCGGGCGACATCATCTGGACCGGTGCCAACGTGCTTAAGAACGCCACCGGTTACAACCTCACGCAACTCATCGTCGGCTCCGAAGGCACGCTCGGCATCGTGACCAAGATCGTGCTCCGCCTCCTGCCGCACCCGCAGCACGACCTGCTGATGCTGGTGCCCTTCCGCTCGGCCGAGAACGCCTGCGCGGCGGTCAGCGCCATCTTCCGCGCCGGCTACACGCCCAGTGCCCTCGAGTTCATGGAGCGCGATGCGCTGGAGTGGGTGATGCGCTTTGTAGACAACAGCATCGTGCCGATCCAGGACGACGTGGTGGCCCACCTGCTCATCGAAGTGGACGGCAACGACATGGACGTGCTGATGAAAGACATGGAAGGCATCGCGACGCTGGTGCAGGAATTTGACTGCGGTGACATTCTCTTCGCCGACGACGCCCAGCAGAAAGCGGAGCTCTGGAAGCTGCGCCGCCGCGTGGGCGAGGCCGTCAAATCGAATTCCATCTATAAAGAGGAAGACACCGTGGTGCCGCGCGCCGAGCTGCCGCAACTGCTGGCAGGCGTGAAGGCCATCGGTAAAAAATACGGCTTCCACTCCGTTTGCTACGGCCACGCCGGCGACGGCAACCTGCACGTCAACATCATCAAGGGCGACCTGAGCGACGAAGCCTGGAATGGCTCGCTGAAGGAAGGCATCCGCGAGATCTTCGCACTGGTGAAGCGCCTCGGCGGCACCATCTCCGGCGAGCACGGCATCGGCCTCGTGCAGAAGGAATACCTGCCCATCGTGTTCAACGAGGTGCAGCTGGCGCTGATGCGCGGCATCAAGCAATTGTTTGACCCCAACGGCATCCTCAATGCCGGGAAAATTTTTGACCCCAAGTAGTATATGAAAAAGACCCTGTTCACACTTCTCGGCTGCGCGCTGCTGACTGCCGGCTTTGCGCAGCAAACCACCAATGTCGCCGCCGCCCCGCGCGATGACGCACATGGCTTTCGTAAAGACAAGCTGTTCACCGGCGGCTCGGTGTCGCTTGGCTTCGGCTCCGGCTACTTCCTCGGCGGCATCAACCCGGTGCTGGGCTACGAGCTCACCAGTTGGCTCGATGCCGGCATCGCCGTCAACTACACGTTCACGCAGCAACGCTACATCGGCACCGACAACTTCAACCGCGTGCTCGACGACAAGGCGCGCCAGAGCGTTTACGGTGGCGGCGTGTTCACGCGCATTTTCCCGGTCAACTTCCTGTTTGCGCAGGGGCAGATCGAGCACAACTTCATCAACTTCAAGTACTACCCGCCCAATGGCGGTACCGTGCTGAAAGACAACCGGCAGGCCACGAGCCTGCTAGTGGGCGCGGGCTATACCTCCGGCCGCGGCCAGGGCGGCCCCTATGGCTACCTCGCCGTGCTCTTCGATGTGATGAAGGATGAGAATTCGCCCTACCTGGACAATTATGGGCACATCCAGCCGCTCGTGCGTGCCGGCCTCAACATCCCGCTCTTCCGCGGCAGGCGCAACGCCGACTTCGACCGGGGCGGACCGCTCCGGAGGTAAGCCCGGCCCCCTGTCCCCCGAAGGGGGCACTTAGGTCAATCATACCTTCGTTTTCGACCAATACTTAGGTCGATAGCTAAAAAAGGCCCGGATCGCAAGCGATCCGGGCCTTTTTATACCCCTTCCTTCCGGGAAGGGGTAGGGGATGGGCCATGCCCCCTTTGGGGGACAGGGGGCTAGAGATACTGCTCGATCTCCCCGGGTGTTTGCAGCACGATCACCTGTTCTTCCACTTTGGTATAGAGGAAGCCTTCTTCCTGCATGGTGCGGAGGTGGGCGATGAGGTGGTCGTAGAAGCCACCGGTGTTAAGTAGGTAGACGCGTTTGTCGTGGATGGAAAGCTGGTTCCAGGTAAGAATTTCAAACAGCTCGTCGAGGGTGCCGAAGCCGCCGGGGAGGATGATGGCGGCGTCGCACATTTCGTAGAGGGTGCGCTTGCGCACGTGCATGTCTTCCACTACCACGAGCTCGGAGATGTCGGTGTGCTGGTGTTCCCACTGCGTGAGCACCTGGGGAATGACGCCGCGCACAGTGCCGCCGGCGGCCATCACAGCGTCGGCCGATGCGCCCATCAGGCCGTTGCGGCCGCCGCCGTAGATGAGGGTGATGCCGCGTTCGGCGAGGAGGGCGCCGAGGGCTTCGGCATCGGCGCGGAAGGCGGGGTTGTTGCCATATTTGGAGCCGCAAAAGATTGCTAGGGCCTGTATGCTCATGAAGGTGCTTTTGGCAAAAGGACGGCAAATTTCGCTAACTTCAAAAATTCGGGTGGTTATCTTGCACGCGAACACAAAAAGATAATGCATGTCGGCAACCTTGCTCTTCGGCCTCGTGATCGGCTATTTCGTGGTGCTGCTGTTCGTGGCCTGGCTTACCGGCCGTAAGTCCAACAACGAATCCTTTTTTATCGGCAACCGCAATTCCAACTGGATACTGGTGGCCTTCGGGATGATCGGTACGTCGCTGTCGGGCGTCACCTTTGTGAGCGTGCCCGGCGCGGTGGGGAAAGAGGGCTTTGCTTATTTCCAGATCGCCCTTGGCTACATTATTGGCTACGTCACCATTGCCTTTGTGCTGCTGCCGCTCTATTACCGGCTCAACGTAACGTCCATTTATAATTACCTGCAGCAGCGGCTCGGGTTTACTTCCTACAAAACAGGCGCGTCGTTCTTCATTCTCTCGCGCACGCTGGGTGCCACCGCACGTCTTTACCTCGTGGTAAAGATCCTGCAGGACGCTATCCTCAACCAGCTCCACGTACCCTTCTGGCTGACGACGCTGGTGATCCTGCTGATGATCCTGCTCTACACCTTCGAGGGCGGGGTGAAGACCATCGTTTATACCGATACGCTGCAGACCACTTTTATGCTCGCCGGCCTCGTAATCTGCACCATCTACATCTTCAACAACCTCGGGCTTGACTTCGGCGCCGGCCTCAAGGCGATGGGGGAGAAGGGCTACTCGCAAGTATTCTTTACCGAGCCGTCGAGTAAGCTGTTCTTCCTGAAGCAGATCCTTGCGGGCGCCTTTATCACCATCACCATGACCGGCATGGACCAGGAGATGATGCAGAAGAACATCTCCGTGCGCACGCTCCGCGACTCGCAGAAGAACATGCTCACCTTCGCCGGAGTGCTGACGCTGGTGCTGCTGCTGTTCCTGTTTCTCGGCGGCCTGCTCCACCTCTTCGCCACGGCCCGCGGCGTGGCTGCTACCGGCGATGAGCTCTTCCCGGCGGTGGCGCTGCAACACATGCCGGCGGCCATCTCCATCGTCTTCATCATCGCGCTCATCTCCGCACTCTTCCCCAGTGCCGACGGCGCCATTACCGCGCTGACCTCTTCCTTCTGTATCGATATCCTCGGCATCAAACGCAACCCGCGCCTCGATGAAAAAGCGCAGAAGCGTACCCGCCAGTTCGTGCACCTCACCTTTGCCGCGATCTTCCTCATCTGTGTGATGGTGTTTTACCAGGTCAACAGCAAAAGCATGATCGGTGTGATTCTGAAAATAGCGGCGTATACCTACGGACCGCTGCTGGGACTGTTCACCTTCGGGCTCGTAACGAAGCGCTCGGTCAATGATGCGTTGGTGCCTGTAGTGTGTCTCCTGGCGCCGGCGCTGTGCTACCTCGTGGACAGCCACCAGTCCGACTGGCTTGGCGGCTTCCAGATC
Organism: Flaviaesturariibacter aridisoli; assembly: GCF_004343705.1. Lineage (GTDB taxonomy): Bacteria > Bacteroidota > Bacteroidia > Chitinophagales > Chitinophagaceae > Flavisolibacter > Flavisolibacter aridisoli. Next base: position 190,196 of record NZ_SKFH01000005.1, read on the forward strand.
GGCTCAGAACTGCTCATCCTCAACGGTCTTCTGGTGTTCATCGGCTTGCTGCTGCTGTCGAAGCCTGCCGGGGTGCAGAAGGTGCTAACAGCGGAGGCATCATGAAAGACGACATCAACTACGAAAAAGCGCACGACTATGCCGAGCGCTACACCTCGCCCGACGACGCAGTGCTGGAAGAAATAGCGGCATACACCGAAGCGAATCACCCGCACGCGCACATGCTGAGCGGGCACCTGCAAGGACGCTTCCTGGCCATGATGAGCAAGCTGCTGCGCCCGCGGCGAATCCTCGAGATCGGCACCTTTACCGGCTACAGCGCGCTCTGCCTTGCCGAAGGGTTGACGGAAGACGGCGAGTTGCATACCGTAGAGTTACGGGCCGACGATGCGGCCACCGCCCAGCAGTTTTTTGAAAAAAAATCGGTGAAAAATATACGCTTGCACATCGGTGAAGCGTTGGAAATCATCGGTGGTCTCGAGGAAACCTGGGATTTGGTTTTTATCGATGCCGACAAGGTTTCGTACACCGCTTATTTTAACGCCGTACTGCCCAAATTGCGGCCCGGAGGGGTTATTTTTGCGGACAACGTTCTTTTTCACGGCCAGGTGCTGGCCGATGAGATCAGGGGTAAAAACGCCAGGGCCATCCAGAAATTCAATGACTTTGTGCGCGACTGCCCCGATGTGGAACGGGTCCTGTTGCCGATACGCGACGGCCTCTTCCTCCTTCGAAAGAAAGACTCCCGGGAGTAGCTTCCCGGGCCAACCTAACCTATTCGATCCCGGTTTCGCAGAGCCGGGAGGACACTAAAAACCATCCGATGAAAAAGGGAAGCCTGTCGATCCTCCTCCTGTTGCTGTTGTGCGCCCCGACCTTCGCCCAGAACTCGCCCGCCGTGCGCGCCTACATCGACCGTTACCGCGATATCGCCATTGCCGAAGAGCTCCGCACCGGCGTGCCTGCCGCCATCACCCTGGCCCAGGGCATCCATGAATCGTCGGCTGGCAAGAGCGACCTCGTAACCCGCTCCAACAACCACTTCGGCATCAAATGCAAAACCGAATGGACCGGCGCCCGTGTGTACCACGACGACGACGCCCGCGGTGAATGCTTCCGCTCCTACGAGGCTCCCGAACAATCCTACCGCGACCATTCCGACTTTCTCAAGAACCGCTCGCCTTACCGCGCACTGTTCCAACTCGACCCTACCGACTTTGAAGGCTGGGCTTACGGTCTGAAAAAGGCCGGCTACGCCACCAACCCGAAATACCCGCAGATCCTCATCAAGATCATCCGCGACTACAACCTGCAGGACTACACGCTGATGGCCCTCGGCCGCAAGCCGAAGCCCGATGCCGATATGGCCGTGCTCAACAACAGTGGCTCCAACGACGCCCAGTTTACCGCACAGGTGCAGAGCACCGCGACCGTAGCACCGCCCAAAGCTTCGCGCTACCCGGCCGGTATCTTCCGCATCAACGAAACACCCGTGATCCACGTGCCGAAGGGCACCTCGTTCGTGGCTTTCGCCTCCCAGCAGGGTATTGCGCTGACCTACCTGTTTGATTTCAACGACATGAAGCCGCTTGATGTGGCCGATCGCGACATGCTCATCTTCCTGCAGCGCAAAAAGCGCAGCGGCGCCTCGGACCTGCACGTAGCCCAGGAAGGCGAAACGCTTTGGGAAGTGGCCCAGTCGGAAGGCGTGCGCATGGATGCGCTGCTCGAGTACAACGGCCTCGGTTACAACCGCGCTTTCGTGGCCGGTGAGCTTATCGCCCTTTCGGGCAAGGCTTCGAAGCCCGAATTCACCCCGGCCGCCGGCAGCGCTGCGTCAGCGGCACCCGCCACGCCGGTGGCTGCTCCCGAGTTCTTTATGCACAAGGTGCAGCCGAAGGAAACGCTGTTCTCGCTGGCAAAAAAATACGGGGTGCGCGTGGAAGATATCCAGCAATGGAATAACTTGCCGAGCTCCGGCCTGAAGGTCGGCCAGGAAGTACGCATCAAAAAAAGCTAATGGCACCAATCAAGCTGCACGACAAGACCTTCGATAGCTATCTTTCCGAAGACACCATCCAGACCCGCATCCGCGAGCTCGCCGCCCAGATCGACCGCGACTACGCCGGCAAGCGTCCCCTCTTCATCGGCATCCTCAACGGTGCCTTCATGTTCGCCGCCGACTTGTTCAAGAACCTGACGGTCGAGGCGGAGGTCTCCTTTATTAAACTGGCTTCCTACAGCGGCACCAAAAGCACCGGCCGCGTCATCACCGCCATCGGCCTCGACCAGGACCTCATCGGCCGCGATGTGATCGTGGTGGAAGACATCGTGGATACCGGCAAGACGCTGGCCGAATTCCTGCCCCAGCTGCAGCACAACCAACCGGCTTCGCTGCGCATCGCCACGCTGCTGCACAAGCCTGAAGCCACCCAGTTCGACCTCACGCTCGACTACGTAGGCTTTGCCATACCCAACAAGTTCGTCGTGGGCTACGGCCTTGATTACGACGGTATCGGCCGCAACCTGCGGGAAATTTACCAGTTGTCGGAAAACGCCTGAGTTTTCCGGCTATTGTTCGTATCTTCTGCTCCGATATCCAGTAAAGACCTTGTTGAGAAAAGCGCTGTCTATAGCCCTCACGTTGCTGCTATCTGTTTCCGCCACCGCCCAGAATAACTACTTCAAGGGCGAAGTGCGCGACGAGCAGGGCACGATCCTGCAGAATGTCAGCATCCTGCAGGCAGCTACCGGTTATTTCGCCTTCTCCGGTCCCGACGGCACCTTCGGCATCCTCTCCAAACAATCCCGCGACACGCTCGTTTTTTCGCTCGACGGTTACGAAAAGAAAGGGTTGCTGGCCGATGCGGCGCAGTTTCTCCATGTAACGCTCCGCAAAGCGCCGCGCATCCAGCTGCACCACCTCGCGTCGCACACGCCCAACCTACGTTTCGACCAGCAGCAGCAGTGGTTCAACGGCGACGAGACCTATGCCAGCACTGTCGAGAACGGGTTTGTGTCGACGCTGGAGTTTCCGAGCACCCGGCTCAGCCTCAACGTCGACCGCGCCTCTTACAGCAACGTGCGGCGCCTCATCACCGGCAAGTCGGCCGTGCCCCCCGAGGCAGTACGGATCGAGGAACTGCTCAACTATTTCAACTTCGATTACCGCGAGCCCGCACCCGGCGCCAACTTCGACATTGAGCCGGTGCTGAGCACCTGCCCCTGGAACGAAGGCAACTGGCTGCTGCTGGCCCATATCCGCTCGCGGAAGCTCCCGCTGGCGCACCTGCCGCCGAGCAACCTCGTTTTCCTGGTGGATGTGTCCGCCTCGATGGATGCACCCAACCGCCTGCCCCTGCTGAAGGCCGGCTTTAAGGGCCTGGTGCAGAACCTGCGGTCGGTCGACACGGTATCGATCGTGGTCTATGGAGGTTCGGTGGAAGTATACCTGCGGCCCACCGGCGGCGACCGCAAGGCCGAGATCATCCGCGCCATCGACGCCCTCGAAACCGGCGGCACGACACCGGGCGCCTCTGGGGTGCGGCTGGCCTACCAGCTCGCCCGCGAGCACTTTCTCCCCCGCGGCAACAACCGCGTCATTCTCGCCACCGATGGCGACTTCAACGTGGGTCTCCGGTCGGAGCACGAGCTCGAAGACCTGATTTCGGAGGAGCGCAACTCGGGGGTATACCTGACCTGCCTGGGCGTGGGCATGGGCAACTACAAAGACTCGAAGATCCAGGCGCTGGCGCAGAAGGGCAACGGCAACTTCGCCTATATCGACAACTTCAGCGAGGCGCAAAAAGTGCTGGTGAAGGAATTCACCGGGACGCTCTACTCGGTGGGCGACGATGCGTCGCTGCAGGTGCGGTTCGATCCGTCGGTAGTGAAGCGGTATCGCCTCATTGGTTTCGACAACAAGGTAGGCGCCATGAAAGACACGTCGGCTGCGATCGAAGGCGGTGAGGTGGGCTCCGGCTCATCGCTGCTGGTGGCCTACGAGATCGAGCCGCTGCGCCCCGATGCCGCGCCGGGCTACAGCGCCCGCTTCTCACTCCACTACCGCGAGCCTGGTGCGCTGCTGCCCTGTACCGATCACCTGGTGCCCGCCCTGCAGCTGCAGCCCTTCGCCAGCCTCGCAAGACCCTATCGCTTTGCCTCGGCCGTGATCCTTTTCGGCTCCTTGCTCAAAGAATCCAGGTATGTCCGGGAGAAAAGCTGGAGCGAGATCCTGCCGCTCGCACAAAGCAGCGCCGATCCTGAAGACGCCCTGCAAAAGGAGTTCGTCCAGATCGTGGAAAAAGCAAAGGCGATCTACACATCGAAGAAGAGAAAGAAATCGGCACCCTAAAGAAATGTCGGATGTCGGATGGCTGATGTCTGATTGACCCGTCCTAGAATAAGTTGACGGTTTTTAGATTGTTTTTAGATCCCTGGTTGCTGATTGCTTCCAGGGATTTTTCATGGATAAAGTTCGGGGTTTTGTAGTGTAGGCTGAGGTGCGGTCTCTGGGTGTTGTAGATGTGGATGGATTGGGCCACTACTGTTCGCAGGCTTTGCAGATCGGGACAAGGTGTGAGCAGGAACTCGTCTTTGAGGATCCCGTTGATGCGTTCCGCCAGCGCGTTTTGATAGCAATCTCCTCCCTGCGTCATCGAGCAGAGCACGTTGCCGCTCTGTAATACTTCCTGATATGGTGCTGCGCAATATTGAATACCGCGATCGGAGTGGTGGATTAGCGGAAGGTTCGCTTTTCGCTGTTTCAAGGCCGTTTTCAGGGCACAGGCAACACCTTCTGTTGCCAGGCTATCGGATACGAAGTGCCCTACAATCTTGCGCGAGTAGGCGTCGGTGATCAGCGACAGGTAGGCGGTATTTTCCTTGGTTGTGACGTAAGTGATGTCGGCCACCCAGAGTTGTTCCGGACGCGTCAGCTCCAGGCCTTCGGTGCGGTTGGGATGCTTGCGCAACCAGTGTTTGGAGTTTGTCGTTTTCGTATAGCACTTACGCGGTTGCACCAACAGGTGCTCGCCCCGCAGGTAGTCGAACAGGGCGTCGCGCCCCAGCTTCAAGCCCCGGGTCTTTAGTTCGGGGGCAAGCAGGTAATGAAGCTTGCGGGTACCAAGACGGGGCATGAGCTGTCGCTTTTCCTGCACCAGGTGGCGTACAGGCGCCAGCCGAAGGGCGCGCACTTCATTGCGGCTGCGCTGCTGGTAAAAGGCTTGCCGTGAGATGCCAAGCAGCCTGCAGGCGCGGCTCAGGCTCAGCCGTCCTTGCGTTTGGAGGGTTTGGGCAGCTTGGCGCGCAACTTTTTTGGCAACACGATTCCGAACTGCTTTTCCGCTACCTCGATGGTGGTTTCCAGCAGCAGGTTCTTGTCGCGCTCCCATTGAAGTGCAGCTTCCAGTTCTTTGATGCGCTGCTCCGGGGTCTTTTCTGCTTTTTCCATACGCGAACGGGTTTTCCACTGTAAGGTACCCAGTTTGCGTAGCCAGACCAACACCGTTGTCTTGCCTTGAATTCCGTAATGACGCTGGGCCTGCAGGTAGGTAAACTCCCCTTTCTCGATCTGGGCAACTACCTGCAATTTGAAGGATAGTGTATAATCCTTCTGACTCTTCCGTTTCCTTGACTGTCCTGATGTTGACATACATAAGTCTCAGATGTGTCAACTTATTTTAGGACGGGGCA
>NZ_SKFH01000006.1 GCF_004343705.1 Flaviaesturariibacter aridisoli
TTCAGCCAGACGGTGGGCACGCCTTCGGCCGTGCAGACCTATACGATCTCGGGCGCCAACCTCGTGAGCAGTGTGACGATCGTGCCGCCCGCAGGCTACGAGATCTCGGCTGACGGGGGCACCAACTGGTTCAGCAGCACCTCGTCGCCCGCACTGACGCTTTCGCCTGCATCGGGCACCGTCGCCACCACGGCCATCAGCGTGCGCCTCAACGCCGCTACGGCCGGTACCTTCAACGGGAACATCGTCAACACCGGCAGCGGCTTTACCACGGTGAACGTGCCGGTAACGGGTGTGGCCGTGCTGCCGCCCACGGTGACCGTGAGCGCCGCGCTCAACAGCTTCGCACAAACGATCGGCGCCCCGAGCGCCACGCAATCGTACACCCTGTCGGGACAAAACCTGACGGCTCCCGTAACGATCACCGCACCGGCGGGCTACCAGATCTCGATCGATGGCGGCAGCACCTGGGCCATAACGGCCACGGTAACGCCGGCCGCAGGCATCATCGCGCCCGTGACGGTTTCGGTGCGCCTCAACGCAACAACACCCGGCAACTACGGTGGCAGCATCAGCAATGCCAGCACGGGCGCCGCTACCCGCAACGTGACCCTGAGCGGCACCGCCGTGGCACCGCCTTCGCTGACCGTTACCGGCACGCCACTGCAGCCCTTCCTGCAGCAGCTCGGCCAACCCTCTGCCGTACAGACCTATGTGCTGACGGGCTCTTCGCTGGTGGGCAACACGACCGTGACCCCGCCGTCGGGCTACCAGGTCTCGATCGACACTGGCCGCACCTGGTCGTTCCAGCCGATCGTGATCAACGGCACGGGCGGTGTGGTGCTGGTGAGCGTACGGCTCAACGCCGGCACCGTAGGCATCTACAACGGTACCATCACCCACGCCACTGCCGGCACCGCTGTGCTCCATGTGGCTGTAACGGGAAGCACGTCGGGCACGGCCAACCGTGCGTACGCCCTGTACCCGGTTCCGGCCTACAGCCAGATCTACTTTGTGCACCCGAGCGATCACCGCGCGGCCACGATCACGATCTACGGCACTGGCGGCCAGCGTATCAAAACGATCGCCGCCACGACCGGATCTGCCGAAACGGTGATCCGCCTGTGGGACCTGCCGCAAGGCATGTACCTCGCGGTGTTCGACGACGGCAGCCAGCGCATTACCCAGCAGTTTATCAAGAAGTAATACAAGATGCCGGTCCGGGACCGGCATCTTTTTTTTGTTCCCTTTGTAGCCTGACCACTTATCCAATGAAACAGATTTTATCCGTATTTCTACTATTGACGGCGCTGGCCACCGCGGCGCAGAAAAAAGGCGACTGGGTGGTGGCGCAGGACGGCAGTGGCCGCTTTCGCACCGTGCAGGCCGCGCTCAACGCCGTTCCCGAAGGCAACAGCAAGCCGCTCACCATTTTTCTGAAAAAGGGCGTTTACTCTGAAGTGATCATCGTGGACGCCACCAAGAATTTCGTGCGCCTGGTGGGTGAGGACCGCGACGCTACCGTCATCACCTTCAACAACCACGCCGGCACGCGCCTTCCCAACGGAGATACGCTCAACACCTGGACCTGCGCCACCGCCTTCGTCTATGGCAACGACTTCCGCGCGCAGAATATTACCTTCCGCAACGACGCCGGGTTCAACGCCGGGCAGGCCGTGGCGCTTCGGGTAGAGGGCAACCGTGCCGCCTTCCGCAACTGCCGGATGACGGGCTTCCAGGATGTGCTCTTCCTGAGCGGCTCGGGGGTGAAGCACTACTTCCGTGACTGCGAAATTGACGGCACGACGGATTTTATTTTTGGGGCGGCGACGGCCGTATTCCGGAAGTGCCACATTCACAGCAAGAAGAATTCGCACGTAACAGCCGCTTCCACCAACAGCATCATTCCCTACGGCTTCGTGTTCCTCGACTGCCTCCTCACGGCCGATTCCAACATCAATAAAGTATCCCTGGGCCGCCCCTGGAGCCCGACCGCATCGGTGACGTACATCCGTTGCTGGATGGGAAGCCACATTGTGCCCGAAGGATGGAACAACTGGAAGAATCCCGCAAATGAAGCCACGGCCCGCTATGCCGAGTATGGCAGCACGGGTCCCGGCGCACGTCCGGAAGCACGCGTTCCATGGGCACGGCAGCTGACGAAGGAACAGGCTGACCAGTATACCGTGAAAAAGATCCTGGGCGACTGGGAGCCGGAGCAATGAGTAATGAATCATACGTGATGGAAAAAAAGAATTACTGGCGCAGGGGCAGCCTTTGGATCTTGTCCGTATTTCTACTGGGCACTTCGCAGGCGCAGGAGTCGCTTTCCAGGACCTGGGTTTCGGACCAGGGGGACGGCACTTACATCAACCCGGTGCTGCATGCGGATTATTCCGATCCGGATGCGATCCGCGTGGGGGATGATTACTACCTGACGGCTTCATCTTTCGAGGACATCCCCGGTCTGCCGATATTGCATTCTAAAGACCTCGTAAACTGGCGCCTCATCGGGCACGCGTTGCCGCGGCTGGACCCGGCGGCGCATTTTGCTGTACCCCGCCACGGCTGCGGTGTATGGGCGCCTTCGCTCCGTTATCACAAGGGTGAGTTTTACCTATATTATCCCGATCCCGACTTCGGCATTTTCCTGCTCAAGGCGAAGAAGGTTGAAGGGCCCTGGAGCGCACCGGTGTTGGTAGCCGCAGGTAAAGGCCTCATTGATCCCTGTCCACTTTGGGACGACGACGGCCAGGCCTACCTCGTGCACGCCTACGCCGGCAGCCGTGCGGGCATTAAGAGCGTGCTGGTTTTACGTCGCCTCAGCCCCGACGGCACCCGCACGCTGGATGAGGGCGTGCTTGTGTACGATGGTCATGCCACCGATCCCACCATCGAGGGACCTAAGCTGTACAAGCGCGAGGGCTGGTACTACATCTTTGCGCCTGCCGGCGGCGTTTCGACCGGCTGGCAGCTCGTGCTGCGCTCGAAAAATATCTACGGTCCCTACGAGCGCAAAGTGGTGATGGGCCAGGGCAGTACGCCCATCAACGGGCCGCACCAGGGCGCCTGGGTGCGCACGCAGGGAGGAGAGGACTGGTTCCTGCACTTCCAGGACAAGGAGGCATACGGCCGCGTGCTGCACCTCCAGCCAATGCGCTGGAATTCGGGATGGCCCGTGATCGGCGTCGATTCCGCAGGGAGCGGCAAGGGCGTTCCGGTACTGCGCTTTCGTAAGCCCAACGTCGGCCGCAACTGGCCAAAAGCAACACCGCCGGAAAGCGATGAGTTCAATAGCACCCGCATCGGCAGGCAGTGGCAATGGCCCGCCAATTCGAAAGCCACCTGGGCCTTTGCCGACGCGGCCTCGGGCGTACTGCGCCTTTTTTCCGATGTGTTGCCGGACAGTGCGCGCAACCTCTGGGGCGCCGCAAATGTGCTGCAGCAGAAGTTCCCTGCCGAATCCTTTACCGCCACCACCCAAGTGACCTTTCATCCAAACGCCAAACTGCAGGAGCGCGCCGGGCTTTCGGTGATGGGACTTGCTTATGCCGGGCTTGCGTTGCAACGCGACAGCATCGGCCTGCGCCTGCTCGGCCTGCACTGTCCCGATGCCGACAAAGGCGGGGCGGAGCAAAGCACCGTGTTGGCCACGGGCCTGCCTGCGAACGTATATCTACGGGTGACGGTCGCCGCCGGCGCGCGATGCCGCTTCAGTTGGAGCACCGACGGAACGCACTTCACCGAATGGCCGCAGCTCTTCGTCGCACAGCCCGGCCGCTGGAAAGGCGCCAAGCTGGGTTTGTTTTGCGTACGCCCCAGCAGTACCAATGACGCCGGTTACCTGGATGTGGATTGGTTCCGCCTGGAAAGTTTGTAGTTTCTGGTTGGTAGTTTGCGGTTGGATTTAGCTTTGAGACCTTAACTGGAAACCCTAAACTTCAAACCCCAAACTTTTTCTCCCTTGAACCCCATACGCACCGCACTTCTTTCGTTCGGACTTTCCGGAAAAGTATTTCATGCACCTTTCCTGCACCGGCATCCAGGCTTTGCACTGGTAGCGGTGTGGGAACGCAGCCGCAAGGAGGCGGAAAGCCGCTACCCCGGCATTCGTTCTTACGCGTCGCTCGAGCACCTGCTCGAAGATGAGCACATCGAGCTCGTGGTGGTCAACACGCCCAATCACACGCACTATGAATATGCGCGGGCGGCCTTGCAGGCCGGCAAACACGTGATCGTGGAAAAGCCGTTCGTTGCTTCGGTTGCGGAAGGAGCGGAGCTGCTGCAACTCGCCCATGCCCGCGGGCTCCAGCTTTCTGTGTACCAGAACCGGCGCTGGGACAGCGACTTCCGCACCGCGCAGCGTGTGTTACGCGAAGGATTGTTGGGCGAAGTGGTGGAAGCCGCGTTTCATTTCGACCGATACAATCCCGCGCTCAGCGTGAAGGAACACAAAGAAACCGCCAGGCCTGGTGTGGGCGTGCACTACGACCTGGGGCCGCACATCATTGATGCGGCGCTGCACCTGTTCGGGCTGCCGCAATCGGTATTCGCCTCGCTCCGTCGCCTGCGCGCTGGCTCGCAGGTGCCCGACGACATGGACCTGCTGCTGTTCTACCCGCGCTTGCGCGTGCGGCTTCATGCCGGCTATTTCGTGCGTGAGCCGCTGCCCGCATTCCAGTTGTTCGGTACAGAAGGCACCTTTCTGAAGGCAAGGGCGGATGTTCAGGAAGCGGCCCTGCTGGCGGGCGCAACGCCCGGTGGCTCAGGCTGGGGCCTTGAGCCCGAAGCAGCGCAGGGCATTCTTTACACGGGTGCCGCCGACGAAGCATGGCGCCGCACCGTACCCACCGAGCCGGGCGACTACACCGCGTACTTCGACGGCATCTGCCAGGCGCTCCGCGAAGGAGCCGCACTGCCGGTAACGGGCGCCGAAGGGCTCGATGTGATCCGCGTGCTCGAGGCCGCGGAGCGCAGCGCGGAAAATGGTTGCCGCGTACCTCTTTGAACAGCATTTTGACCGCAATACCACATCCGGGGAAAACCGCGCCGCGACGCGGTCTTCGGCCAGGGAGGGCTCTGGCGCGGGACCTTCTTCGTCCCGGAAACGTTTTCGGTAACGATTGCGTAAAAAAAGCCTTTTCAACTTCTTGCGCTTAGGCCCAATTCAAGTAGACTTGTTGTGCAATCAACCGTTCTCAAACCTGAGGCTATTGATGCAAGCAATCGTTATTCCGGCGGCATAGTTCCCTATACTGCCTTTTACTTATCAAATTCTATGAAACATATACTTTTCATCACCAGCTTGCTATTCTCTGCTTCCCTGCTCGCCCAGAAAGGATCCGTCTCCGCAAAGGTGAAGGCCGACGGGCGCATGCCGGTGGTGGTGAAAGACCCCGTTTTCCGGAAGGATACCGTGCGCATTACCCGTTTCGGCGCCAGGGCCGACGGTCAGTTACTGAACACGAAGGCCATCAACGAAGCCATCGCCGCCCAGAGCCGCAAGGGCGGCGGCGTAGTGCTTGTGCCTTCGGGCTTCTGGCTCACCGGTCCCGTAACACTCCGGAGCAATGTCAACCTCCACCTCGCCAAGGGCGCCCTGCTGCAGTTCACTTCCGACTTCGACCAGTACCCGCTGGTGGAAGGCGAGTGGGAGGGTGGCCCGCAGATGCGCAACCAGTCGCCGCTTAGTGCGCAGAACGCCGTAAACATCGCCATCACCGGCTTCGGCGTCATCGACGGCAACGGCGACGCCTGGCGCATGGTCAAAAAAGACAAGCTCACCGAATCGCAATGGCGCCGCCTCGTGGCTTCGGGCGGTGTGCTGAGTGATGATAAAAAGACCTGGTACCCGTCTGCCAAAAGCAAGGCCGGTGCCGCCTTGAAAAACCCCGGCGTCATCGAAGCCGGCAAAACCCCTGAATTCTACGCCTCCGTCAAAGACTTCCTGCGTCCGAACCTGCTTGTGTTCTCGCGTTGCAGGAACGTACTGCTGCAAGGTGTCACCTTTCAGAACTCGCCCGCCTGGGGCCTTCATCCGCTGATGTGCGAGAACCTGGTGGTGCGCAGTGTGTATGTGAAGAACCCCTGGTACGCGCAGAACGGCGACGGCATCGACGTAGAGAGCTGCAAGAATGTGCTCATCGAGAACAGCACCTTCGACGTCGGCGATGACGGTATCTGCATCAAATCGGGCCGCGACGCCGCCGGCCGCAAGCGCGGCATGCCTACCGAAAACCTCCTCGCCCGTAATAATACGGTCTACCACGCCCACGGTGGATTCGTGATCGGCTCCGAGATGAGCGGCGGCGCGCGCAACATCTGGGTGGACAACAACACCTTTATCGGCACCGACATCGGCCTGCGCTTCAAATCCACGCGCGGCCGGGGCGGCATCGTGGAGAACATCTACGTGACCAATACGGTGATGAAAGACATCGTGGGCGAAGCCATCCTGTTCGACATGTACTATGCCGCGCAGGACCCGGTGCCGCTGGCCGGCGAAGAGCGCAAACCGCCGGTGGTGGAAATGAAGCCTGTTACCGAAGAAACGCCGCAGTTCCGCAACTTCCGCATCAACGGTGTGGTGTGCAACGGCGCCGAGAAAGGCATCTTCGTACGCGGCCTGCCCGAGATGGCCATCAAGGACGTGGTGCTCGAAAACATGGTGCTCGAAGCCCGCAAGGGACTCGACATGACCGAGGGCTCCGGCATCAGCATCAACAACGTGCGGTTCATCACCCGCGAGCTGAACCCCGTGCTCAACATCCACAACAGCCAGGATATTTCCCTCAAGGGAATTCAATACGAAAAGGCCGAACTGCTGCTCAACGTCAGTGGAGAGAAAAGCGACCGCATCACGGTCAGCGCTACCGACAAGGCAGCAGCCACGAAGGATCTTGAACTGTCCTACGGAGCCCGCCCCGGCGTGGTGACCTGGAATTAAAACCGCCCTGTGCGCATGAAACACGTTTGGACGATTGCATTGCTCTTGCTCGGCACCGCCGCCCGCGCGCAGGCTCCTGCCGCACAGGCCGCCGCGCTTGCCGGGACGGCTATGAGCCTGTGGCCCGACTCGATGCTGCTGCCCGGCGACAAAGCCGCCAAGTGGCGCTACGACCAGGGCGTGGTGCTCAAGGGCGTGGAAGGTCTTTGGCGCAGGACCGGCGACGGCAAGTGGTTCCGCTATATGCAGCGCAGCATGGACGTGTTCGTGCAGCCCGATGGCAGCATCCGCGGCTACAAGCCCGATGAATACAACATCGACCACCTCAACAACGGAAAGGTGCTGCTCACGCTCTGGCAGGTAACCGGCCAGGAGAAGTACCGCCAGGCCGCGGAAAACCTTTTCCACCAGATCGCCACGCATCCCCGCACTTCGGAAGGTTCCTTCTGGCACAAGAAGGTGTATCCCGGCCAGGTGTGGCTCGACGGCCTCTACATGGGGCAGCCCTTTTATGCGCAGTATGCGCAGGCTACCGGCAATGAAGCGGCCTTCAACGATATCACCCGCCAATTTGTCCTCATCGAAGGCCATGCCCGCGACCCGAAGACGGGATTGCTGTACCACGGCTGGGACGAAACGCGCCAGCAGAAGTGGGCGGACCAAATCACCGGCCGCTCGCCCCACGTATGGGGGCGCGCCCTTGGCTGGTACGGAATGGCGCTGGTAGACGCGCTCGAATGCTACCCCGAAAAACATCCCGGCCGCGATTCGCTGATCGCTATCCTCAACCGCTTTGCCGCTGCGGTGGTGAACGTGCAGGATACGAGCGGTGCGTGGTACGATGTGCCGAACCTGCCGAAGGAACCAGGGAACTACCTCGAAGCATCCGCTTCTTCTATGCTGGTGTATACGCTGGCCAAGGGCGTTCGCCTGGGCTACCTGCCGCGCAGGTATACGGCTGCCGCCCAAAAAGGCTATGCAGGGATCATCCGTCATTTTATCAGCACCGAAAACGGGCGCACCGATCTGAAAGGAACGGTAGCCGTGTCGGGCCTCGGTGGGAATCCCTACCGTGACGGATCTTTCGCTTACTATATGAGCGAGCCGGTGATCGTGAACGACCCCAAAGGTGTCGGCGCCTTCATCAACATGGCCAACGAGATGGCCTTGCTTTCCGCCGCACGCCCCGGCACCGGCGGCACTGTGCTGCTCGACTACTGGTTCAACAACGAATGGAAAAAAGGATACAACGGTAAGCCGCAGCGCTTTCACTATACCTGGGAAGACCGCAGCAACAGCGGCTTTTCATTCCTCGGCGACCTGTTTCGCTACAATGGCTTCCGCACCGCGTCGCTCGGGGTGGCGCCCACGACGCAAAACCTGAAGGGCGCCTCGGTATACGTGATCGTGGATCCCGATACCGAAAAGGAAACGGCGGATCCGCACTACATGAACGATACGGCGGCTACGGCCATCGCGCAGTGGGTCAAGAATGGCGGCACGCTCATGCTGCTGGGCAACGATGCCGGCAACTGCGAGCTGCAGCGCTTCAACATCCTGGCGTCGAAATTCGGCATCCGCTTCAACGAAGACCATTTCAACCTGGTGCAGAAAGACCAGTTTGAGCAAGGTTCGGTGACGGTGGCGCCGGGCAACCCGGTTTTTCCGAGGGCGCGCAACCTGTACATAAAGGAGTTGGCTACGCTCGACGTAACAGCACCAGCCACCGTCTTGCTTCAAAAAGAGGGCAAGGCCATCATGGCCCTGGCCCGCTACGGGAAAGGCCGCGTGCTTGCGCTCGGCGATCCCTGGCTGTACAACGAATACACCGATGGCCGCAAGCTGCCGCCGGGATACGATAACTACGTTGCCGCCATTGACCTCGTTCTCTGGCTCACCGAAAAATATTCCAAATGAGCACCCGGCTGCACCATATGATGCTGGCGGGTTTGCTGTTTTCGGCATCCTTACTGAACGCCCAGGATTCCCTGGCCGACAACATGCTGCTGTACCAGCGCTCCGTGGGCGGCTGGCCGAAGCATATCGGCGAGGTAAAGATCGATTACAGCAAGTCCATCAGCGACAACGAGCGCGCCGGCTTGCTGGACGACAAAGGCCGCAACGACGCCACCATCGACAATGGGGCGACCACCAAAGAGATCCGCTACCTGCTGAAAGCGTTCATCCGCCATGGCAACAAAGCCTATATCGATGCCGCCGAATCCGGCCTGCGTTACCTGCTGGCCATGCAGTATGCCAACGGGGGCTTCCCGCAGTTCTGGCCCGACACCAGCGGCTACCGCAAGCAGATCACGTATAACGACAACGCGATGGTGAACGCGCTCAACGTATTGTGGGACGTGGCACACCGGCAAAACGGTTTCGAGCTGATGGACCCGCGGCTGGTTGCTCCCGCGCAGAAGGCCGTGGACCGCGGCATTGCCTGCATCCTGAAAACGCAGGTGCGGGTAAACGGCCAGCTGACGGTTTGGTGCGCCCAGCACGACAAGTATACGCTGTCACCGGTAAAAGCGCGTGCCTTCGAGCTCGTGTCGCTGAGCGGCTCCGAAAGCGTGGGTATCGTTGAATTCCTGATGAAGCAGGAAAAGCCTTCGGCCGGGGTGCGGACGGCAATTGAAAGCGCCGTTGCCTGGTTCCAGCGCAGCCGCATCGATGGCTACAGCTACGGCGACGTGCCGGCGCCGGGCAGTCCCAAAGGGTTCGACCGCTTGCCGCAGCCCGATACCGGCGCGGTTATCTGGGCCCGTTTTTACGACATTGATTCCAATCGCCCCTTCTTCAGCGGCCGCGACGGCGTGAAGAAGTGGGAGTTGACGCAGATCGAATACGAGCGCCGCACCGGCTACGGCTGGTATGGCACCTGGCCCAAAGAGCTGCTCGGGAAGAAGTACCACGAATGGAAAAAACGCAACGACCTGCCATGAAGCGCTTCGCATCCATAGCATTGGGGGCAGTACTGCTCGCTTCGGCCACCGGTTGCGCGGCGCAGCACCGTAGTATTACGGTTGCTCTTCCGGGCAGCAAGGCCGATTTCCATTCCATCCAGGAGGCGATCAACAGCCTGCCCGATTCGGCGGCCGCGCCGCGCGTTATCCGCATCGCCCGCGGTGTTTACAGAGAGAAGCTGTTCATCAGCAAGCACAACATCATGCTGCTCGGCGAGGACCGTGACGGTACCGTGATCACCCAAGACATTGCCCGCGACGAGTGGCGCTGCGACCACCCCGACGACTGGGGCGTGGCTACGATGAACCTCAATGGGAATGACCTCACGCTGCAAAACCTGACGGTGGCCAACGAGTACGGCTTCAACCAGAAGGCGCCCCGCACCGTGGCCTGCGCCGCCGATTCGGTAACGCACGAAAAGGTGATCACAAAAGACGGCCACCAGATGGCGCTGCGCAGCATGAAGGCAACGCGCCTGCGCGCCCTCAATTGCCGCTTCCGTGCCTGGGCCGGCGACACCGTCAGCCCCTGGAACCTCGAGAACGGCATGTTCTACTTCAAGGACTGCCTGATGGAAGGCGGCGTGGACTTCTATTGCCCGCGCGGCTGGGCCTGGGCGGAGAACTGCAGCTTCTTCGCCAACACCGGGCCGGCAGCCATCTGGCACGACGGCTCGGGCAACGCATCCTTCAAGACCGTATTGAAAGGTTGCCGCTTCGATGGCTACCCGGGATTCAAGCTGGGACGCTATCACAAAGACGCCCAATTCTACCTCGTCGACTGCCGGTTTTCGGAAGCGATGAGCGACACGGATCTCTACCAGGTCAAAACGGCCAATGTGCTGCAGTGGGGCCGCCGCGTGTATTACAGCGGCTGCCATCGCAACGGCGGCGACTTTGCCTGGTTCGCGGATAATATGCAGCAGGACGGCCGGGTCACGAAACCTTCCGAGGTGACAGTGCGCTGGCTGTTCGGCGATACCTGGAACCCGCTTCAACAAACCACTCCCTAATCCACCTAGTATGATCCTTTCCCGCTATACACTCAAAAACATTCCCGGCGACGTGGCAAGCGTGCCCGATGAGGCGATCTTTGAATTGCCCGAGAAAGTGCTGCAGTTCGGGACCGGCGTGTTGCTCCGCGGCCTGCCGGATTACTTTATCGACAAGGCCAACCGCGCCGGGCTGTTCAACGGCCGCGTAGTGGTGGTCAAGTCGACCACCCACGGCGATACGCGCGACTTCGACCGTCAGGACGGTCTCTACACGCTCTGCATCCGCGGCTTCGAAGACGGCCGCAAGGTCGACGAGCTCCAGGTGAACGCCTCCATCAGCCGCGTGCTCAGCGCCGGCGAACAGTGGGAGGAGATCCTGGAATGCGCCCACAACGCCGACATGCAGATCATCATTTCCAACACCACCGAGGTCGGCATCGAGCTCGTGCAGGACGATATCCGCCACCACCCGCCGAAGTCTTTTCCCGGCAAGCTGCTGGCCTTTTTGTACGAGCGCTTCCGCGCCTTCGAGGGCTCGGCCGTCAGCGGAATGGTGATCGTGCCCACCGAGCTTATTCCCGACAACGGGTCGAAGCTGCAGTCGATCGTGCTGGAGCTCGCGCACCTCAATGGCCTCGAGGATACGTTCATCGAATGGCTGGAAACCAATAATCATTTTTGCAATTCGCTCGTGGACCGCATCGTGCCCGGCCGCCCCGAAGCAGCCGACAGCGCCCAGCTACAGGAAGCCACCGGCTACAGCGACAAGCTGCTCACCGTGGCTGAAGTATACCGACTGTGGGCCATCGAGGGCGATGAACACGTGCGCTCCGTACTGAGCTTTTCCGGCGCCGACGCCGGTGTGGTGATCACCCCCGATATTGGTGTATACCGCGAGTTGAAGCTGCGCGTGCTCAACGGCACCCACACCCTGAGCTGCGGCCTCGCCTTCCTGGCGGGCTGCGAAACGGTGAAGGAAGCGATGGACGACGAGGCTGTGGCCACCTTTATCGCCGACCTGATGCAGGTGGAGATCGCGCCGGCCATTCCTTACAACCTGGATCCCGCGCTGGCCGCGGACTTTGGCCGCAAGGTGCTGGACCGCTTCGCCAACCCTTTCCTGAAGCACCAATGGCTGTCGATCACGATGAACTACAGCTCGAAGATGAAGATGCGTTGCCTGCCACTGCTGCGGGAACACTACCGCCGGCAGGGATCGGTGCCCGAACTGATGACGCTCGGCTTTGCCGCATACCTGCGCTTTATGAAGGCGGTGGAACTGATCGACGGCAAATACTATGGCGAGCTCGCCGGCGAGCGCTACCACATCCAGGACGACCAGGCGCCGGTATTCTTCCGCCGCTGGGCGGGCCTCTCCGTCCCCGCGCTGGTGCGCGACGTACTGCGCGACTCCTTCTGGGGTGTGTCGCTGTATGACCTTCCCGGCTTTGCCGATGCCGTGACCGACAAGCTGAATTCCATCCTCCACAACGGCGTCCGCGAGTCGCTGGAGGCCCAACCCATTAAAAAAGTGAACGTAGCATGAGTGCCCGTGTGTTGAAAGTTCATCGTGCCGACAATGTGCTCGTAGCGCTGCAGGATCTCTCCCGCGGCGAGCGGGTTTCCTATGACGGAACGGCTTATACGCTGGTGGACGATATCCCCGCCAAGCACAAGTTCTTTATGCAGGATATGCAGGCCGGCGACGCCGTGATCATGTACGGCGTGCTGGTGGGCAAGGCGCAATACGCCATTCCCGCTGGTGCCCGTATGAGCACTGAGAATACAAAGCACGCCGCCGATCCTTACGATTACCGCGGTGTTCAATACGAATGGAAGGCGCCCGACGTGTCGAAATTCGCGGGCCGCACCTTCAACGGCTACCACCGCGCCGACGGGCGCGTGGGCACCGCCAACTACTGGCTGTTCATCCCCACCGTGTTTTGCGAGAACCGCAACCTCGACGTTATCCGCGAAGCCCTGCACAACGAGCTGGGCTACGCCGTGACGGCGAAGTACAAGCAGTATGCCCGTGCCCTGGTAGAGGCCTATAACAAGGGCGAAGACTTGTCCGGGTTGGATCTTGCTCCCTCCCCTTCGGGGAGGGTCGGGGAGGGGCCGCGTGTTTTCCGCAACGTCGACGGCATCAAGTTCCTCAACCACCAGGGCGGCTGCGGCGGCATCCGCCAGGATGCAGCCATCCTGAGCAAACTGCTGGCGGCCTATGCCGATCATCCCAACGTGGGCGGCATCACCGTGCTGAGCCTCGGGTGCCAGAACCTGCAGTCGAACGACTTTCTTAACGACCTCAAAGAACGCAATCCTTCGTTCAGCAAACCGCTGTATATTTTCGAGCAGCAGCAGTCGCAGAGTGAAGAACAAATGATCGCCGACGCGATCCGCAAAACCTTTGAAGGGCTTGTGGAGATCAACAAGATCGAGCGGCAGCCTGCCCCGCTGACGGAACTTACCGTCGGTGTAAAGTGCGGCGGCTCCGACGGCTTCAGCGGCATCTCGGCCAACCCCGCAGTGGGCTACTGCTCCGATCTGCTCGTAGCCCTGGGCGCCAAAGTGCTGCTGGCCGAATTTCCCGAGCTTTGCGGCGTGGAGCAGGAGCTCGTAGACCGATCGGTGAACGAGCCCATCGCCCGCAAGTTCATACACCTGATGAAGCGTTACGAAGAGATCGTAACCGCCGTAGGATCGGGCTTTCATATGAATCCTTCGCCCGGCAACATCAAGGATGGCCTCATTACCGACGCCATTAAAAGTGCCGGCGCGGCCCGCAAGGGCGGTACCTCGCCGGTTGTAGATGTTCTGGACTATACAGAGCCCGCCGTGAAGCCGGGCCTGAACCTCGTGTGCACCCCCGGCAACGACGTGGAGGCCACTACGGGCAAGGCCGCTTCAGGCGCAACGCTCATTCTGTTTACCACCGGTCTCGGCACGCCCACGGGCAACCCCGTGTGCCCCACCATCAAGGTGGCCACCAACTCCAAGCTGGCGGCCCGCATGAAAGACATTATCGACATCGACACCGGCCCGGTGATCTCCGGCGAAAAAACCATCGAAGAGATGGGAGAGGAGATCCTCGAATACTGCATCCGCGCCGCCTCCGGCGAGGTGCATCCTAAAGCTGTAATCCTAAACCAGGACGACTTCATCCCATGGAAGCGGGGCGTGTCGTTATAAACTCCCATCAACTTGCTATGAAACAGTTTCTCGACGAAAACTTTCTCCTGAATAACAAAACGGCGGAGCTCCTCTACCACGAGTTCGCCGCGCCGATGCCCATCATCGACTACCATTGTCACCTGCCGCCCGACCAGATCGCGGCCGATGGCAACTTCGCCAACCTCACGCAGGTATGGCTTTACGGCGACCACTACAAGTGGCGCGCGATGCGCACCAACGGCATCAACGAGCGCTACTGCACCGGCGATGCACCCGACTTTGAAAAGTTCCAGAAGTGGGCGGAAACCGTTCCTTATACACTGCGCAACCCGCTCTACCACTGGACGCACCTCGAACTTCAGCGCTATTTTAGCGTGCAGGACATCCTGAATCCCGGCACGGCGGGACGCATCTACGAAGAGTGCTCGGCTAAGCTGCAAACACCGGAGTATTCCGTACGCGGCCTGCTCCGCAAGATGAACGTCAAAGTGGTGTGCACCACCGATGACCCCATCGACACGCTGGAGCATCATGCACAAATCAAGGCCGACGGCTTTGAAACCCGCATCCTGCCGGCCTTTCGTCCCGACAAGGCCATGAACGTAGACCATGTTGCTACGTTCAATGACTACCTGGGCAAACTGGAGGCGGTGACCAACCTGTCGATCTCTTCTTTCAACGATTACCTCGCTGCGCTGAAATCGCGCCACGACTTCTTTGCCACGATGGGTTGCTCCGTGTCGGACCACGGCCTGGAGCAGATCTACGCCGAGCCCTGGAGCGAAAGCGAAGTGCGCGGCATCTTCTCCAAAATCCGCTCCGGCGGCGAGCTGTCGGCGCTCGAAAACCTCAAGTTCAAATCGGCGATGCTCGAGATCTTCGCCGTCTGGGATTGGGAAAAAGGCTGGGTGCAGCAATACCATCTCGGCGCCCTGCGCAACAACAACCTGCGGATGATGCGCCGCCTCGGCCCCGACACCGGCTGGGACTCCATCGGCGACTTCTCACAAGGCCGCGCGCTGGCCACCTTCCTCGCCCGCCTCGACGAGAAAGACCAGCTGGCCAAGACGATCCTCTACAACCTCAACCCGGCCGACAATGAAATGATGGCCACGATGATCGGCAACTTCAACGACGGCTCCGTGGCCGGCAAGATCCAGTACGGGTCGGGTTGGTGGTTCCTCGATCAGAAGGACGGCATGACGAGGCAGATCAACGCCCTGTCGAACATGGGCCTCCTGAGCCGCTTTGTGGGCATGCTCACCGATAGCCGCTCGTTCCTCTCGTACCCGCGCCACGAATACTTCCGCCGCCTCCTGTGCAATATGTTCGGCGAAGAGATCGAAAACGGCGAGCTGCCGGCCGATATCGATTGGACCGGCCAGGTTATCCGCGACATCTGTTACAACAACGCCTCGAATTATTTTAACTGGAAAGAGGCATCCGCTCCGGTAACGTTGCCGGTGACGAACGGCTGAATTGTCCGAAATTGAGCGACATGAAAAAGGTTATTTGCTTCGGTGAACTGCTGCTGCGCCTGTCGCCGCGCCTCAATGGCGCGTGGATCGCGGAGCACCAGATGCCGGTATACATAGGGGGCGCCGAGCTCAATGTGGCCCGCGCCCTGGCCCGCTGGGGGCTGCCGGTAGGTTATTGCACCGCACTGCCCGCCCACGGCCTTGCCGACGAAGTGATCTCGTTCGTACGCGAGCAGGGCATCGACGTGTCGGCGATCCGCCGCTCGGGCGAACGCATCGGCACGTACTACCTGCCGCAGGGTGCCGATATGAAGGCCGCCGGCGTCATCTACGACCGCGCCTATTCGTCGTTCTGGAACCTCGCACCCGGTGAGATCAACTGGGACGAAGTGTTTGCCGACGTGCACTGGTTTCATTTCAGCGCCATCTCGCCGGCCCTCAATGCACAGGCCGCCACCGTATGTCTCGAAGCCGCCATGGCCGCCTCCCGCCGCGGTATCACCGTGTCCGTAGATCTCAATTACCGCGCAAAGCTGTGGCAATACGGTAAGCAGCCCATCGACGTGATGCCCGAGCTGGTGCAACACTGCGATGTAGTGATGGGCAACATCTGGGCCGAGCAGCAAATGCTTGGCATCCCCGTACCCGCCAGCCTGGTGGATGCGAAGGAAGCCTGCCTGGAGCAATCCTGGCAAAGCTCCGGTGAGATCCTGCGCCGCTACCCGCGCTGCCGCCAGGTGGCCAACACCTTCCGCTTCGATGCGGGCGAGGGTGGCATCCGCTACTACGCCACGCTTTACGATGGGAATGCTTCTTACGTGTCGCCCGAACAGCAGGCCGCAACGATCGTGGACAAAGTGGGCAGCGGCGATACGTTCATGGCGGGCCTGATCTACGGCAACTGCCAGAACTGGTGGCCGCAGGAAGTGATCGACTTCGCCGCCGCCGCCGCCTTCAACAAATTATTCATCTATGGCGACGCCACCACTTCGTCGGTGGAGGAGATCACCAAAGCTCATAACAATTATGTCTACTAACGATCCGTTGTTGTCCGGACTGCTCGCGCAGCGGCTGCTGCCGCTGTGGTACCACGAGTGTGCGAACACCAGCGTGGCGGTGCTCGAAGGCCTTTATGCCGGCGGCATCCGCTACGTGGAATACACCAACCGCGGTCCTGCGGCCCCGGCCAACTTCAAGGCGCTGCGCGCAACGGCCGACGGGCTCGACGGATTGCAGCTGGGCATCGGCACCATCAAGAACGATGACCAGGCCCGCCAGTACCTCGACCTCGGTGCCGACTTTCTCATCGCCCCCTCGGTAAACACCGGGGTAGGTGCTTTGGCCGCTGCTGCGGGCAAGCCGTGGATCCCGGGCTGCATGACGCCCACCGAGATCGCCGATGCCGAGAACGCAGGTGCGCAGGTGGTGAAGATCTTCCCGGGCAACGTGCTCGGGCCGGCCTTTATTTCGGCCGTGCGCGACCTCTTCCCCGGCCTGCGCTTCCTGGTAACGGGCGGCGTGGAAGCCGAAACCGCCAACCTCGAAGGCTGGTTCAGGGCCGGCGCTTCCGGCGTGGGCATGGGCAGCAAGCTGCTGTCGAAAGAACTGATGGACAACCCCGACAGGGACCGCATCCGGGACGCCGCCGCACAGGCGCTCGCCCTCGTGCAGCAAATACGGTAACACGAAAAACTTGCCATATGATTGAACTACAAACGGCGCCACCGCCCAAAGCCAAACAGGTTGTTTCGGCCATGACGAAATACCGCTGGACGATCTGCACGCTGCTCTTTTTTTCAACCACCATCAACTACCTCGACCGGCAGGTGCTTTCGCTCACGTGGAAGAAATACCTGATCCCGGAATTTCACTGGACCGACAGCGACTACGGCACCATCACCGCCCTGTTCTCCATCTTCTACGCGGTGTCGATGCTGCTGGCCGGCCGTTTTGTAGACTGGATGGATACGAAGAAAGGTTTCCTCTGGGCCATCAGCATCTGGTCGGCGGGTGCCTGCATCCACGCCTTGTGCGGCATTGCCACGTCCGGTATCCTCACCGGGCACTGGATGGTGAGCTTCGAGGGCGCGAAAGAAGCGCTCGCCGGCTTCGACAAGGCGGCCGTCATCACCTCCACCAGCGTATCGTTGTTCATCTTCGCCCGCGTGGTGCTGGCCCTTGGTGAGGCTGGAAACTTCCCTGCCGCAATCAAGGCTACGGCCGAATATTTTCCGAAGAAGGACCGCGCCTTCGCCACCAGCCTTTTCAATGCCGGCGCCACCGTAGGCGCGCTGCTGGCCCCGCTGACGATCCCCTACATTGCCGACGCCTGGGGCTGGGAGATGGCTTTTGTGGTCATCGGCGCATTGGGCTTCGTGTGGATGGCCTTCTGGACCTTCCTGTATAAAAAGCCCGACCTCCACCCGCGGGTGAGCAAGGCGGAACTCGCCTACATCCAGCAGGACAACGCACGGCCCGGCACCATCGCGCAGGCGGCTGCCCCGCCCCGCCGCATGTCGTTCGGAGAATGCTTCCGCTATCGTCAGACCTGGGCTTTTGCCTTCGGTAAATTCATGACCGATGGCGTATGGTGGTTCTACCTCTTCTGGACCCCGGCTTACCTCGCCGACATCTACGGCATGACCGGCACCAAAAGCTCCTTGCCCCTCTTTGTATTGTACGCCATCACGCTGCTTTCGATCATTGGCGGCTGGTTGCCTACCTACTTCGTGAACAAGCTGGGGATGAACCCTTACGAAGGCCGGATGAAGGCGATGCTGATCTTCGCTTTCTTCCCGCTGCTGGCCCTGCTCGCGCAGCCGCTCGGCGGCTACAGCGCCTGGTTCCCGGTGGTGATCATCGGCGTTGCGGGTGCAGCGCACCAAAGCTGGTCGGCCAATATCTTCTCGACCGTTGGTGATATGTTCCCAAAGTCGGCGGTGGCTACCGTTACCGGCATCGGCGGCATGGCCGGCGGCATCGGGTCGTTCCTCATCAACAAGGGCTCGGGTGTGCTGTTTACGCATGCCGATAATACCGGGATGAGTTTCCTCGGCTTTCATGGCAAGGAAGCCGGCTACTTCATTATCTTCTCTATTTGCGCCGTTGCCTACCTCATTGGCTGGATCGTGATGAAATCGCTTGTGCCGAAATATCAGCCCATTGGCGAATAAACAGTTCAAAGAATACCTGATGAAATCAATCGTACTTGGAGTGGCGCTTTTCGGCGCCACCGTCCTTTCTGCCCAGACCCGAAACGAACAATACTACCTGAAGGCAACGCCTTTCAAGATGCAGGCGCCCGTGCTGCCGAAGTTTGCAGCCAAGACCTTTTCGCTGCGCAGTTATGGAGCCGTTTCCGACGGGCAGACCCTCAATACGGCGGCCTTTGCCAAAGCCATCAATGCCTGTGCGAAAGCCGGCGGCGGCAAGGTGCTGGTGCCCGCGGGCCTCTGGCTCACGGGGCCCATCGAGCTGAAGAGTGGCGTCAACCTCGTGGTGGAGCGTGGCGCGATCATCCAGTTCACACCCGACCGCAGCCAATACCCGGTAGAGCAGTTGCCGGGCTCCTCGTCGTACGCGGTACGTCCGCCGCTGTTTGCCTACAAGGCGAAGAACGTGGCCATAACGGGCGAAGGCATTATCGACGGCGGCGGCGACAGCTGGCGGCCTGTCAAAAAAGATAAGGTGACGGCGAGCCAATGGTCTGCACTCAGCAAGAGCGGCGGCACCATCAGCACCGACGGAAAGCTGTGGTGGCCCAGCGCCGGGGCGATGGCGGGAGAGGAGTACCTCAAAACACTGAAGGGAAAGACGGCCCTCACCGCAACAGACTATGAGCCCGCGCGCGACTTTTTACGTCCGCACATGGTGCAGTTGAGCAATTGCGAGTACATTCTCGTGGAAGGCGTCACGATCCGCAACTCGCCCAAGTTCGTGTTCTATCCCACCGCTTCCACCAACCTCACCATGCGCCACGTAACCATCTTCAACGAAGAGTGGGCGCAGAATGGTGACGGTATCGACATCAGCGCCTGCAAAAATGTGTTGATCTACAAGTGTACGGTTTCGGCCGGCGACGACGCCATCTGCATGAAGTCGAGCTCTTCGGCCAACAGCACCGCTCCGCGCCTGGAGAACGTGCTTGTAGCGGGCTGCACCGTATACCGCGGCCATGGCGGCTTCGTGATCGGCTCCAACACGGATGGCGGCATGAACAACATCAGCGTGGCCGACTGCAACTTCATCGGCACCGACATCGGCATCCGCGTAAAGAGCAATGCCGGCCGTGGCGGCCTTGTGCGCAACGTATTTATACGGGACATTTTCATGCGCGACATCAAGGAGGAAGCTGTTTCTTTCGATACGTATTATGAAGACGTAACGGCCGGCAAGGAAGCCAGGGATGTGAAGACTACGGCACAGGACAAAGTGCCCGAGTTCCGCGGCTTCGTATTGAAGAACATCGTTTGCCGCGGCGCGCGCACGGCTGTGTTTATGCGGGGGCTGCCCCAGATGCCGGTGCGGCAGATCCTCTTCGATTCCTTCTTGGTGTCGGCGCAGAATGCCTTCGAAGCGCAGGATACGCAAAACATCGTGTTCCAGCATTCGAAGGTGCTGCTGCCCGGTGGCGTTGAGCGCGACCTCGGCAAAGCGCCCGCACCGGCGTTTTTCGGACTTCCGATGCGTCCGCATTTTTCGGTGGATATGAAGGAGTTTTCGCGCCAATACCACGCCCGGCAAGCACTTTGGGACAAGGCGTTCGAGTTCCTCCGCACGCGCAGGCTCGCAGAGCTGGCGCCGGGTAAATACCCGCTGCTGGGCGATAGTGTGTTCGTAAGCGTTACCTACGGACCGGAAAAAGATTTTGATTCTACTAAGTGGGAAGCCCATCGCAGGTACATCGACCTGCAATATATTATTGAAGGCAAGGAAAAGATGGGTGTGGCCCCGCTGGCCGCGGCGAAGGAAGTGATGGCCTACAACGAAACGAAAGATGTGGCTAACTACAGCGCGGAAGGCACTTTTCACATCGCCGATCCGACGGCCTTCTTTCTTTTTTTTCCGCAGGATGTGCACCGGCCCAACATCCGCGTGGCGGAAGGAAACGTGCGCAAGATGGTGATCAAGATCCTGGCGGCGCCGTAAGCGCGGGGGCAAATTTTGTAAGGCGGCCTGTAGTTGTACAACTACAGGCCGCCTTCTTTTTGCGTACACATCCTGCAAATAAAATTGGCAGGATCTCACTTAGTTGTGCTACAAATGACCTCGTTTGAATGATGTTGCTTTGTATTCATAGATGACACGGTAATTCTTTCCTTCCTTCCCTGTCGCCGATCATCGCCAACTGTAGAACCGTCCAACTATCCTGATTAAAGCCGTTTGGTCCAATCCTCCTGAACAAGCCCCGTTTGCTCCTACGGCAGACGAATCGTCTTTCATTCATTCTAAACCAAACCGCCACTTATGCAAGCCAAAAATCTACTCGCAACAATCCTGTTCATTCTGTGCCTTTTCCTGGTCGCAACAGTGTCGGCCAACAATGTCATTGCCCGTACCTCCGGGAATTGGGGTACTGCTTCTACTTGGGTGCGCACTTTGTCGGGAACGATCCGCACAGTGGACCACAGTACCACTATAACCGGCACAGGTACGTCCTTTACCACCGATCTGACTGTAAACAGTACGCTTTATGCGGCTGACGGCTCGGTGATCGGCACTATTCAATCTATTACCAGCGCCACCTCCTTAAAGCTTTATTCCGGTGCCAATAATGATAACTCCGCCCTGGCATACGGAAAGGAGGCAGTGCCGCAAGCGGGTGACGATGTAACCATCGGCAATCACTTTGATGTAACGCTTAATCAAACTGCCACCATCAATAAGTTGACCCTACAGGCATACAATAGCTCAACGGGCACCACCACGCTGATCATCGGTGCTTTTACATTGAATATTACCGGCAACCTGGCGATCAACGGCGGCAGCAATTCGAATCGCGTTGCAAAGGTCATTTTTTCGGGCGCTGGAATCCTGAATGTCAGCGGGGATGTAACCATTGGTTCAGGTGCAGGCGGCTCCAATTCAGCGTCACTTGATTTGACGAACGGTGGAACGGAAGTTGGCGGCAAACTGCGTCTCGGCGGTGCCATTTCGCGCAATACATCGGATGGTAGCTGGACTCCTGGCACTACGGCAACCGTAGAATATTTTGCTTCGTCAGGCCAGAACGTCAACACGGCGCTTTCTTATCCGAAACTGCTGTTCACCGGCGGCACCAAAACCGTCAACTCCGGTACACTTACAATTGCCGGCGACTGGACAATCAATTCAGCCACCAACCTCTCTTCCAATAATCCCAACGCCACAGTAACCGGATATGTAACCGGAACCGGCACCATTACCAAAGGGACAGGTACCATCACCACGAGCGCCAACTGGACTAATACCGGTACGTTCCCGACTGGCGTCAACGTAACTTTCAACAACTCGACGAGTGTAGCTATTCCCGCGCAAACCTACGGCACACTTGGGGTCGTCAATGCTAAGACCCTGGCGGGGGATGTAACAGCCAGTACGCTGCAGTTGGGCACCAATGCCCGTCTCAGTCTTGGTGGCAGTAGCCTTACCGCTGGAACCCTCTCGGGCGGAAGCTCTACCAACTATGTAGTCACGAATGGCACAGGTGTTCTTAAAGTGACGGCCGCCAGTACGCAAGCTTTTCCAGTAGGTCCCACCTCTTCCATCTATTCTCCTGTAACGGTATCCGGCACCAACCGCGACTGGTCCGTACGTGTTCAGAATTCATTCAGCGGCTACCCGAGCACGGGCATGAGCGGCGCGCTGAAACTGGTATGGCACATCACACCTTCTGCCTCCGCAACGGCCAACGTTACCTTCCAGTATTCGGAAAGCCAGGTTAGTTTTACTTCGCCTGCTAAGATGGATGTCTACCACTACGGAGTACCGAGCCCGAACCCGTACAATGTAGGCGCCGGCTGGTACTTGGCCACCAATGGCAACGATATTACGGTGGGAGGCACGCCCAGCGCCCGTACAATCGCACTGACCTCACAAAGCCAGTTTTCACCCTTCGCTGCCAGCACTAATGCCTCGCCCCTGCCCATCCGCCTGCTTTCCTTCTCGGGCCGCAAGCAAACCTCGGGCTCGCTGCTCACCTGGGCAACGGCCGGCGAGTCGATGAACAGCGGATTCGAAGTACAGCGCTCTTCCGACGGCATCACGTTCAACGTCATCGGCTTTGTGTCGAGCCTGGCCGCCGGCGGCAACAGCAGCCACACACTTAATTACTCGTTCTCTGACAATGCGCCCTTCCGTGGCCGCATCTACTACCGCCTCCGCCAGCTGGATATCGACGGCCGCGCACACCTGAGCCAGACGGTGCTGCTGAATGCCGATAAAGGCGGGGCCCTCAGCATCGGTGCCTTCTACCCGAGCCCCGTACGCAAGAGCGCCCAGGTGTCGGTGGAAGTAGCCGAAGCCGGCGATCTGACCCTGCGCATCGTATCGATGAGCGGCGCGCAGATGCGCAGCTGGAAAGCCGCTGCCGGCGCCGGTACCAATACGCTGGCCGTTGCTGCCGACGACCTGCCCGCGGGCACTTACTTCCTGCAGGTGCTGGATGCACAAGGCAACAGCAGCAGCAGCCGTTTTGTGAAGCAATAGGATTAACGGCGCCGAACCACGCCGTCAGTAGGACCCTGGAAGGAGTTTCGAACCCTCTATTCCCGGATTCAAAACACGAACCTATGATGCAAGTAGATGTTGTTTGTTCCGATGATCGGCTCCGCGCAGCGATCGCCGATTGCCTCGCCGGCCGCTCCGATATGAGCCTCGGTTTCGCAACCGCCAACCTCCGCGATGCGCTCAAAGCCGCCGGCGTTCTTCCACCTCAGGCATTGATCATCGATGGCGACGAAAAGGAAATGATCGGAGAGCAGCTCGGGCAACTGCAGGCCATCTGGCCCGAAAGCCCGGTGCTGCTGCTGATCGGGATGGCAGATATGGGCAGCGTGGTGACGCTCCTGCACAAACAGGTGCAAGGCTACCTGCTCAAAGAAAACCTGCGGCGGGGCTTGCCGCTGGCGCTCCGGCTGCTGGGCGAAGGCGAGCTCTACCTGGACTCCACCCTGCTCCGCCCGCTGCTGCGCCGCGCGAGCCTGCTTCGGAGCCAGTCTGTACCGCTCTGTGTTACGCGGCAGGAACGCGAAGTGCTCGACCTCGTGCTGGCCGGCCTCAGCTACAAGGAAATCGCCAACCGCTGCTTCCTTACGGCCGACACGCTGAACGCACATATCCGGAATCTCTTTTCCAAGCTGAAAGTGCATTCCAAAACTGAACTCATCACCCGCTTCCGCTAGACGGGGCAAGGGTTGATTCGATAAACTACTTTTTGTTTTCGGGGGATCCGAGACTGCCTTTCCAGGCGGTCTTTTTTTTTACCCGGATCGGTGTAGTCGAAGAACTACAACCGAATACGGATAAATTCTATGTTAATGATGTTCAGTTCTAAAATTAACATAGTATTTTTACTGTAGAAGCTCGTAGAAGCCCTATCATACAGCGGAGCCCCGCCACTCTTTGCCTCGGAATCAAGAAACTCATTGCCTCGTTACGCCTACCAACTGTAAAACACCGTCCCGAAGCGATTGACGGCTTCAGGTCATTTTTTTGAGAACCAACTGATTCCTGCCATGACACCCAATCATGTATCGCCACTTCGTATCGCAGATGGAATGAGTGTCGCCTCCATCGCACCGAAAGTCACCGGGAGCGTGCCTGACTTCTGGAGCGGCATTCCCGACAACCTTTATCGCTTCATCGTGGAGAACTGCCACGAAGGGGTCTGGATGATCAACCCCGAAACACAAACACTTTACGTCAACCGCAAAATGGCCGAGATGCTCGGCTGCACCGTAGACGATCTGATGGGCGGAGACGTGCTTGGCTTTATTGACCCCGCCTACCGTGCTTCCTTTGTTACCCACCAGCTCCTGCGCCGCAACGGCGAGTCCGAACAATACGAATTCTGCCTGCGCAATAAGCTGGACGAGCCCGTGTGGGTGCTGATCGCCGCCACGCCGATCATGCAAAACGACGTCTTCACCGGCACCCTCGCGATGGTGATGGACATCAGCAGCCGCAAGCAGATGGAGACCGAGCTGCTGCAATCGGTTCAGCGCTTTCACCTGGCCCTGCAGGCCACCCGCGACGGCATCTGGGAATGGGACTTCCGCGAAAGCCGGATGTACTTCTCGGCGCGCTTCTGCGAGATCCTCGGCTATGCAGCCGACGATACGGCGCTGGAGCGCTCCTACCACGCCTGGGCCAGCCGCATCCATCCGAGCCACCGCGGCTTCGTGGAGCAGCAGTTGCAGCGCCACCTGGCCGAGAACGTTCCCTTTGAAGTAGAATACCTGCACCTCCACCGATCGGGCACCTATCGCTGGCACAAAGCCAACGGACAGGCCCGCTTCGACGAGAACGGCAAGCCCTACCGCATGGCCGGATCGGTGCGCGACATATCCGAAGAAAAAGAAGTGGAGCAGGCGATGCTCCAGGAGAAAGCTTTTTCCGATTCCATCATCAACAGCCTCCCCGGCGTCTTCTACCTACTCGACGAAAGCGGGCGCCTCGAGCGCTGGAACCGCAACCTCGAGCGCGTAGCCGGCCGCAGCAGCGAAGAGGTGGCCAACATGCCCGCCCTCGACCTGGTGGCGCCCGAAGACCGTCCGCAGGTGCTCGAAGTATTCGAAGCCGCGCTGCGCCAGGGCTGGGGAAAGGCCGAAGCCCGCCTGCAGCATATCGACGGCAGCACCCGCGACTTTTATTTCAACGGAAAGCTTGTACGCCACGGCGCGCGCCACGCGCTGGTGGGCATGGGCATCGATATTTCTGAACGAAAGGAGACCGAGCAGCTGCTTCGCCTGTCGGAATCGAAGTACCGGATGCTGTTCGACTTCAACCCGGTGCCGCTCTTCATGGTGCGCGCCAAAGACCTGCAGTTTCTCGACGTCAACTACGCCGCGATGCAGCACTACCAGTTCACGAAGGAAGAATTCCTGCGGATGTCGTATGCGCAAGTGGAATTCGGCGCCAGCGGCAACAGCCTGGCCGACAGGGCCCAGTCGTTCGACCGCGTGGTAACGCATTCCCGCAAGGACGGCCAGCGGATGCAGATGCAGGTAAGCCATCACCTGATCGATCACAACAACGAAGAAGCGCTCCTGTTTCTTTGCCTCGACGTTACCGAAAAGCTGAAGAACGAAGAGCTGCTGCGCCGCTCCTACGAAGAGATCCGCGAGCTTGCCGTTCACCTGCAGGACGTGCGGGAAAAAGAGCGCACCGAGATCGCCCGCGACATCCACGACGAGCTGGGCCAGGCCCTGACCGCTGTGCGGATGAACCTGTCGAGCATCCTGCGCAAGCCCGAAGAAACGTTGCAGAACCTCGAGAAGATCCGCGAGGCCCTCGCCCTGACCGAGCAAACAATGTCGTCGGTGCGCAAGATCGCCACGGAGCTGCGCCCCACCCTGCTCGACGACCTGGGGCTCGTGGAGGCGCTGCGCTGGTACGTGGACGGCTTCCGCAAGCGGATGGACCTCCAGGTGTTCCTGTGCACGAGCTGCACCGGCACCATTTCCGATCCGCAGATATCGATCGTGATCTTCCGCATTGTGCAGGAATCGCTGACCAATATCGCCCGGCATGCGCTTGCCGGCAAGGTGCAGGTAAGCATCGAGCAATCGGGCACTTCGCTGCTGCTGCGCATCGAAGACGATGGAGTTGGTTTCGATATCGCAACGGCCCGCAAGGCCGACAGCCTCGGCATGCTCGGCCTGAAGGAGCGTGCGCAATCGATTAAAGGAGAATACACCGTTGTCAGCTGGCCCGGCCGCGGAACGGTGGTGCAGGTGTTTGTACCCGACGCTTTTGTCAACTCTAACTGACCCCTATGTTGCGAATTTTAATTGCCGATGACCATCCGATTGTACGACGCGGACTGCGGGAAATTTTACAGGACGAATACACGAATGCGGTCATTGTGGAGGTGTCCGACGCCGACGCGGTGATCGTGGAATGCATGCGCCAGCGATGGGACCTCGTGATTTCCGACATCAGCATGCCGGGCCGCAGCGGCCTCGAGATGCTGTACCAGCTGAAAGAACAACTGCCCCATGTGCCGGTGTTGATGCTCAGCGTGTACCCCGAAGAGCAATACGCCGCCCGGGTGCTGAAGGCCGGTGCGGTCGGCTACCTCAACAAAGACATGGCCCCGCAGGAACTCGTAGGGGCCGTGCGCAAGGTGTTGTCGGGGTCGAAATACATCACGCCGACCGTGGCGGAAAAGCTGCTCGAGAGCCTTCGCCGCGACGGACACCTGATGGAGCACGAAGCACTTTCCGACCGCGAGTTTGAAGTGTTCCGCATGCTGGCCTCGGGCATGGGCATCGCCGGCATCGCCGAGCAGCTCAAGCTGAGCTCTACGACCATCAGCACCTACCGGGCCCGCATCCTCACCAAAATGGGCGCCCGCTCCAACGCCGACCTGGTACGCTACGCGATGGATCATTCGCTGCTCTGAGGGCTGCGGAAAAGTACGCGGGTTTTTACGAGGCCTCCGGATTTACTACAAAGCCGCCCTAAGCGGTTTCCGGTAGGCGGGGAAAATGTGTTTTCCAATCCGGCAGGAAAGACACATCTTTCCGCTGCACGTCACTGTGACTGTAAAATCCAAATCCCTATGCTCTTTTCAACACCATCATCCGGCGGCACCGCCGCCACGCCTCTCCAAACGGAAACCGAAGCAGCAGACCTCGCGCCGCTTTACCAGTGGACCAGTCACGCCCAGCAGATCCGCGCGGAGCTGCAGGAGAACCTGGCTCAAAGCCTGGCCGCCGCCAAGCTGTACCTCGACATGGCCGAGCGCGACGGCGATCGCGTGCTGCTCGCCAAAGCCAAAGACCTTGTAGACCAGGTGATCTACGAGATGATCCGCCTCACACGGCTGCTGCCGCCTGCCGAAATGAGTCTCGCCGTGGCCGTTTAAGCCGGCGCCTGACCGTTACCCTTTTGCAACGCCCCGTCCTGACCGACGGGGCGTTGCCGTTCGCGGTCACGGTTGCGTGCTATACTATATTAATTTGGTAGACTAATTGGCCGTTCCTATTTTCGCCCCGAAAGGGTCTTGCCCCGACAATTGCTTGCTGTAGGACAAAACAATGCGAATGGTATTTCTACAGGAACTCAACGACCTCTTCGCCGGCGGCGATGCCGCGTCGGCCCTGCGCCGCGTTTCGGAGCTGTTTCCGGGGCGCGCCGTCTGCTCCACTTCGCTGGGGCAGGAAGACGGGGTGCTCACCGATCTCATCGCCCGCAACGCTCCCGGCATACGGATTTTTACTATGGATACCGGCCACAACTTTCCCGAAACCATTGCATTCCGCGACCGGATGGCGCCTGAAAGCGGCCTGGAACTGATCGTGCGCTCCGATGCCGCCGGCCTCGACACGGTGATCGCCGAGATCGAGGCGGCTACCCTGTCGGAGCGCGGTGCCCGCATCGACGACAAGCGCTTCGAGCCCGCCCTGGAGAAGCGAAAGAAATAAGGCTATTTCTGGTACCGTAGAAATACGGGACAAAAAACAATTCGCTTATGACCCAACGACCTTTTTCAATGCTCTATACCAATCGCCTCCGGCGCATCGGCCGCTTCCTGTTGCAGGCGCTGCTGGTTGCGCTGCTGATCCTGCTCGGCGCCCGGCTCAATGTGATCAAAGCCCAGGCTGCTTGCCTGACCCCGGATAGCGCCCTGCATCATGTGGCCACCAAAGAAGGCCTGCTCGTGAAGTAATTTCGACGCTTATGAAACAGACATCCTTCCTTGCTTTCTTATTGGCCTGCGGTGCACTATCCGCCGGGGCGCAAGCCAAGATCCGCACACAGTCTACGCAAGCCTGGGTCGGTTATTTCAACCAAACTCGTCTCAGCGACCGCTGGGGGCTTTGGCTCGAAGGCCAACTGCGCACGCAAGACGACCTCGTGGATGGTCTGTCGCAGAGCATCCTGCGCGGCGGTCTTACCTATTACCTCGCCGATAACACCAAGGCGACGGCCGGGTATGCATTCGTCAATCACTTCCCCGCAGATAATCACCCTGACGTCTCGCAGCCCGAGCACCGCGTCTGGCAGCAGGTTCAGTGGCACACCAGGTACCGCCGCCTGCGCACGATGCAGTGGTTTCGACTGGAAGAACGCTATCGTCGCCGCATTGCCGCGGACGGTTCGCTGGGCGAGGGGCATCAATTCAATTACCGCGCGCGTTACAACTTCCTGCTGCAAATGCCGCTGGCACCTGAAGTGCGCAAGGGCACCGTTTCGCTCATCGCCAACAACGAAGTGATGGTCAATTTCGGTAAGGAGATCGTAACGAACTATTTCGACCAGAACCGTGCGTTCCTGGGTGCGGCCTTCAACCTCAACGCCGCCGACAATATCCAGGCAGGCTACCTCAACGTGTTTCAGCAACTGGGCACGCCGGGGCGCTACCGCACGCTTCATACGGCGCGCCTCTCGTTTTTTCACAACCTGGACCTGCGCAAAAAGAACCGCCCATGATCCTTATTCGGCCGCATTCGAATGCGCATCACGAACGCTGGAGCTTGAAGACGATGTCGACAGTGCGCGCGGTACGATGATCGTGCCGGCTGGCGCTGCTCCTGCGCCCTTGCAGTCTTTCACGGCGACGCTCAACCGGATGGATGAAGCCGCGCTCTCGCCCGCAACGACCTATTTACTTCAACACGGAACCAACCTCATCGATGAGTTCAGCAACCGCACGGTTGGGGTCGGATTTATCGCTTCTTTTTAATAAGCTACCGGTCTGGCACAAGGGTAAATTTGAACGAAGGAATTTTTATGGCAACAAACGAGCTTATAGAGGCACTGGTGGCCGGGCGGGGCGCCCGGGAGAACTGGCTGCCGGAGAAGGAGCGGGCACGCGGGTTTGTAGAGGATCTTTTCGGGTTTCTGTTCGGCGATGAAAAAGGCACTGTGCCCCTGCGCGTGCAACTCGAAGAGCGTCTCGACGAGTTGCGTACCGAGCTTTGTCACCTGCTTCGTGAAGACGGGAGCAGCGCCACGGACCGGTTTTTTGCGCAGCTGCCCGAGGTGTATCGCCTCCTGCTCGACGATGCGCGGGCGATCCTGGAAAGCGATCCTGCAGCAAGATCGCTCGAAGAAGTGCTGGCTTCGTACCCTGGCTTCTACGCCACCTACGTGCACCGCGTGGCGCATGCGTTGTGGCGGGAAGGGTGCCGCCTGCTGGCGCGCTTTTTTTCCGAGCACGCCCACGGCCGCACGGGCATCGATATTCATCCCGGCGCGCGGATTGGCCGCTCCTTTGCCATCGACCACGGCACCGGGATCGTTATCGGTGAAACCACCGAGATCGGCAACGACGTGAAGATCTACCAGGGCGTGACGCTTGGTGCATTGAACGTATCCAAAGGCGCTGCCGCAGCCAAACGGCATCCCAGCATCGGCGATGGCGTGGTGATCTATGCGGGCGCCACTATTCTCGGTGGCGACACCGTGGTGGGTGCCGGTAGCATTATCGGGGGCAACGTATGGCTGACGTATAGTGTTCCGCCCAACTCGGTGGTGTACCACAAGAGCGAAGTGCACATCAAGACGCAGGATCCGTTTCCCGAGCCGATCAACTTCAGTATCTGATTTTTAAACAACCAACATATGAAAGCAAACAGCATTCTCGACATCATCGGCAAAACGCCGCACGTGCGGCTGGCCCGTCTTTTCGGCACCGACCACGAGGTGTGGATCAAACTGGAAAAGCAAAACCCAGGCGCTTCCATCAAGGACCGCATCGCGCTCTCGATGATCGAGGATGCAGAGCAGAAGGGCTTGCTGCATAAGGACAGCGTCATCATTGAGCCAACCTCCGGCAATACCGGGATCGGGCTGGCGCTGGTAGCGGCGGTGAAAGGCTACAAGCTGGTGCTGGTGATGCCGGAAAGTATGAGTATCGAACGCCGCCGCCTCATGCAGGTATACGGGGCCGAGTTTGTTCTTACGCCACGGGAGAAGGGGATGAAGGGCGCCATCGAGCGGGCGCAGGAATTGGCGAAGGAAACGCCGGGCGGCTGGATTCCCCAGCAGTTCGACAACGCGGCCAACACCGAAGTGCACCGCCGCACCTCCGCGCGTGAGATCCTTGACGACTTCGCCGACGGCCTCGACTACGTGATCACGGGTGTAGGCACCGGCGGCCACATCACCGCCATCGCCGAAGTGGTGAAGGAGAAAATGCCCAACCTGAAAGTGTTCGCCGTGGAGCCCGAGTTGTCGCCGGTGCTGAGTGGCGGCGCGCCGGCCCCGCACCCGCTGCAGGGCCTTGGTGCCGGCTTTGTGCCTTCCATCCTCAACGTGGGCGCGCTCGACGGCGTCATCCAGGTGGGCAAGGACGAAGCCTATGACTTTGCACGACGGCTGGCGCGTGAGGAGGGCATCTTTGGCGGTGTTTCCACCGGTGCAGCCCTGGCGGCTGTTGCGAAGAAGCTTCCGGAGCTCCCCAAGGGCTCGAAGATCCTTACGTATAACTACGATACGGGCGAGCGCTATTTTTCGATCGAAGGATTATTCTAGCAAATAACGCCCGCGGTGGGGACTGTAATTGTTCCGGGGCAGTTGTTGGCAATGGGAATGGTTCGTCGTTGTGAAGCGACCGGTTGCGCACTGGTGGGCGAGGTGTTTCCGCACATAAGCGTAGCTGCTGCGGGTACTATCGAACGGGTCGCCCGGTGTTTCGTCCTGCTCCACGAAAAAGTCCTTTCTTCCCGCCATCGCTGCGGCCCGGAAGATCCGAGCGAAGTCGATCGTTCCCCGATCTAATGTACGGCGCGGCCCCAACCGTGAAGCAGGGTGCCCTGTCGTTGTTGGGCGGGGATTGATTCTGCGCCCAGCCGGTAGTGGCTGCTGATGGCCTTTAGCCCGCTGCGCCGCAGCTGGTTCGCGAAGTCCGCAGGTTTCATTCCATAAAGAAATTACGAGCCGGTATAAGTGGCGAGCTCCACTTCGCGGTATCCGATTTGGGCCACGCGGCCCAGCGTAGCGGAAGGATCTTGGCCCATTTGCCGGCGAACGGTATGCAACAGGCGGCCAGCCGCTGGCTTCTTTGCCGATAGCAGGGACGGCTGAGGCAGCGAATCCGTGAGCAGGAGCGCGCTGTGTTGCAGGAAGGTGCGGCGGTACATCGTTGAAAGTAGTACTTGTTCCTCACTTTTTTCAAAGCCCGGCCGGGTCGTAGAGGTTGCTGATCGGCTACAAAAAAAGCCCCGGCCTGTAAAGACCCGGGGCTTTGTGAAGTGGCCTCGCCAGGGCTTTTGATTATTAGCTACAATTCAGTGCTGTGGCGAGTTTGGCAGGATTGGGCTGGTGTTCGTTGTCGGTTTGGTGGTCGGTTTTCGTTTTGGGCACTAATTGGCGTCGCTACCATTTGTATGCCGGGTGTACTAGTTTACACTTAGTTGTATCTCGAAGTTTAAAAGCAGCCGTTCGTTCACGAGTTGTATGTGGTTCCGGGTCCAAAGTTTTGTGGCTGCTAAAGCAAAGCCGTATGTATGCTGTATGTGTTTGTATGTGTATGCACTATTCCGAAATAACGAAGGTGATAGGTTGTGTTCTGATGGCTTTGACAGGCTTACCTTGATACATTGCGGGAATAAATTTCGGAGCAAGGCTCATAACCCTTAGTGCTTCACGCTCTACCCCATAACCTACACTATTTAAGACCTTAACATCAGTAACATTTCCATCGGTGTCAACAGTAAACTGCACTTTAGCCGTATATGTACCTGGAGGTATGTTTTTATCTAAGCTGTCTACCTTAGGAGTTGTTGCTAAGAATGTTCTCCATGAAGCAGGATATTTTGTTTCTACATCGAATATGGGTGTTTCGGTTTTTGCAAGTACTTCTGCCTCTGGCGGTATATCAGTTTTTGTAAGTTCTGCATTGGGGTCGTCTTTTGGACTTGCAGATGCTGTTGTGCGAGCTTGATCTTCGTTAAGTTTCCGTTGGCGAAGGGCTTCCATATAGCGCTTGTCGTATTTGTAAGCTTGCTCAATGTAGTTAGCCATACGGTTACCCTGATTGTAAGACCCGCATAGATCTGCTAGCTGGTGGCGTAGGAGTTCACCATTGCCCAAGGTTAGCAAAAGCTGTAAGCAAAGGTTGTCCTGGAACTTGGTATTGTTAGCTACGTTTTCGACTCGTGCAAGTGCATTTGATAGAGAGCCGCCTTCATTCAGTGTTTTGCTGACTAATAGGCTTTTCGAAAGTTGACTCAGTTGCCCGGTTTTATAACGGTAGGCAACGCTTTGCCAGAAAGGTTTCATTTGAGGCACTTGGCTGGATGCAGTTGTTGCAAGTAGTGTTGCAGCTAGGAGTAGGTAGATAAAGCGCATAAAATAAGGTGTGCTCCCTGCTAACATCCAGTAGAGGCACCGCCAAGCGCCTTGCAAGAATGATACGGCAAGAGAGACACACCCGTACGGGTGCGCCTGCTAAGCCGTTCCTTCCTGCTGTGAAAAATTTGGCGGTTTTCTACTGGCGGAACGTTAGAGTCGCAGCTTTTTTAATATGTTACTGTAGCAAAGTAACGCAAATAGCTTAATAAACCGGTGAGCGACACAATCGGCATTTTAAGGCTCTTTTGAGGCGTTGGGAGACATGGTCGCACATGGTTCGGCAAAAGTTGCCTTAAGGGCTTAAAAGTGTCAATTAGATCGCTTGGCTGGCATTTATTTGTTGGGCAATGTAGTAGCAAGCAGTAAACGCTACTTTTTGAGCGAGTTCGGTGGCAAACTCACACTCTTCAGATAGATTTACATCACTGTACAACTCTGTGAGTTTGCTCTTTGTGCGGCTTGCATATACATAGTTCTTTGGCATTTGAGCATTGATGATAGCAAACACATTTTTCAACCCACCGTAAGCCTCAATACCCTTTAGTATGAGATGTGCGTACACATCTTTAGGGGATTGTAGGGGGATAGCCGGGAGTTTTAGCGACTCGAATATGATTTTGCTAAATTCTCTTGCCCAAAGCGCGACCAAGTGGTTTTGAACTTTGCAGGATTGCAAGCTAGCTAGTGTGAAGTCCGGTCGCTGCGGTGAAACATTAAGGTTTAATAGGCGTACCTCGTAGCGGAGCACCTTAAGGTCAAACGGAATACCTGTATTGACAGTGAGGCTTCCTCTAAAGTGCTCCGTTTTGTTATAGAACCGTAAGTAGATGGTGTCTTTCATAAACACTCGCTGCTTATTGGTGTGCCCGAAGTATTTGGCATAGCCCTTGGCCATTTCCATAGCTTCCAGATATGTGCTGGGATTGTGGCGTACAGGTATGTTAAAGCCGAACTCTAATTCACTTATGGGCGTAGAAAGCGGTAAGTTGAGTTCACCAGCTATGGCCTGTATGTTCTGGATATTGGTAACCTTATCGGCATTGAGCGAATTGTATTCCAAGCCGAACTTAGTAATGCTCCCGGCAATTGTCAGGCTTTTAGCTCTCGCAATGACTCGGAGGTTTGCATAGTTCGCCGTGAAGCCTGTTGGCGTGTGCTTAACGTTACTTGTTTTAGGGCTATTGAGCACAATGCTGGTTATAGATGCTATTGTCTCATGGTTGGTTATGTTGATCTTTATTCTGTCTAACATGGCACTTATTGTAATATTAATTGGTTAATAAAGGGAAACGTGGTGGACGCGCTTTTTCGCAGGTTGCGCAGCTTACTGTCAAATGCGCCCGTTTGGACCATTTCAAGTAAGTAAGCGCTATAAGAATTTTTTTCAGGGAATATGAGAATTTCTATGATGCCCAGGTTTGGGGTTATGAGTGCAACTCCCGCATCCATGTTTTTAGCGAGATGACATAGGCCGTACCAAGTTGGCCATGCTGTGTGCATTGTTATGGTGGTGCTGTTTACAGCAAGGGCAGCGGTAAACGTTATCTGTGTTAGTGTTTTCAAGTCGACGTCTTTCTCAAACGGGGCGTACTTGCCAAATGAAAACTTTCTAGAATAATGTCGCTTATTGTCATCGTCCTCTGCAAAGACGTAGTAGAGGGGGGTAGTTAGCTTGGCCTTCATGTCATTTGCCTTTTAGTGATTTGCTTTTTATGCTTTGATCGAGTTCTTGTTTGTTATAACGGATTTGCCTCCCAACTGGGTAAGCCGTAAGCTTATACCCCTTGGTTAGCTTTCGGAGCGTTGGTTTGGAAACGCCTAGGTATTTACAAGCCTCGTCGAATGTTAGCCATTCCTCGCCCTTTTGTTCTTGGACGGCTTTTAGCGTTTCAAAGGCTTTGTTTATGGCCTTAGTTATGAGGTTCGTGAGTTCTGGCTCAGTGATCAGCATTAATCTTTCCTGCATTTTGCCTTGATTTCACTTAGTAACTAGTTCGAAAAATCAATTTCGGGCAGTTGTAGCTGCCCATTTACTATGTTTTGCACTAAATGATTGAAAGACATAGTGTTGCAAGAAGCAAACTAAATATTCGATTATCGAATAATTGCTTGGGAGAATATTTTATTACATTAGAGAATAATTAATCTATATGCCGTTTCGTAATAAGGTAATGAGTGATACCAGCAGGTGGGGTTTCAAACGATTTTCACCGGAGGAACGAAAAGGCATT
The DNA here is from genome assembly GCF_004343705.1 of Flaviaesturariibacter aridisoli. GTDB lineage: Bacteria > Bacteroidota > Bacteroidia > Chitinophagales > Chitinophagaceae > Flavisolibacter > Flavisolibacter aridisoli. The sequence continues at coordinate 35,296 of NZ_SKFH01000006.1, forward strand.
TGGGAAGAGGTTGGCAGATTGCTTTGGAAAGCAAGGGTATCACCGGATGATCCAGATGAAGGTTTTTCGCAGGCGATGGTTGTGAAGACGGGAATAATAAGCCAAAGTGCTTTATCAAAAGTTGAGAGTGGCAAGCAGTCAATCGATATTATCACAATGGCAGAGCTTGCTAGCCTTTATGAGGTTGAATTAGAAAGTTTAATACCTGCGATCCTTAAAGAAGTCAATATTCTAATTGAAGAACGCAAAGAGAATCAAGAAAAAGGTTAGCTGTTTCTGAGCGCCGAAAAATGCATTTATTAAATGCTTGCTTATGACGTTAAATGAAGTAAAAAACTTAATTGCACCCTATGTAGTAAAATCAACAGTTTGCCGCATCCAATATTCTAGCTTAGAAAGAGATCTATCGGGTGCGTGCTATAATGAAATGATAAGACGTAGCATAGAGGCCAAGCTATATGGAATCTACTTGTGGACTGTTCCAGATGGCAGAATTGTCTATTGTGGCAAGGCTGGAACTGTTAAAAACGATGGTACATATGGTAAGCATGCTCTTTGCAACCGTTTAGTCGCTTCAAGGGGAAAAGATAAGACAACTAAGATTGACGAGTCAACATTCAAATTCATGTTCCGATTCATGCATTTACAGAAAATTGAATTTTTAGATTTGCATGTCTTTTACACTAAAGATGAAGTGCCGCCAGCTTATGTCGAAAGTATGGTGCTGTTTAATTATTTGAAAGCCAATTCTAGGTTGCCGACCCTGAATAAATCATTTTAGGACGTTACACAATAACATATGAAACATATACTGGTGTTAGATCATAAAACGAAACGCTTTACGAAGTTTATACACTTAAGGGAAATTACAGAGATGCACATAACAAAGAATATAAACAAAATGATAGATGCTGGTTATAGTGTCTCAATTTCAGATGCTAACCCTGGTGGTCCACAATTTGAGCTAATAAAACAAGGGTGGGTAGAAGATGATGGGGCTTATGATCGTCTCATTCTTGATTATAATCAGATTAACAATCCTCCGCTTAGTCGTTGGAAAAATAGCTAGGTTTCCTAAAGCCTACCAATTGGGCGCTTGGAAGCATCGATTTGCAAAGTGGAAAAACCTCAGGGTACGAACGCTGTCAAAATAAAAGGCACGCTTTTAAACGTGCCTTTTGAATTTAAAATCGCTTTGTAAACAGTCTAACAATAAACAGTAAAAGCCTTGCAATTCAGTTCAGCCTTGGTGGTCGTGTTTGAGTTGTAATTTCCTGAGCCACAACTTTATTTTCCTCCTTCTTTTTTACAATAGTAGCGCCAGAAGCAGCTTGTGCAGGAACAGCCTTTGTCTCACCGGCTGCAAAATCATGTAGCTCGGCTGTCCTTGACAAGTGTTGTGTATATTTTTCTAATAGTGTTTTAGCACCCGTCCCTTTGTAATGTTTAACGCGTGTAATTCCAAAGTTTAGCGTAGTTAGATTATCGTTTTTTATTATGGGGAGTACTAACGGATTAGATGCAACAATAACAGCTTTAGGGAAAAACTCGTCCAAAATTACCGTTTGGTGGTCTTTAGGTAAGCTTGAAATCATTTCCTTCACTGAGAGTATTTTCTTTCGCAATTCGTCGAGCTGAGCAGAAAGGAATCCGAAACGGGTTTCCCAGCAGCTAGATAAGTAAGAAACATCTATTTTAGGTTCACCAAAGTGGATAACTGCTTCGCCCTTTTCATTGAAAACGCATAGATCTAATACATCTATATCAACTATCAAGTAAGAGTTGAAATGCACCAACCCAAATTTGTTAGTGCCGTTTTCGAAATATTCTAAAAGATGTTGGTCTTTAGCCTTTGCCAGATCGGGCTGCTTCTTTTTGTTATAATCGAGTTCTTCAATGCGTAGCAGAGTGGCAACTTTTGCGTTTCTAATCCCCTTCTTTTTGCCCATTCCGCGAATCATCATATCACAAGGTTGGGCTACGAGAATGTATTTGGTCTGATCGATTTGGAAGATGTCACCATTTTCTAACGGTTTCCGGAGCTTATTGATAATATCCCCAGAATCATAAATTTCAGCGTGCCTTATTAAGAGTTTATCTGAGTAAGGCTGCATGGTACTTGGAATATCAAATTGAATATCGGCAAACGGTTCTGCGTACTTTAATTGTTCATTGATAATCGGAACATAGTCATTTTTGGTCATTCGCTCTTTGAGTTTGTTCTCAAACTCTATGTCAGCAATTCTAATAATAGTTTCGGGTACCCATACACCTTCTCTTAAAGAAGTTTGCAAAATTGTCTGGTCAAAGTCATAGGTATCGAAGGAGTCAACACGTTTAGCTGCATCTTCATAGCTTGCCTTAATTAGTGCTTTCGTGTGTTGTTTAATTGTCTCAAAATATTTGTTTAAAAGAGTCTTCTTAATCCCGTCTGCGAAAACTTCCGGGTTGTCTAACCTTTCCTTTGCCAAGGGAAAAAAGTCGTTTACTTGGAGGTTTATTTCAGGATTTTCCTCAATAAGACTGTCCCTAAATCCTAATTCCTCTCTTGCAGATGAGATTTTATGTGTTAGTAATGAGCAAATGACTTTGTTATTAGCCGCAGACTGTTTTACTTGAGCAATTAAGTTGTGACCTTTTGTAGATTGATATTTTATCCCTGCGTGCGATAAGTCTTCATCAAAAAGCACAAGCGCCATTTCGCCGTCTGCAATAAGTTCATTGAGTTTAGTTTTTTCTGTGTCCCATTGTTGAGGGGACATAATCTTGACAATTCCACCAGGAAGTTGTTCTTGTACACGTTTTGCTCTTTCAAAGTCAAGTTTGATTTCCTCCCCACCTGATATTTTCAAGATTTCTACATAAATCTCTTTTTTCTTTTCAAATGGTAGGGTCTGCCATTCGCTTGAAAACTGACTAATAACTCCTTCTTTTGGCATATCCCAATCCGCGCCATCGAAATTTATCGCTTGTAACGCATCTTGTTTGTTGAAGCCGTATATCTTTTCTATTTCGCCAGATATTACTTGGAAATCGATGTCCGAGAGATTGTTCTCGTCGTCAACATAATAAACGCTAGTTATGTTCAATAAAGCAAGTAAATCCTGCAGTCTGTCAACAGTTGGTTTTTGGTCGTTAGGCATGATTAAACAAGTATAGATGAAAAGTTTATCTGGAATTTGAATTGCCGGTTATGTTCATTGCGATCTTCTAAAAGATACACTTCACTAGAAACAGTATCAAGCAACTGCTGTACAATGAACAACCCTAAACCCCGGCCTTGACTTCTTGGTTTTCCCGTTACAAAAGGCTGAAAAACCCTTTTTGCTAATTCAGGGTCTATGCCAGGCCCATTGTCATAAATAACTAAAAACGGATTGTTCAGTTCAATACTTATGGTCGGCTCAAAACCTTTATTAGTTCGCATTCTGTCTTTAAGCCAATATTCAGAGTTTAGTACGATGTTGTCTATTATTTGGGTTAGTTTGCCTCTACTCATCCTTATTACGAACCCTGATTTCGAATAGTTGATCTTGAGTTTAATCTGATTGCCGAAACGATCTTGATAGTATGACCCAAGCTCTTCGATAAACGAGTTCAAGTTTATGTCATGCTTCGTTTCACGAACAAATTTCAACGAAGGAGCGAGGTGGCTTAGTTGTTTTCGTAAAGATTGAATCGCATTTTTGACGTATTCGATGTAGACGAATACGGAAGAAGTATCAACAATTTCTTTCCCCTTGATTTTCTTTTGTACTGTATTAGTTTGGTCAAGTAATCTATCAACAATATGGGAAATTTCATGTGATAATGCTTCGGCAGTTAATCCCAGGCCGGCGAGTTCCGCAAATTCTGTAAGTTGACTTTCCAGATCCTCCACTTTGGGCTTAATATAATTGGCATCTTGTTCGAGCTTTTTTGCGATCTCTAGAATTGAGTCAACTTTGATTAATACTTCCATTGCTCGTTGCAGCGCGTCATCAATTTCTAACAGCAAATCTCTTTGACGTTGTTCATTTTCATCTTTAGCCTTTGTTTGTTTAGAGTGATTGACCGTTTGTCGAACGACTTGCGCAACCCTAGCTAAAACCGGGGTTAGTTTATGGGTTTGGTCTTGTAAGTCTTTAGCTTGGCTTGATGTATTTTTTATTCTTGCGAAAGAATCGCGTATGTCGGTTATTCCTCCCGAGCTTTTGGCAATTTGCTTTCGGTATTCTGAATAACTTCTTCTTGTCTTCTCCAATAAGTCGTTGATTTGATCTACTATTTTTGTCATCAACAAGAAAAAGTTTTGAGAATATGGAGATTCCATAAAACCTTCTCTGTCGGTTTTTTCTCTGAGGTACTTGTTTTTGTCTGCACTCAAAGAAATAAAGCCAATAACATTGCTAGGTTTTAGGCCATAATAAGACCCGCCAGATGTCCATGATCCACCAAGCTTTAGCCAATCCTGCCCATCAATGCCAAATGGTTTGATGCCAAACCCATCGCGGAAAACACGAATGCCTTTCTGATTCTTTACTAGGGTTTTGAATTGAGAAAAGTCGTCAAAAACAGAGTCTAGCGAATCATTTTCTCGTAAGTTGAAATCATCAATTTCGCCGAAGAAATCCCCTGGGTCCGCTAATTCTTCGTTGCCATTTATCATAGTTAATGCTCGTTTCGGCAAGTTTGCCAGATCAAAGCTTTTCTTAAAAGTATAAAGTACGCCATTGGTCCCTTTATACTCTAAGCCATCAAGGAAGAACGCCCGGTTTTCTTCCTTATTTGTAAGAAATCTGAAAAAGCTTTTTCCTTGGTCTTCCGCAACTAAGTTTTGGTAAACAGCTCGATCATCGGCTGGGTTATTGCCCCCGAAGAGCTTATACATTTTTACACTTCCGGAGATAGTAAGTTTTCCAGAAGCATATTCTACCTTATAACGCGACACGGCTTGGCTCCTAAGTGCTTCGCCTATTTCATCCAAGTCAATTTTTTCACCATTAATGGTTAGGTAAACATGAAATGTTCTCTTTTGCTTAAAAGGAAAAATTAACTGAGATAGTTGCCCCTTAACTCTGTCCGCAAGTTTGCCTTCCCATAAATTAGGATCTTTCAAACAACGTATAACTAACTTAGTTCCTTTAGGTTGGAAACGTTTCTCGATGTTATTGAAATAAGTTGGTACGCTTGTTAGTGCCACATCTTCTGTAAAATCGTCCCAATTGAAAGCAATATGGTGGATGTGGTTTTCTTCGACTCTACTTGTGAGCATTTCCAGTTTGTTGCCTAATCGCTGGGTACTCAATCTTCCCAAACCTTTGTCTCCAAGCGGAGTTCTGTCGCATGGAGTCTTAAGGCCTTGCTCCTTCAATTGCCTCTTGTGCGATAATGAAATAACTAGCCAGCCATTCTTTATCTCATCTTCATTCATTCCAAAGCCGCCATCTTCAATTATAATATAGCCTTTGTCGTTTACGTATCGAAATGGTTCCTCTGACAATTTGCCCCGCGTGTCAATTTCAATCCTTACCCAATTTGAGCAAGCATCGTAGGAGTTTTTTACTAACTCCATAATTGCAGTCACCTCATCTGTAACTAATTCCTCGCCTAGTTGTTTCACAACAGCGGCGCTGATGTCAAAGTGGGCTGAAGTGTTTATTTTAGTTTCCAATTTTCCTAAATATTAATATGTCTTCGTAGCTCATCAATTCAGCGTCCTTGTTACGATAAGCCATCCTCTTGTTTAAAATCTCTCTTTCGATTCTTGTTACGACAATTGCACCCTTACTTACAATGAGTTCTTCAATTATTCTATCATTGGGAATTTCAATGCCGCCTACGTTTCTGTTTCCAACCGTCCAAATTTGGTAGGAATCAAGTTTAAGGGAGTCATGTATATTCTGGATAGATAGTGATAGGTCATAGATAAAGCTTACGACCTTTTTCAATTTGTCGGGAGATTTAGATTCTAATGAGCGATAAGTAGCATAAAACGATGGTGAACACCTAAACAATTCTTGTAGTTGTTTTTCATCTAAGGTTTGCAGCTTGCCGCCAAGCCCTCGGCTATCAATTTCGGATGTTGTCCTCAAAAAGTCACTGGTTGCTAATTCATGAATGTCAGACAAGTCAATCCATTGTAGCGGTAGATACGAATGCTGGCCGTACGTAACAGTGGTTTTATTATCTCCATAGGGAGGCGACGTTACGAGCAAATCAAAATAATTAGATTGGTTGTTAGGGGTGTAGACCTTTGTTTTGCTATCTAAAAGGCGTAAGCTTACCTCTCCCAGGTAGGCGCCTTTAGAAAGTTTGTTTGCGTTTGTCAAGAGATTGGAATACCAAAGAAGGTCTTTTAAGCAAGATTCGAAATGTTCTTTGAATAGATTGATCGATGATAAGCTTCGTTTTTGTATTTCGTCTGCAGGCCGAGTATGTAGTTTATAGGTCGATGTGCGATCATTTGAATTGATTCTAACTACTTCGGCAAGGATAACCCAATAGAAACGTCGAATTGCCGGTCGCTTTTCTTTTCGAATTGCCCTGACTATTTTCGATAGTTCAACTGCCGTAGAGTGCTTAAACCATTTGTGCAAGCCGGTAAAGTTCGCTTCAATATTTTCTGATTGATCGTTTTCAATTGAGTTAAATAAATCTGACTTCCTTTCTTCAATTGCCTTTACGTAAAAAGGGCCGGTTCTTGTTCTAGTTACCAATACAGCTAACGGATTAATATCCTGACCAAAGCAATCGAGTCCATTTTCCATGCATGCAACCAACGATGTCCCTGAACCCATATACGGGTCCAATACATTCGAAATCCCTGGCTTGCAATTGATGATTATTTCGATCAGCTTTTTTTGGACGACAGGGACCATCATTGCAGGATACTGGAAAAAACAGTGTAAATACTCCTTTCTATCATGATCTGGCGATGACCAGAAATTGTTATCAGTTTGTGTTAATGCGCTAATTTCTTCAGCTATCAACAAATCGATTTCTTGCGGCAATAAAGCTCGTACATTACCAGGTGCATCCCTTTCCCTAACAGGCTCATTAGCAATTGGTTCCATTCTTGAGGTAGTAAGTCAAGCAAATCTATTTATATTCTGGTTATTTTCCTATAGGGCCCTGATTGAGGTATCTCTTGTTGTAAGTATTTGATAAACAGTACTTAAAGTCAGATTTAATGTTCATTTCCGCACCTGCCTGGTTAATGACAGTGGTTTTATTACGGTTACTTGCCGAATTTAAGTCGGGAAAATTCGGGTATACGTACGGTAGGTAGGCATATGCCAAGGTGGTTGTATTAAGCAGCTTTTTGGTCTGTTTTACTCTCTTCCTTTCTCTTAGCTAAGTAATCTGCGAGTTTGTTGTGTACCTCTTCGCGCGTAATTTTTACATATTTAAGCAACGTATCCTCTTTAGTATGTGCTGTAAAGCGCATTACATCATGTGTTGTAAACTCTCCTGTTTTGATGAGGTTGGTAGCAAAAGACCTGCGGCCTACATGGCAGGTTAAAAGCTGCCACTTCTCGAACTGCTTTGTTACTTTCTTATCCCCGATGGTCCGGCGCTTGGCGACTTTCACTTTAAGCGATTCGACCTTTTGCCCGAGTTCCTTGAGGTACGTGTTTAGCTTTTGATTTGATATGGCGGGAGGAAACGAGTTGTTGTATTTTGCCATGATCTGGTGTAACACTGGATCGATAGGGATTTTGACAGGCTCCCCGGTTTTTTGGGTTTCGATTTCGATCCGGCCGTCAACCACATTGTTTTCAACTGTAAGTCTTACCACATCGGCGTAGCGCAGGCCTGTATAACATGAAATAAGGAACAGGTCCCTCGCTTTGTCGAGTTTGGGGTTGTTGACTAAGTCGAGCTCAGCTAGGGCATCAATCTCTTCCCAATTTAGGTATATGCTATCTGCTGTTTCACTAGGGGCTGTAAAGTCGTGGTGCTTAAACTTCGTGTATTTGTTGATGCCAGCTTCGGTTGCGGCGTTTAGGAATCGTTTGAGCGTTTTCAGCGACTTTCCAACTGAGTTTAGGCAAAGGCCACGGTTTGCTACTAGGTAGTCCATGTAGCGGCTCCGGAAGTCAATATCGATTTCTGCAAAGTTTACCCGATGGCCTGTGTCCTTGATATAGTCCTCAATGTGCTTTAGGGTGGTTTTGTATTTCTGGATTGTTGGGTAAGCCAGCGATTTACCGGTCTTTGCGTTTTTGCGCCCCTTTGCTTGTTCAATAAACTGTTTGATATAGGGGATAAAGTCGCGTACCGGTCCCGATTTGCGGTCCAAAGCGATATCCAAGAGGTCTTTTAGTTTGTTTGGACTAGGTATTTCGCCGTTGTTATCGTTTTTGTACTGGGTGTACACTTCACCTGCTATGTGCTTTATTTTTTCCAACGACCGGTTAAACTCAGAGAAGTCGGCGGTGCTTTTTGCACGTTGATACCCCTTCTTGGATTTATCGCCCTGCCAGTGCTTAGGGTGAATGCGTTCGTTGGTAGGGTAAATGAGCTTTTGATTGCAGTAGCGGATAACCATGTTTACCGGTGTGTCTGTGGTACTTTGCGTGTCCCGAAGGTTGAAATTTACATTTAAGGTTGTTCTTGCCATTGGGTTCAATTTTGAATAACAAAACTAGTTTGATAGACTGGAAAACGCATGAGTGAAAATGTGCATACGATGCGTGCAACGCACTAGATTTCCGTTGTTTATCTCAGTTTTCCTGTTAGCCTAGATGGGTAGATTGAAACCGAAAAATGAAAGGAAAGGAAGGCAATTGAATGTGTTAAGAATTTGCAAAAGCAACGAATGGGCTCCGGCTTTAGTCTGTTTGCAAATAGTGCTTAATAAAACAAAACCGACCACTTAAGGGTCGGTAGTCGGTTTCGTTGTCGCATTTAGTTATACCGCGCTTTGCTTAGTTTTTCTTTGTTTGGCTGTAACTCACGCCTGTAGAGGGTTTTCGGAGAAGGCAGTGAAAGCAAAAACAAAGAGCGGTAGTTATTTGTGGCCTCGCCAGGAATCGAACCTGGATCTGGAGCTTCGGAAACTCTTATACTATCCATTGTACTACGAGGCCAATACCGCCGCAAATGCCCGGCGGGCGACAAAGATAGGGAAACTAAGGTTCTCCAGAGGAGCGGAGCTGCGGGTGGTTCTAAAGGTTTTCAGGGTTCTGAAGGCTGGCAGACCTGATTGCCGCCGCCCGTTGCTAAGTACCAGTGGTCGGTCGCCGTTGGTAAATTCCTGTTGCCAATAAATCAATATACCAATAAACTATTCCCCGCTACTTCAGCAACCCATGCGCATTGGTGGCGAAGATTTTCACCGCGATGGCCAGCAATATGACGCCGAAGAACTTGCGGATGGCGATGAGCCCCGACGGTCCCAGCAACCGCTCGATGTGGCGCAGCGAGCGCAGCACCAGGTACACAAACAGCAGGTTGGCCAGGATGCCCAGCAGGAGCGTCGTGTAGTCGAAGTTGGCCTTGAGGGAGATGATGGTGGTGAGGGTGCCCGAGCCGGCAATGAGCGGGAAGGCGATCGGCACGACCGTTGCCGCGCGCGCCTCGCCTTCGCTTTTAAAGAACTCCACGCCCAGCACCATTTCCAGCCCCACGATAAAGATCACGATCGAGCCACCCACGGCGAAGGAATTCACCTCGAGGCCGAGGAGGCTCAGGAAGGGCTTACCCAGGTAGAGGAAGCCGATCATCAGGGCGCCCGAGATGAGCGTGGCCCGCGCCGCATGGATGTCGCCCAGGCGGTTCTTGAGCGTCACCAGCACCGGCACTGCGCCCACGATGTCGATAACGGCAAAGAGCGTGAAGGTCACCGTGAGGAGGTCTTTGAGGTTGAGTTCCATGGCGAAGGGTTTGCGGCAAATATCGGGAATCGGCAGTCGTGAGGCGTCAGCCGTGAAGCGTGAGTCGTCAGGCCGCGATGCACGGTAATTAAAAATGTCCCGCAAGCGGAACGTTATTCAAAGCGGGCGTCAGCACTCACGCCTGACGGCTCACGCCTGACGCCTCACGCCTGACGCCTCACGCCTGACGGTTCACGCCTCACGTTTCCAGCTCCAGGAACGAAAACACCGTTTCCGGCTGCGGCTCCGCAAAGCAGTCATCACAGCTTCTCGGTGCCGGGTAGCTTCGCTGCAGCACCGCCCCGGTCCGGAACGGCACCGGACGTAGAAATACAGGTCCGTCGTAAACGAAGGAATGGTACTCGCCGTTTTCCCCGCAGGGATCCACACCGGCGGGGAGGTCGCGCAGGAAGGCGGCGTCGAGCGCGCGGCCGCAGAAGGAGCGGTCGAGAAAGCTTTCGTTCACGGCCACGATGACGGCACGGAAGCCGAGAGCGATGAACGCTTCCAGCAGCCCCTTCGTGTCGCGCCCCCAGAGCGGGAAGAGGCCCTGCAGACCGGATTTTTCGAGCTGCTGCAGGCGGTACTGCTTCAGGTCTTCGAGAAACAGGTCGCCGTAGGCAGCGCAGTCGTAGCCCTGCGCTTTGAGTCCGGCATGCGTGTCCAGCAGCACGCGCTCGTAGGCTTCCATGCCCGGTTGCGCGGGGAGCTCCATGACCGAGAGCTTTTTGCCGAGCGCGGCGGCCTGCGCTTCGAGCAACGGGCGTGGTACGCCGTGCATGGCGATGCGGCCGGTGGCTTCGTTGACGGCTGTCAGCAGGCGGTCAAAAGAAAGGCCCTGCTGCCCGGCATAGTGCAGGCAGAGGGCCGAATCTTTACCGCCGCTCCAGTTGAGGAAGGCGTTCATATTACTTGAATTGAAGGGTCGCGCCCACCGTGAAGTTAAAGCGACGGGAGTTGTAGCCATAGGCATCGGTATACTTCGTGTCGAACAGGTTGCGCAGGTCGGCGAAGAGGCGCAGCTGCTGGTGCAGCTGGTAATCCGTATAAAAGTCCACCATGCTGTAGGCCTTCAGCTCCTTCGGCGAGCCGCCGAAGATGAACTCCTCGCGCGCGCCCACGTAGCGGAAAGAAGCGCTCACCGTCCACGACTTGCAGGGATAGAAGCCGGCCGTGAGGTTCACGAGGTCCTTCGGGCGTCGGAACAGGTTGTTGTAGCTCGTATCGCCTTTTACCGAGTAGCTGAAAGTGATAGGATCGTATACATATTGGAGCGTGTTCACTTCACCCGTTACCCACGTGTAATTGGCGGAGGCGAAGTAGCGCTCGTTGCGGGCCTGCAGCTCCAGCTCCACGCCGTGGTCTTTCTGGCGGTTGTAGTTGAAGTACTGGTTGGTGGCGCTGTTGTAGTCGATGCCGTTCTTCGTGTCGCGGCTGAACCAGGCGCCGCGGATCATCAGCTGGCGCAGCGGGCGTACTTCCACACCGGCGTCGATCGTGGTCGACTCTTCGGGCTTCAGCGTGCGGGTGCCGGCCGAGCCGTCGTACAACTGGTACAGCGTGGGCACCTTGTAGCCGGAAGCGATGTTGAAGAACAGCTTTACCTGCCCCGCAATACGGTACGACGGGTTGAAGCTCCAGGTGAAGTTGTCGCCGTACAGCGAGTGGTGGTTGTAGCGGCCACCGAGTTCGGCATTAAAACCTTTAAGGTCCCTGAGCAGCAGCGAGGCGAAGACGCCGGTCTGCGTGGCCTTGCTCGAGTCTTTCGACAGCTCCGATTTATAGTCGCCGAAGGCGCTGTGCGAGAGGTAAAACTGGTCGGTGTTCTGCAGGCGCAGGTCGGCGCCGCCCAGCAGCTCGAAGTGCGGGGCGAGGCGCACGCTGGTATAGGCTTCGGCGAAGTGCGCGCGGCCCGTATACCGTTGCTTCGTCCAGTCGGAGAAGGCACCCACGAACAGCGAGTCGTCCCAGTAGCGGCGCTCGGCCACGCTGTAGCTGTAGTTGAGTACGAGGCGGTTTTCGGCGCCGTAGCGGATGTCGGCGCTGGCGCCCGTGGAAGCCTGGTCGAATTTGACGCTGTAGTCTTTCGCATCGCTGAAGGCGCCGTTGTCGAGATCGGTTACGTAGTGCGAGCCCTGGCCGAAGACGCGCAGTTGGGCGTTCTTCGACAGGCGAATGCCCACCGAGGCCTGGAAGGCGTCCTGGCGGAAGCCGTCGTTGTCGAAGCTGCCCGTGTGCAGCGTGTCTTCGGCGCTCGAGAAGCCTTCCGACGTCAGGCGGTTGTACGAGGCGTTGTAGGAGAGGCGCTTGCTGCGGCCGGCCACGCTGAGCGCGCCCTTGAACGTGTTGTACGAGCCGCGGGCGAGGGTGCCCGAGCCTTCGAGGCCGGTGGCGGCGCCTTTGCGGCTGATGATGTTGATGACGCCGGCCACGGCGTCGGAGCCGTAGAGCGTGGACAGCGAGCCCTTCACGATCTCGATGCGCTCGATGTTTTCCACCGGCAGGCTGTTGAGGTCGAAAGAGCCGACGATGGTGGAGGGATCGTTCATCGGAACGCCGTCGAGCAGGATAAGGGTCTTGCCGATGCCGGCGCCGCGCAGGTACAGGTCGGGGTAGGTGCCCTGGTTGTTCTGCGCGCCGATGAGGACGAAGCCCGCCTGCCGGTTGAGCACTTCGGCCACCGAGCGGCCGCTGCTGCGGCGCAGCACGTCGGGGCCGACCACGGTCACGACCTTGCCGGTCTCATTGACATTCTTCGGAAACTTGGTGGCCGTCACTACGACCTCCGCTAAAACGCGCTGGGCACTGTCGGTTTGTGCAAATGCATGGCTGCAGCCCAGGATGGCAGCCACGGCGAAAACTCTTTTCATAAAAAGGGTTTTGTGGTGACTGCTTCCGGTAAAAGGGGAACTAAAAAGCGCAAACTTTCCATTCCTTGCTTTTCACCCGAAAGCAAAATTGAATCGTCATCCCGGCACAGGCCGGGACCATCGCAACAGGCAGGTCTTCTGGCTCAATCCTTCGGGCGCCTTCCCATGGCGCTTGTGGCGCCACAGTGGCAAGTTGCCTGGGAGGTGGGCATTGAATAGTGAATAATCAATATTGAATAACGCAGGGAAATGCACTTATTCAATAAACATTATTCAATAGACATTATTCAATGATCCGCCTCGGATCTTACAGCTACGGGGATAGCTCCTGATTCCAACAGGATTCCCTTTTCATCCCGGCGATTGCGCACCGGGAACCGATTGCGGGGGCGAAGATAGGGGAAACGGCTCCTTGCGTAGATAGATCGCTATCCAGGACGCGCTTTGTTTTGTATCTTGAAACCTTATCTGCATCTATGTCACCTTACCTCAAACTGCTCGGGCTTTTTACCCTCACCGTCTACATCCTCTACTTCCTGGCGCGGCGGCGCAGGCAGCCGGCGGCGGCCGACCCCGGCGAAGGAGCTGCACGCCTGCACCTGTTCAAGCTCAGTGCCGACCGCTACCCGGTGCTCTTCGATCACTGCGACTTCCGCGACCGCTCCTACGCCGAGGAAGTGCCCGGCGATGGCTCCGACCTGCAGGCCGCGGCGGCCGTTATGGGCGCGGGCACGCTGGTGCTGCTGGCCAACCGCGCCGAGCTGCAGGAAACCGTACGCACCCTGCTGTATTACCAGGACCCCGCCCTGTGCGGCGGCAAACGGCTGGCGCAGGCCCTGCCCCTCGACGCCACCACGCTGAAGTACCACGTGCTCGAAGGGCATGTATTCCTGTACGTCAGCCGCAGCAACCCGGGGCAATACGTCTTTACGATCGAAGAGCCTACGGGCGTTCCTGCCCCAACGGCCTGATCCGCGGCAGCCGCTGCGCGCTGGTCCTTGCGCCCCTTCTTTCCTGCCAGGAACGGGAAGACGCGTTAAAAACTTTTTTTGAAATGAAGCATTGCCCGTTGGCCCATTACCCGTGCGTTTGCCATGAGTAGCCCGGTGCCGCAAGAACCGCTCGTGGTCCGCCAGTCGCGGACGAAGCTGCTCGGCTTCGTGCTGCTCGGTGGCGCGATGCTCCTTTATTACTTCCTGGGTCCTTATCAGAAGACGCGCATCTTCTACCGGCATAGCCCGGTGCTCGCCAGCATCGTCGGCGTTGTCTTCTTCGCCCTGTTCTTTTATTTCCTGTCGGAGTTGATCCGGCGGAAGGCGGAGCTCGTACTGAGCGCCGAAGGGATCGAGCTGCGCGACAAGGGCCTGTTTGAATGGCACCGGATGCAGTGCTTTAAAACGGTATATTACCGCCACAGCGAAAACGGCGACGAGGAGCTGGTGCTGCAGTTCCGCGATTTTGCCGACCTTGTGTTGCGGATCGACGCGCTCGAGATCGGCCGCGAGGAGCTGGTGGAGCGCATCCTGCAGTACAAGGGCGGCGCGGACTTTTATTACGCGGGGCACGAGGTCAAGTAACCCGGGCCCGCAGAACGACCATAAATCAACTCATGAAACAACTCCTCTCCCTGCTTGCCCTTCTTCTTTCAGCACACGGCTACGGACAAATGGATCCCTCCCTGGCGCTCCGATGGAAACTGCAGACGAATGAAGTGGTGCATTACAAAACGACCATGCAGGAGGTGGATACTTCCGGCGTGGCGAATTTCTCCATCAATCTCGGGGGCATATTCGAACTATTGAATAAGGACAGCATCCATGCGGGATTGTCGCGGGCAAATGCTTTTTTCCAGGACTTGAATAAGGCCGTCGATGACATGCCCCTGATAACCCGGCTTTCCAGAAAGAAGGAGCACGTTGTGGACATTGAAATGCTGCTGGACGACAAGCCATCGGCTAAAAAGAGCAAGGATAGCTCGGTGAGCGCTATGGTCGATTTGATGGGAAAGATGACCGGTGCCGTGATGCTGAGAGGAGCGGTTTATGACAGCGGCGCCATCGAGAGCTTTTACGTCAAGAACGACCAGCGGAACCTTATCGCTGTTTTCTTTCAACTGCCCGGCAAGCCGGTAAAAGTCGGCGACTCCTGGTCGTTGGATGTGAATTTCATTTCTATGGACCAAAATTTCAAATGTGACACAGCGTACCGGAAAAACAAAGTGACGTTGCTCGACGTGAAAGAGTCCGGCGCGGGTAAAATCGCGGTGCTGAAGTACGACCTGGAGGAATTTATTTCCGGCGACTTCAATAGCCCCATGTTCGGCACAGCCAAAGGCAGTAAAACAATGATGAAAGTGACGTACCAGGCTGTCGGGGAGTTTTCCGTAGAAAAGGGGCGCTGGAGCAGTTACAACGGGTTCATTTCGATCGCCGCTTCGGGTGTGGTGACCCAGGCTTCCACGAAGAAGTTTTCCTTGTCGCCGCAGTAAGTGGTGAGGGGCGGCGCACAGGCCTGCTGCAGGTAGACCAGCGCTGCCGCATCCACGACCAGCCGAAAGGCCCTACCTTGGAACAGATCGGTTTTCAGCAGCAACGTTTTTCGTTATGAAACTAAAAAAAAACAATCGGCGCATTTACCCCGATTTCGCAAAAAAAAAACGACGACCTGCTGCTGAAGGCGAAGAACTCCGATTCGTTTTACATCCGCCGGAACGGCCACCTCACCGGGTTCGTGCCGGGTGAGTAATCTAAACCCATTTACCTTTTTAACCTGCAGCATGCCGACGCCTCCCACACGTTCCCGCATCCTGGCCGCGCGCATCCTGCTCGGCCTGCTCTTCCTGCTGGTGGGGCTGCAGCTGTTCGCGTATTTCAGAACGCGCTACGAGCTGGAGTCGCCGCTGATCCCCGTGTCGATCGTCCGCTCCCTGTCGCGGCCGTTCCTGGTATCGGCCGCTTTCCTGCTCGCTTCAGGGCTGGCCGCGGCCGCGCTGTTGTATCAACGGAAATACCGGGCCGTGCTGGTCCTGTGCGTGCTCGTCCTCCTGCTCAACCAGGTCGGGCACCAATACGGGTTGTTCCGGAGCCTGCTGGGTGAGTGAGGGTTGAAGTGGACGGCACCTCGCCGCCTCTTTTGAAAGGAGCGGGACAGGCCCACCAGGGAAACCTTCGGGTATTGATCGTTCTTCCATAAAAAACGCCGGTCGGCAGACCGGCGTTTGTGTGCCCAAAGATCATTGAGTCAGGCTTGCGGCGTATCTGTGCCCGGCGTCCCCGAAGCGGCTTCCGCGGCTTTGGCCTTTTCGGCCTGCGTCGCCCGCGCCGCCAGCAGGGCGCTGTATTCCTCGGTGATGGCATTGGCGGCGCCGATGGCGTTGAGCCAGGGGCGGTCGTCCTGCCGCAGGCGTTTGGCCGCGGCCCGGCCGGCATTGAGGTGCGTGGCCACCTCCTCGTAGAGGGGGCGGGCCTCGGTGAGTTTGTCTTTAACCGAATAGTCTACCTGCAGCTCCTGGCTGGCGCGCTCCTGGCCGCGGGCGATGGACAGCGTGTCGTACTCGGTGTTCACCGTTTGCAGGTGGTCGGCCCAGCGCTGCAGGCCGAGGGCGGCCACGGCGGCGGCGAGCCCGGGCTTTTCGCGCCAGTCGCGGAGGAAGGAGTTGATGGTGGTGGTTTCGGCCTTCACGGTCATCCGGATAATGGTGCCGGCGCCGCCATACAGGCGCAAGTTGTCATGGAGCTTTTGCGCGCCCAGCTTGCAGGCCGCATCAGGATCCATACGATGGCCGTCGCAGATTTTGCCGAGGCCGCTCACCAGTCCGTCGCGCTCGGCCTCCAGTTCCTCCATCCGTCCGCTTTGCGAGGCGCCGGTAGCCTGGCGGAAGGCCCTCTTGCCTTCCTGCAGGCGGCCTTCCAATTCGGTGAGGTTTTCACTGAGCGCATCGGATAAGTTGCCGCCGGCGCGGATGACGCGGATGAATTGTTCGAGGTAGCGGAGGGCTTCGGCCTGAGGAAGGCGTTCGAAATACAATTGTTGCAACATAAAACAGTGGTTTTTGGTTACTCCAATTTACTCTTTTCCCGGAAGAAAAAAGAATTCCTGGCTTTTATTACGGCAACGGGCACCCGCGAACCGGAAAGTGCCCTCCGTGGATCTGCGAAGGCCGTTTGCAACTTCGCGGCTGCCTTTTCACGACCGGCAAAGCCGGTTTTCTCTTTCGCGGGTGCCTTTGCGGGGTTTGCAAAGGCCGTTTGCAGCTTCGCGGGTGCCTCCGCGGCGGCGAAGAGCCCGTTTTCAAGTTCGCGCGCCCCTTTTCCGGCTCCGCAGAGGCTGCTTGCAACTTCGCGGGTGGCTTTTCCTTTCTGCGGAGGGCGTTTGCAGGTTCGCGGATGGCTTTTGCGTGCGGACGAAGGCTACTATGAAATGCGCGGGCGGGCTTTTGCGTAGGTTTAGGAACAGCCGGTTGCGTTTTCCGGGTTGCCCCGTGCAGCGGCCAACAAAGCCTGCTGCGCTTTGGCCTCCGGGCGGTCTTACTATTTGCTTAATTTCATTCCCGGCCAGCGCAAAGCCTGGTCGTTAGGCGACCGGCCGTAGCTTGCCTCAGCTAATACACCCCCTGACCCTCACCTAACTAATACCGTAACACCGATGCAAGATGTGGATATAGATAAGCTTGTTCAGCAAGCCTCAACCTCCGGGAGCGCAGACGATCTCAAACAGCTTTGGAAGGCGGCGCTGAACCTGGAGCAATGGCACTTTATTACCAAGGTCGGGGAGCCGCTGCAGGACCGGAAGCCCTTTGTCGGGGTGATCGACGACAAACCCTGGGTATTTGTGTTCACCGACAGGCAGAAGGCGCAGTCCTTTGGTTCGATGCCGCAAAACGAAGGCTTTATCGACAGCAGCGGCAGTGCGCTGATACTATCTATGGACACCGGCAAGGCCATCGGCTACCTGCTGGAGCTGGCGAACGCCGGCGTGTACGGCGTCCGGTTCAATGAGGGGAATGGGTGGTATGCCCCGCTGGGCAATTTGCCCGCGGTCATTGCGTACGTGCGGCAATAAGCATTTATCAGAAAAAAACATTCCTCCTATGCCTCCAAGACCCATCCGGCAAGACGAACAGGCTTTGATAGCGCACCTCCTCCTGCTCATCGGGGCCGGCAGTACCTATCGCATACCCGGCGAGGTGGAGGACCTCGATGACGGGGGAATGGGCAGCATTCAGCTCTCCCGCAACGGGCAGCATGCCGGCGACCTGGTGAAGGTGAACTACATCGATGAAGATGGGCAGGCCGTGCTCCTGGTACTTACCCGGAATCAATTCGACGAGCTCTTCGACCTGGATATCTGGAAGGTCGACTTCACGCCTTTGCGGCGGTTCCCGAAGCCCGGACAGGTTACGCTTGCGGAGTGATCACAACAGCAGCAGCCGTCGCGGTGAATCATTTTTTAAACGTTCTGTCTAAAACGACTAACACTTCAGGTCACCCTCCAATTAGAAGCGTCCGGCCTGTTCGCAGAAACCGCGATGCCCCCTATTCACAGATTTGTCGGTAAATTTGAGTATGCGCAGTGTACAGGTGAACATATTGAATCCAAAGGCGGCGGCGCTGCTTCAAAGCCTGGCCGACCTGAAGCTTATCAGCATCGAGGAGCAGGGTGGCGATGATTTCGCCCGGGTATTAAAGCGAGTCCGCGCTAAAGCCGGCAAGCAGGTTCCATCGTTGGACGAAATCAGTGAAGAGGTTGAAGCCGTTCGCAGCAAACGGGCCAAACGTGGCAAAGCATAGGCTCGTTGTCGATACAAACCTGTGGATCTCTTTTTTACTAGGATCGGCTCCTCGTAAATGGGACCAGGCACTGCTGTCCGATAATCATGTGCTCTTGTTCAGCCAGGAGCTTTTAGAAGAGTTCCTTACGGTGGCACAGCGTCCAAAGTTTCGCAAATACTTTAACCTGCCTGACCTCGAAGCATTGATGTTGGCGCTGCAGGAAAAAGCGGAATTTGTCGATGTGCAGAGCAACGTGGCCGCCTGCCGCGACCCGAAAGATAATTTTCTCCTTTCCCTTTGTAAAGATGGGCGGGCAACACACCTACTTACCGGCGACCAGGATCTGCTGGATCTTCTGAAGTTTGGCAAGACCCGGATTCTGACGATTAAGGAGTACCTCGCCTCCTGATGCATCGCACGTAGATACTTGCTCTATAGCGCCAATAACGCCGGTCATTCGACCGGCGTTTTTATTTCACACACATCTTTTCGTCATCGTCATCCCGGTCGCCTGCAACAGGGACCATGCGACCGGAACCTTTACTCTTTCACCAGCCGGATCGTCTGCTTGCTTCCTTCGGCATCCACGATCGTCACAAAGTACACACCCGCGGCGCGGCTGTCCATCGGGACGGTCAGCGTTTGAGTGCCGGCGCTGACGCGCGCCGTTTGCTGCCACAGGCTGCGGCCGGCGGCATCGAAGAGGGCGAGCTGCACGGTGCCGGACGTGCCGGCGGCCAGTTGCAGCGCCGCGTTGCCGCGCACCGGGTTCGTGGTAAACGTAGCCGTGCCTGCCGCGGCATTACTGCCGTCCGTGAGGCGGATGATCGAAGTATACGCGCTGCGGCCGTCGAGGTCGGTCTGCTTGATGCGGTAGTACAGCGTGCCCTGTGCATTACGGCGCGTGTAGCGGTAGTGCTGCCCGGCGGTGCTGTTGCCCGCGCCGGCAACCTGCGCGATCGCCGTGAAGCTGCGGCCGTCGGTGCTTTCTTCTACTGTAAAGCCCGCGTTGTTGCTTTCGGTGGCGGTGCCCCACTGCAGTTCGTCGTTCGACGCGCGGCGCTCGCCACTGAAGGAAGTCCAGGTAACGGGGAGCACGGCGTTGAGCATCCGCACCGAGAAGGGCGAGAAGCTCGTGAAGCCGCTACGCGATACGCTGTAAGGATTGGAGCCGGCGGCCATGAGGGCGCTCGTGCCATAGTCCCAGGCGCCGCCGGTATGGTGCGCCAGGCGGCAGCTGTTGCGGGCGAAGCTCGGGAGCTCCAGGGCCGCGGGCCACTGCACCTGCACGGTGGCGTTGAGGTTGCCAGGCGTTGCCTCGGAGATCATCCAGGTGGCGTTGACGGCATAGCTCGAAAGGGCGCCGCCCGTGCTGCCGTTGATCTGCGCGGTCGGGAGGAGGCGCACCGAGATGTTGTCGGCCAGCGAGCCGCTGTTGAGGGTCACCGTGGCGGGCAGGTAAGCGCCCTCCGTACCCACGGCGAAGGTCTTGCCCGCGCCGGCAGCGATCGGCAGGGTGAAGGCACCCGCGCCGGTGGCCACCACGTAGTTCGTGGCGCTGCTCGTATAGTTGCCGCTGCTGATGGCCAGGTTGTAGTCGCCGAGCGTCAGCTTGCCGCTCGTAAGCGCCAGCGAGCCGCTGAGGGCCACGTGGCTGCCGAGGCTGAGGCCGAGGGCGTTGTTGAGCGTCACCACGTTGAGCGTGGAGGCGGCCGCCAGGTGCTGCGCCTGCACGCCGTTGAACAGCAGCGTGGTGCCGGTGGCGGTAAATACGCCGGGGCTCGTTTGCGTGAAGTCGCCGCCGATGCTGTGCGTAAAGGCGCCGCCGGTGAAGGTGCCCCCGCTGATGGTGAAGTGCTTCAGCACGGTGAGCGCGGCGGAGGTGGTCTTCGTGCCGGCGCTGATTTCCACCGAGCCGTACACGATCGAAGGCGTGAAGGCCTGCGCGGCGCCGTTGTATTCGACGATGCTGAAGGAGTCCAGCGCGTATTGCGTGAACGCGGGGATGGCGCTCGTGCCGCCAATGCGGAGGCGGGCGTTGTTCTCGATGGTGAGCGTGTTGACGGCACCCGCGGTGGCGTCCTGCGCCAGGGTCAGCGCGCCGATGTCGAGCGTGCCCGAGGTGATGTTGAGGTCGGCTACGCCGGCAACGTTCTTCTGCAGCGTCAGCGTGTTGCCGCTGCTTTTTTCCACGTCGAAGTCGGCCAGCGTGAGCGTGGCGGCGGCGCCCGTGAGGTTGCCGTTGATCGCGCCGTTGAAGGTGACGCCGGCGAGGGTGGCGTCGATCGTGCCGTTCATCGTCAGGTCGTGCATGACGTTGAACTCCGAGTTGACCGTGAGGGCCGCGCCCGTGTTCACCGTAGCGTTGTAGAAGTTGGTGGCCGACGAGCCCGAGATCTGGGCCGTCGGCGACGTGAAGAGGAAGGTGGACGTGCCGCCGTTGAGTGTGCCGTCGGATTCCATGTCGCCGGCCAGTGTATAGGTATAGGAGCCGGCATTCAACACGCCGTTCGCGGAGATGGAGAAGGTGCCGCCGATGTTGCTCCAGTTGGCCGCCGGTGTCACGGCGTTGGAATTGGCGATGGTCACGTTGTTGAGCGCGCCGGGCGTGCCGGTGACGCTGAGGGCGCCCGTGCCGCCGAAGGTGACGGTGCCGGTGCTGCTGAAATAGTTGGTGCCCGTGTTGGCGCCGAGGTAGGCGGTCTTCGCCGAGGAGGGGCTGAACAGCATCGTGCCGGGGCCGGTTACGATCCCGTTGTTGCTGAAGCTGCCCGCGATGGTATGGGTGGAGGAGCCCGTGTTGAAGGTGGCGCCTGCATTCACATTAAAGGCCACGAGCACTTTCCAGTCCACGCTGGGCGTGATACCGCCCGTGTTGTTGATGTTGAGGGTAGCGAAGGTGGGCGTGCTGGTGGAGTTGAGCACCGGCGCTACCGTGCCGTTGAAGTTCACCACGCCGGTCGACGTGTTCACCAGCGCGTTGATCAGCGAGATGGTCTGCACCTGCGTGCCCATGAACGTCGTAACGCCGCTGCCGGTGATGGAGCCGCTGTTGTAGAAGTCGCCGTAGATGATGTTGGTGTTGGGGCCTGCGGCATAAGTAGCCCCGGTCAGCACGCGCAACGATTGCAGTGTGATGTCGGCACTGGAGAGCGAGTAGGAGCCGTACACCGTCAGCTTGTTGAAGGTGGTGTTGCCCGTGATGGTCTTGCCGGTGCCCATGGCCAGCACGGCGCCCGTTGCCGGGGCGAAGGTGCCGCTGTTGGTCCAGTTGCCGTAGAGCGACAGGTTGTGGACCGATCCGTCGAGGGTGGCGCCGGAGGCGATGCTGAGGTTGCCCTGCACGGTGGTGGGGCCGGCCAGCGTTTTGGTGCCGCTGCCCGACAGCGCCAGGTGGCCGTACGATACGCCGGTGACGCTCTGCGCTATGTTGCCGTTGTAGTAGGTGTTGCTCGAAGCACCGAAGGTGTAATAGGTGTAGTTGGCGGGGAAGTTGGCCGCGCCGCCCACGTACAGCGCCGCGCCGTCGGCCACCTGCAGGGTGCCGCCGATGGTGTTGCGGGCCGCGCTGAAGGTTTTGAGGTCGAGCGTGCCGGCGGTTACCAGCAGGTCGCTGTTGAGGGTGATGTTGCCGGCCAGCGTGGCGGTGCCGGAAGGCTTGTCGATCACCAGCTTGTTGAAGGAGGTGGCCGCGATGCTCTGGTTGCCGCTGCCGTTGAAGGTGGCCACGCCGCCGTTGGGCAGGTAGGTGCCGTTGTTGTACCAGTTGCCGCCGATCTTGATGGAGGTGCGGTTGGTGGCAAAGGCGGCCGGCTGCACCGTCACGTCGCCGAGGATGGAGGTGGGGCCGGAGAAGTCGAAGGTGCCGGCCTTTACGAGCAGGTTGCCGGTAACGGTGGTGCTGGCGAGCGGGTTGGTGCTGGCGGTGGCGGCCGTCTTGTCGATCACCAGCTGGTTGTAGGTCACGCCGCCCACCGACTGGAAGGCGCCGCCGTTGTAGGTCACGGTGCCGCTGCCGGCGCTGAAGTTCCCGCTGCTGTAGGTGAAGTCGCCGCCGATAGAGAGGTTGCCGGCGCCGTTGAAGGTGATGGCTGCCGCGCCGCTCTGCGTGAGCGACCCGGTGAGTGTTGCATTGCCGCTGCCGATAACGAGGTTGATGTCGTGGCCGCTGGTGCCGTCGCTGAGCAGGATGTTGCCGCCCACGGTGAGCGTTTGCGCACCCACGCTGATGCTGTGTGTGGCGTTGGCGCTCCAGCTGCCGCTGATGTTGCCCTGCGTGCTGAGCGGGCCGCCCGAGAGGCTGAGGGTTACGGGCTGGGCGCTGCCGAGCAGGATGCTCTTGGCGCTGGCCGCGGTATACACTTTGGGCTGGTTGGCCGCGTTGTAGGCCACCACGCCGATCTGCACGATATCGTTGATCGAGGGCGGGTAGGAGGGGGCGCCCTGCACGTAGGTCCAGTTGGCGGGGTTGCTCCAGTCGTCGCTTGCCGAGCCGTTCCAGTTCACCACGTTGGCCGTGGCCGAGAGGGTCCAGGTGCCGCTGATATTGGCGAGCGCCGTTTGCTGCACCCAGTTGTCGGTGGCGTTGCTGGAGGCGGAGCCGGCGCCGGTCCAGGTGCCGCTATTGAAGCGATAGAGTTGCATGGCCGCTTCGTTGTTGCCGTTCAGCTCACCATCCTCGTAGTGGAGGCGGAGCGTGGCGCTGCTGTAGCTGCCGGCGGCAAGGCTGACGGCATAGGTGCGGTTGACGGCCGATCCGAAGGGGAAGCCCGATACGGCCGTCTGCGCTACCGTAACAGTCACGCCGCTGATGCCCGAGGCGCCGGCAAAGGTGAGCTGGTTGTCGGCGCTCTCGAAGGCGTAGGCGGTGCCGGCAACAAGGCCGCCGGCCGGTGTGCGCTCGATAGTTCCGAACAGGTGGCTGCCGTTGCTGTAGCTGACGGCGCCGGTGACGGTGATCTTGCTGCTGCCGGTGCGGAGCACGCCGTTGGTCATGTTGAGCGTCGGCGTGTTCATATTGTTGGCGAGAAACAGCGAGTTGGTGGCGGAGGTCTTGTTCAGCGTCAGCACGTTGAAGGTGGTGGCGCCGGTGATCGTGGCGTCGGCGCCGCCGCCGAACACGATGCTGCTGCCGGCGGGGCTGAAGGTGCCGTTGTTGGTCCAGTTGCCTTTGACGGTATCGATGAAGGCGCCGGCGGCGAAGGTGGTGCCGGCGGCGATGGTCAGGTCGGTATTGGTCACGAGGGCGCCGCCGCCGGTCTTGAGGCCGCCGTTGGACAGTGTCAGGTTGTCGTACGTCACGCCGGCAACGGTCTGCGCGCCGCCGTTGTACACCACGGTGTTGGGGATGGTGGTGGTGGCGTTGAAGGTGCCCGAGCCGGGCGTGAGGGCGCCGGCGATGCCGAGGCTGGAGTTGGCCGCCAGCTGCAGCTTCGTGGTGCTGACCAGGGCCACGCTATAAAGGTTGGCCGTGCCGTAGAACAGGCAGGTGGCCGATGTATTGGAGAAGTTGACGGTGCCGGCGGTAGCGGTGAGCGCGCCCGTGACGTCGAGGGTGTTGCTGATCGTAAACGAGGTGGCTGTGCTGAGCGAGCCGGTGGCCGACAGGGTGTTGAGGCTGATGGTACCGGAGCCGGAGATCGTTTTGGATGCGCCGCTCATCACCAGGATGCCGCCCATGGTAAAGGAGCCGCTCACGGCCAGGTTGCCGGTAAGGGTGAAGCCCGCGGCGGCGGTAACGGTGCCGCTGACGGAGAGGTTGTTGAGGCTGATGCCCGAGCCGGAGATCGTTTTGGTCGTACCGCTCATCGTGAGGGTGCCGCTGCCGTAGGTAAGCACCCCCGAGCCGGTGGTGGACAGGTTGCCCGCTACATTGACGGCCGCCACGCTGGCCGCGATGCTGATGCCGGAAGCCACTACGTTGAGGTTATTGAAGTTGAAGGTGCCGCTGCCGCTCACCGTGGAGCCGGAGCCGGTAAGCGTTACGGTGCCGGTGCCGCCGCTGATGCTGCCGGCGTTGGCGAGGCCGCCGCCGAGGGTCAGCGTATCGGAAGAACCCGAGAGGGATGTACCGCTGCCGATCGTGCTGCCGTTGCTCACGGTCAGCTTGCCGGCGGTGGTTACGGCCACGCTGCCCGACGTGGTGAACGCGTTCGATACAACGGTGCCCGCGGGCACCGGCGTGCTGCCGGAGCCGGAGAGGGTGAGGTTGCCATACGACCTGCCTGAAACAGTCTGGGCGGCGCCGTAGTATTCCACGGTGCTGGTGTAGCCGAGGCTGTAGGTGCTGAAGTTGGCGGGGAAGTTGGAGGCGCCGCTGAGCATCAGCTTCGTGCCGTTGGCGAGGCTGAAGGTGCCGCCGGAGGCGGGCGGGGAGGCGCTTCGGTTGGCGCTGAGGGCTTTGAGGTCGAAGATGCCGCCATCCACGTAGATGTTGCCGTAGTTGGGGCTGGCCATATTCATCGAAGTGATCCCGGCCGCCAGGATGCGGGTGCCCGCGCCGCTGATGCGGAGGGTGGAGTAGGTCATATTGGCGACCGTCTGGGCGCCGGCGGAATTGTATTCCACGGTGGAGCCGCCGTTAAGGGTCACCGTGCCGGCGTAGTTGGCGCCGAAGGTGGCGGCCGTCACCTTGAGGGTGCCGGTGCTGCCGACGGTGAGGGTCTGGCCGTTGGCCCCGATCTGCACGGTTGCTGCCGGCAGCAGGGTGCCGTTGACGGTGAGGCCGGCGGCATACGTGATGGCGGTGTTGAGGGTCAGTACGGCGTTGGCGTTGATGGTGGCCTTGCGGAAGACCATCGCGTTGCCGCTGATGACGGCGGCGGTGCCGGTGAAGATAATGGACGCCTGGTTGGCCGAATAGGTGTAGGTGCCGTTGTTGGTCCAGCTGCCCGATACGGTGACCGTAGCCTTGCCCTGTTTAAAGGTGCTGCCGGCAGCAACCGAGATGGAGCCCGACACGCTCAGGTTCTTGTTGACGAAGAGCGTGAGGCCGCCCTGCACCGTAAGGCCGGCGCAGCTCGAGTTGGAAGAGACAGTGGGGGAATAGGGGCCGCTGTAGCTGGCGTCGCCGATGACGGCGGCCTTCGTAGCGCTGGGAATGCCGGCGGTCCAGTTGGCGGAATTGGACCAGGCGCTGCTGGCGCTGCCTTTCCAGCTGGTGGTCGTTTGGGCGGATGCCGACAGGGTGAGGAGGCCGAACAAGCAAAGAAGCCATGTTCTCATAAGGTAGTTTTTAGGGGGTACGGCGACTTTTCAGGCGCGCGGAGCCGCAAAACTAAACCAGGTGTATGGCGGGCCTACCGAATATTCGGTATAGAGGCGGGTTGTGTCGTTGAATGAAGATTTGGCTTAGGGAGGGGCAGGGTAAACGACTAGAGCACCTTAGCGGCTGTCTAAAATTAGTTGGTTGATTACCTGATGGTACGTACCGCCTCGCAGCGGCGGGAGCTACCAACAGGCCGTCCCTTCGGGACGGTAGGTAACCGGCACATTCGCGAGGGAATTCCGGGGCAACTGCCATAAAAAAAGCCCCTTCGGACGAAGGGGCTTTTGGTAGCATTCCCGAGGCGCTCAGGCGCTGGCGGGCTTTTCTTCGGTGTGGCCGGCGCGCTGGGCCAGCTTCGTTTTCGCTTCCGCGGTCACGGCGTTGATGCCGGCAACCAGGCCCGCATAGGGCTCGGCGCCGCCGGTGAAATTGCAGGCGCTCTCCACCTGCTTCATCAGCGCGGTGTAGGCCTTGGCCGACACGCGGCGCAGCGCCACCATCCGGTAGGCGGCGGGCTTCACGGTTTCATCGTCGGTGCGTTTTTCCTGCAACTCGATAAAGCGGTTGTTGGCGCCTTCGAGGGCGTTCAGCAGCGACACGAGGCCCAGGGTTTCCAGGGCGTCCACGAGTTCGGGGCGGGCGCGGAGGTCGCGCACGAGGTTGGCGGTGAGTTTCGACTGGCTGTCGAAGTTGGCGCCCGTGAGCTTGCTGGCGGGGCCGTAGGTTTCCAGCACGGTGAGCAGGAGCACGGCCGCGGCCACGCGTCCGTCGTCTTCGCACAGGGCGAAGCCTTCGCAGAGGTGAAAGAAGGCCAGCGTGAAGCGGTCGCGGCCGGCGTCGGCGGCCTGGACGTCGTCGGAAAAGCGGGATCCTTTGGCGAGTTGCACGAGGCCGTTCATCTCGTCGTTGGTTTCGGTAAAATGCGCGAGGGCGGCCACTACCGGGGGCGCGAGATTCAGGCCGGTGAAGTGCCTGGCGATGCGGTCGTTGTAAAAAACGCACTCGGCGTTGTTCAGGTCGCGGGGGTCGAGGCGGAGCAGTTCGTTCATGGTTTAGTTTTCTACCAAGTTACAGTAGCCGAAGCACCGGTACAAGAGCCCGCCGGCAGTTGTGGAAAACGCGTGCATAGCCGGAACGCCTCCTCCAAGGGCATTTCATAACCCATTGATCCCCAGTACGGATAGCTCCGTCCATCTTTATTTCAGACCTGTCGGAAGCCCCGGAAGCCCCGGAATTTTTCTTTTCGCCCCTTCCGGAAGCCCCGGAAGGGGCGCCCGGAAATTTTTGACGGCTGCCGGATGCCCCGACAGGGCCGCCCATTTCCCGGGGAGGGCTCCCGGATGTGGGGGCAGGTTCGAAAAGATTCCGGGCGGGCTCGAACGGGGGGGAGGAGATTGCGGAAAACTTCGGGAAAAGGCATTTCCAACGGTTGATTTTTACAAGCTTTTGAAAGAGTGGAATGAGTAACGCGGTTCAGACTCGCTTAGAGGCTGTCTAAATAATTCGTTGAAAGTGCGTTAGTAGCGAACCGTCCCGAAGGGACGGAATATCGGTAGCCCCGGGTGCAACCCGGGGTTAAATGCGGGTAGGTTAACCGCGCACCCTGTAGGGGTGCCACCGCGTCGAACGGGCCCTCCCTGGGGCTTAAGCCCCAGGGATAAAGTGGCGCCCCTACAGGGCGCGCCATCTCACCCCGGCTCACGCTACCCCGGGTTACACCCGGGGCTACCAACATGCTGCCTCTTCGAGGCAGTACTTACCATCGGGTAATCAACCACTTAATTTTAGACAGTCTCTTAGAACAGCCTGGGCCGCGCTCCCGTTCCCGCCGGCAATCCGTATTTTGGCGGCTGCAACCAGGACACAGCTGCCGGCAAAGGCAGTTGTATTTGCTACATCAAACATGCCCCATGGTTTCTAATCTTTCTTCGATCTTCATCAACGCCTCCAAAGAGCGTGTGTGGAACGTCATTTCCAATCCCGCCCTGGTCAAGGGCTGGCAGTACGGCAGCGAGCTGATCACCAGCTGGGAGCCCGGCACGCCCATCCGCTTTCGCACGCCCTGGCAGGGACAGGTATTCGAGCAATGGGGCACGGTGCGGGCGTTTCGCCCGCACGAGGAGCTGTCGTACAGCCTCTTCGCCCCGCGCGCGGGCCTGGACGACCAACCCGAAAATTATTTCGTGATGATCTATCGCCTTGAAGAAGCGGACGGCGGCACGAAGCTGACCATCCTCCAGGAAGACGGCCGTTCCGTGGCGGTGCAAAAGGAGCCCGAAGGGGAGGAGAACCCGGTGCTCCAGGCGCTGAAGGGCCTCGCCGAAGCGGCCCGCTGATCCGAATTCGTTACCTTGTTCCGGATAAAACCCCGCGCATGAAATTCCTGTATCTCCTCATCGCCGCTCTCTTCCTCGGCTCCTGCAACTGGTTCAAGCAAAAGACCAAAGACACCGTCAACAAAACCGGCGAGGTGGTGGGGAAGGCGGGCTCGGAGTTCGTCAACGGCGTTTCGAAAGGCGTCGAAAAAAGCTTTGAGAACGCCGTGGTCGTATCAGACGCCCTGAAGGGCGAAGGCCTGCGCACGGGCAAGGTGCTGATCAACGGCACCGACAGCACATCCGACAACATCGTAACGGCCTACCTGATCTTCGACAAAGACCTGTCGCAGGTGCTTACGGTGAAAGTGTTCACGGCGGGCGGACAGGAATACGGCCGCGTGTCGCAACCGGTGACGGGCAAGCGCAACGAGGCCCGCTATGTCGACTTCGTGTTCGACAAGCGTACCAACATCGACGGCAAGGGAACAATCACCATGGAATAATCGGGACCTTTTCCCCGCATCGGCTATATTTAGCCCTCAGTGCCCGCCCTATGACCCCGCCCAAGCCCGGACTCCGCCTCTTCGATTTTACCATGATCGTCGTCTCGCTCGTGATCGGGATGGGCATCTTCCGCACGCCGGTCAACGTGGCGCGCGATGCGCCCTCGGCGGGCGTTTTCTTCGCCGTGTGGGTTGCCGGCGGCGTGGTGGCACTGTGCGGGGCGCTGACCTACGCCGAGATCGGCTCGCGCCTGCCCGTTACGGGCGGTTACTACAAGGTCTTTTCCTATGCCTATCATCCCTCCGTGGCTTTTGCCATCAACTGCGTCATCCTCGTGTCGAATGCCGCCTCGCTGGCCGGCGTAGCCCTGATCGGGGGCGAATATATTTCGGCGGTCGTTGGTCCGGTGATCGGCGGCCCGCTGGCGGCGAGCAAGGCGCTGCAGATGGCCATCGCCGTGGGCGCCATCGCGCTTTTTTACGGGATCAACCTGCTTGGCCTGAAGCTCAGCGCCCGCACGCAAAGCGCGCTCATGATCATCAAGATCACGCTCATCCTGCTGCTGATCCTGCCCTTGTTCCTGACCAAAGAGGCCTCGCCCGCCGTGCTGGCCACGGCGCAGTCGGTGACGCTGAGCCCCACGATGAACCAGTACCTGCTGGCCTTCGGCAGCGGCCTCGTGGCGGTATCGTTCACTTATGGCGGCTACCAGCAAACGATCAACTTCGGCGCCGAGGTGCGGCAGCCGGCGCGCAACCTGCCGCGTGGCATCTTCCTGGGCATCGCCCTCATCATTACGCTGTACCTGGCCATCAACTGGGCCTACGTGCACGTCATCGGCTTCGACAACCTGAAGGCCATGGGCCACCAGGAGCAAAGTCCCAACATCGCCGCCTTGATGGCCGCCCGCGTGTTCGGGCCGCAGGCGGAGCGGGTGCTGTCGGTATTCCTGTTCCTGGGGGTGCTGGGCTACGTCAATGCCCTGCTGCTCTCCAACCCGCGGGTGATGTATGCCATGAGCGAAGACGGCATCCTGCCGCCGGCCTTCCGCCGCCGCCACCCGCGCACGGGAGTTCTGGTGGTTTCCCTCACTATATTTGCCGTCCTTTGCATGCTCATCGTGGGCTGGGCCCAGAAGTTCGAGACTGTTCTGGGTTTCTCCATTTTCCTCGATTGCTTTGGAATGATACTTTCCGCCGGCAGCATCTTTTTGCTTCGGCGACGCACCCGACACCTGGACGAAACCGGGATTTTTAAAATGAAAGCGTACCCCCTGCAACCGGTGCTCTTCATTTTTGCGTATTTATTTGTAGCTATCAGCCTGCTGAAGCAGCAGACCGAATTGTGCCTCATCGGCATCGGGGTTATGAGTTTGTTCATCGGGCTCTATTTCCTCGTCTTCGGCAAGGCTAAAACGTCAATGGATGTCTGAAGAAACACAAAGCCAACCCAACCCAGGATCGTCGCGCCGCCACCGCAGCAGCGGGGGCAGCAGTCGTCACAGCCGCTCCCGCCACGGCCGGAGCCGCAGCAACGGCAGCTCGCGCCGCGGCTCCTCCGACAGCAAGACCAAGAACAGCTTTACGCTCGGCCAGGCCCTCCTGCTCCTCTGGAGCGCCGCCACCCTGGGCACGCTGCTTTACCTGATCAACGACGTGCACCGCGCGCCGCTGCCCGCCATCGCCGCCCTCACCGGCGCGGCCCTGCTGGGGCTGCTGTTCTTTTTCCGCGGGCTGCGCAAGAAAAAACGCAAGTAATGGAGCTGTCGGAGATCCTCAACGAGCTGGGGGAGGACCGGTCGCTCTATTTCAACGCGGTGGCGCCACCCCTCCTGCAAACGAGCAACTTCGCCTTCCCCACGGTGGCCGCGCTACGCAGTGCCTTCGCCGATGAAATGGGCGGCTACATTTACAGCCGCGGCCTCAACCCCACCGTGGACATCCTGCGCAAAAAGCTGGCGGCCCTCGACGGCGCCGAAGACGCGCTCCTGTTTGCCAACGGCGCCGCGGCCATCTTCGCCGGCGTGCTGCCCTTCGTGAAGAAGGGCGATCACATCCTGTCGGTACGAAGCCCCTACAGCTGGGCGCAAAAGACGTTTGACCAGATCCTCCCGCGCTTCGGTATCGAAACGACCTATATCGATGGTACGGACATCCGTCAGTTTGAAGAAGCGCTGCGTCCCCATACGACGTTCATCTACCTCGAGTCGCCCAACTCCTGGAACTTCGCCCTCCAGCCCCTCGCCGAAGTAGCTGCGCTGGCGCGGGCCCGCGGCATCGTGACCCTCATCGACAACAGCTACTGCACGCCGCTGCACCAGCGGCCCCACGAGCTGGGCATCGACCTGTGCATGCAAACGGCCACCAAGTACATCGGCGGCCACAGCGACACGCTCGGCGGCGTGCTCACGGGCACGCACGAACGCATCCGCCGCATTTTCGAGCTCGACTACCTGGCCATCGGCTCGGGCCTGTCGCCCTTCAACGCCTGGCTGCTGCTCCGTGGGCTGCGCACGCTGCCCGTGCGCCTCGAGCGCATCAGCCGCAGCGCGGCCACCGTGCTGGCCTGGCTGAAGGCCCACCCGAAGGTGGACCGCGTGCTCTATCCCCTCGATCCGGACTTCCCCCAATACGACCTTGCCCGGAAGCAAATGAGCGGCGCCGGCGGACTCTTTACATGCACGCTGAAAGGCGGAACGCCGGAGCGCATCACGCGTTTCTGCGAGGCGCTGCGGCACTTCCTGATGGCCGTCAGCTGGGGCGGCCACGAATCGCTCATTCTGCCCAAATGCGCCGGCATCGACCCTGCTGCCTTCGATCCGTCCAACATGGAACACCAGTACATCCGGATGTATGTGGGGCTGGAGGAACCCGAATACCTGATCCGGGACCTGGAGGGGGCGCTGGCCCTCGTTTGAGGCGCGGGATGCGTGAGGCGTCCGGCGTGAAGCGTGAGGTCGCCATGCACCATACTAAAAGAACGGAAGCCGTTGGCATCCGTTCTTCGATGACCGGCGTAAGCCGCTCACGCCGGACGCCTCACGCTTCACGAACCCGATTGCCGATTCCCGATCCAAATCTCCTACTTTTACTCCCATGAAAAAGCCAATCAGCTGCTTCCTGGGGCTTCTGCTCGGCCTGCTGGCCCAGGGGCAGGAGCAGTGGGACCTCCGGCGCTGCGTGGACTGGGCGCTGGCCAACAACATTTCGGTAAAGCAACAGGATGTGCAGGCCCGCCTTGCGCAACTTACCTACGAGCAGGCGAAGTTGTCGCAGTATCCCAGCCTCAACCTCAGTACCAACTACGGGTACAGCACCGGCCGCTCCATCGACCCCACCACCAACTCTTTTACCGACAACTCCAACTTCTTCAGCCAGCCCGCGTTGCAGTCATCGGTAGACCTGTTCAACTTCTTCGCAAAGCGCAACCTCATTGCCGCCAACCGCATCGAGTCGATGGCGGCGCGGTCTTTTGTGGACAAGGTGAAGAACGACATCGCCCTCAACGTGGCTACCACGTACCTCACGGTGCTGCAGGCCCGCCAGCAGGTGCAGATCCTGCGGCTCAAGCAAACGCAGACGGGGGCGCAGCTCGAGCTTACCCGCAAGCAGGTGGCCGCCGGCGCCCTCCCCGAGCTCAACGCCGCCCAGATCGAGGCGCAGCTGGCGCAGGACAGCGCCAACGTGGTGAATGCGAAGACCACCGAGATCCAGACCCTCTTCAACCTGAAGGCCCTCCTCGCCCTCGATGCGGCCCAGCCCTTCGACGTGGTGACGCCGCCGGTAGAACTTATTCCCGTGGAGCCGCTCGGCGCCCTGCAGCCCGACGCCGTTTACCAGTCGGCCCTGCAAAACCTGCCGCAGCAGCGCTACAATGCCCTGCGCATCCAGGCGGCGCAGAAGAACGTGGCCGCCACCCGCGGCGCTATGTACCCGACGATCAGCGCCGGCGCCGGCGTGCAAAGCAACTACGCCGACGTGTATACCCGCTTTCGCCAGGTAGGCACCACCGACAAAACCACCTTTATCGGCAACGTCAACGGCAACGGGGCGCCGGTGTATTTCCAGCAAACCGGCGTACCGGTGCTGGAGCCTTACAACCCCACCTATTTCTCCCAGATCGGCAGCAACCTCCGCGAATACGTAGTGCTGCAGCTCAACGTGCCGATCTTCAACGGCGGGCAGGCCCGCACGGCCTGGAAGCGCTCCCAGCTGAACCTGCAGAACCTGCAGCTGCAGCAGACCGGCGACAGCCTGACCATCAAGCAGGATATTTATAAAGCTTATGCGGACGCCGTCAATGCACTGGAGAAATTCAATGCCGCGGGCAAGGCCGTGGACGCCAACCAGCGTGCCTACGACTTCGCGTCCAAGCGGTCGGCGATCGGCCTCCTGAGCACCTTCGAGCTGCTCACGGCCCAAACAAACCTGTTCACCGCGCAGCTCCAACGCTCGTCGGCGCAATTCGAATACGTTTTCCGCATCAAGCTGCTCGAATTTTATAAAGGGCAGGGACTGAAACTTTAAATACCGTTTGGGGTTTGTAGTTTGGAGTTTGTCGTTCCTTCGGCGGCAACACGATCTTCCATAACTGTTCAGATCTTTTTCAACTACAGACCACAAACGACAAACCACAAACTTTGAACTCTTATGAGTAAAACTGTAAAATGGCTCCTCATCGGCGTGGTAGCGCTCGTGCTGGTGCTGGTGATCGTGTCGGCCGTAACGGGCAATAAGGATAAAGGCACCAAAGTGGCCGTGGAAAAAGTAACGACGCGCAGCATCACCGAAACCGTAAATGCTTCGGGCAAGATCTACCCTGAGGTGGAGGTAAAGGTGAGTTCCGACATTTCGGGAGAGATCACCGCGCTCAATGTGCAGGAAGGCGACAGCGTGGTGAAAGGCCAGGTGCTGGCCCGCATCTTCGCCGACATATACTCCGCCCAGCGCGACCAGGCGCAGGCGCAGGTATCGCAGTCGCAGGCCCAGGTGGCCAACTCCTCGGCCGCCATCGCCGCGCTCAACGCGCAGCTGGAGCAGGACCGCAAAAACTATAACCGCTACAAGCAGCTCCACGACGACAAGGTGATCTCCGACGCGGAGCTGGAGCAATACGCTACGAAGCTGCGCTCGTCGCAGTCGCAGTACGACGCCGCCGTGCAGGGCATCCGGGCCGGCCAGGCCGGTGTGCAGGGCTCGCGCACGCAGCTCCAGATGGCCAACAAGAACCTCGCCCGCGCTACCATCGTGGCCCCGATGAACGGCATCGTGTCGCAGCTCAACGTAAAGCTCGGCGAACGCGTAGTGGGCACGGCACAGATGGCCGGCACCGAAATGCTCCGCGTGGCCAACATGGGCTCGCTCGAAGTACGCGTGGATGTAGGGGAGAACGACGTGGTGAAAGTGCACGTGGGCGACAGCGCAGACGTGCAGGTGGATGCCTACAACACCCGCAAGTTTCGTGGTGTAGTGACGCAGATCGCCGCCAGCACCAATAAGACGGGCGGCGCCACCGCTACCAACGACGTGACCAACTACGAAGTGCACATCCGCCTCGATCCCGCTTCCTATGCCGACCTGATGGATCCCGCGCACCCGCGCAGCTTTCCTTTCCGCCCCGGTATGAACGCTTCCGCCGACATCAAAACGCGCCGACGCAGCGACGTGCTGGCCATCCCCATCACCGCCGTGGCTGCCCGCGTAAAAGGCAGCGACAAGAACCTCGACGACAAGAAGAAAGAGAACAAGAAGGACGACGAGGCCGGCATCGACCAGGAGTCGGAAGCCGCGCCCACCGACGAACTGGAAGAAGTGGTGTTCGTGCTCACCAAAGACAACAAGGTGGAAAAACGCGTGGTGACCACCGGCATCCAGGACATCAACCATATCGAAGTGCTCAGCGGCATCAAGGCCGGCGAGCAGGTGGTGACGGCGCCCTTCAACGCGATCAGCAAGAACCTCAAGAACGGCGACGCCGTGCAGGTGGTAGCGAAAGAAAAATTATTCGACAAGAAATAAGCCCATGTCCGTACCGACGACATATGGCGTGATCGGCAGCGGCAGCTGGGCGACCGCGCTCGTGAAGATTTTGACCGATAACGGCCACCGCATCCACTGGTGGGTGCGCAATGACAAGCAGAGCGACTACATACAGCGCCGCCGCCACAACCCGCAATACCTCCCGACGGCTTACCTCGATGTGTCGAAGCTGCACATCGCAGGCGACGTGAACGAGGTGGTGCGCGCCGCCGACGTGCTGGTACTGGCCGTGCCTTCGGCCTATATCACCGAAGTGCTCGACCAGGTGGACCCCGGGCTGTTGCGCACGCGCAAGGTGATGTCGGCAATCAAAGGCATCGTGCCCGGTCCCGACGTGCTGCTCAACGAATACCTGGCGGAACGCTTCGGCCTGCCGCTGGAGAACTATTTCGCGGTGCTGGGTCCCTGTCACGCCGAGGAAGTGGCCGCGGAGAAGCTGTCGTACCTCACCTTTTCGGGCGTGGACGATGCCATGACGGCGCAGATCGCCGAAGACTTCCGTTCGCCCTACATCAACACGGTAACCAACCACGATATCCTCGGCGTGCAGTACGCCGCGGTGCTGAAGAACATCTATGCCCTCGGTGCAGGCATCGCCCATGGCCTCGAATACGGCGACAATTTCCTGAGTGTATACATCGCCAACAGCGCAGACGAGATGGCTAATTTCCTGCAGCAGGCCGGCGTGGAGCACATCGAGGTGGGCAAGCACCAGCCGCTGGCGGGCGCACAGCGCCGCGACATCAACTATGCCGCCTCCGTGTACCTCGGCGACCTGCTGGTAACCTGCTATTCGTTGTACAGCCGCAACCGAACCTTCGGCGCCATGATCGGCAAAGGCTATACGGTGCAGTCGGCGCAGCTCGAGATGAACATGGTGGCCGAAGGCTACAACGCCTGCAAGTGCATGTTTCACATCAACGCGCGCATCGGCGCCGACATGCCCATTGCCGAAACGATCTACCGCATTCTGTGGGAAAAGCTGTCGCCGGCCGAGGGTTTTGAAACGATCGAGGCGGTGCTGGTATAGGAACGTTCAGAAAGTCGAGGGAGTGCCGGAAAGTGGTTGATGCGACCTCGTACGCCGGGCTCTAAAGCCCCAAACTGTTTCGCTGCATGCTCTTCAGCTCTCTGTCCTTCGCTTACTTTCTGCCGGTCGTGTTCGCGCTGTACTGGCTGCTGGCGCGGCGGGGTGCGGAAGCGCAGAACCTGCTGTTGCTGGCGGCGAGCTGGTATTTCTACAGTTGCTGGGACCCGCGCTTCCTGGGGCTGCTGCTTTTTTCAACACTCCTCGATTACGGCTCGGGCCTGCGGATCGCCGCGGCAGCGAAGCCGCGGGTGCGCAAGGCCTGGCTCGTGCTCAGCGTGGGCGTGAACCTGGCCTTCCTGGCGCTGTTCAAATACTACGACTTCTTCATCGCCTCCTTCGCCGCGG
Source organism: Flaviaesturariibacter aridisoli (assembly GCF_004343705.1). Taxonomy (GTDB): domain Bacteria; phylum Bacteroidota; class Bacteroidia; order Chitinophagales; family Chitinophagaceae; genus Flavisolibacter; species Flavisolibacter aridisoli. The sequence goes on from NZ_SKFH01000006.1 coordinate 71,359, forward strand.
CACTGAGCCGCGTGGGCATTCATGCCGATCCGCCGCTGCTCCACGTGCTGTTGCCGGTGGGCATTTCGTTTTACACCTTTCACGGCCTGTCGTATGTGATCGACTGCTACCGCGGCAGCATCCGCCCCGAGCGCCATTTTGTTTCCTACGCGCTGTTCGTTTCGTTCTTCCCGCTGCTCGTAGCGGGCCCTATCGAGCGGGCCACCCACCTGCTGCCGCAATTAAAAACACCCCGACGCTTCCGGTACGAAGATGCGGCCGAAGGACTGCGGCAGATGCTGTGGGGCTTCTTTAAGAAAGTCGTCGTGGCCGACAACTGTGCGCATTATGTGAACCTGGTGTTTTCCGGCGAAAGCCATTACTCGGGCAGCCAGCACGCACTGGGCGCCCTGTTTTTCGCCATCCAGATCTACAGCGATTTTTCGGGCTATTCCGACATCGCGCTCGGCACCGCCCGCCTTTTCGGCATCGACCTGTTGCGCAACTTTGCCCATCCCTACTTTTCGCGCGACATCGCGGAATTCTGGCGCCGCTGGCACATCTCGCTTTCCAGCTGGTTTCGCGACTATCTCTACATTCCCCTCGGCGGCAGCCGCCATGGCCGCGCCCGAGCGATCCGGAACACCTTTATCATCTTCCTCGTCAGCGGCCTCTGGCACGGCGCCAACTGGACCTTCCTGGCCTGGGGCGGCCTGCACGCCCTTTTCTTCCTGCCGCTGCTGCTGGCCGGCCGCAACCGCGTGCACCTTTCCGTGGTCGCATCGGGCCGGCTCCTTCCCTCACTCTCCGACATGGCGCGCATGACCGGCACCTTTGCCCTCGTGACGCTGGCCTGGGTCTTCTTCCGGGCGGCCAGCATCGGCGACGCGCTCCGCTACCTGCGCCACACGTTTGTGCGTTCGCTGCTGTCGTTTCCGGGTATGCCGCCGATGGCACAGGTGACCCTGCTGCTATCGGCCTTCCTGTTCGGTGTGGAATGGCTCGGGCGGGAGCGGCCATTTGCTCTCGCCGGCTTCGGCAGCCGTTGGCCGCGGCTTGCACGCTGGAGCTTTTACGCGTTGCTGCTCTTTATCATCGGGATGTACATGGTGACAGAGGAGCAACCGTTTTTGTACTTTCAATTCTGACATGGCGCGCTTCCTGAAACATATCGTCCTCTTTTTGCTGTTCGCCGGTGCCGTGTATTTGTGCTTGTTGTATGCCGCAGGCATTTTCATCCCTCAACACCTCCAGAAGAACCTGTATCGGCAGCCCATCCGGAGTTCTTTCGTCCGCGAGCGGATTCATGAAGTTTCGGACTACCGCCAGGCCGACCTGCTTATCGTTGGTCCTTCGCTCGCGCACCGTGGGATCGACCCGCGCGTTTTTCGGGAAAGAGGGTACCGGGCGTTGCTGCTGACCTGCGGCGGGCAAACACCCGTGCAGGCCCGGATCTTTTTGGAGCGGTACCTGGATTCGGTGCAGCCAAAGCGCGTGCTGTTGGTCGTTTATCCCGAATTGTACGTCAAAGACCGGATCGAGCCGAGCATCGACCTGTTGTTGAGCGACCGGGTGGACGGTGCCATCTGGCGAACGGCGCTGTTGCATAAAAACCTGCGCGTGGTCAACACGTTGCTCTATACGACAATGCGCCAATGGTCGGGGGCGCAACCGCCGGCGCTTCGCAGCGGAAATGAAGATGACGTGTACATTCCCGGCGGTATGCAACAAAGGCGTGTGCTTACCTACAACCAGGACCTGCCCACCGCCTGCATACCCGGACCAGGGCTGCCGCTAAACCCGATGTACCTGGAGGAGCTCGACGCTTGTCTCGCCTTGCTGCGAAGCAGAAATGTTCCGGTTCTGCTGCTTCAAATGCCACAAGCCCGGGCACGCTACCAATGTTACCGGTACAAGGAGGAGGTGGATTCGCTTTTTCATTCCCGCGCGTCCTACTGGAACCTCAACGGGCAGGTTGCGCTCGACGACAGTCTCGACTTTTACGATAATGCACACCTGAACGCGAGGGGTGCGCGCACGTTCACCGGGGTGCTATGCACCGATCTGGAGCGCGCCGGTTACTTGAAACACGGAAATCTGCAGGTCGCGAAGGGGAAGTAAAATTCACCGCAAAGAACGCATTCACGGTTTCCGGTTTACCAATAAACGAATAAGCCAATTGACCAGTCCGCTACACGAACAACTCCGCGGCCAGTCCGTCGGCGCGCAGCATGCCTTCGTCGGTCAGTGCATAGCCGCTGGGCGTTTCCCGCACCAGGCCCTCCCGTAGAAATACGGACAGGCGTGCTTCGATGTCCTTGCGTTCGGAATTTGTTGCCGCGGTGTTTACACGGGAGCGGTCGATGCCTTCGATGGTGCGGAGCGAGATCATGAAGTATTCGTTGAGACGTTGGGCACGCGTCAGCGCCTCGCTTTCCTGCGGCGCGCGGCCCTCTTTGAGGGCGCGGATGTACGCCGTGTTGTTGGCGATGTTCCAGGAGCGTTCGGTGCCGTTGAAGGAGTGCGCCGAAGGGCCGAGGCCGAGGTAGGGGAGACCTTTCCAGTAGCTGGAGTTGTGGCGGCTACGCATCCCCGGCTTCGCGAAGTTGGAGACCTCGTAGTGCTCGTACCCCCCCGCTTTCAGCCACTGCATCAGGAGCAGGAACTGGCGCGCCTGCTGCTCGTTGTCGACGTCGGTCTTCTGCCGCTTTTCGATCTGCTTGTGCAGTGGTGTTTTTTCTTCCACCGTCAGTGCATAGCAGGAGAGGTGGGGCACGCCATAGCCGGTAGCGATGCGCACGTTTTCTTCCCAGCGCTCGTCGGAGAGGAGGGGCGAGCCGTAAATAAGGTCGATACTGAGGTTGTTTAGGCCGGCGGCGAGGCTGTCTTCAATGCATTGCCGCGCGTGCGCCGCCGTGTGGGCGCGGTTCATCCAGCGCAATTCGTCTTCAAAAAACGACTGCGTGCCGATGGACAGGCGGTTGACGCCCGCTCCCTTCCAGGCGCGCAGGCGCTCGGGCGTGATGTCGTCGGGGTTGGCCTCGAGCGTGATTTCGGCGTCGGCGGTGAGCGGAAACTGGCGGCGCAGCGTGTCGAGGAGGCCATTGAGTTCCGCGTCGCTGAGGAGACTGGGCGTTCCGCCACCGAAGTACACCGTTTCCACGGGCGCTCCGGCGAGGTACGGCGTGCGCAGGACGGCTTCCTGCTGCAGCGCCGTCACGAGTTCCGGCTTGTAGCGCAGGGAGGTACTGAAGTGGAAATTGCAATAGTGACAGCCCTGCTTACAAAAGGGGATATGCAAATAAATTCCGGCCAACGGCGTTCTGGATTGAATACTTTTACAAACGTGCGGACGAAGGTACAGCAAATGCTTGCGGCGCTGGTGTTAATGCTGGTTGCTACCGGCCTGCGGGCTCAATACGGGTTGCGGTATGTGATCGCCGATTCGGCCGCGCATGCTGCGTTGCCGCCACTCAGCGCCTCTTTCGGTAATGCCGCCGCCGCCGCTGCCTATGCCCGCGCGCTGCCTGCCACGCTGCAGGGCCGCGGCTACGTAACCGCCTCCCTCGACAGCCTGCGGCTCGATTCGGCCTCCGGCACCGCCTGGATCTTTCTCGGTGCGGCCTACCGCTGGGCCCGCCTCAGCACCCGCCCCGAAGACGCCGACCTGTACGGCGCCCTGCGCTGGAACGCGGGCTCCTTTAATGGCGCCGTGCTCGACTTCCCGCGCCTCCGCAGCCTGCAGGAGCGCCTGCTCGACCGCCTTGAAGACAACGGCTATCCCTTCGCCCGTGTGTACCTCGACTCGGTGCGGATCGGCGGTGATTCGGTCAGCGCCCTGCTGCGGGTAGACCGCGGGATGCGCTATCTCATCGACTCCATCCGCGTTTACGGCGACCTTAAGATCTCCAACGAGCTGCTGCAGCGGCACCTCGAGCTGCCCAACGGAACGCCCTACAGCCGGCGCCGCCTGCAGGCGGTAGACAAGCGCCTCGCCGAGCTGCCTTACGTGCAGGTGGAACGCCCGTCCGACCTGACGATGCTCAATACCGGCTCCATCCTCAACGTATACCTCAAAGCCAAGCGCAACAGCCAGGTGAACGCCCTCGTTGGCTTCCTGCCCAACCCCGACGCGGGTGCCGCGAAAAAGCTGCTGGTGACCGGCGAGGCCAACCTGCTGCTGCGCAACGGCTTTGGCGGCGGTGAAACCATCGGGCTCAACTGGCAGCAGCTCCAGCAAAGCTCGCCGCGCCTCCACCTGCTATTTGAGCAGCCCTATTTTCTCCGCAGCCCGCTGGGCTTCGGCGTCGACTTCGAGATGTTCCGTAAAGACACCACCTTCCTCAACCTCACCTTCGACCTGACGGCCCGCTACCGCAGCGGCAAAGGGGTGGCAAGCCTTTTCTTCCAGCGTCGCTCTTCGGTGGTAAACGGGGTGAACGTGCAGCAGGTGCTGGCACAGCGCCGCCTGCCGGTGGAGGCCGACGTAGCCTCCAATAACCTCGGCGCCGGCTACGACTGGAACGGCACCGACTACCGTTTCAATCCCCGCCGCGGCTCCGAATTCAAGATCACCGCCTCCGCAGGCATCAAGAAGCTGCGGCCGAGCACGCAGGTGGTGGAGCTCAAAGACCCGGGCGACCCGGCCTTTTCGTTTGCGAAGCTGTACGATACGGTGAAGCTGCGTACGTACCAGTTCCGCGTGTTGCTTTCCGGGGCCCACTACTTCCCGCTCGGCCGGCAGAGCACATTGCGGACGGCGATCAACGCCGGTGCCTTCGCGAGCGGCTCCGTGTACCGCAATGAGCTCTTCCAGGTGGGCGGCTACAAGCTCCTTCGCGGCTTCGACGAGGAAAGTGAATACCTGTCGCAATATGCCATTACCACCGCGGAGTTCCGCTACCTTATCGGGCAGAATTCGCACTTCTTCGTATTCGCCGACGGCGGCTGGGGGCGGCAGCCCGAGCCGGTGAATGCCAACCGTTTTTACCTCGGCACCGGTTTGGGCATTTCGCTGGAAACAAAGGCCGGCATTTTCAACCTGGCCTGGGCTATCGGCCGCCGCGACGACGTACCGTTCAACCTGCGGAAGAGCAAGGTGCATTTGGGCTACGTCTCTTATTTCTAGCCGCAGGTTCCGTCAGCCGTGAGCCCGCAACACGCGGTAAAAACATAGGCAGAATGAATCCGTTTGCCATTAAACGAGCCGGCGCTCACGGTTCACGGCTCACGCTTCACGATTGGCGATTGACAAATCGCGAGTACATTTGCTCCATCCCATGAAAAGCGGTCGCTCCATTTGCCTGATCCTGATGCTGTTGGCCGGCCTATGCGCCGGTGCTCAGCCGCGCGACAGCCGCTCCCTGCCCGTTGACACGGCCCGCTTCTCCGTCCTTGATTCGCTGGGCAACCCGATCGCCGATACCCTGCGCCGCGACACCTTTCAGCTCCCGCCGTTGCTGGTAACGCCGCAGCGCTTTGACAGCGTCGTGTGGACGCGGCACCCGTTCATTTCCTTTCAAAACCCCGTCCGCCTGCGAGAGTCGGTGCACGTGACCGAAGGCAAGGAGTCGCTTTTTTACACGTCGATGGGCCTGCTGCTGCTGCTGGCCATTGCCCGGAGCGGCTTTCCACGCTACCTCGCCGACTTGTTCCGGCTATTCTTCCGCGCCAACCTGCGGCAGCGGCAAGCGAAGGAGCAACTGCAGCAGTCGCCGATGCCTTCGCTGTATATGAACGTGCTGTATTTCGGTGTGGGAGCGCTTTTCCTGAATCTGCTGTTCCGCCGCTTCGGGCTGGCCGGCGGTTGGGGCTTCTGGCCGCTTTTCGGCTACACGGCGGCGGGGCTCGCGGCCCTGTACCTCGGCAAGTTCATCGTGCTGCGCCTGGTGGGCTGGATCCTTCGCGTGCCGGGGCCGGCGGAGGCGTATGTGTTCATCGTGTTCACGGCCAACAAGATCCTGGCCATGCTGCTGCTGCCTTTCGTGGTGCTGCTGGCCTTTACCGAGGGCGCGCTCAACCAGGTGGCACTTACCCTCGCGCTGACGTTGGCCGGCGGCGTATTTGCCTACCGCTACTTCCTGTCGTATACCACCGTGCAGCGACAGGTGCGGCTGCCGTTCTTCCATTTCGTGCTCTACCTGGTGGCCTTCGAGCTGGTGCCGTTGCTGCTGATTAACAAACTGTTGTTCCGCGTATTAGGGTAAAATACGTACCTTTGCCGTACATTAGGTTACCTATTTATGGTGAAAAACGAGGTTTCAAAGGCAGGTGCGAAGGCCAAAGCCGGTATGCGGATCCTGATCACACAGCCTAAGCCGGAAAGTGACAAATCCCCTTATTTTGAGCTCAGCCGTAAATACGGCGTTTCCTTAGACTTCCAGCCCTTCATTCAGCTCGACCCGATCCCCGCGAAGGAATTCCGGAAGCAAAAGATCGATATCCAGGCGCACAGCGCAGTCATCCTCACCAGCCGCAACGCCATCGACCACTTCTTCCGCACCTGCGAGGAAATGCGGGTGGCCGTATCGCAGGATACGAAGTATTTCTGCATCACCGAGGCCGTTGCCCTCTACCTTCAAAAATTCATTCTCTACCGCAAGCGCAAGGTTTTCTATGGTGCCGACGGCTCCAACAAAAGCCTGTTCGACGTCATCAACAAGCACAAGAGCAACGAGAAGTTTCTCTATGTATGCTCCGAGAACCAGCAAGACTCCGAGATCACCGGCTGGCTGAAGTCCAATGGCTGCGACTTCTCCCTGGCGTTCATGTACCGCACCGTCAGCCGCGACGTGAAGGAATTGCTGACGGCCAACGAGTTTGACGTCATCTGCTTTTTCACCCCCAGCGGTGTCAAAAGCCTTTTCGACAACCGGCCCGACTTCCGCCAGAACGGAACGGTGATCGGCGCCTTTGGGTCCAATACGTCGAAGGCTGTGGAGGAATCCGGGCTGGAGCTGGGCATCAAGGCCCCGCAGCCGCAGGCGCCCTCGATGGTGTCGGCCCTGGATCAATTCCTGGCCGCTACATTCAAGAAAAAATAACCGCGCGTACGCATTCCGATAACAGAAAGGCCGCACTGCGGCCTTTCCCCATTCCTGCATAGGGCAATTCATCTGAAGTTTTGTTGCTTTCACCGGAATAGGTCCGGAAAAGTTAAAAAATAATACAATAATTGCAGTAGCAAGCCGTTTAAGACGGTACGCCTAAAGGGCTTGCAGATGAAAAAAATAAGTTGTAACCTTGTGCGGTCAATTTTATCAAAAGCTTATATTTGCCCAATACCCTCGTGTATGACAATGAAAAACCATTACGTTGCGATTCTCGCAGCTGCTTCTTTCGCGCTGGTAAGCTGCGGTGGCAGTAAAAAAGGTGGCGCCCTGCCCAATGACGGACAGGTCCACGGTGTCGCCCCTGGCGGCAAGTTTACGCCTAAACGTCCTCCCGGCATGGTCTACGTACCTCAGGGCACCTTCCACATGGGTCCCTCCGACGAAGATCCGGCCTACGCCTTCAGTGCCCGCAACCGCTCGGTCTCGATCAGCGGTTTCTGGATGGACGCCACCGAAATTACCAACAACCAGTATCGTCAGTTCACCAAGTGGGTCACCGACTCGATCGTAGCCAAGAAACTAGGCTATGTGAAGAGCGGCACCGACGGAAATGAGTACGTTGACTGGGCCAAGATGAAAACCATGAAGTGGGGCGACCCCAAAGTGGTGGAACAGCTCGGCCAGACGGACATCATCCTGTCGCCGGAAGACCGCATCTACGGCAAGAAGGAGCTGGACGCCAACAAGATCGTCTACCAGTTCGAAGCCTACGACTACGGTGAGGCCGCCAAGCGTGAGAACGCCGCCAAGCCCCGCTCGCAGTTCATCCGCAAGTACCCCATCCGTGTCTACCCCGACACGCTGGTGTGGATCCGCGACTTCTCTTATTCCTACAACGAACCCATGGCCAAGCGCTACTTCGCGCACCCCGCCTTCGGCAACTACCCCCTGGTGGGTGTGAGCTGGAAGCAGGCCGAGGCTTTCTGTAACTGGCGTACGCACTACCTGAACTCCTTCCTCGAGTCGAAGAAGCAGGCCCAGGAGTCCGACTTCCGCCTGCCTACCGAAGCGCAGTGGGAATACGCCGCCCGCGGTGGCCGCTCCCAGTCGATGTTCCCCTGGGGCAACTACTACCTGCGTAACAAGAAAGGCTGCCTGCTGGCCAACTTCAAGCCCGGCCGCGGCAACTACCCCGAGGACGGCGGTTTCTACACCGTACGCGCCGACGCTTACTGGCCCAACGACTTCGGCCTGTACAACATGTCGGGCAACGTAGCCGAATGGACTTCCTCGATCTACTACGAGGGTGGCTATACCTTCCAGCACGACATGAACCCCGACGTTCGCTGGAATGCCAAAGAAACCGATCCCCCGAAGATGAAGCGTAAAGTGATCCGCGGTGGATCCTGGAAAGATGTAGGCTACTACCTGCAGACCAGCACCCGCACCTATGAATACCAGGATTCTGCCAAGTCCTACATTGGCTTCCGCTCCGTGATCGACCTGCCCGCCATGTCTGGCCGCGGTCGCCGCAAATAATTCTTTTCTATTTCCTACCACTTTATTCAATAAACAGAAGACAGCTTTCGTTAGTAAGGCTGCCTTCTGTTTCCAATTCTAACTTTTTTAACCAACCATTTCTAAAAGAACAATTTTATGGCAGCTGCTATTCCTCCTAAAGTAAGCAAGTATGTAGACGTAGTCGTATCGATCGCTGCGGCGCTTGTTATCTATGGTGCCCTTCAGAAAATCCTTCACTCGCCTACGGCTGACCTCTGGCTGAAGATCGGTCTGTATACAGAAGCAGTGGTGTTCCTGATCTACGGTGTCCTTTACATCATTTACCCTGCCGTTGGCGACGCTTCGCACAGCGAAGAGCTGCTGGTGGAGACCGCCGGCGCCAAGGGTGCTCCCGGCACGGTACACGCACTCGACAAGGCTATGGCCCAGGCCGACATCACGCCCCAGAACCTGAACCTGCTGGGCGAGAACTTCAAGAAGCTCAACACGACCCTCACGAACATGAACCAGATCGCCGACGTAGTGAAAGTGACCGGCGACTATACCACCCGCACCCAGGAAGTGGCCAACGCCCTTTCGAAAGTGAAGGATGCCTACCTGGGCGCCGCCAACTCGGTCAGCGCATTCAACCAGTCGACCGAAGGCGCCAAGGTGTTCAACGAGCAAATGCAGGTGCTGTCGAAGAACCTTTCTTCGCTCAACACGATGTACGAGCTCGAGCTGAAAGCCGGCAACAACAACATCCAGGCCCTCAACAGCTACTACGGTAAGCTCGCCGAGACCGCCAAGACGATGAACAGCTCGGCCGAAGACGCCAAGAAAGTACAGGAGCAGATCGCAGGCCTCGCCGGAAACCTGACCCGCCTCAACACGGTGTACGGCAACATGCTGAGCGCCATGCAGGGCCGCTAATGGCGCCTTCCGCAAACCGAAAACCACTTTCAACAAACCGACCTTAAATTTTTGACCCGATATGGCACTACCTAAAGAGCCACGGCAAAAGATGATCAACCTGATGTACCTGGTGCTGACAGCCCTGCTGGCACTGAACGTCTCGGCTGAGATTCTTAACGCCTTTAAAACAGTTGACCGAAGCCTCACCGAAACCAATGCCACGATGGCGGTTTCTACGAACACGATCATGACCTCTTTCGAAGACAAGCTGAAAGAGTCTGAAACGGCTGCCAAAGCGGCTATCTGGAAACCCAAAGCCGACCAGGCTGTGGCCCTTTCCAAGGAGATGTTCGATTACATCGACGCCGCCAAGAAGCAGATCCTGAAGAACGCCGGTTTCGACCCTACCCGTAAGAAAGACGGCCAGCCCGATTCTACCTACAAGGAAGACAACCAGGACGTTGCCACCCACTACATGATCGAAGAAGGCAAGGGCAAGGAAATGCTCGCCCGCCTGCAGGATTATAAGAACAAGATGACCGCCCTCGGTGCCGGTGACGCTGCCATTCAGACCCAGATCGCTGGTTTCCTGAAGCAGATCAACCTCGAAACGCCGAAAACAAAGGCCGGTGCGAAGGATTGGCAGACCGCCTACTTCCACATGGTGCCGACGGTTGCCGCTATCACGATCCTGTCGAAGTTCCAGAACGACATCCGCACGGCAGAAAACCGTACCGTATCCCTGTTCCACGAGCAGGTAGGTAAAGTAGCCGTTCGTTACGACAAGTTCGCCGCCATCGTAGGCCAGAACACCAACTACGTTATGCCGGGTCAGGAAGTAGAGATCAGCGCCGGTGTAGGTGCCTTCTCGTCCGCCGCCCGTCCCACCATCACCATCGCCGGCCAGGGCGCTCCCCTGGGCGAAGATGGCCAGGCCAAGCTCAAAGTACAGGGCGGTGGTCTCGGTAAGCATACCGTTCCCGTTGTGATCTCCTTCATGGACCAGGACGGCAAAATGCAAACGGTTAACAAGACGGTTGAATACACGGTAGGTCAGGCCAACGCCTCGATCGCCCTCGACAAGATGAACGTGATGTACATCGGTGTAGACAACTCCGTGACCATTGCCGCCAGCGGCGGTGGCGACGACCGCGTATCGGCTTCCATCTCCGGCGGCGGCGGCTCGCTCAACAAAGTCGGCCCCGGCAAGTACGTGGCCCGCGTAAGCTCGGTAACCGACGATTGTAAGATCACGGTAACCGTAGACGGCAAAGTGGCCGGTGTATCCCAGTTCCGCGTTCGTACCATCCCCGACCCGGTTGCTACCGTAGGTGGTGTGGCTTCGGGCGAGAACATGAACGCCGGTACCTTCAAGAACCAGGCTGGTGTGGGTGCTTACATCAAGGACTTCCCCCTGGACCTGAAATACACGGTAACCTCGTTCACCATTTCCGCTGACGACGAGAACGGCGATATCATCGACGCTCCCTGCCAGGGCAACACGTTCAACAACGCGAAGGCCCAGCAGATCCTCCGCAGCCTGAAATCCGGCAGCATGGTAACGATCGACCAGATCCGCGCTATGGGCCCTGATGGCCGAGGTCGTAAACTTCCTTCGCTCGTTTATTATATCAAGTAATAACCTACCAGTTCATATGAAAAACCTTGTCCTAAAGGCTTCGTTCTTCCTGCTGTTGCTGAGTTTCGCAGCCGCCGACGCGAATGCGCAGCGCCCCTCGCGCCGCCGCAACAACAATCCGCCGGCCACTAACAACGCCAACAGCGGCACGGAGACCAGCGAGCAGGTCAACCAGACCCGCCCTCCTTCGGGGTACAATCCCTACGGCAACATTCCGATCGAGAAAGACTCGACCGGTGCCTCCGATACGGCTGTAAAGGCGTCGCTGCGTAACGACAATGCCTACGACAAGTCGGCCCTCAACGACCGGACGCCGCTCAACTACGAGCACCTGCGTTGGGACGATGCCCTCTTCGCCGAGAAGGTATGGCGCGAGATCGACCTGCGTGAGAAGATCAACCAGAGCTTCCGCTACGCAGCCGACGAGAACAACGGCAGCCAGCTGTTCATGAACATCCTGCTGAAGGCTGTGAACACCGGCCAGGTTACCGCTTTCTCCGACGAGCGCTTCACCACGCCGATGACCCTGGCTGAAGTACAGCAACTCACCGCCGGCCAGACTGATACCGTTCCGGTAACGGATATCAACGACCCGAACAAGGTGGTCAAGTACAAGGTAACCTCCGCGCAGTTCGACGCCAAGACGGTGATGAAGCTGCGTATCAAAGAGGAATGGGTGTTCGACCGCGAAGCCAGCCGGATGTTTGTCCGCATCCTGGGTATCTGCCCCTTGAAGTCGCGCGAAATGCCCGCCGGACCCGGTGGCCGCCCCGGCCAGGTGTCCGACGCATCGACCCCGATGTTCTGGCTCTACTACCCCGACCTGCGCCCCATCCTGGCCCGCTACGAAGTGTACAACCCCAAGAACATGGGCGCCAGCCGCATGACCTGGGAAGAACTCTTCGAAGCCCGGATGTTCAGCTCCTACATCACCAAGTCGACGCTCGACAACCCTGGCAACAAGAACGTGCGCCAGATGATCAAGGACCCGATCCTGGCCCTGCTGGAAGGCGACAACATCAAAGAACGCATCTTCAACTACGAGCAAGACCTGTGGTCTTACTAATAGGCTTAATCGCAAAGAAAAAGTCCCTTGGAAACAGGGGACTTTTTCTTTGCCGGCACGTAAAAAACTCAAAATATTTCCGTGGTCTTTACCGTATTTATCGGATAAAGTATTGTATTTTTACTCCGGTTTTTCATAGGATATTGGATTTTAAAACGGGGCCGGATTTCCATCCAGCCCTTTTTCATTTTACCCCTCGCCGGAGCGAAAGCATGCAGTTGCGAAGCCTCGGGACCGCAAGCGGGATACGCGGATTGGTTATGATTCCTTATGATTTTATTCGCGGTGAAATGAAAATCTGCGCAAATCTCATTCATCCTAAGAATCTGCGTTCCTTCTTTTAATCAGATGCAGACTCCGATGCCTCATCGTCGCGGTTGAAATAGGCCCGCACGATCTTCGCCTTCCCCACACCAATCACCCTGGCCAGGTCCTCGAGCGACTGGCGACGCACACCGGCCACGCTGCGGAAGGTTTTGAGCAGCGTTTGCGCGGTGCTGCTGCCGATCCCTTTGATGTCCTCGAGTTCGTTCTTGAAGGTGCCTTTGCTGCGCTTGTTGCGGTGGCTCGACACGCCGTGGTTGTGCACTTCGTCGCGGATGCGGCGGATGAGCAGTAGCCCCTCGCTGTTGTAGGGGAGCTTCAGCGATTCCTTGTCGCCCACGAAGAACAGTTCTTCTTCGTTCTTGGCCAGGCCCACCAGCGTCATGCGTCCCTGCAGGCCCAACTCCTCGATCGCCTCCTGGGCGGCGCCTAACTGCCCCTTGCCGCCGTCGATGATCACGAGTTGCGGTAGGTCCTCGCCTTCGTTCACGAGGCGGCGGTAGCGGCGATAGACGCCTTCCTTCATGGCGGCGAAGTCGTTGTTCTTGCCTTCCAGCGTCTTCAGGTTGAAGATCCGGTAGTCCTTCCGACTGGGTTCTCCGTTCCGGAAGCAAACCATTGCGGAAACGGGAAAGGAGCCATGAAAATGCGAGTTATCGAAACATTCGATGTGCACGGGCACGTCGGGGAGTGTCAGGTCTTCCTGGATGCGTAGCAACACCGGGTACTTGCTCGGTTTCGTACCCACATTGAGCCGCTCCTTGGCACGCTGCTCGTTCACGAAATACTGAACGTTCTTTTCCGACAGCTCCAGCAGCTTTTTCTTTTCACCGGCTTTGGGTACGGTCAACACCACCTTCGGCTCGTCGTATTCGATCGGAAAGGGCACCACGATCTCGTGGGCACTGCTGTTGAAAGTGGAGCGGAGCTGCCCGATGGAAAAGGAAAGGATTTCTTCCACGGTTTCATCCAGCTGCGCCTCTACACGCAGGGTCTTTGTTTGCACGATGGCCCCGTTTTCCAGCATCAGGTAATTCACGTAGGCAATCGATTCTTCTTTCTGGATCGAGAACACGTCGAGGCCGTCCACCTGGTTGTTCACTACGATCGAACGCGACTGGTATTGCTCGAGGAACTTAAGCTTGCGGTGCACCGCTTCGGCCTTTTCGAATTCGAGGGCTTCGGCGTGGGCCTTCATTTCTTTCCTGAAATACTGGAACACGGGCGAGAGCTGTCCTTTCAGAAGGTTTTTTACCTGTGCGATGTTCTCGTCGTAGTCTTCCATCGACTGGCGTGCCTCGCAAGGGCCTTTGCAGTTGCCGAGGTGGTATTCAAGGCAGATCTTGAACTTGCCCTTCTCGATATTGCGAGGCGTGAGGTTGAGCGGGCAGGTGCGCAGCGGGATGGTCTGCTTGATGAAGTTGAGCAGGTCGCGCACGCGGCCGACCGACGTATAGGGGCCGAAGTACTGCGACCCATCCTCGATCCGCTGGCGGGTGAGGTACACCCGCGGGAAGGGCTCGTTGCGGATCACGATCCAGGGATAGGCCTTGTCGTCTTTGAGGTTGATGTTGAACAGCGGCTGAAACTGCTTGATCAGCGAGTTTTCGAGCAGGAAGGCGTCGTGTTCGGAGTTTACGATGGTAAACTCGATGCGGCGGATGCGGCGCACGAGCTCGTGGGTCTTGTAGCTGTGGTCGTTCTTGGTGAAGTAGGAGGAGACGCGCTTGCGGATGTGCTTGGCCTTGCCCACGTAGAGCAGGTTGCCGTTCACGTCGTAGTATTTGTAGATCCCGGGTTCCTGCGGCAGCGTCGGGGCGATCTTCTGAAATTCTTCCTGGGTCATGTTGCGGCTCCTTATCGGCTAACGCTGGTAAAATCGTTCCAGAGTACTTCGGTGCGGCGTATCCGCTCAGTGCCACCGGGGCCGGGAACGCTTTCAGAGATCTGGAAATGGTCGTTGGTGGTCCACACGAGGTTGCGGTGCACCGAGTAGTCGCCCTGCTTTTCGTAGTAGTCGAAGATGAGGGTCTTGACGAGGCCGCCGCCCTCATTGGGGTCGATGAGCACCTGCTGGCGCTGCAGCGGGGCTTCGGGGTCTTTGGCCGTATAAAAAAGCACAACGCGGTTCAGCGTTTCGTCGAAGAGGTTTTGCTCGGTGTAGCCCTTCCGCTGGTCAGGGGAAGCAATGTCGGGCAATTGCAGGAAGGGCGCGGCTTCCCTCCGGAACTGTTCGCGGGAGATGGAGCTCGTGTCGGAGCGGCCGTTGAAGTGAACGATCTTTCGGATGTTGTAGAGCCCCGTATCCACGTCGCGCACCTGGCTCTTGATGAACGAGAGGGCCTTGAAGGGCTCGGAGTTGTCGGGGGCAGGTTCTTCCTTCCGGTCGCGGCAGGCCACCAGCAGCAGCATTGTCCAACCGAGCAGCAGGTATTTCATAGCTCCAAAATTAGGGATCAACGAACGATCCCGGCCAGGGGCCGGGATCGGATACATTCGGGACAGAAATCGCGTCATCGTCAGTGCGCTCCTTTGTTGAGCGAAACACCCACACGGAGGCCGAAGTCGAACAGGTTTTCCTTCACGGGGTATTTGCTCACGAAGCTCGACATGAGCTGGTAGCGTACCTGAGGGCCCACTTGCCAGGCCAGCTTGCCGGTGGAGTAGCCTACGTACGTGGAAAGGGCGGTATTGACGTTCCAGCGGCGAACGAGCCAGGGCACTTCCGCGTAGGTCTTGTAATCGGTGGAAAGCATATACACGCGGTCACTGAGGACGTAGGTGGGCTGGATGGTACTGGTGATGCCGAACTGGGTACGGCTATTTCCGGCGATCTTCAGCTCCAGGCCGATGGGTGCCGACACCTGGAAGTACATGTTCTGGAGTTTTTCCTTGCTGCCGCCGCCGTCGATGTTGCTGTAGGGTGTGCTGCGCTGCGTGGAGCCGCCGCCGTTATAAGCCATCGTGGCCGTTTGCGGGGCGTAGTTGTCGAAGGCCTGCACCTGGTAGCGGCTGACGTTGAACTGCACGCCGCCCTGGATCTTCAGGTTGCGGGCTACGGCGTACTTGGCCGAGAGGCCAACTTCAAGGCCGATGCTGGGTTTGTGCGTCACGGCATCGTTGATGTTGTAAAGGGCCATCGTACTCGGGTCGGCGTTGGCCTGGGGCACGGTCTGTGTAAAGTCTTTATTCTCGGTCAGCGAGCGGTAGCTGAGGGTGGGCGTTACAAAGAACTGAACGCTGAGGCGGTCTTCGGGAGCGAGGCGGGCCAGCAGGGCATTGCGGTCGGCGGCCGTGGCGTTGTTGTTCTGGGCGCGGAGGCCGGTGGCGGGCTCGGCAAGCGAGGCGTCGGTATACATCCGGTCGAGGTCATCGGAGCCGTTGCGGCGTTCCGAAATCGAGGAGCCGTGCGCGTTGGAATGAATAGGCCCGGAAGCGGACTGCCCTGCGCGGGAGCCGTTGCGGAAGCGGGTCACGCGGGCCGTGGCGGCGTTGTTGGCGCCGGTGCCGCTGGTATTATTGCCATTCTGCAGTTCGGAGGCGCCGGTTGCGAAGACGGCGCCCGATGCCAACCTGCCCGTGCTGGGGGCGGTTTCGGTGCCGGCGGCTTCGGTGCTGTTGCCGCCGCCGCTGTTGCCTTCGCCGGCCTGCTGGTAGCCCAGCGGGGTTGAATCGGGCGAAGCCTGCTGGGTTAGGAGGTAGCCCGATACGGAAGCCGCCAGCAGGAAGAAGCCGGTGAACCAGCCGATGCGGCGGTTGCGGCGCTTCAGGTTGTCTGAAATGCCCTTCCACACTTTGTCGGAAGGGCGCATCTGAAACCGGTCTGCGTTCTGTTTCAGAAAGTCTTCCAACGAATCATCTGTAAATTTTCGCCTCATGGTATTTCGTCTAAAGCAAGCGGTTATCGCCTGGCAGCCACGGACATCCATTCGGAAGAGCGGGGCACCAGGATATTTTTCTTTTTTAAAATGTCTTCCAGCATCGCCTTGGCCCGGGTATACTGACTTCGGCTGGTGCTTTCTTCAATGTCGAGCATGTCGGAGATCTCGCGGTGCGAGAAACCTTCGAGCGCAAAGAGGTTCAGCACCGTACGGTAACCGATCGGCAGCAGGCGGATGCATTCCACCACCTCTTTGGCCTGCATGATGGAGGGGATCGCGTCCTCGCGCACCTGCAGGGTATTGGCATGGATCAGGTCCACGCTCTCATTGAATTTCTTGTTTTTCTTGAGGATGTTGATGCAGGTATGCACCATAATACGCCGGATCCAGCCTTCCAGCGAACCGCGGTTCTCAAAGCTGCGGATCTGCGAAAAGACCTTGATGAATCCTTCCTGCAGCATATCCTCGGCATCCTCCCGGTTATGGGCATAACGGTAGCACACGCCGAGCATTTTGGAGCTGAACCGGAGGTACAGTTCCTTCTGCGCCGAAGCGTTGTTTTTTAAACATCCGTGTAAGAGGTCTTCCTCGGTCATAAGCTTCCGTGTGGTGTGCCTGTAAGTTAGACAATTGCCGTCGGGAAATGCTGCATGGGGCGAAAAAAATCGTGAGGCGTGAGGCGTGAGGCGTCAGACGTGAGCCCGCAATGCGCGGCGACGAAGAACGGATGCCGCAGGCATCCGTTCTTTCTTGGAGACTCCTCACGCCTCACGCCTCACGCCTCACGGCTGACGCCTCACGCCTCACGCCTCACGCCCTCACGCCCTCAGTCCGTATCGGGCTTCGTGCTGTCGGCAGCCAGGCGCTGCACATCGTGGGCCCAGGCAATGAGCGTGCTGCGTTCCTGGGCGGTCAGCACGGCGTCCTTGTGGATCCAGGTATAGGAATCCAGCGGCATCTCGCCCTTTTCCACCTGCTCGGCCGCTTCCTTCATTTTCTTGGACTGCCGGCGGTGGGTGTAGCCGGCAAACTCGTCGAAGTTGAGCCCGCGTTTGCCTTCGTTCACGTGGCGCTCGAGCCACCAGCCCACGGGCTGGATGTTGCTGTACCAAGGGTAGCGGGTGTTGTTGGAATGGCAGTCGTAGCAGGCCTTTTCCAGGATGCCCTGCACCGGTGCGGGCACAGGGTAGGCGCGCCCGATACTGGCGGTTTGCGTTCCGGGGTGCAGGTTCCGCTCCGGCCTGATGAATTGAATGATGACCAGAATGGCGGCGATGATCAGTAAAATACGTTTACCCATGATGGTGAATTTACAGCACTAAAGTTCCTGCACAGTTGCAAAAGCACTCCTGATTTTACTCAGGCCGGGTCGATGAGCAATTGACCGGTCATTTCGGCGGGCACCGGCAATCCCATCATGCTCAGGATGGTGGGGGCGATGTCGCCGAGCTTGCCTGGCCGCAGCGTTCCCTTCCAGTCTTTGTCGATCACGAAGAGGGGCACCGGGTTGGTGGTATGGGCCGTATTGGGCGAGCCGTCGGCGTTGATCATATAGTCGGAGTTGCCGTGGTCGGCAGTGAGAAACACGGTATAGCCGTTGGCCAGCGCCGTAGTAACCACGCGGGCCACGCAGCTGTCGACGGTTTCCACGGCGCGGATCACCGCTTCCCAGACGCCGGTATGGCCAACCATGTCGGCATTGGCGAAGTTGAGGCACACGAAGGAAGCCTCCCCGCGCGCCAGCTCGGCAACGATGGCATCGGTGATGGGCACGGCGCTCATTTCGGGCTGCAGGTCATAGGTGGCCACCTTGGGCGACGGCACCATGATCCGCTGCTCGCCTTCGAAGGGCTGCTCGCGGCCGCCGCTGAAGAAGAAAGTGACGTGCGGGTATTTTTCGGTCTCGGCAATGCGGATCTGCTTCAGGCCGGCGGCGCTGATCACCTCGCCGATCGTGTTGTTGAGGTTGTCGTTGTGAAAGAGCACCTGCACGCCCTGGAAGGTGGCGTCGTACTCGGTCATCGTTGCATAATGAAGCTTCAGCGGGTGCATACCGTAGGTGGGAAATTCGGTCTGCGTCAGCGCGCGGGTGATCTCGCGGCAACGGTCGGTGCGGAAGTTGAAGCAAAGAACGGCATCGCCTTCTTTGATCGTCGCCACCGGCGCCCCGTTGCGCAGGATGGCCGTGGGGAGGATGAACTCGTCGGTGACGTTGTTCTGGTAGGATGCGGTGATCGCCTCGAGGGCGGAATGGGCGCTTTCGCCCCGCCCGTGCACGAGTACGTCATACGCCTTTTGCACACGCTCCCAGCGGTTGTCGCGGTCCATGGCGTAGTAGCGGCCGCTCACGGTGGCGATGGTGCCCACAGAGCCCGCCGCATGTTCTTCGATCTCTTTAATATAGTTGTAGCCGCCTTTCGGGTCGGTGTCGCGGCCGTCGGTAAAGGCGTGGATGTACACCTCGCGGAGCCCCTGTTCCCGGCAGATATCCAGCAGCGCCATCAGGTGGCGGCTGTGGGAGTGTACGCCGCCGTCGCTCACGAGGCCCATCAGGTGCAGCGGCTTGCCGTTGCTGCGGGCATAGCTGATCAGGGCGAGAAGGGTTTCGTTGCGGGCCAGCTCGCCGTCGCGCACGGCCACGTTGATGCGTTGCAGCTCCTGGTATACGATGCGGCCGGCGCCGAGGTTCAGGTGACCCACCTCGGAGTTGCCCATCTGGCCTTCGGGCAGGCCCACGGGCTCGCCGCAGGTAACGAGGGTCGTGTGCGGGTATTGGCTGTACAGCGAATCGACAAAGGGCGTGTTGGCGGCCTGGATGGCGTCGGCGCTTTCGACCTGGCCGAGGCCCCAGCCGTCCATGATCACGAGGGCTACTTTATGTTGCGGCATAGATTTCTTTTTCCGTAAGGCGCAAAGCTACCAAATCGCAAAGGTTTTGTTTATTTTAGTCCCTCAAAGCCCATCCCATCCAACTGGCACCATTTTAGCCAAGAGGCGGGCGAAAACCATCCACTATGAAAAAACTATTACTCTTTAGTCTTGCGTTGGTGGCGCTCTTTTCCTTCCGGGTCCTGAGCGGCCTGGACGATGTGATCGGCGCCCTGCGCAGCGGCAACGCCACCGAGCTGGCCCGCTACATCGACGACAACGTGGAGATCTCGCTGCCCGACAAGGCCGACCGCTACAGCCGCTCGCAGGCCACCATGGTGCTGCAGGACTTCTTCGCCAACAACGGCGTGAAGAGCTTCGAGCTGAAGCACAAGGGCGACAATGGTGGCAACCAGTTCTGCATCGGCACCCTGCTGACGCGCTCGGGTTCGTACCGCACCACGGTGTACCTCTCCAGCCGCAACGGAAAGCAACTCGTTCGCGAGATCCGCTTCCAGCAATAGCCCCACCCCGGCCCTCCCCGAAGGGGAGGGAGAATAGATCCACCCCAAAAAGACAGACCACCATCCATCCCGGCCCCGAAAGGGGCCTTTTTCGTGGCCCCACCCCTAACCCTCTTGCCCCAAGGGAGGGGGGATGAGTTGTGTACCTTTTAAAAACAGGCGCTCTTGTGTTTCTATAAGCCGCTTTTTCTCTTGTAAGGCTTACAAACCCGGTTGTAAGAAATGACAACCCACTTTGTACGCTTCACAAACCCGGTTTCTCAATTGGAAATCCACTTTGTACGGCTTACAAACCCGGTCGGCAGTTTCGACAATGAACTTTGTACGTTTTACAAACCCGATCGCAGAATCGACAATCCACTTTGTACGCCTTACAAACCTGATTGTTTGTTTTGACAACCCACTTTGTAAGACGTACAAACCCTATTGTGAAAAATGAAAACCCGGTTTGTATTGTTTACAAAGCCTTCCGCAAAAAAAAAGCGCTGAAAGGCCCCTTTTTCGTGAATGGCTAGACCGGCAAGCAGAGAGAAAGTACGCAGATTCTTATGATGATTGAGATTGGCGCATGGTCCAACAAGCTCACCTTGACAATTGTCAGCCTGAGCGTAGCTGAAGGTTGCGCCCATCTAAAAATTTGCGCGCTCACGCTTCACGGCTCACGCCTCACGACTTCCGGCACGCTATTGTTTACCTTCGCTGCATGATCCCTGACTTCGACAACCAGTTGTACAAGCTGATCGATAACGCCCTGCAGGAAGACGTCGGCGATGGCGACCACTCCACCCTGTGCTGTATTCCCGCCGACGCAAAGGGAAAGGCCGTGCTCAAGATCAAGCAGGAAGGCATCCTGGCCGGGCTCGACGTAGCCGAAAAGATCTTCCGCCACCAGTATCCCGCCGCAGTGTTTACCCGCTTCAAGGCCGACGGCGATGCGATGACGGTGGGGGAGAAGGCCTTCGAGGTGGACGCGCCTGTGCATACCATCCTGCAGTGCGAGCGCCTCGTGCTCAATTGCATGCAACGCATGAGCGGCATCGCTACCCTCACCCGTAGTTATACGGAACTGCTCGAAGGCTACCAGACGAAGCTGCTCGACACGCGCAAGACGACGCCCAACTTCCGCCTGCTCGAAAAGGAGGCCGTGCGCATCGGCGGCGGTGTCAACCATCGCTTTGGGCTCTTTGATATGATCATGCTCAAAGACAACCACATCGATTATGCCGGCGGCATCGAGGCGGCCGTGGAGCGCGCCGCCGACTACGTTCAGCGCTACCGCCCCGACCTGAAGATCGAGGTGGAAACGCGCTCGCTCGACGATGTGCGCACCGTACTCCGCATCGGCGGCGGCAAAGTATTCCGCGTCATGCTCGACAACTTTACGCCGCAACTGGTGAAAGAGGCCGTTGACCTCATCGGCGGCACCTTCGAGACGGAAGCTTCCGGCGGCATCAACCGGGACACCATCCGCGACTATGCGGCCGCAGGCGTGGACTATGTATCCGTGGGCGGGCTCATTCACCAGGCACAGAGCCTTGACCTGAGCTTGAAGGCAGTGGTCGTCTAGTTTGTGGTTTGGGGTTTGTCGTTTGTAGTTTAGTTTGCAGCAGTCATGAGCAAGAAGAAACCCGATAAAAGCGGCTTCGTGTACAGCACGGACCCGAATTTCCAGTTCCAGCCCGAGGAGGGCGGGGCTGCAGAAACGCTGCCGCCCGCCAGCCAGAAGCTGCGCGTGATGCTCGAAAAGCGCGGCGGCAAGCCCACCACGGTCGTCTTTGGCTTCGTGGGCACCCCGGCCGACCTCGAAGAGCTGGGTAAAAAACTCAAGGGTTTTTGCGGCACCGGCGGCTCCGTCAAAGACGGCGAAGCCCTGGTGCAGGGCGACCAGCGCGAAAAGGTGATCGGCTGGCTGCTGAAGAACGGTTATACCGGAACGAAAAAAAGCGGTGGCGGATGAACGAGCTCAAGCAAATGGCAATCACCCTGCTCTTCCTGGCCGTAGCGGCCATCGTTTTGCTGCAGGCGGCCCTGTCGCTGCGGCAGCTCGCCCACGGCTTTCGCCACGACGACGTGCGCAAGCAGCGCAATTCCGTTTACATGATCGCCCTTTGCTTCATGGCGCTGGTGCTCCTGTACCGGTTCTGGTTCTGGCTGATGTGGCAGATGGATTAGCCCCCTGTCCCCCGAAGGGGGCACTTAGGTTGAAGATTCCTTACTACGACAAGCTTACTTTAAATCATTGCTTCATTAAGCAAAAAGCCCGGATCGCAAAGCGATCCGGGCTTTTTTATTCCCCTTCCCCTCGGGAAGGGGCTAGGGGATGGGCCGGGCCTACTGGCCCTGTGCCAGGCTGTACGACTTCTTCCCGTCCCACATATTGAGCAGCTCGGTGGAGCAAATCTTGAAGTCGGCGGTGAGGCGCTTCAGGAGCTCCAGTATGTCGGTCTGGGTAACGGCCTCCTCGCCCACGCTTTCGAAACGACAAGTATACTGGTTGACGAGGTTGGTGTATACCGAGCCTTTGGGCCATACCTGCGTGCCGCGGTTGGAGATGGTCACGAGCTTGAACAGGTCGCCGGTGTGCTGGAGGCATTTGCGGGCCACCTCGTCGTGGTTCTCGGAGCTTTCGATGAAGACGTCGGCGCCGATGATCTTTTCCTCGCTGATCTCGCGGCTCACCATCATGGTGTTGTGCTCGAGGCGGCATACGGCGGCCGTTCCGGGCACGTTGGCCAGGCTGGGCTTCATGCCCTGCTCGGGCACGCGGCCGAAGTTGGCGATGATGGCTGCTGCAAACTCGGTGGTGTTGGCGGCCGGCTTGGAGCGGTCGCCGAAGTCGCCGGTGCGGATGCCCTGCTCGAGGGTATAGAGGAGCGCGTTTTCGATAACAGCGGCGTTTTCGCGGAAGCCGAGGTGACGCAGCATGGCCAGGCCCGACAGCAGCAGGGCCGTGGGGTTGGCGATGTTCTTCCCGGCGATGTCGGGGGCGGTGCCGTGCACGGCCTCGAAGATGGAGATGTGGTCGCCGATGTTGGCCGAAGGGGCAAAGCCGAGCCCGCCCACGAGACCGGCGCAGAGGTCGGAGATGATGTCGCCCTGGAGGTTGGTCATCACGATCACGTCGTACTGGTCGGGCTTCACCACGAGCTGCATGGCGAGGTCATCCACGATCTTGTCGTCGGCGTTGAGGTCGGGGTATTCCTTGGCTACCTCGTAGAAGCAGTCGAGAAAGAGGCCGTCGGTGAGCTTCATGATGTTGGCCTTGTGGCCGCAGGTGATGCGGCGGGCGCCCTTTTTCTGGGCCATGTCGAAGGCGTAGCGGATCACCTGCATCGAGCCGGGGCGGGTGATGAAGCGGCGGGAGAGGGCCACGTCGTGGGTGAGCATGTGCTCGATGCCGCCGTAGGTGTCCTCGATGTTTTCGCGCACGATGGTGATGTCGATGGGGATGCCGGCCTTGGAGAAAACGGTGTCCACACCGTGCAGGGTCTGGAAGGTGCGTTTGTTGGCGTAGGTGTTCCAGGTCTTGCGGGCCGTCACGTTCACGCTCTTGACGCCTTTGCCCTTTGGTGTCTCCATGGGGCCTTTAAAGAGGATGCCGAGGCGTTCGATGGTGGCCTGCGCCTCGGGCGTCATGCCATTGGAGTACCCTTTATCGAAGACCCATTTACCCATTTCCACAGTTTCGTATTCCAGGTCCACTTTATTGGCGGCAAAGATGCTCAATACGGCGTCCATGATCTCCGGTCCGATCCCATCTCCTTTGGCTACAGCGATTTTCATGATCTAAACTTTTGGTTTTTAACGGAAAAGGGCCCGGCAACGGCCCGCCCGGAGGGGCCGGGTGCCACCTGCCGCGCCTTTCGCGACGGCTTCTTTCCCCGTTGGTTGGGTATATTTTGTGCCCGCAAAATTAGGAGTGGGGAATCTATTGTACGAAGGCCTTTTCCCGGAATTATTGGTACCGGGTTTGAATAAGTTAATTTAAACTTGTAGTATGGTATCCAAAATATCAGAGGGGGTGAAAATCAGCGTGGAGACATTCTACCAACAAGACTATTCAAACCCGCTCCAATCGGAGTTCATGTTTGCCTACCGCATCACCATCGAAAACAACAACTCGTTCCCGGTGAAGCTGCTCAGCCGTCACTGGTACATTTTCGACTCCGACGGTGAATACCGCGAGGTGGAAGGCGAAGGCGTGGTGGGCATGCAGCCCGTCATCAACGCCCACGATGAGTACCAGTACGTGAGCGGATGCAACCTCCACACCGAGATGGGCCGGATGCACGGCACCTACCTGATGGAGAACCTGCACACGAAGCAGTTGTTTGAAGTGAACATCCCGGCGTTCGAGATGATCACCCCCTTCAAGTACAACTAAGCTCCGGTTGCTGACACCTCCTTCCGACGGCCCGCCCACCGGAACGGATACCTGCAAAGTCGACGTTAACTATGGATACCTATAAAGGAGCGTGCTCCGTGAATCGTGCACCTGGGCTGTAAGCCGGGTGCACGGCTCACGAACCACGAAGAGCCCCTGCCTCCGGTGGGGGCTTTCCTTTTCGTGAGCCGTGAGCCGTGAGCCGTGAAACCCATTTTCGGCCCTTCCTGAAGAAAGGAAAGCCTACCTACCAATGAAGAACGGAAGCCTTGGGCCTCCGTTCTTTCGTAATCAGGCTTAAGCGCTCACGGCTCACGGCTCACGCCGCCCGATTACTTCGGCTTGTACCGGCTCTCTTCATACACCGTCTTCGCCGGCGTGGCGAGGATTTCTTTCAGGCTCAGCTTGTCGTGGCGGGCAGCGTAGGCCTGCACGATGCGCCAGCCCAGCCAGGGGCCGAGGTTGCCGGGCGCCTCTTCGGGCAAACCCTGGGTGAAGGGCGCTTCCCCGATATAGGTCTGCAGCGTCACCGGGTCGATGCTGTAAAGGTTTTCGTTGCGGAGCAGCTGCGTCCAGATGTTGCCTTCGTTTTTCGCGATAAACTGGTGCTGGGCGCCCGTGTAGCCCGTCTTCAGCGAGTCGGGGGCGTCGGGCAGCAAGTGGTCGAGCAGGTACAGCTGCTTGCCTTTCTCCACCAATTGCTCCAGCAGCGGCCGGCCGGTGCTCAGGTCGGGGTAGAGCTCATTCACCACGTTCTTCATTGCCGTCGGAGCGATGTACTCGCGGTCGAAGCGGCGCGAGATGTACAGCGGATAGATCTGCTGCACATCGGGGGCGCTGTATACCGAGAAGTTCTTTCCCGCGAAAGCCTGCAGGCCCACGGCGATATAGTCGGTGCTGATGGCCGTCCATTCGGCATCCAGCGGACCGATGAAGGTGACGAGGCGGCGCGGTACCGCGTAGTCGGGGTAATAGTATTTTACATAGCGGTAGCCTTCTTCGAGGTCCTTGCGCACATCGTCGAAGTCGCGGTACTTGCGGTCGATGCTGTCGTAGATGGGCCGGTAATCGCGGAGCATGTAACGCACCACGAGCTGCCCGTTGCTGTCGGCGGGATTGATGCCGAGCACCTGGTTCACGAAGTCGCCGTAAAAAGCGGGGTGCCCATTGCGCAGCGCGGCAAGACCCGCAGCCACCTTATTGGAATCGATGCGGAAAAAGTCGCGTTCGAAGCGATCGGTTTCGAGCGACACCTTGATCTTCGAAATGTCGGGGTGCCGGTCGTCGTGGCGGCAGGCGGCGAAGAGCATCAAAATTGCAAGAAAGAAGAAGGGACGCGTCATGGGCTTTTCCGGAACTTTGCGGCAATTTAGCCAAGGTTCTTAAGGTTCTGATGGTTCTTAAGGTTTTTAGGGTTTTGCGCTTCGGCTACGCTCAGCGTGACACATTGGTTTTGTCATCCTGAGGATTGCCCAAGGACCAATTAACCAATAGACCAATTAACTAATTCACATGAAGATCTACCTCGCGCAGCAGAATTATCATATCGGCAACTTCACCGCCAACGTGGCGAAAATAAAGGAAGGCATTGATGCGGCCCGCGGTGCCGGCGCCGACCTGGCGGTGTTTTCGGAGCTGTGCGTGTGCGGTTATCCCCCGCGCGACTTTCTCGAGTTCAACGACTTTATCCGCCAGAGCTACGAAGCGCTGGAAGAACTGGCAGCCTATGCCGGCGACCTCGGCGTGCTGGTCGGCGCACCCGCCCGCAACCCGCAGAAAGCGGGTAAGGACCTGTTCAACGCCGCCTTCCTGCTGCACGATGGAGCGATCAGGGCCGAAGTGCACAAGACCCTTTTGCCCACCTACGACGTGTTTGACGAGAACCGCTACTTCGAGCCGGCCTTTTCGTGGAAGTGTATCGACTTCAACGGCCACAAGCTGGCGGTGACCATCTGCGAGGATATCTGGAACCTCGGCGACAACCCCACCTACCGCGAAACGCCGATGGAGCACCTGATCCGGGAGCGCCCCGACGTGCTGGTCAACCTGTCGGCATCGCCCTACAATTTTGCACAGGATACCGTGCGCCGCTCGATCGTGGAAGCGCATACGGTGAAATACGGGCTGCCGATGCTTTATTGCAATACGGTCGGCTCGCAAACCGAGATCGTTTTCGACGGCGGTTCGGTGGTGTACGACTGCAACGGGCAACTGGTGCGCGAGCTGGCTTTCTTTAAGGAAGACGGCGCGCTCTTCGACCTGGACGATTTGAAGAAAAAGGCAGCGACGCCGGCGGTTGCGCACAAGTATTATTATTCGGCCGTGGAAGTGGGCCGCGACACCGATACGCTCCATTACCTCACCGACGAAAAGAACATCAGCGAGATCCACGACGCCCTCATCCTGGGCATCCGCGACTACTTCGGCAAGATGGGCTTTAGCAAAGCGACCCTCGGCGCCTCCGGCGGCATCGACAGTGCCGTGGTGCAGGCCCTTGCCGTGGAAGCTCTTGGCAAAGACGCGGTGCACGTGCTGCTGCTGCCCTCCGAATATTCCACCGATCATTCCGTGGCCGACGCCGTCAAGCTGAGCGAGAACCTGGGCAACCGGCACGACATCATTCCCATCGCACCGGTTTACCATGCGCTCCTTACGTCGCTGAAGCCCATCTTCGGCGACCGCCCGTTCAGCGTGGCCGAGGAAAACCTGCAAAGCCGAACCCGCGGCAACCTGCTCATGGGGCTGGCCAATAAGTTCGGCTACATCCTGCTTAATACCTCCAACAAAAGCGAGCTGGCCACGGGCTATGGAACCCTGTACGGCGATATGGCCGGCGGACTTTCCGTACTCGGCGACCTGTACAAGATGCAGGTGTTCGCTCTCGCGCGCTACATCAACCGCAACGAAGAGGTCATCCCCAATAACGTCCTTGTAAAGCCGCCGAGCGCCGAGCTCCGCCCCGGGCAGAAAGACTCCGACTCGCTCCCCGACTACGAAGTGCTCGACCGCGTGCTGTACCAATACATCGAGCTCCGCCAGGGGCCCCGCGAGATCATCGCCCAGGGCTTCGACGAGTCGCTGGTGAACCGCATCCTGCGGCTGGTAAATATGAACGAATACAAGCGCGCGCAATTTTGTCCCATCATCCGTGTATCGGCGAAGGCATTCGGGGTGGGACGGAGATTGCCGATCGTGGCGAAGTACCTCGGGTAACAAGGTTGTGAAGAAAAAGAAGGTTCGGAACCGCTAAGAGAAGAAGAAAAGAAGTTGGTACGCTAAGAGACGCATCATATGCGTCTTCTAAAAACAATAGAAACGTCCCGCCATCGGCGGGACGTTTCATATCTCTTCGCGAATACCTTATTCTCTTTTTTTCTTTGCGGTGAAAAACCTTCTTTCCCTTCGCCTCCATATTAGAGCCGGTAACGCAGTAATTGCGCGGAATGTTGCACGCCGCTGGAGTCGCGCTGTGCCATTTCGATGACGCCCACATCTTTGGCGAGGTAGAAATCGATCTGCGCGTCAACGGCAGGAATGGGCAGCGGCACCGGCACCGGCACGGTCACGCCGATCTTTGGTTTGCCCTGCACGTGCTGCACCTTACTATAGGTGGTGCCCAGCACCGTGCGGGTGGCGTCCTTTTCCAGGTAGGTATACTCGATGCCGGCGTACACACGCAGGTTGAAAACAAGCGGCGCTGTGCCGAAGGGGATCGTGATCGCCGTAAGCGTATCCAGCCAGGCGGAACCCTGGGCATTGTTGGATTGGAGCACCGTCGCATACAGCACATCGGGGATCAGCAATGAATTAGGATCCGCGGGTACGGGCAGCAGGGAATCCAGCAGCGGCGCCATCAGCTGGCGGATCGAGTCGGCATTTAGGCCCAGCTCCGACAACGGGAAGGCGAGGCGGTAGTCGCCGGCGGCGCAGCTGTATAGAAGACCGCGGCCAATGCCCGGGATGGCGCTCACCTGCGCGAAGGGCACACCGTTGACCGTGGTGTCGTTCCTAAGAAAGACCGGTCCGCCGAGCGTATCGGTGCCGTCTACGAGGTAGGTGAATTCCGAGGAATCGCAGAAGGGCAGGTACGTGCAGGAAACACAGCGGCGTGTCGTCGGTGGTAGGCCACCCCCTTCGAAGCTGAGCTCTTTCTGGCAGCTTTGCAGCAGTAACAGTCCCAGCAGCACGGTAGTCGCAAGCAGCAGGTTCCTCATAGTCAGTGTTTCATGCTGATGATCAGCGAGGCGGTGATGGGTTGCGCCACGAGCGGGTCGGGCACAAGCGTGTCGCGCGATACGGTAAGCACCCGGTTATCGAGGTAGTTGATCCGCAGGCGCCCGCCGATGCCGAACAGCTTGGTGCCGGTCACGGTGAGGGCCTGGTCGTTGTCGGCCAGCGACCACGCAAAGGGTGCGTGGACGGCCACATTGGTGTCGCAGCGGTGGGTGCTGTCGTAGGCGTCGCCGCTGCCGTTGGGCAGGAACGTATAGGCGTTGTCGAATACGCAGTCGGCCATCGTACCGGGCTGGATGTACTGGTCGGCGTCGCCGTCGCGATCGAGGTCGAGGGCGGCCCACTCGAAGGTCCAGGTAGTATCGGTGAGCCAGCCGCGGCGCAATTGCTGGTCGTAGCTGAGGCTCGTGTCGGCTTCTTTCCGGCAGGCGGCGAAGGCCAGAAGGCCCGCCAGCAGGGCGGTTGCCCGGATCGGTGTCATACGTTTCATGCCCGGTAAAGATAACCCTTATCGACGGCCCGGCCATAACGGCCCGTCATTTGCTGAGTGTCGCTTCGTAATTTGGCACCATGGTACAATCCTCCGAAGAGATCCGGCAGCTTAACGAACGCATCACCTACGCGGCGCGCTTTATTGATACCCTTCGCCGCGAGGTGGGCAAGGTCATTATCGGGCAACCCTACATGCTCGATCGCCTCCTTATCGGGATGCTGAGCAACGGCCACGTGTTGCTGGAAGGCGTGCCGGGGCTCGCAAAGACGCTGACCATCAAATCGCTGGCACAGGCCATCCAGGCCCAGTTCAGCCGCATCCAGTTCACCCCCGACCTGCTGCCGGCCGACGTCATCGGCACCATGATCTACAACCAGCAGCGGGCTGACTTCGTGGTGCGCAAGGGCCCCATCTTCGCCAACCTGATCCTCGCCGACGAGATCAACCGCGCCCCGGCCAAGGTGCAGAGCGCCCTGCTGGAAGCGATGCAGGAGCGGCAGGTGACCATCGGCGACCAGACCTATAAGCTCGACGAGCCCTTCCTGGTGCTGGCCACCCAGAACCCGCTGGAGCAGGAGGGTACCTACCCGCTGCCCGAGGCGCAGGTGGACCGCTTCCTGATGAAAGTCGTAGTGGGTTATCCCACCCGGGAGGAGGAGCAGCTCATTATCCGCCAGCAGGTGGCCGGCTCCGCGCCGCCGCGCGTGGAGCCCGTGGTGGCGCTGCAGGAGGTGCTGGAAGCACGCCGCCTCGTGCGCCAGGTGTACCTCGACGAAAAGGTGGAGCAATACATC
Organism: Flaviaesturariibacter aridisoli; assembly: GCF_004343705.1. Lineage (GTDB taxonomy): Bacteria > Bacteroidota > Bacteroidia > Chitinophagales > Chitinophagaceae > Flavisolibacter > Flavisolibacter aridisoli. The sequence continues at coordinate 101,011 of NZ_SKFH01000006.1, forward strand.
CTCGACATCGTGTTCGCCACCCGCGACCCGAAAGCATCCGGGCTCAGCAACCTCGATGGGCTGATCTCGTATGGTTCCTCGCCGCGCGGCTCCATCAACCTGGCCATCGCCGCCAAGGCGCAGGCCTTCCTCAACCATCGCGGCTTCGTCATCCCCGAAGACATCCGCGCCATCTGCACCGACGTGCTCCGCCACCGCATCGGCATCACCTACGAAGCCGAAGCGGAGAACATCACGTCCGAGATGGTCATTGAGCAGATTCTTAAGGCCGTTCCGCTGCCTTAAGAGAAGTTTGTAGTTTGTAGTTTGTGGTTTGTAGTTGGCTTTAGGCTCCAATAAAAGAAGCGTTCACCCGCAGGTTTTATGTTCGATTTACAAAAGAATTTTTGAGCTGTAAACGCCCTTACCAATTAACCAATAGACCAATTTACCATTAAACGTATCCCTCACTTGCTGACGACTGCCGACATATTGAAAAAGGTCCGGATCCTGGAGATCAAGAGCAAGAAGCTGACGAGCGACCTGTTTACGGGTGAATACCACAGTGCGTTCAAGGGCCGTGGAATGTCGTTCAAGGAAGTGCGCGAATACGCTGCCGGCGACGATGTGCGTTTTATCGACTGGAACGTGTCGGCGCGCTTCGGCCATGCCTTCAGCAAGCTGTTCGAAGAGGAGCGTGAGCTCACCGTGATGCTGCTCATCGACGTGAGCGCTTCGTCGCTGTTCGGTACCACGAATACCAACAAGCGCGAGCTTGCCACCGAGATCGCGGCGGTGCTGGCGTTTTCGGCCATCAACAACGGCGACAAGGTGGGCGCCATCCTGTACAGCGACCGCATCGAAAAATACATTCCCCCGAAAAAGGGACGGCAGCAGGTACTGTTCCTCGTGCGCACACTGCTGACGCTGGAGGCCAAAGGCAAGGGCACCGACCTCGATAAGGCCCTGCGCTATTTCAACAATACCCGCCGCCAGAGCAGTATTTCCTTTGTGCTCAGCGATTTTCTCGACAGCAATTACGCCGACGCCCTGCGCGTGGTAAGTAACCGCCACGACGTGGTGGGCATCAAGATCTACGACCGCCTCGACCAGACCCTCCCCGACGTGGGCCTGCTCGAAGTGGAAGACCTCGAGACCGGGCGCCGTCAATTGGTAGACACGGGCAACGCGTTCGTGCGCTACGAATACGAGCAGGAGTTTTTCAAGATCACCGAATATGCCAACACGCAATTCAAAAAAGCAGGCTCCGACCTGCTGCACCTGCGCACCGATGAAGACTATGTAAAAGTGTTGCAGCGATTCTTCATAAGCCGCGTCCGCCCATGATCCGATACCTGTTCCTGCTCCTGACCACCTGTATGTGCGGGGCCCTCGCGGCCCAGCCGGGAACCTTGTCGGTCAAGGCGAGCAAGCAAACGATTCTCATCGGCGAGCCGCTGGAGCTGGAGGTGGCCGTGACGGCCGCCGGCCCCGTGGCGCCGGTGGCGCTCGACAGCCTCCCCTTCTTTGAGGTGCTCGAAACGCGCGCGGCCGACACGGTGCGCCAGGGCAGTAATTATACGGTACGCCAGGTCTGGGTGCTTACGAGCTGGGACAGCGGCCTGCGCCGCATTCCGCCGATCCCCTACGCCGGCCGCGCCTCGCAGGCCATTCCTATCGCGGTGCGCTTTTCGTCGCCCTTCGACAAGAACGCCCCCTACCACGACATCAAGGACGTGGAGAATGTGGAAGTGCCGGCGCGCAATACCTGGATCTGGTACGTAGTGCTTGCCATCCTGCTGGCAGGCATCGCACTGCTGCTCTTCCCGCGCCATAAGGGCGAAGCCGCCAAAGTGGTGCGCGTGGACGAGCATTATTACAAGAAAGTGCTGCAGCAATTGCAGGCCCTGCAGCAGGACGAGGCGCGGCGCCGCGAGCCGAAGCAGTATTACACCGACCTCGTAAAGATCTTTCGCGGCTACCTGTTGCGCCGCAAGGGTTATTATTCGGATGCCGACACCAGCACGGACCTCGTGCAGCGCCTGCCGCAGTGGCGGGTGCCGGCCTCGCTGCAGGAAGAGCTTCGGGCTACTTTACAGGAAAGCGACCTGGTGAAATTTGCCAAGCTGCAACCCGGCGGCACCGCGATGGATGCTGCCGTTCAAACCCTAAAACGCGCCGTCGTGGCCCTGGAGGAGCATAGCCGATGATCTACGATTGGTTGCAACAACTGAGCTTCGCCTATACCTGGGTGCTGCCCTTCCTGGGGCTGGTGCCCGTGCTGGCCATCCTGTGGACGCGCAGCCGGCAGGGACGGCGCCCCGCGCTAAGGGTGTCGACGGCCGCCGTGTTCCGTGTGCGCTCGGCCAAGGCCGGCTGGCTCTTCCTGCTGCCGCTGCTGCGCACCCTCGCCGGCCTCCTGCTCGTGGCGGCGCTGGCGCGGCCGCAGGTGCGCGACGTGCAAAAGCGCTTCCAGGGGAACGGGATTTCCATTGTGCTTTGTATGGACGTGAGTGGCTCCATGGCTACGCCCGACTTTACCCCCTACCGCCTGGCGGTGGCCAAGGAAGTGGCGATGGATTTTGTGCGCGCGCGCCCCGTAGACCAGATCGGGCTCGTGGTTTTTGCGGGCGAATCGTTCACGCAATTCCCGATTTCCACCGACCACGAAGCACTGCTGGAGCAGATCAAAAGCCTGCGCCCCGACATGCTGCAACGCGGAACACTCATCGGGGAGGGGCTGGCCAACTCGGTGGCGCGCCTCAAAGACGTACCCGGAAAGAGCAAGGTGGTGGTGCTGCTTACCGACGGCAGCGAGGAAGCACCGCCGACCCGCATCATCGATCCCGAAACGGCCATCGGCATCGCCCGCGCCAAGGGCGTCAAGGTATATACCATCGGCCTCAACTCGGGCACCATCATGGCGCCCGACGGGCAGCGCCCCGCGCCCGGCATCGACGAAGGCCTCCTGCAGCGGATGGCGGCCGCCACCGGCGGGGCTTACTTCCGCGCCCGCGACAAGCAGGCCCTCGAGGGTGTGTATGCCCGCATCAACGTACTCGAAAAAAGCGACGTGCAGGTGGTCAACCGCACGCGCTACCACGAAGAGTATCACTGGTTCCTGCTCGGCGCGTTATTTTTTCTGCTCCTGGAAGGGCTGCTGCGCTATACTTTATTCCGTACTTTGCCCTGATCATGGAAGGCGTTGTGTACAAATCGACAGGAAGCTGGTACTCGGTGAAAGACGCCGATGGCCGCTGGTGGAAGGCCCGGCTGAAGGGCACGTTCAAGCAGAACGGCCTTACCTCCACCAACCCCATCGCCGTGGGCGACCACGTGTCGATCGAACCGGAGAACGAAGGTGAGGATACCGCCACCATTACCGCCATCCACGACCGCGAGAACCACATCAACCGCCTGTCGCCTAAGGGGCGCCACCAGCAGCACATCGTGGCGGCCAATGTAGACCAGTCGCTGCTTATCGCCACCCTGCGCGATCCCCGTACTTCTACGGGTTTCCTCGACCGGTTTCTCGTTACCTGCGAGCTCTACCACGTGCCGGCGATCCTCCTGTTCAACAAGGCCGACCTGTATGGCGACAAGGAATGGGATCTCTTTGCCGAGCTGGAGGCCATCTATTCCGAAATCGGCTACGTTGTGAAGCTCATCTCGCTGGTGGAAGGCAAGGGTGTGGACGAAGTTCAGCAGCTGCTGCTGGGCAAAACGACCCTCGTGAGCGGGCACAGCGGCGTGGGGAAAAGCTCGTTCATCAACGCGGTGCTGGGCACGGCCATCAAAACGCAGGATGTGAGCGGCTGGAGCGGTAAAGGGCAGCACACGACCACCTTTGCCGAGATGTACGACCTGCCCGCTGGAGGCGCCATCATCGATACGCCCGGACTGAAAGAGTTCGGGCTCGTTAACGTGAAGAAGGCCGAGCTGAGCGGCTACTTCCCCGAAATGCGCGCGCGCCTTAACGACTGCCAGTTCAACAACTGCCTGCACCTCAACGAGCCCGGCTGCGCTATCAAGGAAGCGGTGCGCAACGGCGAGATCTCCGAGGAGCGCTACGTCAACTACGCCACCATCCTTGATACAATCGACGAGAAGAATTACTAGCCACGGGCCCTGCAGCCGGGCTTTGAATGTCTTCGGCAGCAGCACGCACCGCTCCCGATCACGCATGTTTACTGCCGGGTCTAACACCAACCAATAGCCGTACCGGTGTTTTTTTTATGCGCCTGCTGCGCAACGTCTCTGGCATTGGGGTACATTTAGAAACCATCCCCCGCAACGAATCTTTTCGGATCGAAACCCTGTTTTTAACCAAAATCGTTGTGTTATGTCTATGCATTTGCTGGATTCAGTCAAAGCCCTGTTCAACCAGGAAGTGGTGAGCAGAACCGCGTCCTCACTCGGAGAAAATGAAAGCGGTGTTCACAAGGCGCTCTCCGGTATCATTCCCCTTATTTTCGGCGGTGTTTTGTCCCGCACCCATTCGGGCGATGCCTCCGGCGCGCTGGATATAGCCAGGGGCGCGGCCCAGGGCGGACTGATGAATACGTTACGCGGGCTGGCCGGTGGCGACGTTCAGTCGCTCATTTCCCGGGGCATGGACATGGTTCGCGGCCTTTTCGGTACCCATACGTCCGCGCTCAGCCAGGCCGTTGCCGGTCATGCCGGCATCAAGGAAGCATCAGCGGGTACGCTGTTGTCGCTCGTGGCGCCCGTAGCCCTCGGTAAGCTGGGCGAGCATGCGGTAGAACACAATATGAACGCCTCGGCCTTTTCATCGTTCATGGATAGTCACAAAAGCGATATCGCCAGTGCGCTGCCGGCGGGCCTGAGCCTGGCTTCCATCCCGGGCCTGAGCGACTACCGCTCCTGGGGAACAACAACGGCTACGCGAACGGCCGACCGGCCGCAGGGAAGTACGGTCCGTGCCGACCGCAGCGTATCGGATGTAAAGCCGGGTGGCAACCGCTGGCTCTGGCCGCTCCTCATCATCGGGGCCGCCGTGCTGTTGTGGTATTTGTTGGGAAGGGGTTGCAACAACCGCGAAACGGGCAGCCGCTACGAGGATACAACCACCACCCGCACAACAACGCCGGTGGCTATGGATACCGCCCGCACTGCTGCCCCCGCCGGGCGTACCTCAACGCGGGTTCGGCTGGCCAACGGCACGGAATTGAATGCCTATGCCGGCGGCGTCGAGGAACAATTGGTGAATTGCCTGAACGATGCGTCCTGCAAGGCCGGCAAAGACAAGTGGTTTGATTTCGACAACATTAATTTCGAAGTAGGCAGTGCGACGCTGACGGCGCAAAGCCAGGACCAGGTACGGAATATCGCAGCCATCCTCAATGCCTACCCGGCTGCGCATGTGAAAGTAGGTGGGTATACCGATAAAACCGGCGATGCGGCTGCCAATAAGAAGTTGAGCCAGCAGCGGGCCGATGCGGTGCTGAACGCAATCAAAACAGCGGGTGGCAATTCGGCCCAATTAACGGGCGCCGAAGGCTATGGATCTGAGTTTGCAAAAGTACCGGCCACGGCCAGCGATGAAGAGCGGCGACAAGACCGCCGCATTGCGCTGCAGCTGAATGCGAAGTAAGCCGATCACCTGCGTACGCAACAACGATTCTGCGATCCCGGCCCTGCGCCGGGATCTTTTTTGGAGTGCCGGGCGCAGGGCCGGAATGTTTAGTTTCTGAGGTCCACCGTCATCAGCTTTCCTTCCAGCACAGAGGCGAGTTCCACCACGGCTTCATTGGCGCGGCGCGAGGCTTCGTTCAGCTGCGTCGGGAAGAGGGAAATGCCGTTGTAGATGCTGTAGCAAAGCGTGAGCAGGTGCTTGCCGAAGGAGAAGTTCCAGTTGATGGCGTCGAATTCGTCTTCTTTCTGGGTAAAGGATACGTTGAGGTCGGAAGACAGGATGTCGGCTACGAGGTAAAAGCGCTTGAGGCCGCCGTCGTCGTCGATAACGGCTTCCGTGCATCCCAGTGCGGTGCGTAAGGTCAGGCTCATGTCAGGGGCGGTTTTTAGTAAGACGCCAAAAGCGCGTCAGTAGCTGCATTGTCGCAAACTTTGTGCCCGGCCGTAGAACCTAGTAATCGTAGCTTTTGGGTCCCCGCCATTTGGCCTTCTTTTTCGGCGGCTCGTTGAGCAGCTTTTCCGCGCCCACATTGCGCCCGTCGCTGGGGCAGCCCTCGCCCTTTTTCTTGAACACGCTGCAGGAGGAGGCCAGCACCAAAACGGCAACGGCGAAAAGAAGGGGACGGGTCGGGTTTCTCATATCCGGAAGGTTTGAACCCCGAATTTCGGAAGAATTCCCCAAAAAGGCCGAAGATGCCGGCCGGCGCCGGTCAGACCTGGGGTGAACCCGCATTTCCGCCGGCCCGCTCCGCCTCGTTGACGCTGCTGAACCAGGCCGAGTAGCGCAGGTAGTTGTTGGCGATGCGCTGTATTTCGCCTTCGAGCAAGTGCTCCGGCAGGTCCTTTACTTTTTTGGCGGGCACGCCTGCGTAGATCGACGCTCCCTCGCACACCGTCCCTTCCAGCACCACTGCGCCGGCGGCAATAATAGTGCGGGAATGCACCACGGCGTTGTCCATCACGATGGCGCCCATCCCGATCAGCACATCGTCGTGCACCGTACAACCGTGCACGATGGCGTTGTGCCCGATCGATACGTTGTTACCGACGACCGTTCTCGTTTTCTGGAACGTGGCGTGGAGCACCGCCCCGTCCTGCACATTCACCCGGTTGCCGAGGCGGATGCTGTTGACGTCGCCGCGGATCACGGCGTTGAACCAGATGCTGCATTCATGCCCCATGACCACGTCGCCCACGATGGTGGCGTTGGGCGCAATGAAACAGTTTTCGCCCCATACCGGGGTTTTGTCTTCGACCGGAAGTATCAGTGCCATATACCGAGAAAATAACGAATTATAGAAAAGGCGCAAGTGAGTCGGAGGAGCTAACTTTGCGCTCCGCAAAACACCAAACACACCTTATGAAACGAATGACTGTGCTGCTTGCCGGCCTCCTGATGGCCGCCGGCGCCTTTGCCCAACCGGCAGTGAAAGTAAAGAAAGATCAAGTGTACGTGAACGACAGCGCCGTCTGTCGCATCGAAAAGAAGAAGAAAGGATTCCTCGAGCCGGTGCCGGATTTCTTTGTCAGCACGCTCGATAAGCAGCCCGTGGCTGTTTTCGCCCACCAGTCGGCCGGGACCGGCCCTGATGGCGAGCCCAATACCTGGTTCCGCGTGACGTTTGCCGGTGCGCCGGATACCGTGGAGATCGAAACGAAGCAATTCTATGCCTTCCATAAGAACGCACTGCTGCCGAAAGGCGAAGAGGCGCTGGCGGGCATCATCGCGAAATACGGATTTTTCCAGAACGGTGCCTTCAGCCCCGAGGGCGCTGCCCGCTTCAAAAAAGACTACCCCGTTGCCATCGGCAGCACCTACCTCGCCCGTGTAGCGCACGAGCGTGCCTGCATCGCCTCCTTCAATGAGCCGGTGAAAAGCGACGCCAGGCAGCTCGATGCCGTTACTGTGCAACTGCTCCAGGTGGATACGATCGGCCGCGACGTCCGTGTAACCTACCGGGTGCAGCAGGGGGAAACCCAACTCGGCACCATCAGCGGCGAAGGCACGCTGAAAAGCTTCCGCAGCGAGTCCTCCGAATTTGACTTCAGCGGTGGTATCATGAACCTCGATGGCGAAACGCCGCTGGCCTTCGAAGTACTGAACAACGGCGGCTGCGCCGTTGCCCGCTACACCGGCTCCGAGAAGTCGCTGACGACACCCAAAGACAAAGTCACCTATCGCTACTCCAGCATCAAAAAGTACGGTCCGGCGAATTTCAGCACCCGCGTCGAGTACCTGCAGGCGATGGCGAAGCTCCTCGTTGCCGGCCGCTATTTATAATACGATTTAACCAGACTTCAAAAAGGCGCCCCCGGGCGCCTTTTTGCGGCCCTTACTTTTGCGGAATGAACCTGCGCCAGCTTTTCCTGCAACACGTTGCCCAGACCTCCACTGCCCCCCTCGCCCTCGAGATCGTTAAAGCCGAGGGCTGCACCCTCTATGGCGCTGCCGGCGAAGAGTGGCTCGACCTGATCGGCGGCATTTCGGTGGCCAACGTGGGGCACCGCCACCCGGCCGTGCTGGAGGCCGTGCGCACCCAGCTCGATGCATACCTGCACGTGATGGTATACGGTGAGTTTGTTCAAAGCCCGCAGGTGCGCTATGCCGAAGCCCTCGCCGCCACGTTGCCCGAAACGCTGGGCAGCGTGTACTTTACCAACTCGGGCGCCGAGGCGGTGGAGGGGGCGATGAAGCTCGCAAAGCGCGTGACGGGGCGAACGGAGATCGTGGCCTTCGAAGATTCGTACCACGGGTCCACGCAGGGCGCCCTCAGCATCATCGGCTCCGAATACTGGCGCAATGCCTACCGTCCGCTGCTGCCCGGCGTGCACCACGCGCGCTACAACGATCTTTCAGCGCTGGACCGTATTTCTACAGATACGGCCTGCGTCATCGCCGAAACCGTGCAGGCCGAGGCGGGGGTGCTGCCACCATCGAAGGAGTGGCTCCAGGCGCTGCGCGCCCGCTGCACCGAAACCGGCACCCTGCTGATCCTGGACGAGATACAGGCCGGCTTCGGCCGCACCGGCACCCTCTGGGCCTTTGAGGCCTACGGCGTCGTGCCCGATGTGCTGCTGCTCGGCAAAGCGTTGGGCGGCGGCATGCCGCTGGGCGCTTTCATTGCTTCCAAAGAGCATATGGACCACTTTGCCGATGCGCCGGTCCTGGGGCATATCACTACCTTTGGCGGACACCCGGTTTGCTGCGCCGCCGGCCTCGCCGCCTTTGAAGCGCTGCGCCGCGAAGAACTGGCCGCGGGTGCCGCTGCCAAAGGCGCGCACTTCGAAGAATTGCTCCGCGATGTGCCCGGCGCCCGCGCGCTGCACCGCTGCGGCCTCTGGCTCGCCCTGCGCTTCGAATCCTTTGAGCACTGCAAGGCCGTCATCGACCGATGCATCGCCGCAGGAGTGCTCACCGACTGGTTTCTCTTTGCCTCCGACTGCTTGCGCATCTCGCCGCCGCTGACCATCAGCGAAGAGGAGATCCGCCGCGCCTGCACCGTTATCCGCGCTGCTGCCGAAGCCTGATTGATATTATTTGCAAATTATATTTGTACTCGAAATTCCCGAACCACTGCTTATGAGCTCCTTCTCCCTGCGCCTCCGTACTTCATTCTTACTGCTCTTAGTCGTTGCCGCCACGGCCGTTTCGGCCCAGACGGCGCCGTTGCCGAAAACGCTGCTCTGGCGCATCTCCGGCAAAGGACTAGCCCGCCCGAGCTATCTCTGGGGCACCGTGCACATCAAAGACCGCCGTGTATTCCGCTTTACCGATTCGCTGTACCGCTTCCTCGAAACCTCCGACGGCTACGCCATGGAGCTCGACCCTGAGGAGGCAACGGCCACGGTGGTGCGCTTCTACGCCGAAAAAGACACGACGCCCCTGCTGCGCGACCTGCTGTCGCCGGCAGATTTCAGGCGCGTAGGCCCGAAGCTCGAAAAGGAGCTCGGCATCGCCGCTGAAGCGATCACGCAGCGCCGCGCCTGGATGTACCTGCAGGACCATGCCGACCTCCCGGTGCGCAAGGACGATATGCCCGAAGCGATGGACGTTTACCTATACACCATTGCGCGCAGCAAGCAAAAAGTGGTAACGGGTATCGAAGACCTCAAAGACCAGTTCGATCCGGCCGAGGAAATGAAGACCGTCCTCGATGTTGAACGGCTGCTCAAACACAACCGGCACGAGATCGGCTATTACGAAGACCTCGTGCGGGTGTATGTGGCGCAGGACCTTAGTCGCGTGGAGAGGATGACCGCCAGCGATACGGCCGGCATTGAAGAACTCGTGCGCCGCAACCGAAAGATGGCGCGCCGCCTCGACAGCCTCATGGCGCTCCGCCCGACTTTTTTCACGATGGGAGCCGCGCACCTGCCCGGCAACGACGGGGTCATCTCCCTGCTGCGCGCCCGCGGCTTTACCGTAGAACCCGTGCTCGGTGGCCGCAAAATCGATCCATCCGACTACCATTTCGAACGGTCACAGATCGGGTGGGTGCGCAGCCAGAACGACTCGGCGAGCTACTCGGTGGAAACACCCGGTGCCATCGCGCCCGTAGGCACGCCGCCCCCCGGTATGGCGATGAGCGTTCATGCTGATGTGCATACCGAGATCGCTTACTTCCTGATGGATTTTCTCGTCGGTGGCAACGACCCGATCGACAGCGTGATCGTGCAGCGCTTCGCCCTGCTGCGCCAGGGAAAGAAGAAGGCCGGCCCCATCCGCCGCCTGCTCGTCAACGGCCGCAGCGCATACGAGATGCTGATGGAAGACGAGGAGAAAACGCACTACCGCGTGCGCGGCATCGGTAACGGTCCGGAGGTCATCCTGCTGATGATCGGCACCCAGGACGAGCGCGAACTCAAGAGCACCGATGCGGAGCGTTTTTTTGGCTCCCTGAAGATCCTGCGCACCCGCAGCCTGCCCCTTGCTGCAACCAGCAACGAGCCCTGGCAGGAATACAGCGACAGCACCCGCGGCTACAGCGTCCAGTTTCCCGGCGCACCCGAAAAAGACGCCGACATGCTGCAGCAACTCCGGGCTGTTGACGCCGGCAGCTGGCGCATCGAAACGCGATCCTGGTTCGATGCCACGAACGCCCGCTTCTATGTGCTTGCCGTGCGCGAAACGCTGCCGGGCTACATCATCACCGACCCGAATTCGATCATCGAGGAAGCCGTGACCAACCTCCAGGCCCGCCCCGGGATCAGCATCACCAACATCGATACCGTCCGCCGCGACAAGTACCCGCAAATGCGTGTGAACGGCTTCAACCGCGCCGGCGGACTCAGTGTGCGCTACTTCCAGCTCGTGCGCGGCAACCGCGTGTACCTCCTGCTGACCACCACCAATTCCGGCGGGCCCGACTCCCTGCTGGCCGATCGATTCTTCCGGAGCTTCCGCCTGTTGCCGTATCCCACCGACCGCTGGACAACGCAGTCCGATTCGGCCCGCAGCTTCAGCAGCACGGCCCCGGCTCCTTTCGAGCGGAGCACAGAGACCCAAACTGCCGACGGCCTTTCGGTGCAATACGTGGCGCACGACAGTGTGCGCAAAACTTCTTTCTACGTGGATGTGCACCCCCTGTCGCGCTACCGCTGGTATACCTCCGACAGCGCATTTTTCAGGCGTTGGCGTGATACCTATTACCAGTACGGCGATAGCGTGCTTTCCACCGTGCCCATAACCAACGGCACGGTACAAGGCTACGAATACCGCTTCCGCAATGAACTCAAGACGATCAGCACCCGCCGCCTGCGCATCCTGCCTTCCGGCGACTCGCTCTATATGCTGTACAGCTACCTCCCCGAGACCGAGGTTGAAGGCAATGGTGCCGACGCCTGCTTCCGCGACTTCCGCATTGCATCGCCCGGCCCCTTCGTGCGCGACCGTGGCAACGTGGCGCAACTGCTCGCGGCACTGCGCAGCAACGATACCACCGTTCGTACCCCCGCAGTAGCATTCCTCGAAGAAGCCGTCTTTGAAAAGAAAGACCTCCCGGCGCTGCAGGAAGCTTTGCTCGAACCTTACTTCGATTTCGATTCCACCGGCACCACGATCCACGACCACCTGCTGAAGGCCGTAGGCGGAATGGACGATCCCTCTACGGCCACCTTCCTGCCGCAGGCTTATCGCCGCCTGGCGCCCAACAGCCCGGTGAAGCTTTCGCTGCTGGGGCTGCTCGCGCAACAACAGACCGATGCGGCCTACGACAGCCTCAAGGCACTGCTCCTGCTGGGACCGCCGCCGGCGGGCTACTCGTCGGTACTGAGTTCTGCGCTGACCGATTCGCTGGCGCTTACCCGGCGCCTCTTCCCGGAAGTGGCCGGACTGTTCCGCGACAGTATTTCTACGGATTGGCTCCTGCCGGCTACGGCCCGCCTGCTCGACAGCGGACTGCTGAAAAAGAGCGACCTCGCTCCCTACAGCGCTCAACTGCTGCAGCAGGCAAAGAACCGGGTGCACGCGCACATCGGGGGCAACGACAACTGGCTGCTGCGTATCAACAACGTAATCACCTTTCTCCAATACTGGAATGAGCCTGCCGGTAACACCCTGCTGCGCGCACTGCTCCGCGGCCCCGTTGGTTATCCACAGGTGAATGCCGTGGAAGCGCTGCTTCGCAACAAGCAGCCGCTCGTTGTAGCCGATGTGCTGCCGCTGGCCGCCGACCGCGGCACCCGCCCCGCGCTGTATACGGCGCTGCAGGGACTCAAGCGTGCCGATCTTTTCCCGGTCAAATACCGCAACCAGTCTTCCTTCGCGGAGAGTGCCGTATACTCGGCCGCCAATGATGAATACGAACTGAAACGCTCTGTGTTCGTAGGCACCCGCGATGAGCTGGTGAATGGACGAAAGCGTCGCTTCTACCTGTATAAGGTCTTCTTTGTCGGCGACGACGCGAAAGCCGGCTATCCCGCCGTGGCCGGCCCGTTCAGCACCAACCCTGCCGAGCCGAGCAACGACGACGTTACGGCCCACGTGTCGTACGTAGCCTACAGCGCGAAAACGATGCAGGATTGCATCCGGGAGTTTATCGATGACGAATTGTCCGACCAATAGCTGCCGGCGTACTTTTACGGAAAGGAATGTTATGAAAAGCGCCGCGCGTTTCCTGTTGTGCTGCCTGCCGCTGTGGCTGGCCCTGCGTGCCGGCGCGCAGGGCGACTACCCGCCGACGCTCCTGTGGCGGATCTCGGGCGCCGGGCTGAATGCAGACTCCTACCTGTGGGGCACCATCCACCTGCAGGACCGCCGCGTATTCGCTTTTACCGACTCCCTGTATTATTTTCTGGACCAGACCCGCGCCTTTGCCATGGAGCTCGATCCTGAGCGGGCAGGGGCGGAGCTGTTGCCGTTCATGCTGGCGCAAGACACATCGGCCTTTGTGTATACCGTGCTTCCCGATTCGGTGTTTCGCAAGCTGGGTCCTGTGCTGGAGCGCGCGTTGAACAAGCCTGCACGGACCGTCCGGCGCAAGGAAGCCTGGCTCTATGCGCAGCTGCGACCCTACCGCCGGCGCCGCCCCGACGATATGGAGCAGCCGATGGACCTGTATCTACAGCAGTTGGCGCGCCGCGGGGGTAAGCCGGTGCTGGGCATCGAAGACCTTAGCGACCAGTTCAACCTCGAGGAAGTGCTCAGCGGCCCCTTCGATACACAGGGCATTCTCGACAGCGAAGAGTCGGTGCGGGCGCAGACGGAGCAGTTGACCCAGCTGTACCTGCGGCAGGACCTGGCCGGCATCGAGCGACTCAGCTACGGCGACAGCTCGGAGTTTGTACGCAAGTTGCTGCGGCGCAACCGGAAGATGGCGGTACGTATGGACAGCATCGCGCGGCGGCAACCTACTTTTTTCGCCATCGGCGCCGGGCACCTGCCGGGCCCGGAAGGCGTGCTGGCGCTGTTGCGGCGGCGCGGCTTCAGCGTCACGCCGGTGCTCGGCGGACGTCCCATCGAGCCGCGAACAGAACGGTAAGTGAAAAATAGTTTGCGAAAAGTTTGGAATAGAGCGGGAAAGAGTATTTACTTTGTAATGCAAAGTGCTTTTTATGAATGAGCAAACCCAATCCCTCGAGGCGATCCAGGACATCCGCCGCCTGATGAACCGCTCCAGCCGCTTTTTGTCGCTGAGCGGATTGAGCGGTATTGCCGCCGGCATCTGGGCGTTGGTGGGTGCTTTCGTGGCGGCGCGGCTTCTGGCACCCTACCACGGACGCCTGCTGAATACCTACCAGGTTCGTGAAGTAGAGGCGCTCATCTGGTCGCTGCTGCTGCTGGCGGGAGGCGTGTTTGCGCTGGCGCTGGCTTCCGCGTTCTTCTTTACCTGGCGCCGCGCGCGTCGCCGCGGGTTGCCCATCTGGGACCGCACCGCGCGCCAGCTTACCACCAACATACTCATCCCGCTCATCACGGGCGGCTTGGTCATCCTGTGGTTGCTGCAGCTTCGCCTGCCCGTGCTGGTGGCGCCGGTATGCCTCATCTTTTACGGTCTCGCGCTGGTGAATGCCAGTAAATATACGGTCAACGATATCCGTTACCTCGGTGTACTGGAGATCCTGCTCGGCCTGATCAATACGCAGTACCTTGGCTACGGGCTTTATTTCTGGGCGCTCGGCTTCGGGCTGCTGCATATCGTATACGGTTTTATCATGTGGTGGAAAAACGAGCGTTCGGACAAGGAAGCATGAGCCACAAGAATCCCATAGCAGGCCTCAATAAACTGTTCGATAACCGGATCCGCCTGGGTGTGATGAGCATTCTCGCGGTCAACGAGGAGGTAAGCTTCAACGACCTGAAGCAGTTGCTGGAAGTGACCGACGGCAACCTCGCCACGCACCTCGTAAGCCTGGAAGAGAACGGCCTGCTCAAGGTGCACAAGGGATTCATCGGGCGCAAAACCAACACCACCTATTCCATCACCAAAGCCGGGGAGAAGTCTTTCAACGACCACATCCAGGCGCTCGAAAAAATGATCCGCGGTATCAAGTAATTTTTTTTTGCCCTTACACTTTGAAATACAAAGTACTTTTTATGAAAAATGAATTTCCCCTCCAACGCATCCGCCTTCGCCTCGCGCTCTTCATCGTTGCGCTCTTTGTCAGCGGCCTCACCGTGTGGCCCGCTGCTGCGGAGCTGCGCTTTGCCCTGCAGCTGGTGCCCGCCGGCAGCCCTGTGGCTGGCTGGCTGGGCCAGGTGCTGGCGGCCTATGAAGAAGTGAATGCAACACACGCTTTCCTCTACTATGGCTACGACTGGCTTGCCTTCGCCCACCTCGTGCTGGCCGCACTTTTCATCGGCCCCTGGCGCGACCCGGTACGCAACCGCTGGGTACTTGAGTTCGGGATCGGGGCCTGCATCGCCATCTTTCCCCTTGCCTTTATTGCCGGCGGCCTGCGCGGCATCCCGTTCTGGTGGCAGCTGGTCGACTGCAGCTTCGGCGTCATCGGGCTCGTCGTGCTGTGGCCCTGCTACCGGGCGGTGCGCAACTATGAACGTGGACCCCAACATCGATACACCGAAACCCAAAATCAATACGCATGAAAATCAAGATGATCCTGCCGGCATTGATGGAAGCCAAAAGCCCCTTCTGGCGACCGATCAAGTACTCGCTCTTCCCGCCCCTCGGCCTGGCCACACTCGCCGCTTTTACATCGCCTTCCGACGAGGTGGAGCTTTGCGACGAGCATGTGGAGGAAGTACGCAGCGACGATGCGCCTGATCTCGTGGTCATTCAGGTGTACATCACCAACGCGGCACGCGCCTACGAGCTGGCCGACAGCTACCGCAGGCGCGGCATACATGTGTGCCTCGGCGGACTGCATGTTACATCGCTGCCGCTCGAGGCAGGCGCCCACGGCGACACCATTTTCATCGGGCCGGGAGAGGATACCTTCCCGGAATTCCTCAGCGACTTCCGTAATGGCTCGGCGAAGCGGGTGTATGTAAACCGTGAGTGCAGCCTGCAGGCCCTGCCGCCAGTGCGGCGCGACCTTATCCGGCGCGAGCGTTACCTCGTGCCCAACTCGCTCGTGGTGTCGAGGGGCTGCCCGCACCACTGCAGCTTTTGTTATAAGGATGCTTTTTTCGAAGGCGGCCGATCGTTTTACACGCAACAGGTGGACGCGGCGCTGGCCGAAATAGACTGGCTGCCCGGCAGGCACCTGTATTTTCTCGATGACCACTTGCTGGGCAACCAGCGATTTGCTTCCTCCCTGTTTGCCGGTATGAGCGGGATGGGCCGGCTCTTCCAGGGGGCTTCCACCGTGGATGCGGTAGTGCGGGGCAACCTGATCGAACAGGCCGCACGTGCGGGGCTGCGCAGCACCTTCGTCGGGTTTGAAACCCTCAGCGCCGCCAACCTGGCGCAGGGCAACAAACGGCAGAACCTGGGCCGCGACTACGGCGAGGCCATCCGCCGCCTGCACGACCTGGGCATCATGATCAATGGTTCCTTCGTATTCGGACTCGATGACGATGGCCCCGACGTGTTTGCCCGCACCGTCGACTGGGCCGTGCAGCAAGGACTCACCACGGCCACTTTTCACATATTGACGCCGTACCCCGGCACCCGCCTTTTTGCAGATATGGAAAAGGAAGGCCGCATCCTGCACCGCGACTGGAGCAAGTACGATACGCGGCAGGTAGTGTACCAGACGCGCGGCCTCGATGCGGTGACGCTGAAGAAGGGATATGACCGCGCCTACAAAGACTTCTATTCCTGGCGGAACGTGTGGCGGGCCAGCGCGCAGCACGCCGCCTGGCGCGACCGTATCCGGCACTTTTCATATGCCGGCGGCTGGAAAAAGTTTGAGCCACTCTGGAACTTCCTGATAAAAACCGGTGGCCTGTCGCGCATGTTGCCACTGCTCGAATCCATCCTGTGTACCGAGGCGGGGAGCCGCAAGGAAGATCGCTTCCGTCCCGCCATCGCCTGAATCCCTGTCGTTGCCTGAACCAATGTGCCCAGCCTTTCCAAACGCTGTGGCCGTCGCTGCTGCGTTGCCACATGCGGTTTTCTTAACCATCTTATCACCGGTCAAACATGACGCTATGAACACCTTTCGCTTTGTACTCTACACCTGGTTGTGTACGGTCGTGGCTTACCCGCCTCTTGTGTTGCTCTTCGATGTGCTCACCCGTAGTAATACGGAAGGGCGCCTCTTCTTTCCGCTGCTTGCCGGCGCCTTTGTGCTCGGGATCCCGGGCTTACTGCTTGGCTGGCTTTCCCTGTCGCTGCTGCAGGTGCGGCGCCTGCCACTGCTGGTTCAATATTGCCTGTGGACGGGTGCCGTGCTGTTGCTGATCTACCTCACGCTGACGGTGCTCGGCGGGCCGCGCCTGCTCGATATCCACGGCGAGCTGGCCCGCTTCGTACTACCGCTTTTCGGCGCCGCCATGCTGGTGCTGCTGCTGCGCTATCCCTACTTCCGCGAAATCCCTCTTAACGAATACTAAATCCACATGTATGGTCTCCCATCTGAATGAGCAATCTTCCAAAAGCAAGATCCTGATCAAAGTCGCCGTCGTCGCCGTCATCATCCTCGTGCTCCTGCTGCCGGCATGGAAAATAGAGCAGCTGGTGTCCGAGCGCGAAGAGCGGCAAAAAGAAGCCGTGGCCGAAGTGAGCGACAAATGGGCCGGCCGGCAGCTGCTGGGCGGGCCGATGCTGGTGCTCCCGTACCTCATTCGCTATACCACCGCAGAGGGCAAGCAGATGCAGTCGCGGCACTACGCTTACTTCCTGCCCGCACGCCTCGACCTGAAGGCATCCGCCAGCCCGCAGGAGCGGCACCGCGGTATTTACAAAGTGATGCTGTATTCGGCACAGGTTGCCATGAGCGGGGAATTCGACACCCCCGACCTGGCATTGCTGCATATCAGTCCCGATCAGGTGCTGTGGGGCGAAGCCTTTGTCAGCCTGCGCTTGTCGGATGTGCGCGGCCTAAACGAGGAGTTGAGCCTCAACTGGAACGGCCGGCGCCTCCTGTTTGCGCCTAACACGTCGCCGGATCCCTACAGCGATTCGTCGCTGGCCGCACCGCTGCCGCTGCAAGGCCCCTTTGACCTCGGGCACACGGTATTCTCCGGCAACCTGCAGCTGAATGGTTCGCAGCAACTGCTGTTCGCACCTCTGGGAAAGACCACGACCGTAGAACTACAGTCGTCGTGGCCGCACCCGAGCTTCAGCGGCACCGGCCTGCCGCAGCGGAGCAGCGTTACGCCGAAAGGCTTCACGGCTGCCTGGCGGAGCCTGGCCCACCGCCGCAATTTTCCGCAACAGTTCCGTGATGCCGACCGCATCGACAGCCGCACCTACGACCTGTCGGCTTCCGCCTTTGGCGTCGATCTGTTTGTGCCCGTAAATGCCTACCAGAAAACGCTGCGCTCGGTGAAGTACTGCCTGCTCTGCATCGTGCTCACGTTCACCGCGTTCTTCCTCATCGAGGTGGTGCACAAGCGATCGGTGCACCCGTTCCAGTACGGACTGATCGGGCTGGCCCTGATCCTTTTTTACGCGCTGCTGCTCTCGTTCTCGGAGTATATCGGTTTCAACCCCGCCTATGGGGTGGCTACGGTTGCCACAGTGGGCCTGATCGGCTGGTTTGTGCGGGGACTGCTTCAGTCGGGGCGCCTCAGCACCTTGCTGTCTGCCGTGCTGGTGCTGCTTTACGGCTACGTGTTTACCATTTTGCAGCTACAGGATTTTGCCCTCCTGCTGGGCAGTGTCGGACTTTTCTTCACCCTCGCCGTGGTCATGTATTTCTCACGGAAGATCAACTGGTAACCCATGCGTTTTTTCAACCGGATCGTTGCTGCCGTTCGTCGCCTTGACGCCGCCGAGCGGGTGCTGCTGGCCTCTATCGCTTTTCCCGCAGGCCTTTCCGCCTGGCGCTTTGCCTACAGCGGCAGCCGCTTTTTTCTTTTTCTCAACTGGAACCTGCTGCTGGCCCTCATCCCTTTTCTCCTCACCCGGCAGCTGCTGCGCCGCGTCGATTGGATCGAAAGCCGTTGGGGCTTCCGCTTCCTGTTCGGGCTGTGGCTGCTGTTTCTCCCCAACACGTTTTACATCAGCACCGACCTGCTTCACCTGCGGCAGCGGCCCGGGCTTCCACTCTGGTACGACCTGGTGCTGTTGCTGGCCTTTGCCTGGAACGGCTTGTTGCTGGGGGTACAATCGTTATGGCAGATGGAGCGCGTGCTGCTGGCGCGCTGGGGCTTGCGGCGCAGCTGGCTCTTCGTATTCCCGGTGCTCGCCCTGTGCAGCTTCGGGGTGTACATCGGCCGCTACCTGCGCTACAATAGCTGGGACCTGCTGCTGGCGCCGGGTGGCCTGGCCCGCGACCTGTTCGACCTTTTTCGTCATCCCTTCGCCAACCGCTTCGACTGGAGCATGATCGTGTGCTTCTTCGGGTTTCTCGTGCTGGTGTACGAATCGATGCGGCGCACGGCAGCAGAGAAAGGGCCAGGAGGCAATTAAGGTTTCTAACCACGAAGAAAAAAGAGAATACGGTATTCGCGATGCCATACAAAAACGTCCCGCCGAGAGGCGGGACGTTTTTCTTTGCGTAACAACTTCGTTGCTTATTCTCTTAGCGGTTCAAAACGCTTCTTTCACTTTCGGCTCTTAAAAGTCCAGGCCCAGCGCGAAGTACGACATCGGCTTGCCGCGGAAGAAGCCGTTCATTTCCCAGGCAATGTCCCAGCGGATGAAGTAGCCCAGCAGCGTGCTGCGCAGACCGAAGCCATAGCCGCCGGCGAAGGGTCCGATCCCGCCGGCCTTCAGGCGCACCGTGATCGGGTTGATACCGCTCGGGTCGCTGTACGTGCTGGTGGGGCGGGCGATGTTGGATACGTCGCCGGTCCAGGCCGTGCCCAGGTCAAAGAACTGCACCGCCTGCAGGTTGCGCAGGAAGGCGTTGTTGATGGGACGGTTGAAGAAGGTGCTGAAGATCGGCGCGCGGAACTCCGAGTTGATCACCACGTTGTTGTTGCCGTTGGCAATGTTTTGCTTGAAGCCACGCATGTTCACCGCCAGGGTCTGGTAGGCATAGAACTGGCTCTGGTCGGGCGCATTGGCCGGGTCGGCATTGAAGTAGCGGTAGCCCGTCACCTGCTGGGTGTTCGGGTCGATGATCTCGTTGCTCTTGAACTTGAGCCAGCCATCAACGCCGCCGAGGTAATACACCACTTTCTGCTCGGCAAAGGAGAAGTCGCCGGCGGCGCGCAGCGCCCAGATCACGTTGCGGTACAATGGCTGGTAATGACGTGCGTCGAAGCCGGCGTTCATCATCGTGCGGCCGAAAGCCTGGCCACCTTTATCGAGGCGGCTGAAGTAATCGAAATACACCTTGTAGCGGAGACCGGTCCAGATGTTGGTGGCGGGGTTGAGCGTGTTGTCGTGCACGTACTCGATCGTGGCCTGGCCGAATACTTGTTTCTGGTCGGGGATCAGCAGCGACAGGCGGTTGAAGCCGGGCTCAGGCGTCGTGGAAACGATCACGCGGTCGAAGCGCGGGCCGACCGTGAGGCGCAGGCTGCGCACCTTGTCGAGCGCGAAGCGCAGGCGGCCGAGGTAGTAGTTGGAGTGCGTCTTTCCGGGGAAGCCTACCTGGAAGAAGTTGCCCGAGGTGTCGGCAAGGATCACGCCCACGTCGGCGCGGGCCGAGCTGCGGTAGTACGTGAAGCCCCAGTCGAGGCGGCGGCGGTAGTTGGTGAACTCGAACAGGATGTCGTTGTCGCGCAGGTTCGGCGCGATGCGGAAGCCGCCCGAGATCTTGTAGTCTTCAAACAGGTCGACGGTACCCATGCGGATGAGGCCGTTGATCTGGCTGCCGTTGGAGGGATTGATGGGCCCCGTGCCGCCGGTGTATTGCTGGTACTTGGCGGCAGCCAATACGGCGTTGTTGAAGCCGGCGGCTACATAGTCGGTAAAGAAGCGCGGCGGGCGGTATTCGTACAGCTTGGCGCGGCTCAGTACCGGCTCGGGAGCGATCACCTCGGTTTCGAACACCTGCCCCGGCGTTGTGGTCGGCTGCGCTGCCGCATTGGCGCTGTCGCGTTTGTCGTTGAACTCGCTCTGGAAGAAGTCCGTTTGCGTTTTACGTGTGGAGTCCACCGCGTTGGTCATGGTGTTGGTCTCGGTGGTACGGAGGCGGTCGCGCTCACGGAGCTTGCGCACGTATTCGGTGGGCGGTGTGCTCACGTTGCGGCGGCGCAGCGTGTTTTCATCCACCCGCAGGCGGTACAGGTTCTTGTATTCACCCTGCTGCACCACTTCGCTCACCAGTGTGTTGTCGCCGGCGGTGCGCGTTTCGATCAGTCCCGCCTGGTAGTTGGTGAGCGGGAACACGTAGGCCGAGTCGGAGCTCGTGGCAAAGTAACCCACCGAGTCGATGTCGGTCTTTTTCCACTCCTTCAACAGGCTGTCTACCTCTTTCGGGGCCGGGTTGCGCATCACTTCATCGCCGATGAACACGAGCGTGTCGATGCCCGTCTTTTGCGTGGTGAAGAAGCCGGCGTAGCGGTTGTTGATGCCGTTCTCGTCGGAGGTGAAGGTGAAGTGCGTGTTGTTGTAGGGCGACGGGTTGCGGGCGTTGCCGAACTTCAGGTTGGTGAGCTGGGAGATCTGTTTGAATTCGCTTTTGTTCCAGTTGTCTACCAGGAAGATGTTGAAGCGCGGGCCGGGCATCGCCGTATCGCCGCCCGCTGCGTTGGCGGAAGGGCGGTTGGAGGCGAAGACGATACCCGTTTTGTTGGGGAAAGTCACAAAGGAAGGATCCAGGTCGTCAAACACGTCGTTGGTCACCTGCTCGTAGGTCATCTTGTCGATGTTGTACGTGTAGATATCGCTCTGGCCCGAGCGGACCGCGCTGACCACGAGCGTGTTGGAATTGAGCATGTACTTGATGTCCTGCACCTGGTCAAACTGGCTCCATTCCTGCTTCGAGATCTTGATGCGGTTCACCACGTCGTACACGAAGAATTTGAGCTTGCCTTTTTCCACGTATACCACGGCGAGGCGCGTGCCTTTGTTGTCCCAGGCCAGGATCGGCATGTTGGGGTTGATCTCGTCTTCGCGGCTGCGGTGGCCGTAGGAGAGAAGCGTTTTGGTGTTCACGAAGTTCTCGTGCAGCACCACGCTGTATTTGCCTTGCTTGTATTCCGTTACCGCGTAGGTAAACGAGCGCGGCAGGGGGTTGGCGTTGAAGCGGATAAAGTCTTTCTTGCCCACTTCTTCCGTAACCGAGAGCTGGCCCTTGGGCACCACGCGGCGGCCGCGGATGTCTTTGTAGTAGATGTTGGGCATCTCCTGCATGAAGTCGCGCAGCACCTCCTTGAATTTCTTCTTGGCGATCTTCTGCGTAGCGCTGTTCAGGTTGCGGTAGATGCGGGCGAGGTAGAGCAGGTAGGTAGGTTTCGTGGCGCCGTACTTGTTGCCGACGTAATACCAGAAAGCGTGGCCGGCGAGCTCCGGCTTTTCGAAAGCAAACTGGTAGAAGTTGTTGTACGAGCCGCCGAGCATGGCGTTCTTCAGCTGCTCGTCGAGCTCGGTGCTCCAGGGCTCGGCTGCGTAGGCGATGTAGCCGTCGGTGAGCCATTTGGGCAGGTCGAGCAGGGCCTGGTTGGCTGCGAATTCACCGAGGTCATCGCCGAAGAGGAGGTTCTGCACCAGCACCTGGGCGATGCCCTGGCGTACCTGGCGGCGCAGGTTGTTGCGGTTGGCGTCGTAATACACCACCATCTTGTTGTTCACCAGCTTGGTGAGGCCACCGGTGCTTTGCCAGTCGATGCCCTGGCCGATGTTGGATTGCTGGAGATCGTCAAAGTTGTTGTACACCACCACGTTGGCGCGGCGTTGCATACCGTATTCCACGAACTCTTCCAGCTGCGGTAGCTCTTTCTCCGCAATCTGGGCCACGTACTTGCCCAGCTCGAGGCCGTTTTGGGAAAAGTAAGTGTTGAAGTTCTCGGTCTGGTAATATTTCCACTTGAATTTCTTGTACTGGACCCGGTTCTTCCCGTACTCCACGGTGTTGACCTGGGCCTGGCCAAGGAAAGGGAAAACGACACAGATCAGGACGGCCACGACGGCCCTCAGGCTCAGATGCTTCATAAAGTCAGGTTCAAATTCTGAAATAGGCGCTCGGCGAATCGATTAAATTGCATTTAAAAATAGGGAAAAAGCAGTATGCTTACCGTACACACCTTCACCTTCAACCCCGTTCAGGAGAACACCTATGTGGTGTACAACGAAAAGGGCGCCTGCTGTATTATCGACCCGGGATGCTATTTCGCTTCCGAAGAGCAGCAACTGGCCTCGTTTATCGAAGCTAACGGCCTCCAACCGGTGCTGCTGCTCAACACCCACTGCCACCTGGATCATATTTTCGGCAACCGCTATGTGCAGCAGAAGTGGGGCCTCGAGCTCCACCTCCACCGCGCCGAGCTGCCCGTGCTCGAACGCGGCCCGGCATCCGGCCAGCTCTGGCAGCTGCCTTTCGTCAACTACGACGGCCCGATGCACTACCTCGACGAGGGCGATTCTGTCCGCATCGGCGACGACGAGCTCCAGGTGCTCTTTACCCCCGGCCATTCGCCGGGCCACATCTCCTTCTACTCGCCCACACAGCGCTTCCTCCTCTCCGGCGACGTGCTGTTCAACGGCTCCGTGGGCCGCACCGACCTTCCCGGCGGCGACTTCGCCATCCTCGAAGAAAGCATCCGCACCAAGCTGTATACGCTCCCCGAAGACGTGATCGTGTATCCCGGCCACGGCGATACGACCACCATCGGCGACGAGCGGCGGGATAACCCGTTTGTGAAAATGCAATGAGCTCGTGAGGCGTGAAGCGTGAGGCGTGAGCGCTGACGCCGATCATCAACGCGCATTGCGATCTCACGCCTCACGCTTCACGCTTCACGCCTCACGCCTCACGCCTCACGCTCCCTGCCCGCTTCGCACCACCTGCAGAATTTCCTTTATGCAATGCACATACACCGACAGGTGGCCTTCGCCCGGCCGGTAGTGCATGGTTGCCCGCGGCGCGTATTGCTCAACGGCTTCGGCGTGGGCGCGGGCTACCGACATGTCGCGGGTGCCCCACCAGTAATGCACCGGCTGCGCGATCGCGGCCAGGCGGTACGGAAAGTGCGCGTAGTAGGCGCGCGCCTCCATGATGGGCCCCAGGGCGCCGCCCCGCGCTGCCTCACGCACGCTGCAGCGCGCCATCTGGCCGAGCGCGCCCGGACGGTCCAGCAAGTGGTAGTCCTCCCAGGGAAGGCCGCTGATGCCTTGCGGCGGCAGCCGTTTGGGGCCGTGGCGACGTACGGCGCGCAGCGCCGGGGCCAGCAGGAAAGGCGCATAGCGCGCCGCCCGGAAGTACCACTTGTTGCTCCCCATCTGCTGCAGGATCTCCTTGTCGAACGGGCGCGTAAAGCCGCATACGATGTGCACGCTGCCGATCCGCTCCGGGAAGGCGGCCGCCATCGCCAGGGCATAGGGGCCGCCGCCCGACCAGCACAGCACCGGCAGCGGCGGCAGCCCGAGGGCGGCACACAGGTGTTCGGCGTCGTGGGCGAAGGAGCGGTAGCGCTCGCCCGGCCGGTAGCCGGATCCACCCATGCCCGGACGGTCGATCGAGATCAGCTGCAGGCCGGCTTCGGCCAGCAACGCGTCGAGGCGGTAGCCGAAGCCCTCCAGCAGGAGGGGCTCCAGCCGCGAGGAGGGCGTGCCGTGGAAATACAATACCGGTACCGCCGCCGGGTCGCCGAAGCGGGCATAGCAAAGACGGCGTCCGTCGGGGAGGGTATGGAAAAGCTCGTGCATCGGTAAGGAGCACACAAAAGGCGTTCCGCGCCCCTTCGACCACTCGAAGGGGTATGGGCAGCTCCTGCAGACGGTACTTCGACCACTCGAAGGGGTATTTGCAGCACCTGCGGAGGGTACTTCGGCCACTCGAAGGGGTATGCGCAGCACCTGCGGAGGGTACTTCGGCCACTCGAAGGGGTATGCGCAGGCCATGCAGAGGGTACTTCGACCACTCGAAGGGGTATCTGCGGTAATGTCAGCTAAACTGTGTCAGTTGGGTTATAAAGATATTGGCATTCGGTCGCCGAAGATGATTTTGAGTTGTTGTGCGCTTTGGGCCCAATTGGGCAGGGGCATGGTCCATTTTCGTGCGATGCGCTCCTGTGCCAGGTAAATGAGCTTCAATAGCGCCATGTCATTGACGAAGGCTCCTTTTGTTTTGGTGACCTTGCGCAATTGCCGGTGATAGCCTTCGATGGTGTTGGTCGTATAGATCACCCGGCGTACGTGCTCCGGGTAATCGAAGAAGGTGGAGAGCTTATCCCAGTTGGTCTGCCACGAGTTCACCACCAGCGGATACTGCTTTGTCCATTTGCCTGCAAAGGCTTCCAGGGCGCTCTCCCCAACACTTCGGTTCACGGCCCCATACACCGCCTTCAGCTCCTTTAGAACAGCACGCTGGTCTTTAGAAGCTACATATTTGGCGGAGTTGCGCAACTGGTGGACGATGCAGCTCTGCACGTCGCAATACGGATACACCGTCCTGATGGCATCGTCAAATCCGCTCAGGTTATCGATACAGGCAATCAGCACGTCCTCTACCCCGCGGCTCTTCAGGTCTGTAAGGACCGAGAGCCAGAAGCGCGCTCCTTCCGACCCGCTCACGTAGCAGCCCAATACCTCCTTGTGGCCCGAGGGAAGGATGCCCAGTATATTATACAGGCAGCGCGTCACCACCTTACCGGACTCCTCGTCCCGCACTTTATAGTACATGGCATCCAGCCACATAATGGGATAGACGGGGTCCAGGGGCCGGCTCTGCCAGGCCTTCACCGCAGGAACCACCCGGTCGGTGATCTCGGATAAGACCGTGTGGGAGATCTCGGTGCCGTACATCTCTTCGATATGCCGCGAGATATCCCGAAGCGACATCCCCAGCCCGTACAAACCCAGAATCTTTTCCTCGAGGTTATCGGCCAGAATGGTTTGCCGCTTTTTGACCAGGTCCGGCTCAAAGGAACCCAGGCGGTCGCGGGGCGTGGATAGTTCGATAGTGCCGGCGGCGGTTCGAAGCTGCTTACGGGAAAAACCGTTGCGCCGGTTCGCCTCCCCTTCTAAATACGGCTGTTCTTCCTTCAAATGCGCGGCGAGTTCCCCTTCCAGGGCAGCTTCCAGCAACTGCTGCAGCAAAGGCCCCAGGGCGCCCTCCTTGCCAAAAACCGCCTTCCCGCTCATAAACTGATCCAGGGCCTGCTGGCGAACTTCCGGATCAAGGCCGGACAACAAATCCTTCTTTTCCTTTTTCATAAACTGTTTTAAAGATGAGAAATCGTCTCAACCTGACACAGTTTAGTTTACACTCTC
>NZ_SKFH01000007.1 GCF_004343705.1 Flaviaesturariibacter aridisoli
ACTTCCGACTTTTTACTTTTTGTGTTACCAGCCGCTGGCCAGCACATCAGCCAGGTGCATGGTTTTGATCGGGGCACCGCGGTGGTTGATATAGCCTTGCAGGTGCATGAGGCAGGAAAGGTCGGTGGAGATTAGGTAGTCGGCACCGGTGGCGAGGGCATTCTCGACTTTTTGCTCGCCCATCCCTACCGAAATGGCTTCGAACTTAACGGCGAACGTACCACCGAAGCCGCAGCAGGTTTCCACATCGGCGAGTTCGGTGAGCTCGAGGCCCTCCACGGCCATCAGTAGCCTGCGCGGTTCTTCCTTGATATGGCACTCGCGGAGGCCGGCGCAGGAATCGTGGTAGGTGGCCTTGCCGGGCAGCTTCGCGCCGAATTCGGTGATGCCGAGCTGCTGCACAAGGAACTCACTCAGTTCGAAAATATTCTTGCTGATGGCCTGCACGCGGTGATGCAGCGAGGAATTGTCGAACAGCTTTCCATAGTAGTTGCGCACGAAGCCCACACAGGAGGCGCTCGGTGCCACGATGGGCAACTCGGGATCGAAGTCGTTGAGAAACTTGCTGCACACGGCGCGGGCGTCGTCGAGGAAGCCGGCGTTGAAGGCGGGCTGCCCGCAACACGTTTGCTGCGGGTTGTAGCGCACGGTGCAGCCCGCTTTCTCCAGCACCTTCACCATGTTGAAGGCAGTGTCCGGAAAAAGCTGGTCTACGAAACAGGGAACAAAGAGTTGAACGGTCATTCGTCTTACTTTTTGAGCCGGTGGCTCAGCTGGATCATCTTCAGGGCGGTAACGGCGGCTTCTTCGCCCTTGTGGCCGTGAATGCCACCGGTGCGCTCGTCGGCCTGCTCCTGCGTGTTGACGGTAAGCACCCCGAAAATGGTGGGCACCGGCAGGCGGAGGTTGAGTTGCGTTACGCCCATCGTCACGGCCTGGCACACGTATTCGAAGTGCGGCGTGTCGCCGCGGAGCACGCAGCCAAGGGTGATAAAAGCGGCGGGTCGGTCTTTTTTCTTGTGCTGCCTCCAGTAATGGCGGACGGCGAACGGAATTTCTACGGCCCCGGGCACCAGCAGCGTTTCGCTGCGGACCTGGTTGGCGGCCAGCACGCGCAACGCTCCTTCTTCCAGGGCATCAACGGTGGCGGCGTTCCATTCGGTCTTCACCAAAACAACGAGGGCATCCTGAAGCTCAGGGATGCCCTCGAAATCCAGTAAGCGGCTGTCTTTGATATCGGCCATGGAAACTTACTTGTCTTCGGTATTGTATACACCCAGCTGGGCCAGGTATTTGTCGGCTTCGATGCCGCGCTGCGTGCGCGGGTATTTCGTTTTCAGCTCGCGGTACAGGTCGGTGGCTTCCTTGCTGTTGTTGAGCACGCGCTGTGCGAAGTAAGCGGCGGTGAACAGGTAGTCGGCCGAGTTGGCGTCGTCCTGCTCAAAGTGGTGGGCCGCCTTCTTGTAGCTGCTGAGGGCGTCGTTGTTTTTGCCTTGTTCGGCATAAGCGTCGCCGAGGAGCTTGTAGGCGCGGGCCTGCACCTGCGGGGCGTCGGTGGAGAAGTCGGACAGGAATTTGGCGGCCTTCGCGGCGTCGCCGAGCTGCAGGCTGATGGCGCCGGCATAGTAGTGGGCGAGCTCACCGGCCTTCGTACCGCTGTACTTGTCGGCGATCTTGGCAAAACCGGGGTTAACGCCGTCACCATTGAGGGCCTTCTGCAGTGAGTCCATGCGGAAGTATTCTTCGGCGCGGAACGAAGCTTCGGCGGCCTTTACTTCGTTGGGCTCCTTGAACATTTTTTTATAGAGCAGGTAACCGCCCGCCAGCAGGATGATACCCAGACCGAGTATCATGATCAGCCGGTTGTTGCGGGTCCAGAAGTCTCTTGCACGATCCACCACGATTTCGTGGTCTTCACGGGTTTGGGGCGTTACCGTTTTCGTTTCAGCCATTGTCGTAATGTTTAGAGTATGTTAGTTTTAGTCGGTGATGAACGGATAGTTCTGGTCTACGTAGATGTCTTTGTACACTTCGCTGTCATCGGGCCAGGGCGACTCCTCGGCGAATTTCACGCTTTCGGCCACGGCAGCGTCCACGCGCTCGTTGATCGCCTGGATCTCCTCGTCGGAAACGAGGTTGTTCTCTTTCATCGTGGCCAGCAGGGCGGTGATGGGATCCTTGCCTTTGAATTCTTCCACTTCTTCCTTTGTGCGGTATTTCTGCGGGTCGGAGATGGAGTGTCCTTTATAGCGGTAGGTTTTGATCTCGAGCAGCGTCGGGCCATCGCCTTCGCGGGCGCGCTTTACGGCGCGGCTCACGCCTTCGTGTACGGCTTCGGCGCTCATGCCGTCGATCACGTCGCTCGGCATTTCATAGGCGTCGGCCAGCTTGTAGATGTCCACGATGTTGGAGGTACGCTTTACCGAGGTGCCCATCGCGTAGTTGTTGTTCTCGCAGATGAAGATCACGGGCAGCTTCCAGGTCATGGCCAGGTTGAAGGTCTCGTGCAGCATACCCTGGCGGGCAGCGCCGTCGCCGAAGTAGGCGAGGCACACGTTGTCGGTACCCTTGTATTTCTCGGCAAACGCCAGGCCGGCGCCGGTACCGATCTGGGCACCCACGATACCGTGGCCACCGTAGAAATGCTGTTCCTTGCCAAAGAAGTGCATCGAGCCACCCTTTCCCTTGGCATTGCCGGTGGCCTTGCCATAGAGTTCGGCCATGCAGGAATTGACGGAGATGCCCTTGGCGATGGCCAGGCCGTGGTCGCGGTACGCCGTGATGAACGGGTCCTCGGGACGGGTAGCCGTCATGCAGCCGGCGGCAATCGCCTCCTGGCCCACGTAGGCATGGAAAAAGCCCCGGATCTTGCCTTCCATCTTGTATTTTTCCTCGGCCATCAGCTCGAACTGGCGGATCAGCTGCATCAGTTCGTACCAGTACAGGTAGGTTTCTTTCGTGTATTTCGTCGACACGGGTCCAATTTTGAAGCGCGAAAATAAGACTTTCGGGGGAGTTTATCGGTTAATTGGTCGATTGGTTTATTGGTATCCGGCTCGCTGCCAAATCAAAATCCTAAAAACCTGATACCCAGAACGTAAAACCTATTACCTGTTCTCCTATTCTCCCTTTATCCCAATAACCCATTCACCTTACCTTCGACCACCTTGAGCCTGTTTGTCTCCGACATATCGCTGTTCCAGTTTAAAAATTACTTCCACCAGGAATTCCGCTTTACCGAACGGATCGTGGGCATCTGCGGGCGCAACGGGCGCGGCAAGACCAACCTGCTCGACGCGCTGCACTATCTCTGCTTCACCCGCAGCTATTTTACCCGGCTCGACCAGAACGTGCCGCAGCACGGTCACCAGGGCTTTCGCCTCGAAGGCCGCTTCCGGCTCAATGGCCGGGAGGAAAAAGCGGTTTGTGTACTCCGCGAAACCGGCCGTAAGGAATTTTCGGTCAACGACCAGGCCTACAGTCGCTTTTCGCAGCACATAGGACGCTACCCCTGCGTGGTCATCGCCCCGGACGATGTGCAGCTCATCATCGGAGGCTCCGAAGACCGCCGCAAGTTCCTCGACACGCTCCTCTCCCAGCTCGACAGCGCCTACCTGCAGCACCTCATTGCCTACAATAAGATCCTCCAGCAGCGGAATTCCTTCCTGAAAAACTACGGCGACGGGCCCAGCCGCGACCTGTCGGTGCTCGACGTGCTGGACGAGCAGCTGCTGGCTGAAGGAAATCCCCTTTTCAGCCGCCGGGAGCGCTTCCTTATCGGCTTCCTGGCCGACGTTAAGCATTTGTACAACGAGATCGCGCAGAATTACGAGCCGCTGCAGCTGCTTTACGACAGCGAGCTGCTTAGCAGCGAATTTGCGGAGCTGCTCCGCTTCAACCGCCCCAAAGACCTTGTCATCCAGCGAACGGCCTCCGGTATTCACCGCGACGACCTGCAATTCCTGATGGGCACGCAGCCCTTCAAGGCCATTGCCTCGCAGGGCCAGCGGAAGAGCCTGCTGTTCGCCCTCAAGCTGGCCGAGCTCGATGTGCTCAAGGCGGAGAAGCACCTCACCCCTCTTCTCCTCCTCGACGATGTGTTTGAAAAACTGGATGAAGAGCGCATCGGCAACCTCCTCAACCGGGTTTCTTCCGACGAAGACGCCCAGATCTTCATCACCGACACCAACTGCGGCCGGTTGACAAAGCAGCTGGAAGCGCTGAAACAGCCGTTCCAGATCATCGAACTATAGGGAAGTTTGTGGTTTGCAGTCTGTAGTTTGAAGTTGGCTAAAGCTTGCCAGCCTGCTGAGAATCGTATCTTTGTCTACGCCGCATCGCGGAACAACAAACCACCAACCTACAAACTACAAACGGCTTTTTATGGCGCAATACTCCCTCGGCGACGCGATCCAGAAGTTTTTGCAGGGCAGCCGCCTCAAGGGCGAGATCCAGGCCCTGCAGATCGGCGACGTGTGGGCGGAGCTCATGGGCAAGACCATCGCCAAGTACACCGACCGGATCGCCATCATCAATGGCACGCTCTTCATCACCACGCACGTGGCACCGCTGAAGCAGGAACTCTCCTACCAGAAGGAAAAAATAAAGCTTCGCGTGAACGAAGCTTTGGGAGATGCGGTGGTTAAAGAAGTGGTGATTCAGTAACTCCAGGTATACAATTCAGAAGCATTTTCTTCCTCGAAGAAATTGCGGCGCTTCGACAGTGCCTGTTTCATCAGGTCGTGCGAAGAAACGACACCCTTGAAGTTGAAGCGGTCGTAGATGGCTACGTGGCGTACGTTGTAGCGCTCCATCAGCTGCATGCAATACTCGAGCGTATCGTTCGTGGTGGCCACCGGCAGGTACGTGCTCATGAATTCTTTCACGGTTGCGTGCTCGAGCTCGCCCGAGCGGTACAGCACTTTTTCGGCAATGTCGTGCTCGGTCAGGATGCCCATGAACCGCTCCTCATCCAGCACGATGAGATAATCGACGTTTTCGCAATGCATCTGGTGCAGGGCTTCGGTGATTTTACGGCGGGAGGAGGTAGAGTTGAATTGGGGATACTTGTGACGAAGCACATCTGCTACTTTTTCCATGGTTAAGGGTTTTAAGGGTGAATCCCTTGGGTGGGTTTTGGGTGAAACGTATGGTCCCGGTAAAATTAAAACTCTTTGTTATACGATTCGACGTTTGTGTACTTCGGACACGCCGAATTACCGGATGCGCACCCTCGGATCGACGATACCGTAGAGCAGGTCGGCAAGTACATTGATGAGAATGAAAAAGGTAGCCGACAGCAGCACCGAGCCCATCACAACCGGGAAGTCGAGCTTCTCCAGCGCATCCACAGTCAGCTTCCCGATGCCCTGCCAGCCGAAGATGTATTCAATGAAAAAGGCGCCGGCGAGCAGCTCGGCAAACCAGCCCGTAACGGCCGTGATGACGGGGTTGAGCGCATTGGGCAGCGCGTGCCGCCAGAGCACGGCGCGGCGCGTTAGTCCCTTCGCATAGGCGGTGCGGATATAATCCTGCTGCAGCACGTCGAGCATCGCGCTGCGCGTGAGCTGCGTGATGATGGCCAGCGGTCGGATGCCGAGCGTCAGGGCGGGGAGAATGAGGTTTTGAAGGGTGAGGCGCCGGTGCCCTTGCATGTCGGTCATGAACCAGCTGCCGGTCAGCGATAAACCCGTCCAGCCGCTGAGCAAAAAGCCAAATACATAGGCAATGATGATGCCCATAAAAAACGAGGGCGCTGAAATGCCGAGTATGGATCCGCCGATGGCGGCACTGTCGGCCCAGGAGCCTTTGCGTACCGCCGCCAGCATCCCCAGCGGCACCCCGAGCAACACGGCAAGTGTCATGGCGGAAAAAGCCAGCAGCAACGTTCCGGGCAATGCTTCCAGCAGCATTTCGCCCACGGGCCGCTTGGTCTGGTACGAGCGGCGCAGGTAAGGGGTCTTCAGCACGAGGCAGCGCGCGCCGCCGATGGCAATGCCCCCGACCTGCCGGGCCTGCCAGTCGCTCCTTGTATAAATACTGACGGGCGACACGTCGTTGAGGTAGTGCAGGAATTGTTGCGGCCGCGGCTGGTCGAGGTACAATTCTTTGCGGATGGCCGCCTCCGTGGCCGCGTTGCCGGTTTGCCCGAGCACGAGCCGCGCAGGGTCGCCAAACCCCTGGAACAGCACGAACACCAGCACCACCACGCCCAGCAGCACGAGCACACCGTTGAACAGCTTTTTCAGGAAATAGGGGAGCATACAGAAAGATAAGAAGAGGGTAGAATAAATGAGTACATGAGTACATGAATACATGATTACATGAGGTAAGAAATATTACCTCACTTCACCTTTCATGTACGCATGTATTCATTTGCTCCTGTAATCTACAACCTGTTCAGGATGCGGTCGGCCTTCGGGGCGGCGGCTTTATCGCGGATAGTTCCCTTTTCCACCAGCATCACCGTCGGGTTGGCGCGGGCGGCGGTTTTGACGGCGGTGTTGTCGCAACTCAGGAACACCACTTCCGGGAGCCCCGCGCTGTTGAACAGCACCTTGCCCTGCGCCACCTGCGGCGTGACCACGAACAGCGGAACGTTCTTGCTCCGCGCCTGTGCATACCAGTTGCGGAAGGCGGGCATCCACTTATTCAATTCTTTGAAATCAAGCGCAAACACGAGGACAGCTTTCGGTTCGGCCAGCACCTGTTCGGTCACGTCGCCGGCATCGGAGGTGAGCGAGAAGCCTTTGATCGGCGCTTCGGCATTGCCTTTGCGCACGAGGGTCTGTTCGCGGTCGATGAACTTGTAGGAAGCGAGATCGGACGGGAATTCACTGATCCCGAACGAGTACCGCTTGCCATCTTTTTCATAAATGAATTTCATCGCAAAGGAGTCCGGAACCGCTCCCGCGGGGATCTTCATCCCTTCCGGGATGTTCTTGCCCACCTTGTAGGGCAGGCAGTCCACCGCAGGCAGGAAGCGAAGCATGTACCACTGGAACACGAAGCTGAATACAATGCTTAGAAGAAACAGCATCCGGTTGGCGCGGTGAGAGAACAGCGGCTGAATGTAGCGCTGGAATACGATCAGCCAACCGATCATCAGCACAAGGGCCACGTCTTTGAGGAAGGACGCCAACGGTGTTATGGGCAGGCAGTCGCCGAAGCAGCCGCAGCTGCGGAACTTACCCGACAGGAAAGCATAGGCCGTAAGAAACGTAAAGAACACGATCAGCAGCGCCAACCCATTGAGCACCCAGCGGCGCCACAACCCCAGGAGCAGCGCCACGCCGGCCACGATCTCCAGCGCGATCATCAGCACCGACAAAGCGAGGGAATGCCCGTGCAGGTACTGGAACAGGCGGATAAGCGCGTCCTTCGCGAAGAAGGAACCAGCCTGCAGCGAGGTATTCCAGACCTCGAAGAATTCTTCCATCTTGTAGCCGAGGCCCAGCGGATCGTTGGCTTTTACGAGTCCCGAGACGATAAAGAGCACGCCGACGAGGATGCGGATGACATTGGTGACGGTTCTCATGGTGGTGGCAGCTTAAGCGTTGGTATCGCCGCTCAGGATGAGGGCGAAGACCGCGTAGTTCAGGATGTCGTTGTAGTTGGCGTCGATGCCCTCACTGACGAGGGTTTGTCCCTTGTTGGCGAGAATCTGGCGGATGCGCGCGAGCTTCATCAGGATCAGGTCCACGAAGCTTTCCTGCGACATGCTGCGCCAGGCTTCGCCGTAGTCGTGGTTCTTGTCCAGCATCAGGTCGCGGGCGGTTTGCACGGCGCGGTCGTAGTACTGCAGCGTGGGGTCCACGGGCAACTCCTCGGCCGCATCTTCGGGCAGCTGCAGCTGGATGAGACCGATGACGGCGTAGTTGGCGATGCCTACGAATTCACTCCGCATATCGTCGCCGATGCGCTGCGTGCCTTTCTCCTGTATGGTGCGGATCCGCTGCGCTTTGATGTAGATCTGGTCGACGATGGAGATGGGCCGCAGCACGCGCCAGGCCGTTCCATAGTCGCTGGTCTTTTTGGCAAACAGGTCGCGGCAGGCCCCGATCACTGCATCATACTGCGCCGATGTGCGCTCCGCTCCTTGCGTGAGATTCATGTGCTGGTAAGTATTACTTTAGCTCCAAAAGTAAGTAAACGTGAGCCGTGAACCGTCAGCCGTGAGCGGGCATTCCGAAAGCCCGGTGCCGCCTCTTACCGTCAATGCCCGCGGACGCCTTCTCCGGCTCGAAGGCCCGTCCGTGCTGGGCATCCTGAACGTCACGCCCGATTCCTTTTTCAGTGGCAGCCGCGTGGCTGCCCCCGACGACCTGTTGCGCCGCGCGGAGGGCATGCTGGCCGACGGCGCCTGGATGCTCGATATCGGCGGCCAAAGTACCCGCCCGGGCAGCGAACGGGTGGATGCCGATGAGGAACAGCGCCGTGTGCTCCCTGCGATTGAGGCGATCCTGAAGCGCTTCCCGGAGGCGCTGATCTCCATCGACACCTTTTATGCCTCCGTAGCCCGCGCGGCCGTGGAAGCAGGCGCCATGCTGGTCAACGACGTCAGCGCCGGCAGCATCGACCCGGAACTGCTGTCCACGGTGGCCGGTCTCCGCGTGCCTTATGTGCTGATGCACCGCCGCGGCGACCCGCAAACAATGCAGGGGCTTACGCAATACAACGACGTGCTGACCGAAGTGTTTGACGACCTCAATTTCCGGCTCCGGGAACTGCGTGCCTGCGGCATCAACGACGTGCTGATCGACCCCGGTTTTGGCTTCGCCAAGACCGCGGCGCACAACTTCCGGCTGCTGCAACAACTCTCCTTCTTCCACGAGCTCGGTTGCCCGCTGCTCGTGGGCATTTCCCGAAAAGCTACCGTGTACCGCACGCTTGGCGTTACACCGGAGGAAGCACTCAACGGCAGCACGGTACTCCACACGCTCGCCCTGCAGGGCGGCGCGCAACTGTTGCGCGTGCACGACGTCCGCGAAGCCGTGGAAGCGATCAAGCTATTCACCGCCGTTCAATCCGCTTCCTGACCCTTTGCATTGACCGCCGTTATCAAATAAATATTATTCAATCTTCATTATTCAATAAAAAAGCCCCCGCCTGAGGCGGGGGCTTTTTTATTAATGTCCGTGGCCGTCGCCACCTGCTGCGGGCGGGGGCGGCGGGGGCATAGCGGCGCGGGGATCGGCAGTGCTCACCTCGCGGAGCTCCACGTCGAACACAAGGATCTCGTTGGGGCCGATCTTGCCACCGGGGGGCGGGTTCTCGCCATACGCCAGCGGCGACGGGATCAGCATGCGGGCCTTGTCGCCTTTCTTCAGCAGCTGGATCGCTTCATCGAAGCCTTTCAGCATCTGGCCCTGCGCCAGTTGGAACGACAGCGGCTGGGGGTGATGAAAGGCCGTGTCGATATTGGAGTCGAACACCACACCGTTGATGGTGCGGCCCGTGTAATATACGTCCACAAAATCGCCCTTCTGGGCTTTGGCGCCCGTGCCGGGTTGCGTCACCAGCACATAAACACCGGAAGGCGTCTGCTGGGCCTGGCCTGCGGAAGCACCCAGGAACTGCTGGATCTTCTGCTGGTCTTCGCGGATCTTGGCCTGGAGCTTCACATCATTTTTGAAGGCCAGCTCGCGTGTTTTGACCTCGTCGTCGTTGGCGGCCTTCTGGTCGGCAAAAATGTCCACCACGCGGATCCGCGTGGTCAGCTTGCCCCCCTTCTGGAAGTACGGAGGAGCACCCTGGGGTGAACGGCGCAGGAAGGTGTCGACCGACTGTACCATGATGAGGCTATCGCCTTTGTGCAGCATCGGAAGAACCTCGGAAAGATCGTAGGGTTGCGTCTGGGCGGTCACCGGCATGTAAAAAGGCGTGCCGCGCTCGTAGGAGGACTGAAGTACGGAGTCCTTGTTGCCATTGGTGATTGTCACGACGTAATTAAACTTGATCCACTCGTTGTTCTTCACCTTTTGAGCGCCGCTTTGCGAGATGATCTTGTACGGCATGCCGCCCTTCGTTTTCTTGAAATCCTTGCAGCCAGCCAGCAGGAGACCCAGCGCGGCGGCAGACAGGAGCGATTTGAAATGCATGTATGAATGGTTTATTGTAAAAGCGAACTGTTTTGACCAATGGCTTCGCGGAAGCGGCGCACCGTGTCGGTGAGCGATGCGCTGTCGCGGCCGCCGGCGGCGTTGAAGTGGCCGCCGCCCTCGAACCAGGTCCGCGCAAAGGTATTGCAATCGAAGGTTCCCTTACTGCGGAAGGACCACTTGCGCTCTTCGTCGCGGTCGATGCAAAGCCCTACGAGCTTGATGCCCTGTATGGACAACGGGTAGTTGACGAGCCCTTCGGTGTCGCCGGTCTTGATATCGAACTTGAGGAGATCGGCTTTCGGGATCGTGATGAGCGCCGTGTTGAGCTCGTAAATCACTTCCATACGGTTCATCAGCACATGGCCGAGAAAGCGCAGGCGGTTTTCAAGGTAGTTGTCGTAGAGCGCTTCGTGCACGCGGGTATGATCGAGTCCGCACTCCTTGAGCTTCGCCACCATATGGTGCGTGGCGGCATGCGTGGAAGAAAAGCGGAACGAACCCGTATCGGCTACGACGCCGGCATAGAGGCATTCGGCCACCTGGAGGTTGATCTTGTCGGCATGACCCGAGCCTACGATGAAATCGTACACCATTTCACAGGTAGAGCTCTTGGAGGTATCAGATACACCATATGTGAACATTTGCTCATCGGGTTCCTGGTGGTGGTCGATGAGCACCTTCACGCAGGGGAGCGCCGATAGCTTCGGGGCCATCGTTTTGGTGCGGCCCATGTGGTTGAAATCAAGGCAAAAAAGCCAGTCGGCACTGTCGAGCCACTCGTCGGACTGTTTGCGGAGCAGCTCGTAATCGAGCACCGCGCGCGCGCCCGGCATCCAGTCTACCCAGCGGGCCCAGTTGGTGGGCGAAATGACCTGCACGGTATGCCCCAGCTGCACCAGGAAGTGGTACAGTCCAAGGGTAGAGCCCATCGCGTCGGCGTCGGGCTTCTGGTGCATCGTGATGGCTATGCGGCGGGACGGACCTGCCAGCTGGGAGTAGATTTCAGAGATCGGCTGCATAAAGAAGCGGCAAACCTAAGGCATTTCCTGCAACACAACGCCCAATTAACAGCGTCCGTACCGCGTCACCGCTACAGCCCTACGGTCTTGATCAGCGTTCCTTTGGACACGTTGTCCG
This sequence comes from Flaviaesturariibacter aridisoli, assembly GCF_004343705.1. Lineage (GTDB taxonomy): Bacteria > Bacteroidota > Bacteroidia > Chitinophagales > Chitinophagaceae > Flavisolibacter > Flavisolibacter aridisoli. The sequence goes on from NZ_SKFH01000007.1 coordinate 11,241, forward strand.
TGAGCTGCATTCCGTTCAGGATCGACAGCTCCTCGAGGCGCGCTTCGGGTGTACCGAGGGCGGTAAGCACCTGCCGCAGCGTGCCGCCGGTATTGGCGGTGCGCAGGCGTACGCGCTCAGGCCTGCGGTTCAATTTATTGGCGTCGGTGAGTGTGCGGAATCCTTCCATGACCGAGGCGAACTGGCCCTCGTAAGCCGGGTAGTCGGCCGCGGACGTGACCCCGATCAGGTGGTAGATCGCGTTGTTGTATTGAATGAAATACGACAGCGTACGGATGACGCCACCGCCCTGCTGTTGCTGGTCGGCCACTACGATCTGGGCCGGGAGGCCGTTAACCGTAGAAGTACGGGAGCTGCGCGCGGTGAGCTGGTATTTCTGGAGCTGGGCGGTGGCGGCTTCCTGGAGGTTGGCGCCCGCGGCCAGCGTCAGGATCATGAGGGCTTTGCCGTCCTGCGGCGCCATCTGGAACTGTTGCGGCGTATTCTGCGTTTGCCAGCCCTGGGGTACCGGGAACTGGAACTTCAGGTCGGGGTGGTAGAAAGCGCCCGCTTCCACAAAGCCCTGGCGCGGGTCGGCGCCGTAGATGATGCCTTCCAGGCGGCGCAGGTACGAGTCGCGGTTCACCTTGAGGTTGGCCGTGTTGCCGGTCTTCTGCTGCCATTGGTTCGCCAGCTCGTTCACGGTCACGTAGCGGTCGCCCGGGTCGGGGTGAGTGCTCAGCAGCGGGGGCAGAGCCTGGCCGCCGTGCGATTGCGTTTCGCGCTTCAGCGTCTGGAAGAATTCCGCCATGCGGTGTGCGTCGTAGCCGAGCTTGGTGGAGTATTCCACGCCGAGCTCATCGGCCTGGCGCTCGTCGTCGCGGCTGAATTTGAGGAGCAGGAGCCCCAGGCCCTGGGAGGCCTGCTCGGCAAATTGCCCGAGGTTGGGGTTGATGATAACGCCGGCGATGATGCCGACCTGTCCGAGGATCTGGTTGCGCTGCTGGATCACCGAGTGGCGGGCGGTCACGTGGCCGGTTTCGTGGCCAAGCACGCCTTCCATCTGCGCCTCGTCGTTGAAATAGGCCATGATACCCCGGGTGAAATATACGTAGCCGCCGGGGGTGGCGAAGGCGTTGATGACATCCGAGTCGAGGATCTTGTAGCTCCATTGCAGGCCAGGACGGTGACTCACGGCGGCAACGGCCTGTCCGCGCTCACGGAAGTAGCGCTGCAGGGCGCTGTCGGGGTATACCCCGAACTGCGCCGTGATCTGCGGGTCGGCATCGGCGCCCTGCTGGATCTCGGAGGCTTCGGAGGTGAATACGACCTGCTTTTTGCCCGTAACGGGGTTGCGGGCGCAGGAGTGCATAAAAGCGACGGCTGCGGCAAAGGAGCCAAATAGGAATAGACGTTTCATAAATGCTTCGTTGAGGAATGTCATTCAAAAACTGAGCCGTACCAAATATAGAGGCCGCACCCCTATCTTTGCGCGGCAAAACACAGAATATGAGCAACCGCACGTTTACGATGATCAAGCCCGACGCCATGCGCAATGGCCATGCCGGCGCTATCCTGGACCAAATCATTAAAGCCGGCTTCCGCGTGGTGGCCCTGAAGCAAACGAAGCTGAGCCTTGACCGGGCCGGCGAGTTCTACGCCGTGCACAAAGAACGCCCCTTCTATGGTGAGCTGACCGAGTTCATGAGCAGCGGTGTGATCATCGCGGCCATCCTCGAGAAAGACAACGCCGTAGCAGACTTCCGCAAGCTGATCGGCGCTACCAACCCGGCCCAGGCCGAGGAAGGCACGATCCGTAAGAACTTTGCTACCTCCGTCGGCGAGAACGCCGTACACGGTTCCGATTCCGACGAAAACGCCAAGATCGAGGGCGACTTCTTCTTCTCCGGTCTCGAGCAGTTCTGAGCCCCCTGTCCCCCAAAGGGGGCACTTAGGTTGAAATGTCCTTACGACTTCAACCTTACGGTAGATCGATACTAATCAAAGCCCCGGATCGCTTCGCAATCCGGGGCTTTTCTATTCCCCTTCCTCTCGGGAAGGGGTTAGGGGATGGGCTAGAGATTTTTCTCTAGTTTCTTCAGCATATTGTTGGCCACGGGCTCCACGGTATAGCCGGCATTGCGCAGCAGGCTAAGTACGCCGCGGTCGCCGGGAAGGTGCCCCGCTCCTACTGCCGCTACGATGGGATGGTCGGGCATCAGCGTTGACAGCTTCGTCACCCAGTCCACGTTGCGGCGGTACAGCAGCAGCTCCATGTATTGCTCCATGGTGGCGTTCTCTTTTTTGGTGATCGATTCCAGCTGGTCGAGGCGCTGGTTCACGTACGCCTGCATCATCAGCTCGAAACCCTTGCGTCCCTCACCCTTACCGTAGTTCCTTACGTAGTCAACCAGTTGCTGCGCCTGGAGGCGGTAAGGAATCGAATCGAATATGCTCATCTGGAAGGCCATCGTTTCCAGCCCGCGTACGCCCACGTGCTGCTGGCGGGCTTCCACCATGATCAGCTGCTCCATCCCGATGGGGTTCGAGCAGGCCATATCGGCTTCCATAATGGCCGATGCAGCGAGCATGGGCTTGAATTTTTCCAGCATCGTAAAGGGGATCATCCCCGGCTTGTCGCTGAAAAACGTTTTGACCGAATCGTAGGCGGAGCGTGAAAGCAGGTCGGCCAGCGTGGTGTCGCCGGTCATTTTCATCTTGCTCATGATGCTCATGAGTTCCTGCATATTTTCCATATCGAGCTCCAGGTACACATAATCGGAGCGCTTGATGGCATCGCGGAGGCTATCGCTAAGATCGATCTGCGTTGCGCACAGCATATGCATGGTGCCAAAAAGATAAGAGGGTTGCTTGAGGTCTTTGCCGGAAACCCGCCAGAGGAGCGTGTTTTCGTCCGCCGCTGCTTCACGCGATTGCGCGTGCGCGCTGCCTGCCGCCACCAGCAGCAGGAGAGCCAGTAAGATGTTTTTCATGTTTCTTGTCTTTGGGTTAGCGGCAGGCGGACGCGGGTGCGGTGGATCATCCCCAGGTGCGACGAGCGGCAGATTCTTAGGTAGTAAGACAAGGGAAGTGCCAAAGTCGTGAGGCGTGAGGCGTCAGTTGCTTTCGCCCGTAACGAAAGAACGGATGCCGAAGGCATCCGTTCTTTTTAACCGCGCACGAGCGCTCACGGCTCACGCCGGACGCCTCACGACGCTACGGCCTCTTCGCCGTACATCTGGGCGCGGAAGCGCAGCGACGGCGACGATAGGAAAGGCCCGATGCCGAGCTTTTCCCACTTCGCGTCGACGGAGCGGATCGTTGCTTCGTCAGCCACGATGATGTTGGGCCAGTCGCGGCCGAAGCCGTCGAGTTCCGCGGTCTTGCGGGTGCCGTCCATGCCCAGGCAGGCCGTGCGGTGGCCGGAGTCGGAGGATGCGCTTCCCTCGTACAGAAACGAATCGCGGCGCGGATCGAGGTTGTTGCAAAAGCGCCAGAGGGCCACGCCGAGGTCGGCGGCGTCGACGTTGTGCTCGATGTACAGAATGAGCTTTACCCCTTCGAGTTCGCTGTGCGCCGCCAGGCGCCCGTGCAACTCGCGGAGCTGGTTGGGACGTTCCTTTTCCACCGACAGTAGTAATACGGGAATATCCTGCTGAAGCAAGTCGGCATTGACCGATTTCACTTCGGGAAAATCGCGCGGTATGAACGACAGGTCGCGCGAGGTTTGGGCGAAAACGTAGCGGTCGTCGACCTCCTCATCGTGCTTGGCGGTACCGTCGAGGCACATCTTGCCGCCGTAGCCAAGCTTGCTGCAGCTGTGGTCGAGGACGTCCATCGGGCCCTGCGAAAAATAGATGTCCGTCGCGGGGTTAAGGTTGCGGAAAACGTATTGCGCGAGTGTTTTGTAATCCTGGATGGGTGTGCCCTCGTCGGTGAGCACGAGGATCTTGTTGAACATCATCTGGCCGGCGCCCCACATGGCGTTCATCACCTTTTGTCCTTGCCCGGCATAGTCTTTCCTGATCTGCGCGATGACCAGGTTGTGGGCCACGCCTTCCACGGGCATGTCCATGTCCACGATCTCGGGAATGAGCGTCATCTTCATCGGCGCCAGGAAGATGCGTTCGGAAGCCTTGATCAGCCAGGCGTCCTCCTGCGGCGGAATGCCCACGATGGTGGCCGGATACACCGCGTTTTTGCGGTGCGTGATGGCCGTTACGTGAAAACGCGGGTACCAATCGGGCAGCGAATAGTAACCCGTATGATCGCCGAAGGGACCTTCCCAGATCATTTCTTCCGACGGGTCCACATAGCCTTCAATGATGATATCGGCATCGGCCGGCACTTCGATCTCGGGCTGTGTAAGACAGCGCACGAGCTCCACTTTCTTCTTACGGAGAAAGCCGGCCAGCATGTATTCATCCACGTTATCGGGCAGCGGCGCCGTAGCCGAATAGGCATAGGCCGGATCGCCGCCGAGCGCCACGGCCACGGGCATTTTCTTCCCGAGTTTCTTGTATTCGTTGAAATGACGCGCAGACACCTTGTGCTTGTGCCAGTGCATCCCCGTCAGCGTTTTGTCGAACACCTGCATGCGGTACATGCCCACGTTGCGGATACCGGTATGCGGGTCCTTGGTGTGAATGACGGGCAGCGTAACGAAGGGACCGCCGTCTTTCGGCCAGCAGGTGATCACGGGCAGCTTCGTCATATCGGGATCGAGCATTACCACTTGCTGGCAGTCGCCGCGGCCGCTGCGTACTTTGGGCATCCAGCCCGAAAACTCGGCGAGGCGCGGCAGCATGCGGAGCTTTTCCATCATACCCTCCTTGGGCGACGAAAGCATCTTGAAGAGGCCTTCGATCTCGCGGGCCACGTCGTCGAGCTTTTGCACGCCGAGGGCAAGGCACATCCGCCTTTCCGATCCATATGCATTCATCAGCACCGGGAAATCATAGCCCGTGTTTTCGAAAAGCAGGGCCTTGCCGCCGCCTTCCGTCTTCGACATACGATCGGTGATCTCGGCGATCTCCAGCTTAGGGTCCACATAGGTTTTGATGCGGAGCAGCTCGCCTTCACGTTCAAGGATCTCGATGAAGTGCTGCAGGTTCTTAAATGCCATACTGCAAAGGTAGCCCCCTGTCCCCCGAAGGGGCAACGAAGGCGGGTCATTTTTACTTTTCTTGCTATGGAAAACACGCAAAAAGTCCAAAGGTTGCTGCCAACCTTCGGACTTAAAAGTGAATTACCGGAGATCGTGATACGGTCTGCCTGTACGTGCCCTTTTCGGGAGACAGGGGGCCTATTCTGAAACCTTCGGGCAGCCATAACGCTTCGTGCTGCCGCCACCGCTGCCGAGGCGGAACTGCAGGTGCAGGCCTGTAAAATAATAGAGGTCTTTGTTTTTCGAATTGCCCCGCATGGAACCTTTTTGCGGGTAGGCGGCGCCGGGGTCCACTTCGGGGCGGCGGAAGGCGAGCTCCACGGACTTGGCGCCGCGCGTAGCCATCAGGTCATTAGCGTCGGCATAGGTGCCGCTCACGTCGTCGATGTAATCGGTGAAGGTCTTGCGCAGTCCCAGCTCGAGGCCCAGCTGCCAGCGCTCGGTGAGGGCGTAGGTAATGCCGCCGCCGAAGGGAATGGCGAACTGCGTCAGGTGGTACGCCTTGCGGTCGGGGTATTGCTCCAGGCCCTGGCCTTCGGTGCCCAACGGCATCAGGTACCACTTCTGGCCACCCGAGTCATAGGTGTAGGGATTCATCCGGAAAACGGCCACGCCGCCGAACACATAGGGCGACCAGCGGGTGTCGTCGAGGTTGAAAAAAGTGTATTGCCCCACCAGGCTGGCTTCCACCAGTTTGCTGGCAAAGCTGAAGTTGCGCACGCGGAGTTCCTCCTTTGTATTGTAGCGATCGCTGGCTTCGAGGCCCGACAGCGTGAGGCCGGCGCGAAGGGCCAGGCGCGGCGCGAGGTCGTACGACGCCGTGAGGCCGAAGGCGCCGCGCGCAAAGCGGCTTTGAAAAACAGAACTCTGGAGATCGCCCTGGTACTGGCTTACGCCTCCGAAGAGACCGATACGAAGAGGCGACTGGGCAAAAGAAACGGAAAGAATAAGCAGGCCGAAGACGGTTAGCAAAGAACGCATTGAGATTGGGTGTTTTGCGCAGGTAGGCAAATTTGGGACCGCTTTTGTCCTTTCATCATATTAACAGCAGAGTGACGGCACTTTGACCTATTTTGTAGCCTTCAACACTCAAAATCTTATGCGTCATTCCTTGCTTACCGCGGCAGCCGCCACGCTCCTGCTGGCAGCCTGCCAACAGGAAACAAAAGTGGCGGGCTCCACAGCCGACAGCCCCGCCAACGACATCCTGTACAACGACCGCGACACGACAATCAGCCCGAGAGAAGACTTCTTCGAATACGCCAACGGCGGATGGATCAAGGCGCACCCCATCCCCGAAGACCAGAGCTCCTGGACCATCGGGCATGCCATCCAGGAAGACCTGTACGTTCGACTCCGCAGTATCAACGAGGAATCGCTCAAAGCGTCCGGCGGTATCGAAAAGAAAGTGGGCGACTTCTGGTATAGCGCCATGGATTCGGCCACGGCCCAAAGCCAGAAGCTGCAGCCGATCGCTCCCGAGCTCGGTGCCATTGCAAAGGCCGGCGACCTGAACAGCCTGCTCGCCGTGATGGCCGACCTGCAAGTGAAAGGCGTCGGCGCCGGGTATAACGCCAGTGTGTACCAGGACGCCAAAAATTCCGACGCCATGGCGCTGTACCTGAACCAGGGCGGGCTCGGTCTGCCCAACCGCGATTACTACTTCAACAGCGACGCGCGCACGACGGGTATTCGCAACGGCTACCAGCAATACGTGCGTTCAGTGTTCGCCGCACTGGGTGCCGACAGTGCCACGGCACAGCAAAAAGCCCTGGCGCACCTGTCGCTGGAAACGCGCCTGGCCAAGGCTTCGCGCAAGCTGGAAGACCTCCGCGATCCCTACCGCAACTACAACAAAATGACGGTGGACGCCCTCAGCAGCCTCTGCCCCGCCATCCAGTGGAAAGACGTGCTGCAGCGCCAGGATGTGCACGGCGTGGATACGGTGATCGTTGGTCAACCGGAATTCTACAAAGAGCTCGACGCCACCCTCCGCGGTACGCCGGTGCCCGTGCTGCAGGATTACCTGCGCTTCCACCTCATTCGCGCCACGGCCCCCTACCTCGACAGCGCCACCTATGGCAGCTATTTCGCCTTCTACGGCAAAACCCTCCGCGGTGCCAACCAGCCGAAACCGCGCTGGAAGCGCATGCTCGACCTGGAAGACAACCTGCTGGGCGAAGCGCTCGGTAAAGTATTCGTGCAGGAATTTTTCCCGCAGGAAGCAAAAGACCGCTACACGCGTATGGTGGAAGACATTCGCAGCGCGCTGAAAGAGCGCATTCAGCAACTCAACTGGATGAGCGACAGCACGAAGCAGAAAGCCTACACCAAGTTGGCCACCATGAAGAAAAAAGTGGGCTACCCCGACAAATGGAAAGATTTTTCGGCCATGAAGATCGAGCGGCAGCCGCTGGTGCGCAACGTATTCGCCGCCAACAACTGGTGGCACCAATACGAGGTGAACAAGCTGGGCAAACCCGTTGACCGCGATGAATGGGACATGAACCCCCAAACCTACAATGCCTATTATAACCCGAGCAACAACGAGATCGTGCTGCCGGCCGGCATTTTTACGGTACCCGGTCTGAAAGACAACCAGCTTGATGATGCCCTGGTATACGGCTATGCCGGCGCCACCACCATCGGCCACGAGATCACCCACGGCTTTGACGACGAAGGGCGCCAGTACGACGAGAAGGGCAACCTCCGTGCGTGGTGGACACCGAAAGATTCCGCCGAGTTTGCACAGCGCGCTGAATTGATGGTGCGGCAATTCAACGAGTACATGCCCGTGGATTCGCAACGCATCAACGGCCGCGCTACGCTGGGCGAGAATATCGCCGACCTGGGCGGCGCCATCCTGGGCCTCGAAGCCTTCAAGAAAACGGAAGCTTACAAAAGCGGCAAACTGATCAATGGCATGACGCCGTTGCAGCGCTACTTCCTGGGTTATGCCCTCGGCTGGCTCGGCCACCAGAAAAAAGAGGAACTGGCCAACCGCCTGCTCACCGACGTGCACTCACCAGCCAAGTGGCGCGTGAACGGACCCTTTGTGAATGTGCCGGAGTTCTACGAAGCCTTCGGCATTAAACCGGGCGACAAGATGTATCGCCCCGACTCGCTGCGCGTGCGCATCTGGTAATACGGCACGCAGAAAACGCGGATAACGCAGATCAGAAAAGCCATCGCATTGCGATGGCTTTTCTTATGTCATTCAATGAACTGCGTTATCCGCGTTTTCTGCGTGTTACTTCTCGTAAGGCTCCGGGTTGAACCGGATGCCCAGCCCGTGTTCTGCACTCGTCATGATCAAACCGTCGGCACCGTATTCGAGCCCGGTGGCGAGGTCCTGCTTCAGCAGCAAGGGACCGTCGGCATCGATATAGTCGGCGAGGCAGGCCAGGTGCGCAATGGCAGCAGAACCCACCGTGCTTTCGTTCATCGCACCGATCATCACGCCGAGGTCCAGTTCGCGCGCGCGACGGATCATCCGGATGGCCGGCGTGATGCCGCTGCACTTGGTGAGCTTGATGTTGATGCCGTGAAAATGGCCGGCGCACTTTTCCACGTCGCTTTCCGCCACGCAGCTTTCATCGGCGATCAACGGCAGCGCCGATGCATCCACCAGGCGCTTCATGCCGTCCCAGTCGTCTTTGGCAAGGGGCTGCTCCACGAGTTCTACCCCCAGGCCGGCGAGGACGCGGATCTTTTCCACCGCCTCATCGTACGTCCAGGCCGCGTTGGCGTCGATCCGGAAGGGCGCATCGGTGTGGCGGCGCAGGGCTTCCACGATCTCGATGTCGCGGTCGGTGCCCAGCTTGATCTTATACAGGGGCCAGGGATGGGCGCGCAGCTTTTCCACCATCTTTTCCGTGCTGTCGATGCCGATGGTAAAATCGGTGATGGGCCGCTTTGGCGCTTCGGGCTTCCAGAATTCCTGCAGCGGCTTGCGCTTCATTTTCCCGAACAGGTCCCAGCCGGCGATGTCGAGGGCGCAAACGAGAAAGGGATTGGCCGGGTACAGGTGATGCAAATAATGCCAGTAGCGCTCGGGCTCGGTAAAGGCGAACTTTTCAACGAACACCTTTTTGCGCTCGAGGTCGGCGACCATCGCTTCCGTGCTGATGTTGTAATACGTGATGGCCGGTGCTTCACCAAAACCAACGTGGCCCAGGTGTTCCAGGGCCACGATGAGGGTCGGCTGATGCGTCTTGGTGCCCTTCGAGATCGTAAACGGATCACGGAAAGGCAGCTCGTAGGTGCGGTACCAGAGACGCATATCAGCGACCGCTGTTGGTGATGTATTCGCGGAGCTCCGTATTGAATTCCTTCTCCTTGAGCAGTTGCTCCAGGGACAGGTGCATGCGGTAGCGCCAGTAATGCTTCGGGTCGGCGGGCTGGTTGATACGCTCCTCGGCCGGGTTGTCGCGGCGCAGGGTATCGCTCATGCCCAGCAGGTCCTGCAGCTGGAAGATGCTCCACATCGCCGGCGCGTAGAGGTGTTGCAGGATGATGGCGCGGTTGATCCAGCTTTCGCAGAAATACGGTGCCGCACCGGGCGACTCCAGCACTTCGTTGAAGAAGCGCTGCGTGCGTTCCCGGTCTTCTTCCCACCAACCACGGATGGTGCTCATGTCGTGTGTGGACGGGGTCACCACGCTCAGGTAGGGCGCCGTTTTGGGATGAAAGAATTCGGTCTTCGGGTCTTTCGGCATCCGCTGGATCTCGAGGCTCAGGATACCGAGGTCCTTCATCACGCTGGGCACGGTGGCGGGCACCATGCCGAGGTCTTCACCGCAGATCAGCATGTGCGTGGCCGCTTTCAGGGCCGGCAGCTTGCGCAGGGCCTCGCCTTTCCAGAACTCGTCCTGGCGGCGGAAGAAGTAATCCACGTACAGTTCTTTCAACCGGCCCTTCGTGCCTTCGTCGAGGTGACGGAAAGACGTCGTGCTGTCGATCGAAATGCGGAAATGATAATTCGTGCCGTTCGAGCCGGGCTCGTCGAAAAAGAGCACGTTCGACACCAGGTCGTAGAGGCCTTGCTTCAGCGATTCGTTGTCGGGAGTAGCTTCCTGCTGGGCAAAGTAAGTTTCCACTTTGCGCTGCGTCCGGTAGGCGTCGAGCAGGTCGTAACCGCCGCGGACATTGCTTTGCACAAAATGCTCTTTTACAAACTGGGCGCGGTCAGCAAACACCTCGGCCAGCACGGCGTCGGTGATGTAGGGACGGCAGTAGCGGTCGTAGTCGAACCAGATGCCGCGTTCGCCAAACTCGTGGTGACGGATGGGCAGCGCCGGGATAAAGCGGCCCATGATGCCTTCCACCGCGTCGAGCGGGATGCTCCAGATGCGGAAGAAGCCCAGGATATGATCGATGCGGAAGGCGTCGAAATAGTTGGACATCTGCTCGAAGCGGCGCTTCCACCAGCGGAAGCCGTCCTGTTGCATCCGGTCCCAGTTGTAGGTAGGAAAGCCCCAGTTCTGACCTTTCACCGCAAAGTCGTCGGGCGGTGCGCCGGCCTGCCAGTCCATATGGTACAGGCCCGGCTCCTGCCATGCGTCCACGCTGTAGCGGTAGATGCCGATGGGAATGTCGCCTTTGACCACGATGCCGCGCTTGTGGATGTATTCAACGGCTTCACGGAGCTGCAGGTGCAGGTGGTATTGCACGAAGTAATAGAAGCGGATTTCCTTGCCGGTGCGCGAGCGGTTGGTCACGAGGCGGTCTACCTCGGCTTCGTCGTACACGCTGTTGGTCTTCCACTGGTTGTAATCGGAGGTACCGAACTTGTCGCGCAGCTGGCTGAAGGTAGCATAGGCTTTGAGCCAGTGGTTGTTCTGCGCTACGAATTCCTTGTAGGCCGCTTCCTTGGTAAACTCGTCGCCGTCGGCTTCGAAGAGTTCACGCAGCACCTGCATCTTGATCTTCATCACCTCTTCGTAATCGATCTCGGCGAGGGCGTTGAGTTGCTTTTGCTTTTTCGCGAGCGACTTCAGCGATGCGGCGCCCTTCTTGCCGGCAACGCGGGCAAGGCTGATGTACTGCGGGTGCAGGGCAAAGGCAGAAATGGCCGCATACGGATAGGAATCGGCTTTGGTAAAGGTGGCCGACGTATCGTTGACGGGAAGCAGTTGGATCAGCTTCATGCCTACGCCCGATGCCCAGTCGGCCAGCAGTTTCAGGTCGGCAAATTCACCAACACCGAAGGAGTTCTGCGAACGCAGCGAGAACACGGGGATGGCGATGCCGGCGCCCTTCCACGAAGTGTTGGGCAGCCGCAGGAAGCCGTCGTGGAGGATGGTGAGGGTTTCGGGCGTTTCCTGGCTGTGCAGGAGGCGGTTGTCGCCTTCCTCGTAACAGATAAAGTGATTTTTCTTGAAATTATAAACACCGTACTTGTAGCTCAGGGGAAACACGGCGTCGCCCAGGTCCAGCCTGGCGGTCCACCATTCGCCGCTGCGCTCGAGCAGCACAGGTGTTTCGTGGTTCCAGTTGCCGAGGCCTTCGCCGTCGCCGAGGAGGCACACACACTCGTTGGCCTGCAGCAGCGGCGCCTTGACGCGGAACTGGTGGGTATAGCGCTTTGCCTTCTTTACGCGGGGCGAGGAAGCGCCGTTGAAGAAAACATCCGTGAAAGGCGCCGTATAAAAGGCGTTCTCAAATTCACCGGCGTAGTTCCAGGTATCGATCAGTACGAGCTGCTCTGCGTCCTTTTTGGCCAGCGCCACGCTGCGGTGCTGCTCGGCATCGGCAATGATCTCTCCGTGCTCATTGGTGTAGAGGTAATGGTAGTGCAGGTGTTCGGCAGTACCGGTTTCTACCTCGATGGAGGCGTGCCAGAAGTCGTTGTTCAGGAAGCGCATCGGGAGGGCGGCGGCGGGTTCGCCGGCACCGAGGCTCAGCAGGTTGCCCGACAACGCCAGCGATTGCCCGTAGCGGGTTTGGAAGCGCAGGTAAAAATCGATCTTCATCAATAGGTTGGTTGGTCAAATAATGTGTGCGGCGCACACAATGTTTGCGAAAATAGCAAAGGGCGGGGACGTGGAAAAGGCGAAAATAAGATTCGGCCCAATGCAGCCCGTCCCCTATTTTTGCCAAAATTTTTTCAGATGGAAGTGAAACGTTCTAAACGCGGCATCTACTGGCTCCTGTTCTTCATCTCCACCGCCGCCCTGCTCGCCGCCATCTTCCTGCATTGGGAGTGGCTGACCCTCATTATCCCCTTCGTGACCACGTTCTTCGTGCTGGCGATGGACATCATTTAAGAGAATTCCGGATGTCGGATTTCTGATGTCTGGTTTTAAGATACAGGCCCTGGGGTTTCCCGGGGCTTTTTGCGTCGCTCCCTCTCCCCGCAACGACGGTTTCAAGGGCCCCGGCCGCGTAAATAGCAACGAAAAGCTACCAACGAAAAGACCCCAGCGGGATCGCCGGGGTCTTTCACTAAAATCAGCTATTACTTCACTTCTTCAAATTCCGCGTCGGTCACATTCTCAGAGCCGCCGCCGGGCTGGCCTTGCTGGCCGCCGGGCTGACCGCCCATATCAGGACCGCCGGGCTGACCGCCTGCCTGGTTGTACATGCTCTCGGAAGCCGACGTCCAGGCTGCGTTGAGCGCAGCCATGGCCGTGTCGATGGCGCCGAGGTCCTGGCTCTTGTGGGCGTCCTTCAGCTGCGTCAGGGCCGTTTCGATGGGTGCCTTTTTATCTTCGGGCACCTTATCGCCAAACTCTTTCAGCTGCTTCTCGGTCTGGAAGATGAGGGAGTCGGCAGAGTTCAGCTTTTCCACGCGCTCTTTCTCGGCTTTGTCCGTGGCCTCGTTGGCGCGGGCTTCGGCCTTCATCTTTTCCACTTCTTCCTTGCTCAGGCCCGAGCCGGCTTCGATGCGGATCTTCTGCTCCTTGTTGGTGCCTTTGTCCTTGGCCGTTACATGGAGGATGCCGTTGGCGTCGATGTCGAAAATCACTTCGATCTGCGGAACGCCGCGGGGTGCCGGCGGGATGCCGTCGAGGTTGAATACGCCGAGGCTCTTGTTCTGCGTCGCCATGGGGCGCTCGCCCTGCAGCACGTGGATCTGCACGCCGGGCTGGTTATCGGAAGCCGTGGAGAAGGTCTCCGACTTCTTCGTAGGAATCGTGGTGTTGGAGGGAATGAGGGTCGTCATCACACCGCCCATCGTTTCGATACCCAGCGACAGCGGGGTCACGTCGAGCAGCAGCACGTCCTTCACTTCGCCGGTGAGTACGGCACCCTGGATGGCGGCGCCGATGGCTACCACTTCGTCGGGGTTCACGCCGCGGTTGGGCTTCTTACCGAAGAATTTCTCGACGATCTCGCCCACTTTGGGAATGCGGGTGGAACCACCCACCATGATCACCTCGTCGATCTGGCTGATGCTGAGACCGGCGTCTTTGAGGGCCTGCTCGCAGGGCTTCAGGCAGCGGGCAAACAGGGTATCGGCCAGCTGCTCGAACTTGGCGCGGGTGAGCTTCTTCACGAGGTGCTTGGGCACGCCGTCGATAGCGGTGATATAGGGCAGGTTGATCTCCGTTTCCGAAGAGGACGACAGCTCCACCTTGGCCTTTTCGGCCGCTTCCTTCAGGCGCTGGAGCGCCATCGGGTCTTTGCGGAGGTCTACGTTCTCGTCGCCGCGGAACTCTTCGGCGAGCCAGTCCATGATTACTTTGTCGAAGTCGTCGCCGCCAAGGTGGGTGTCACCGTTAGTGGATTTTACTTCGAATACGCCTTCGCCGAGCTCGAGCACGGAGATGTCGAAGGTACCACCGCCGAGGTCGAACACGGCGATGTGGTGGTCTTTGCCGCCCTTATCGAGACCGTAGGCAAGGGCTGCGGCCGTAGGTTCGTTTACGATACGGCGCACGTTGAGACCGGCGATCTCCCCGGCTTCTTTCGTGGCCTGGCGCTGGGCGTCGTTGAAGTAGGCCGGCACGGTGATCACCGCGTCGGTCACTTCCTGGCCGAGGTAGTCTTCGGCCGTCTTTTTCATTTTCTGCAACACCATCGCGGAGATTTCCTGCGGGGTGTAGAGGCGTCCGTCGATGTCGATGCGGACGGTATTGTTGTCGCCTTTGGCTACTTTATAGCTCCAGTGGCTGATCTCTTCGGAAACTTCGTCAAAACGGCGGCCCATGAAGCGCTTCACGCTCATGATGGTGTTTTGCGGGTTGGTAATGGCCTGGCGCTTGGCGGGGTCGCCCACTTTGCGCTCGCCGTTTTTGAGGAACGCCACTACCGAGGGGGTCGTGCGGCGGCCTTCGTCGTTGGCGATGACCACGGGCTCATTGCCTTCCATCACGGCCACGCAGGAGTTGGTCGTACCTAAGTCTATACCGATAATCTTTCCCATTGCGTATACTGTTTTTAAGAATTCACCCTGTAGCATCAATCATTATGCCCCGGCGGCAGATTATGCAATTTTGTCAGGGCTTCGCCCTTCGACTAGCGCTCAGGGTGACAATTGTCAGGCCGAGCTTGAAAAAACCTGTCATCCTGCGCGGAGCTCTGTCATCCTGGGCGCAGCCGAAGGATGGGTTTCGGGAAGGCGCCCTTTTGCCGGTTGGAAGATACAGGAAGGTAAATAAGCTTCGGTCCCGAAGCATCGGGACGCTAGGAGGCTATCTAAAAATGATTCGTTGAAAGTGCGTTAGTAGCGAACCGTCCCGAAGGGACGGAATATCGGTAGCCCCGGGTGCAACCCGGGGTTAAATGCGGGTAGGTTAACCGCGCACCCTGTAGGGGTGCCACCGCGTAGAACAGGCCCTCCCGGAGGCTTAAGCCCCCGGGATAAAGTGGCGCCCCTACAGGGCGCGCCTGCTCACCCCGGCTCACGCTACCCCGGGTTATACCCGGGGCTACCAACATGCTGCCTCTTCGAGGCAGTACTTACCATCGGGTAATCAACCACTTAATTTTAGACAGTCTCTAAGAAAAGAAGAGAAAAAGGTGGTACGTGAAGGATTCGGGGCTGCGTCGGTGGTCCAGGTATCCGCGTCGATGGTCGGGGAGTCCGCGTTGCGGGTCGGGGAAAGCGCGTCGATGGTCCGGGTATCCGCGTTGATGGTTGAGGTAAGCGCGTTGGTGGTCGAGGAAAGCGCGTCGATGGTACAGGTATGCGCGTCGATGGTCCAGGAGTCCGTGTTGGTGATTCATTTAAGCGCGTTGCCGGTCGGATTATGCGTGCAGGCGGCCACTTTACGCGTGCAGGCGCTCCGTTTATGCGTGCAGGTGCTTGCTGTACCGCTACAGGCGGTCGGTTTACGCCTACCGGCGGATCATCACCCCGCGGTGGTCATGGAGACGCACATGGTGCGGTGGTCAGGGAGACGCACATGGTGCGGTGGTCAGGGAGACGCACATGGTGCGTCTTTACCATTCTTCCTATTTTGCACCCGATGAAACGCCTCCTGACCGCCTTCCTTTTATTGCTGACCGCTTCCGCTTTTGCGCAAAAGGGACTTACCGATTCTGCCCGCCGCGTGCTCGATTCGCTGCCCGAGTCGGACATCGACATTCCCATTACCATCAAGCTCCGCCCCCTGTTCGCGCTGGCGGAAAAAAAGGTCGATACCGCCTTTGCCTCCCCCGGCTGGCCGGCGGGCTGGGTACAACCCGACTGTGCCACGCGCTATAAATACCACCTCCGCCGCTCGCCGCTGCGCTTCTCGGCATCCGGCACGGCGTTCAACCTGCAGTTTACCGGCTATTACAAGATCATCGGCTCCTCGCGTGCCTGCGTCAAAGGCACGGTGCTGAGCCCCTGGACGCCCGAGTGCTCCTGCGGTATCTCCGAAAGCGAGCGCCGCGTGCTGATCGGCTTCGGAGCCACCTTCAGCCTGCAGGCCGACTACCGCCTGCTGACGAAGATCGTGCGCCCCGAGCCCCAGGCCCTCGACAAATGCACCGTCTGCTTCTGGGGCCAGGACGTTACTTCCACCGTCATCGACGGCATTCGCGCCAAGCTCGACGCTTCCAAAAAGGAGCTGGAAGATTCCTTCGGCGTGGTCAACCTCCGCCCCTACCTGCAACAAGCCTGGAATAAGCTCAGCACGGTTTATGCAATTCCTGGTGCAGGCTTCTTTTCGCTTCACCCCAAACGCCTTCGCATGGAAAACATTTCGGCCCAGAACGACCTGCTCCACATCTCGATCGGCATCTCCGCCACGCCCGTGGTGAGCCTGGTGCGCCCCGGCGAGGCCAGCACGCCGGTGCCAAACCTGAGCAACGCCGCCCATCCCGGCGGTTTCAACATCTACCTCGAAGCGGCCCTGCAATACGACTCGATGTCGCAGGTGATGAACCAATACATGCTGCACAAGCGCTTCGACATCTCCGACGGCCTTTTTAAAAAATACATCGTGGTGGAAGGCGTCCGCGTCACTTCCGACACGAGCGGCAACCTGCGCTTCCAGCTCGACTTCTCGGGGTCGTTCAACGGCACGGCCGTCTTTATCGGCAAGCCCATTTACGATGCGGTGCAAAAGACCATTGAAGTGCAGGAACTGGAGTACGACCTGCAAACAAAGAGCGTGTTGCTCAAAACGGCCAAGTGGCTGTTCAGCAAAAAGATCACCACCGAATTGCAGAAGTATACCACCTTCCCGATGCAGCCCTATTACGACTCGGCTGCGAAGACCATCAACGAATGGCTCAATAAGGAATGGACAAAAGGCATCAAGGGGGCGGGCTCGGTAAGCGACCTCAAGATCACCGGCCTCTGGGCGCTGCCCGACCACCTGAAGATCCGGACGAATTGCGCGGGGAAGCTGGCGGTGGTGGTGAACGAAATCAACCTCTAAGCCCCCTGTCCCCCCAAGGGGGCACTTAGGTGGAGCATATTTTCGAGATCGCGCTATTTCTAACTTTGAAAATACTATAACGGAAATCCCCGCCAGCAGCGGGGATTTTCTATCTACATCTATTGATAAGACTGCTATTGTAGGAATACAGGAACTAAGTGCCCCCTTCGGGGGACAGGGGGCCTACTCCAATGCTTTATTTCCTTTAAATGTAAAGAACCGCTGCGCGAGGTAACTGAATAACACCACGATACCGACGGTGGTGATGTAGGAAGGCGTCGGGTAAAAATGAAAAACTTCCACGAAGATCTTCACGAAGAGCCAGTTGAGAAAGAGGCAGGCCATCGTCACCAGGAAGTAGCGCCACAACTGGATGCGCCGCTTCAGGTACGAGCCCTGGAACACGACGAACATCGACAGGTAGAAGCCGATGGGAAAGGTGCAGCAAAACGACAGGAACACCGCCGCCGTATGCGGCTCGAAGGCCCAGAAGCCGAAGTCGACCACCGACTCGTGGAGCACGTAATGATACGTGAGGTAATAGAGCAGGATGTTGAAGGCGGTATTGCCCCCGCCGCAGGCGGCGTAGCGGAACATCTGCACCGTCATCAGGCGCCGGAAGGGCGGGTAGAACAGGTCGATAAAGCGCAGGATCGCTGCCCGGACCTTATAATGTGCCTGTTTCATGAAGCGCGAATTTAATGTGCTAAACTGCTAATGTGGAAATCTGCTACTACTTTATTCTTTACCAACAGCGGCAACGATCTGCCGCGGGCAAGGCGCTCACAATTAGCAGACTCGCAGATTATCCCCACCAGCAGATTATCTTTGCGGCTTAATTTCCAGAAAGAAGATGAGCCTTGTAGCCCGTGTTAAAGAAGCCAGCGCCGCCGCCATCAACGCCCTGTATGGGGCGAACGTGACGGCCGACGCCATTTCCATCAGCCAGACGAAGCCCGAGTTCGAGGGCGATTTCACCGTGGTGCTCTTCGCCCTTGTAAAGAGCCTGCGTAAAGCCCCCGAAGCGCTGGGCACGGAGCTGGGCACCTATATGGTGAAGCAATCGCCGGAGCTGTTTACGAATTTCAACGTGATCAAAGGCTTTCTCAACCTGACGCTGTCCGACGCCGTGCTGATGGATTTCCTGAGCAAACCCGCCTTCGCTGAAGCTACGACGGGCGGAGGAAAGGTGATGGTGGAGTACTCCTCTCCCAACACCAACAAGCCGCTGCACCTGGGCCACCTGCGCAACAACTTCCTGGGCTGGAGCGTGGCCGAGATCCTCAAGGGCGCCGGCAACGAAGTGCTCAAGACCTGCATCGTAAACGACCGCGGCATCCATATCTGCAAGAGCATGATCGCCTGGCAGAAGCTGGCCAACGGAGCGACGCCGGAAAGCAGCGGCATGAAGGGCGACCACTTCGTAGGTCACTATTACGTATTGTTTGAAAATGAATTGAAGGCGGAAACGGAGCCCATCTTCGAGCGCCTCAAGAACGGTAAGTTCGACGCGCTCGACGAAGCGCAGCGCACGAAAGCCGAAGCCATTTATAAGAACTGGGCCAACGGCGACCGCAAGGGCGAGGCCGCACAGAAAGCGCTCGACGGCCTTAAAGAGATCGCCCGCGCCGCCACGCACGTGATGCGCGAGGCGCAGCAGATGCTGGTGGACTGGGAAGCGGGAAAGCCCGAAGTGATCGATCTCTGGAAGCGCATGAACAGCTGGGTGTACGCCGGCTTCGACGCCACCTACCAGCGCATCGGCTCCGACTTCGACAAAACCTATTACGAAAGCCAGACCTACCTCCTCGGCCGCGATATCGTGCAGGAAGGCCTCGACAAAGGCGTCTTCTTCCGCAAGCCCGACGGCTCGGTGTGGATCGACCTGACGGCCGAGGGGCTGGATGAAAAGCTGGTGCTCCGCAAAGACGGCACCTCGGTGTACATCACCCAGGACATGGGTCTGGCCCAGCAGAAATACGAGCAGTTTCCCTACGACCAGAGCCTCTACGTGATCGCCGACGAGCAGAACTACCATATGAAGGTGCTGCAGCTGATTTTGAAGAAACTGGGACGCCCCTATGCCGATGGTATTCACCACCTCTCCTACGGCATGGTGGAACTGCCTACGGGCCGTATGAAGAGCCGCGAAGGCACTGTAGTGGACGCCGACGACCTCGTGGACGAGATGGTCCAGGTGGCCGAAAAAGAAACCCGCGAGCACTGCAAGAACCTCGAAGAGTTCGGCGCGGGCGAGCTGACGGAATTATTTGAAACGATCGCCCTCGGCGCGCTCAAGTTCTTCCTGCTTCATGTAGACCCGAAGAAGAAGATGCTCTTCAACCCCGAAGAGACCATCAAGTTCCAGGGCTACACCGGTCCGTTCGTCCAGTACACGCATGCGCGCATCCGCTCCATCCTGCGCAAGGCGGGTTCCTTCCGCTTTGCGGCGAACGCGTCGGGTACGCTGCTGCCAAAAGAAAAGGAGCTGCTGCTGCTCATCGAGCAGTATACGGGCACCGTGCAGCAGGCGGCAACGGAATACAATCCGTCGGTCATCGCCAACTACGCGTTCACCCTTGCGAAGACCTACAACGGGTTCTACGCCGAACATTCGGTACTTAATGCCGAAAGCGAGGAGAAGAAGGCGCTGCGTCTCGAGCTGTGCCAGCGCACCAGCGCCGTGCTGAAAGCCGCCATGGCGCTACTCGGCATCCGGGTGCCGGAGCGGATGTAGCCCCCTGCGCCCCGAGTCCATCGCCAAAGGCTTTGGCCGCCGGCGAAAGGGGGCGCTTCGGCTGATCATCGTTATCCATTCAAATCTTTCCTCATTTTATTCACTACGGCCCGATCGCTTTGCGATCGGGCCGTAGCTTTATAATGGAACCAAGGAAAGATCCATATGAAAGGAAACTTCGATCTAAGTGCCCCCCTCGGGGGACAGGGGGCCGGGGCCGGCCCCGACACCTTCGAGCGCATACCCGTCTCCGTTTATGCAACGCCCGACGAAGGGGCGCGGGCAGCGGCAGCTGCCATTGCCGCCCTGCTGCGGCAGCGGGCTGCGGAAGGATGCTCCTGCGTGCTCGGGCTGGCTACGGGCAGCACGATGATCGCAGTGTATGCCGAGCTGCTGCGCCTGCACCGCGAGGAAGGCCTCTCCTTCCGAAACGCCGTCACCTTCAACCTCGACGAATATTACCCCATCGACCGCACGGCCTACCAGAGCTATTACCAGTTCATGCAGCGCCACCTGTTTCAGCAGGTGGACATCGCCCCCGCCAACATCCACCTCCCCGACGGCTCGCTGCCGAAGGAGGCGGTACGCGCGCATTGCGCGGCCTACGAGGAAGCCATCGCGGCGGCTGGCGGCATCGACCTGCAGTTGCTGGGCATCGGCCACAACGGCCATATCGGCTTCAACGAGCCCGGCTCGGGATTGCACACCCGGACGCGCCTCGTGAACCTCGAGCCGGGCACGCGCATGGCCAACAGCTACGAGTTTGCCAACCCCGGCCAGGTGCCGCGGCTTGCCATCAGCATGGGGCTCAGCACCATCCTGCAGGCCCGGCGGATCATACTCCTCGCCTGGGGGCCGGGGAAGGCGCGCATCGTACGCCAGGCCGTGGAAGGCCAGCCCTCCGAGTCGGTGCCCGCCTCGCTGCTGCAACAGCATCCCGACTGCCGCTTTGTGGTGGATACCGCCGCCGCCGCGGAGCTCACGCGCCTGCGCGCACCCTGGCTGGCGGGCGAAGTGGAATGGACCTCCGCCACCGTGCGCCGCGCCGTGGTGCGGCTGGCGCTGGAAAAGGGAAAGCCCGTGCTCTGGCTGACCAACAAGGACTACACGGAAGCCGGCCTCGGCGACCTGCTCGCCGACCGCGGCGATGCCTACACCATTAACCTGGAAGTGTATTACGCCCTCCGCGACAGTATCACCGGGTGGCCCGGGGGCAAGCAGGGCGCCGGCTCCAGCCACCCCGAGCGGGCGGAGCCCTGGCCGAAGCGCGTCCTTATCTTCTCGCCCCACCCCGACGACGACATCATCTCCATGGGCGGCACATTCCGCCGCCTCCACGAGCAAGGCCATACGGTGCACGTAGCCTACCAGACCTCGGGCAACATAGCCGTGACCGACGAATTCCTGCTGCGCCACCTCGACTTCGCTGCCGGTTTTGAAGCGGCTGCCGGCGATGGGAACGAGCAAACGGGCCGGGCGCTGCAGGAGGTGCACGCTTACCTCGCCCAGAAGGGACCGCACGACCTCGACTCGCCGCTCATCCGCTCCCTCAAGGGTTTGATCCGGCGCGGCGAAGCCCGCGCCACCTGCCGTTATGTAGGCCTTCCCGAAGACCAGGTGCATTTTCAAAACCTGCCCTTTTACGAGACCGGCACCATTGAAAAGAACCCGATGGGACCGGAAGATGTACGCATCACCAAAGAGCTGTTGCAGACGGTACGTCCCCACCAGGTATTCGCGGCCGGCGACCTCGCCGACCCGCACGGCACACACAAGGTGTGCCTCGACGTGGTGCTGCAAGCGCTGAAGGAACTGAAAGAGTCCGGCGCCGGCTGGATCGGCGACTGCCGCCTGTGGCTGTACAAAGGCGCCTGGCAGGAATGGGACGTGGAAGAGATCGACATGGCGGTGCCGATGAGCCCCGGCCAGGTGCTCGAAAAGCGCCACGGCATTTTTATGCACCAGTCGCAAAAGGATATCGTACCCTTCCAGGGCGACGACGCCCGCGAGTTCTGGCAGCGTGCCGAGGAACGCAACGCGCACACCGCCGACGCGTATGCACAGCTCGGGCTCACCCGCTATGCGGCACTCGAAGCCTTCAAGCGCTGGGACTTTTGAATGGCACCATCATTGTGAGACCCATTAAAAAAAGAGTATGAAGAAATGGATCCTGATGGCGGGCATCGTGCTGTTCGGCGCCGCCGGCGCTGGTGCGCAGTCGACAACCACAACGACCGCAATAACGACGTACGATAGTACGACCGGCACGGCCACGAAAACGAAAGTAAAGCCGAAGACGACGGTAAAGGACAAGGCGTACAACGCCGTGCACCGGCACAAGAAGCGGAGCAGCGGTACGAAAACAAAGTCCACTACAGAAACGACAGTACGCAAAGAAGACTGACGGGCTGCAGGCCGCTAAGGACTTGACTTTGAGCGGAATAGTTCGGCCCGATAAAAAGTTTTTTCCAATTTTTTTTCGGCCGGATTTGTTTTTTTGCAGTCAGCCGCCCTATATTTGCACTCCCAATCGGGAATGGCTGCGTAGCTCAATTGAATAGAGCATCTGACTACGGATCAGAAGGTTTCAGGTTTGAATCCTGACGCGGTCACGAAGAGAGTCTTACTGAAAAGTAGGACTCTTTTTTTATGCTCTAAATCAAGCGGTTACGCTTAGAGTGGCAGAGACCGACACGTCCCCAGTTCCCTACTTGTTTCAGTACTGTTTCAGTAACCGGTGTTCACCAAAAATTCTACTGAAACATGAACATCACTTTTGCCTTGGAACTTAGTAGTAGCAAGGGCTCCAATGGAGAACAAAGCATCTTGGTCCGGCTTACCCAAAACCGCAGGATGAAACGGATCAGCACCGGGATTAAAGTGGAAAGCCGGTATTGGGACAAGGCCAAACAGCTGGTAAAACGGGGGCATCCCCTGTACCAGGAATACAACGCTGTCCTATCGGAAAAACTCAGGGCCGTGACCAATGTCTACGCAGAGCTGCTAAAAAAGTCAGCCGACGTAGTTTTGGAAGACGTGGTGCATGAACTAGAGAACGCTTCCGGCTCCGTAGTGTCTTTCTTTGATTTTGCCCACCGTACCAAGCTAGCGGAGATCAAAGGACGGGGAAAGCTCGGCACCCTTCGCCGGTATGAAGCAGTACTCAGCAAGCTGCGGGACTACGTGGGAAAAGATCTTCCAATACGCAGGATCAATTACACCTTCCTTCAGCAGTACAGTAACCACCTCCGCTCTGAGCTGAAGAACTCAGAAGATACTGTTTCAGCGAACCTAAGCGTGATCAGGTCCATTCTGAACGAGGCTATCCGCCACGGGGCCTACACGGACCGGAATCCCTTTGACCAGCTCCAGTTGAAATACACGGACAACACCAAGGAAAAGCTCACGCTGGACGAACTGCGGCGGATTTTTACCACAGAGCTCCCCACAATACCTACGCTGCTGCTGGCCCGGGACGTCTTCCTGGCATGTTTCTTAGCGGAGGGCAGCCGGGCCGGCGATATCATCCAGATGAAGCGGGAGCATATTCAGAATGGATGCCTGGTGTTCCGGCAAACCAAAACCGGGATGCACATGGCAGTACCGATAACGCCCCCATTACAAGAGATCATAGACCGCCAGCCTTCGAACGGCCCCTACATCTTTCCGCTGCTGAACGGAGAGAAGCGGGTAAATGAGATCGTGGTAAACAGCCGGCTGACGATGGTGAACAAGTACCTACGGGAACTTGCCAAGTATACGAACATCTGTAAGAAGCTCACCACCCACGTAGCCAGACACACCTTTACGGACATGGCTCTTCAGGCTACAGGGGGAAACATCTACGACGTACAGAAGTCCTTGGGACACACGTCTGTGAAAACCACGGAGCTCTATAGCCGACAGTTAGTAAACTACCAACGAAAAAACCTGACAGAGCAGGTTCTTGTAATGATATATGACAAAAAGAAGTAGGTGCCGCAGCTGCCCTACTTCTTTTCACCAGCAAAGTATGTGTAGATCTGTGATATTACCCAGATTACGGCGGCTGCTATGGCCAGGTAGATTGCTATTTTGAATGCAAAACTCACGATCGTGCTTACCAACTCAAGGATCAAAATCAGAATTGGGACGCCGGCCAGAAAAGCAGCTAGGAACAAAAGTCCCGTTCCGAGCCCCTTGATAGCCTTGATATTTTGAAGAATGAAGCCGATGACTCCAACCACGGCTCCGGCTTTTATGCCCCATAGTAATTCGGCTTTTGAAAGGTGGTCCTCATCGTCCTGGGCAAAACAGACGGTTACAAGAAGGAGGAACAGTACGGTACAACTTACTCGTTTCAACATGACAGTTAGTTTGGACCAAGGTAATTAGATCTGTCCTCAATGCAAAGGTTCTAAACCTAATCATGTTATTCTAAGCATTGGAACTACTCGAAATTTATTGAGAAACATATCTTTACGCAAAGACCAAAACCAATGGCTCGAGCTAAGAAAGAGAAAACCCAGGAGCAGAAACCCTTTGAGCAGATGCTATGGCAGGCTGCCGATAAGCTCCGGAAGAATATTGACGCCGCAGAATATAAACACTACGTTCTCGGCCTCCTTTTCCTCAAATACGTGAGTGATGCCTTTGAGGAGCTGCACCAGACGATCCTGAATAAGGAGGGCGAGCACGCTTACGATGATCCGGAAGACAAGCTGGTGTATAGTTCCCAATACGTGTTTTTCGTTCCTCCCCATGCCCGCTGGAGCCACCTGGTGAGCCGGGCCAAGCTGCCGACCATCGGAGAGGACGTAGATAACGCCATGGACCTCATCGAAAAGGAAAATCCCAAACTCCGAGGTGTGCTGCCCAAGCAGTTCGGCCGCCCGCAACTGGATAAGATGGTACTGGGTGAGCTGATTGACCTGATCAACAACATTAACCTAGGAGATGAAGCGGCCCGAAAAAAAGACCTCCTTGGCGTCGTGTACGAGTACTTCCTCGGCCAGTTTGCATTGGCGGAAGGACGCAAGGGCGGACAGTTCTATACGCCCCGCTCCGTGGTGCAGCTCCTTGTTGAAATGCTCCAACCTGACCACGGTAAAGTATATGACCCCTGCTGTGGCAGCGGGGGAATGTTCGTGATGAGTGAGAAGTTTGTGCTGCAGCACCAAGGCCGGATCGACGATATCACCATCTACGGACAGGAAAGCAACCAGACTACGTGGAGGCTGGCCGTGATGAATCTAGCTATTCGCGGCATTGATCCAGAGCAGGTGAAGTGGAACGCTGAAGGAAGCTTTCTGAAGGACGCCCACCCTGACCTGAAAGCCGACTTCATCATTGCTAACCCGCCCTTCAATATTTCCGACTGGAGTGGAGAACTGCTTCGGAATGACGGTCGGTGGAAGTATGGCGTACCACCAACAGGGAACGCGAACTACGGCTGGCTCCAACATATGCTTTACCACCTATCACCCACAGGAAAGGCGGGTGTTGTTCTCTCAAAAGGAGCATTAACAACAAAGTCGGGTGGAGAATACGAGATCCGGAAAAACATGATAGAAGCCGGCGTTATTGATTGTATTGTAAACCTTCCCACGAAGCTGTTTTTAAACACGCAGATCCCAGCTTGTCTTTGGTTTTTGAACCGGGATGAAAACAGGAAGCGGAAAGGTCAGATTCTGTTCATTGATGCCCGGAATCTGGGACATTTGATCAACCGGCGGACGCGTGAATTTACTGACACAGATATTCAAAGGATTGCGGACACCTATCACCACTGGCTCAATGAGCGAGAATATTATGAGGATATTCCCGGATTCTGTATGAGTTCCAGCCTTCGCGACGTTACACAGATGGACTATGTTCTAACCCCTGGACGTTACATTGGCTTACCAGATGATGAGGATGATTTCAATTTTGATGAAAAATTTTCAGAGCTTAAACGGTCCTTGGAGTTCGAAATAAAGAAGGAGTACGAACTGAATGACCGAATACTTCGAAACCTATCACTCTTAAAACCTTATTCTAATGGGTGAATGGAGAGAGACAACGCTTGGTGAAATCCTTGGAGCCAAAGGGTATATAAGAGGGCCGTTTGGATCCTCACTTAAACGTAATGACATGAAGAGTTCTGGGACACCTGTTTACGAACAGATGCATGCAATCTATGGACATAGAAAATTTCGTTTTTTTGTTGATGACGAGAAGCTAGGTGAGCTTTCACGGTTTCAGGTAAAACCTAATGATCTCATTATTAGCTGCTCAGGTACAGTCGGACGAATATCTACGATTTCAAATAGTGACCCTAAAGGAATTATTAGCCAAGCTTTATTAATACTAAGGCCTGACACCTCTTTAGTTCGGCCCCAATTTCTCAAGTACTTCTTGACATCGGAGTTAGGTCAGCATCATCTTTTATCTGCATCTCACGGATCGGTCCAACCAAATATCTCAGAAAGAAAAATAGTAGAAAAAATACCCGTTGATTTACCTGACCCTGATACTCAGGATTTAATAGTTGAAGTTCTATCTAGCCTCGACGACAAAATAGAAATTCTTCAACACCAGAACAAAACGCTGGAGCAGCTAGCGGAGACGTTGTTTCGGCAGTGGTTTGTGGTGAACGAACTTGACGAAACTTTAACGACGACGCTTGGGGAGCAGACCACAATTCTTAGAGGTTTGAGCTATAAGGGGGCAGGGCTAACCGAACAATCTGATCTTTTGGCCGTGCCAATGATCAATCTAAACTCAGTGTTTGAAGGTGGCCATTTTAAGGAGTCTGGTACCAAATACTATAATGGTGACTTCAAAGAACGCCACCTGATATTCCCAGGAGATGTGTTCGTGACAAATACCGAGCAGGGGCATGAGCACCGACTGATTGGGCACGCCGCTATCGTCCCAAGGAGTATCGGGGAAAGAGCAATCTTCAGTCAACACGTTTACCGGATTGTGCCGAAGAACAATGCACTTACCCCCGCCTTTCTTTACCACCTGTTTAATCATTCACCGATGCGGGACCAAGTGATTGGAGCTACAAACGGGTCGACGGTAAACATGCTTTCTCTTGAGGGACTGGAACGCTGTACTTTTAGTTTGCCTGATGGTGAGCGACTGACGCATTTTAATACCATCAGCGGAGATCATCAGAAGAAGATAGAGGCCAATAACGAGCAGATAAAGACACTGGCTGGTACCCGAGATCTGATTTTACCTAAACTTATGTCGGGGGAAATCCGTGTTGTAGAAGCTGCAGAACAAATACTTGAAACCGCTTAAGTCTCCATACGATGAAGGCCCACCATCTCTACGAAAGCTATCCTGATATTTTCCAACCGAAGAAGCTGCCAGAATACCTGCAGTTCTCAGATATCCTACCGTTTTTCATTGATGATGGAACCGAATCCGAGCGGCCTTCCAGTTCCGCGCGGCCAGTAAAAGTCCTACGCTCGCGGCCGCAAGCCGAGACACTAGTACCAGTCAAAGGCAAGACATTGGATGACATGATCGAGCCGGGTGAAGATGGAATACCGATGCTCACCCATAACGGTCAGATCCTGGCATTGTACCTTCCTTTTCATTTCTTCTACCGGCCCGACCAGAGTGAATTTGAACAGTGGTGGGGTATCTGGATCACCGAGACAGCCATTTATGATGTACTTGAGCCGCTGCTAAGCCACCTTCCGATTAACGCCGCTCAGAGACAGCTGCTGGCCGAAACCTACATCGTCAATTTTGGCCTCTTTTACCACAAAGTAGAGATGTTCGTTAGCCGGAACGAGGTCTTTGAACGTGAGCCGCTCTATAAATACCATTTTAGCAAATTGAAAAAGGAGCTCCTAAAGCAGATCGACAGACACGCCCATACCTACGCAGCTTTGCGGGTTGATCAGGCGGTAAATAAGCGGCTGGAGAGCATTGGGAGAAAGGAGCGGGCTCAAGCGGCCACGATCTTTCGAGAGCTCTTTGAATACGGGTGGTACAATGAGGAAGCCGACTTGCTGAACGGTATTTACAACGAGATGCACCAACCCGGGCGGCATCGTAACAAGGAGATCTGGACGGATCTGGGACACTGGTCGGATGCGGGGATCGTGTCGACTAAAAGAGATAATGTTTTCATCGTTCCGGAGATCATCCCGGGAAGACGTCCAAAATAAAATGCAGTTTAAGTTTCCTACCTTGTAACCAAACCAACTGACTCATGGCCGCACTTGGCTCAAATAACACGAACGATGAATTCCTCCAGAACCTACGGGAGGGTTTCGTGTATGGAAACAGGTTTAAGAACGGCATTGGGAGCTATTTCCGGCGGGCATTCGATGAAGTAACGGAGCAAGAAACCGGATTCACGATAAACGTTACCAGCCGTATAGTAGTCAGGGCTACCTATATTTCTTCAAACAACGAGATCAATGGAATTGAGCTGACCAAACTCGATAACGGTAAAACAGTACAACAAATTTCTCTGACTGGCCTCAGTACGAAAGGGATCTGTGAGTTTTTGGAGTTCTTGACATCAGCTGACTTAAAAAACCTCACTGGCAGATTTCGAGTTCCCGTCACCTTCAACGATTTTGACCCAGAGGTGGAAGAAGCCGTTCGGGCTCTTTGTTCACGGCGCGACGCTACGAACTTTCTTGAAACATTACTAAAAGAGGACTGCGTAACCTCTCGGGACATAGTCAATACAGGATACCGAAAAAGGAGCCTGAACACCTTTGATCGGCTTGTCAACGAGGATGACTACTGGAGAGTGTATGCAGGAGAGCAAGGAGTCAGTGATCACCAAGAGGAGAAGGTAATCCAACACTTTCTGAAAAATAACCCATGGATTTTTGGCTACGGCCTTGATTACCGCTACCTAGGCATCATCCAACCCGAAGCTCTATTATCTAATCCTAGTTTCGATGGGTCAGGCGGGGTAATCACCGACTTTTGGATGGGCGATCCGAGATTCACCGTTTTTGTCGAACTGAAAAGACCCGGCACCAGCCTGTTTTCCTCAAAAAACCGCAGTGGGTCGTGGAGATTGTCAAATGAACTTTTCTGGGCGGTTTCACAGATTCTTGAACAGAAAGCTGCGGGTACGGAGAAAGTAAAGAACACAAAGTACCTTCCTAGCGGTGAGCTGAACGATCAGTCAGCATACGATCCCAAAGTGATTCTGGTGATCGGACGGTGGAAGGAACTGAATGACGCGTCCAATCCCGAAGAACGGGAAATAAAACGACGAACTTTTGAGCTTTTCCGTAGGGATAGCCGGAATATTGAAATCCTTACGTTTGATGAACTCTTGGAGCGGGCAAGGTTTATAGCAGGTTCGGCATCGTCACCTGAACTCCCTGATGATGATATTCAAGATCTTCCATTCTGATAAACTATGAACGGTATCGTCACCTTTTACAACAAGGAAAAATTCTACGGTTTCATTGAATCACAGGAGAGCAAAGAGTCATATTTCTTTCATGTGGACACGTCAAACCCGAGAAAGGAGCGGAAAGCGGCTCCTAAGGAGGGAGATGAAGTAGTCTTTAATCTCGTAGAGGACAAAACACACCCGGGTCAAAAAATAGCCGTGGTCCAGGAAGTTCTAGGGAATGAGCGATGGGAAGCTCTCATTGAACGTTTACGACTACAGCCTGTTCAAAGGGGATACTTAAAAAGAATAAACGGCTCTTGGTTTTTCAAGGTAATGCCTGAAAAGATGATGATACCAATGAAGGGCCCAGGCGTCTACGAGATTAACGTGGCGGAAAAATATGAAGCTCGAGAAAATCAACTGGTTGACGTCACCATGACTGTTTCCGCAAAGGGGGCCGCAAAAGCTCAGTTGACTGATGCGGCGTTCCATCCTGATTTTCTTGAAGTAAAAGCAGCATTGGAAGCGGAAGCTGAACTTCCAGCTCGTATTTCTGGACAGAACAAGGATGTATATTTTGTTCAGCTGAAAAGCCTACCCTTGTGTGTCATCCGAAAGAAAACGCTACCAAAGGCTATTTTTTTTGAGAAGGGTCAGGAAGTGCTTGTCAATGTCCATATGGCAGCTGATTCAATGATTGCAGTACATCCTGCTGGTGTACCACTAAATACCACCTTAGATGCCTGATCAGCTGAGCCCTTTTACCGAAACTTGCGAGCGGCTGGTTCAACACGCTCTCAGTGAGCTTTCTGGCTTTATATCCAGAGACTTTGAGAGCGAAAAGATGCTACACCTACTCAATTGCTACGAGAAAAAACTTAAACTGCTAGAGCTACTGAACGAGGTGCCGGATGCCCCTCATAATTCAGTTCTTTTTAAGGAGTTCGGGTGGGCGTCTGACCATAATTCGGCACAGGTTCGTTCGAAGAACTACGAGCAGACCACGGCCACCTATTTGGTTTTATCCGCTCTTTGTTTAGTCTCATCTCACAATTTGAGTAATGAGGTCTACTTGACTGATGAAGCCGAAGTAAATAGAGTGGCGGGCAGGTTCCGATACAATGCGAACATGACAATTTCACCAAAGACCCCACTACGCCGGACCCTGAGCTTCAGGATCTTCGTAATGGAACGCAATTCCCTTTATCTTGAAAGCAATCCGAGAGAGAACATCTTGAAGGACCTTGACGTAAGCCCGTTCATCGTCCACAGCTGCTCACAAAACTCGAAAAATTACCTTGTCTCATCGAGAGTGGGGTATATATGCGGTGTGTGTAGTAAACAGAGCAGGGTCGTACAAAGCTGGGAGTCTGAATATCAGCGTGTCTTTAAACAGAAGGGATGCACTGATCTGTATAGGTTTTTAAAGGTATCTCCGGAGCTAACCGATCTGCAGAAGTTATTGTATTGGACCCGGAGCATCCTTCCTGAAGCAGAAGCCACCCATTATCTCATAAACGAGTTACGGAACTATGAGGAAGAAAAAGTATGGGAGAACATCCTGAAGTTCCATACGGTTGACAACCAAGAAAATGACAACTAGAATCACAAACGAAAAAGCCACTTGATCATCTAAGCCAGCCCCTGTACCACATGAGCTCTATATCCGAAGATCATATTGAACGATGGGTCATTGAGGCCCTATCAAAAGATGGTTTCAAATACCTGACTCCTGAATCCATTGACCCAGATGTTGCGGGTTCATTGCGAACATCCTACCAGGAGCTGCTGCTGAAAGACCGTCTGCAGCAAGCCGTAGTGGCTCACAATCCTACCATTCCTATCACGGCCATTCAGCAGGCTATCAAAGAAGTGGAGCGGGTCAATGCCCACGGTGACCTAGTATCTTGCAACGCCTACTTTCAAAAGCTGCTCACTGAAGGCGTGGACGTGACATTCATGGAGAAGGGTGAAGAACGCACACAGAAAGTGTGGCTGGTGGATATTCACAACCCTGGTAAAAACGATTGGGTTGTCACCCACCAGATGACCATTATTGAGAACGGCCAAAACAAGCGGCCCGACGTATTGATCTTCCTTAACGGCATCCCCGTAGTGGTGATGGAGCTGAAAAACGCTACTGATCCGAACGCCACCATCGACAAAGCCTACCAGCAGCTTCAAACGTACCACGCCGCGATTCCCTCCCTATTCCATTATAACCTGTTGGAAATCATTTCCGATGGTCTTGAAGCCAAGGTCGGAACAATCACTTCCGACATTTCCCGGTTTTTGAGCTGGAAGACGGCGGATGGGAAGACGACCGCCGACCGAAAAACAAGTGAGCTGCAGGTGATGATGGAGGGGCTACTCAACCCCGGTACCCTGCTGGATATGTTCCTCAACTTCATCGTTTTTGAACAGTATAAATATGAGGATCTTAAAACAAAGACGATTCAGATTGGCACAATGAAGAAGGTTGCTGCCTATCATCAGTATTACGCGGTGAAGAAGGCTGTTCTTTCAGCCCAGCGTGCCAGCTCGGAAGCCGGCAACAAAAAAGGTGGCGTTGTGTGGCATACTCAGGGTAGTGGTAAAAGTCTTTCCATGGTGTTTTTTACCGGTCTACTGGTAAAACACCTGAACAACCCCACTATCGTCGTTATTACTGACCGCAATGACCTGGATGATCAGCTCTTCGAAACCTTTGCCAACTGTAAGCAGCTGCTCCGGCAGGTGCCCGTTCAGATAGAGAGCCGCGCAGCCCTGGTAAAGGAACTCAAACAGCGTCAGTCAGGCGGTATCTTCTTTACGACCATTCAAAAGTTCCTTCCCGAGGAAGGTAACAGCCAGTTTGAGCTGCTATCTGACCGTCGGAACATCATCGTAATAGCCGATGAAGCCCACCGGACCCAGTACGGCTTTGAGGCTAAAGTGCGGACCTACAAGGACGATCAGGGTAAGGAGATCGGCTCCGAGGTCTCCTACGGCTTTGCCAAGCACATGCATGATGCCCTGCCGGCCGCCACTTTTGTAGGCTTCACCGGAACCCCAGTAGAGGCAGCAGATAAGAACACGAAAGCCGTATTTGGTGAGTACGTAGACATCTACGACATCGAGCGGGCCGTCCGGGACGGGGCTACAGTACCTATCTTCTACGAGAACCGTTTTGCGAAGCTGAAACTGGACCAGTTCTTCGTGGAGGAACTGGATGACCGGCTTTCCCATGTGGCCGAAGGCCTGCCTGAGTACATCGTAAAGCAATCGGTGGAGAAAGCGACCCGCATGGAAGCAATCGTCGGTAACCAGGAGCGGATGGAAGCCGTTGCGCTGGACATCATCACCCACTTTGAAGACCGCACCGAAACCTTAAAAGGGAAAGCTTTGGTTGTAGCCATGTCCCGGAACGTAGCGGTAAAGCTCTATAACGAGATGGTCAGCCTCCGTCCGGACTGGCACAGTGAGGATGACACCGCCGGAAACCTCAAAGTCATTATGACCGGCAGTTCGTCGGATGATGCCTTCCTGCAACCTCATATACGAAACAAAGAAGGACGCTCCAGGATCGCGGCTCGTTTGAAAGAACCGAATGATCCCCTTCAGATGGTGATCGTGGTAGACATGTGGCTCACTGGGTTTGACGCTCCCGTACTCCACACCCTATACCTGGACAAGGACATGTCAGGACACAACCTTATGCAAGCCATAGCCCGTGTCAACAGGGTTTTCGGATCAAAGCCGGGTGGCTTGGTGGTGGACTACGTACCGGTAACCGGCAACCTGAAAGCTGCCCTTAAAGTCTATACGGAAAGTCAAGGCAAGGGAAATATCGCCGCAGATATTAGTGAGGCCGTGGCCTTTATGCTCACCAAGCTTGAAGTGGTGCAGCAGATGTACCATGGGTTTGAATACCCTGAGTACTTCACATCCCCTGTAGGGAGAAAGATGAACATTATCCTGGAGGCTGAAGATCATATCCTTTCACTGGAGAACGGAAAGGAACGGTACCTGAAAGAAGTCACGGCCCTCAGTAAAGCGTACGCTCTGTCTAAGGCGGAGCCGGCAGCCAAAGAGATCACCGAAGAAGTGGCGTTTTTTCAGGCCGTTAGAGCACGTCTGGCTAAGTTCGATACCCAAGTAACCGGGCAGAGGAGGAAGGAATTTGAAGGTACTGTACGCAATCTAGTGGAAGCGGCCGTAGCTGCAGACGGGATTGTTAACCTGCTGGATCAGGCAGGTCTCGAAAAACCGGAGATTTCAATCTTTTCCGATGAGTTCATGGACGAAGTCCGTAATATGAAGCAGCGGAACGTAGCCGTGGAACTGCTGAAGAAGCTCCTTTCCGACCAGATAAAGATCCGGTTCAAACGGAACATCGTGGCTACTAAAAACTTCTCAGAAAAGCTGACCGAGGCCATCAACCGGTATAACCGGAAAGCTATTACCGCCCTAGAGATGATCGAGTTGCTGCTGGAAATCTCTGGAGAGGTAAATAAAGAAACAGAACGCGGCCAAGACTTAGGCCTGACGGAAACCGAGAAGGCTTTCTATGATGCCTTGCGGGTCAACAAGTCAGCGTTGGAGCTCATAGGGGATGAAAAGCTGATGATCATTGCGCGGGAGCTGGTTTCTCGTGTTAAAAGGAGCACTACGTTGGATTGGACGGTCCGGCAGTCCGCGAAGGACCGTGTAAAGCTTGAAGTTAAGCGGGTGCTACGGTTTCATAAGTATCCGCCTGACGACGAGCCCAGAGCCACTGAAACTGTGCTCGAGCAGGCGGAACTCCATGCAGCAGATCTGGTATAGGGGGGGCACACTCGGTTCTTCATTAAGACCCCCAAAATGCCCCCCTAACCCCCCATAACAGGAGTGTTATTATGGGATGAGGAGCATTTAGACGGTAAACCCGCTTTTACTATAAAAGAGGGTTACCCCAAGCCGGAAAATCCAGTGATCCAGACGCGTGGTTGACTTTTGTTTCCGCACTGTTTACCATTGAATAAACCAGCGCAGGGGATTCTTTTGAAGGACCTGTAGTGACTGTTTCAGTCCATACCCCGGGGTGAGCCATACGACACCCCTCTCAGGACAGCCATCACATGTGATTGTTTCCCTTTCAGCTCTTCCCGGTGGTGATCGGGCCTTAGTTCCAGTCTGCTTCCACCGCTTTTGGAGCACGAAGCTCCTCTCATATATAAAATACCGATTATTTCCCAAAGATCCGTCCGTTCTGGTATGCCGGCATCCACAAACTGTACACATAATGTGGAAGGCTCTCACAACTAGTAATACAAGGACTTTCACGTCACCGGTAGTCAGGGGTGGTTGACTCTTCCATCGGCCCTTTTCATGGCCGTTCGTTTGGTGGACGGGTGGCAGAGAATGGAGTGTCCGCTCAGGTAAGCATACTTCAGGTATTCGTCAAGGAGTGAAACCATCGTCTCCAGCTTTTGGATTAAATAGCTATAACCCGCACCTTTAGAAGGAGGTCACAAAAAAACAACCATGCTCTATGTACCTTGACAAGATCAAACAGGTTCCGGCGCCTACGCTCCAAAGCATCGGTCAGTTCGTGGCTAATTTTTGTCAGGCACACAGCTGGTACAAACACTTCGGCCGGAACGAGCCCAGCCCGGTAATATTCTTTCTCGATCCAAACGCCAGCCGGCCGGTAGTCATTGGGCCTATTCCACATAAAGGGGGAGCACCGGCATTGTCCTTTGGCCCCCCTGTAGCGGGAAGGAAAGCATCCCTTTGGCGGTATTACTCCGATCGGTACACCAAAAACCACCTCACCAACGAAAATGGGGAACTCCAAAACCCGAATGATTACTTGGGGCTCAACGTGCTAGCGGAGGATGGCAGCCTCTTTCCGGTACCGGGAGACGTAGCAGCACTGGGAACGATCGGTTTGACAGCATACATTCATGAGAGCTTTAGCCGCGGGCGGGAGAAAGAACAGGTCTGCCATCAACAAGAAAAGGAAAGGCTCAGAAATCATCTGATCGACGTCTGGAATCATCTGCGGCCTGATGCTCCAATGGAGTTCTAAACCCAAACCGAGTACCATAATTTTTCTACCCCCGCCGTCACCACGGGCTAGCTAACCCCCCGGGCCACCAGAGCTAGAACTAGCCCCCGGGTCCGAAATGTCTCGTGTTCGTGTGAAACTCCCTCTACCAATCATCAGACTCCCCTCCTTACGATTAGTCGGGGTTCCCCCGGTCATTAAAATTTATAAGATGGAAAACAAAGCAATCCAAGGGATGATGGCTGTTGATCAGTTTCTCGAGTTTTTGGGTATCAATGAACTCCAGTTCTTGAAAGGAAAGGGCCGTGAGTACGTAGGCACGCCTGTCGGCACCGTATTCGTGGCCCGGGAGTTCGATAAGTCCAAACCGGCTTACATAGCCGTGGCGGGGCCGAACCTTATCAGTGAACGTGGGGAAAGCTTGGCTGGAACACTCTGGCTGGTGAATAGCTCCGTGCAGCTCGGCTCCGTGAAGCTGGTACGCAACAACAGCAAACCCTATCCGCGTCCGGCAATGAACCTGGACCGCGCACAACTGAACGACGTGGGGGCCTAAACCTCCCACGTTTACCACATGAAAGGCTGACAGCATACCGCTGTTAGCCTTTTTCTTTTTAAACCTTAAACGTTTACAGATGAAACTACAGACTGCTCAACGAAAAAGAGCCCGCATCAAAATGGGGTTACAGGGACCGTCCGGGTCTGGAAAGACTTTCTCCGCTTTGT
This sequence comes from Flaviaesturariibacter aridisoli, assembly GCF_004343705.1. Lineage (GTDB taxonomy): Bacteria > Bacteroidota > Bacteroidia > Chitinophagales > Chitinophagaceae > Flavisolibacter > Flavisolibacter aridisoli. Next base: position 47,055 of record NZ_SKFH01000007.1, read on the forward strand.
TATTAGCTTATGGGCTCTGCAACGACTGGTCAAAGGTGGCAGTGGTCGACACAGAAAACCATAGCTCCGAGCTTTATGCCCACCTCGGACCCTTCCAGGTGCTTCCGATGCGGGCTCCCTTCACGCCGGAACGCTACATGCAGGCTATGGAAGCCTGTGAAGCGGGCGGTATCGAGGTCATTATCATTGACTCTGCCACGCACGAGTGGGAAGAGCTGCTCGATCACCACAGCAAGCTGCCCGGAAACAGCTTTACTAACTGGGGTAAGATCACGCCCCGCCACAATGCTTTCGTACAACGTGTGCTGCAGTCACCGACTCATGTGATCTGCACCATCCGAACCAAGCAGGACTACGTGCTGAACGAGAAGAACGGGAAGATGACACCTGAGAAGGTCGGCCTGAAAGGAGTCCAGCGGGATGGTATTGAGTACGAGCTCACACTTGTCTTTGATCTGGACATCAAGAACCTGGCAGTGGCATCAAAGGACCGTACCGGGCTTTTCTTCGGCAAGCCGGAACAGCGGCTGTCGGTTGAAACAGGGCTGGCAATCCTGGAGTGGTGTAATACAGGTGCCGACATCACCGCTCACGATGTGTCGGGGCGGATCGGTGATTGCCGCAGCATTCAAGAGCTGCTGGAGCTTTATCAGGAGTACCCGCAGTTCCAGGGGGTGCTGAAGCCAGAGTTTGAGCAGCATAAGCGGCGGATCATGATCAACCAGGAAGCTCAGAAAGAATTAGCTAACCAAAACCTCAGTACTAATGGAACCGATCATTCATAATACTTCCCTTTATCCTGTCCCCGAAACGGACCAGCAGCAGGAGTCAACGCTCTCTGTAGCCTCCAACCCCTTTATCGAGGCAAACACGCTCTCCGTGGACTTGGAGGAAATCCGTGATGAACACATAATCCCCGTTTACGCCAAGGACAACGAGCCGCTGATCTCTCATTTTGACTTCCTTGAGACCGTGCATCGGCAGGTGTTGGAGGTCTACCGCGGTGAGACGATCCTGCATCCTTCAGTCCGCGTGTCGCACCCAATCAAAGGGCGTATTCCGGATGCCCGGAACAAGCCGGCCAGCCAGCTAGAGGAATGGGAAAAGACGCTGTATTACGAACGTATGGCCTTTGTGATCGAGATCCCTTCTATAAGGGAGGACGTGGGCGGAAACGCACTATCCCTCACCATCGGTGGCGTGAAGGCCTACAATATGGACCGGCTGCACTTAAAAAAAGGAGCTGACGAGCATTTCAAAGTCTTCGTCGGCTTTCAAAACCGGGTGTGTACGAATCTGTGTGTCTGGACAGACGGCTACCTGCAGGATCTAAGGGTGAGCAATCTTCAGCAGCTTGCGGCTGCCGTAGGTACGCTTTTGCAGACCTACGATCAAAAGCGGCATCTGGCGGAGCTGGCTACGTTTCCGGGTCTCCACCTCGAAGAGCGGCAGTTTGCCCAACTACTTGGGCGGGCACGCCTGTATCCCTATTTACAGGGGGAGCTCCGTCGAACGCTTACACCGCTGCTCCTCACCGACACTCAGATGGGTACCGTTGCCCGGGACTATTACAAAGATCCCAACTTCTGTGGGTCGGGGAACGGGCAGATCAACCTCTGGCGGGCATACAACCTGCTTACCGGGGTTAATAAGAGCAGCTACGTGGACAGCTTTCTGGATCGGGCGTTAAATGCCTTTCAGTTCATCCAACAGGTCCGCCTGACGCTCGAGGGTAAAGCCAACAGCTGGTTCCTGCAGTGAGCCTATTATTTTTTCACCAGCCCACCCACGATATCTGTTCGGGGTGGGCTTTTTATTTCGACCATGAAGAAGACGACACAGCGTGTTTCAGAGATACGGGTAAGCTACCGGCCCAGGGCGGGCCATAAGCCGTTGATCCAGACTTCCCAAGATGCTTTCAATGAACTGCATCCGTTCTTTCCTTCCCAGACCATTGCCCTACAAGAGCGGGTGGTAGCCCTATATCTCAACCGGGCCAATCGGGTACTGGGGGCATACGAGGTTTCCAAGGGCGGGATATCGGGTACCGTTGTTGACGCCCGGCTGATCCTGTCCGTCGGGCTCAAGGTAGCCTGCAGTGGAATTATTCTCGGCCACAATCACCCATCGGGCAATCCGACACCGTCACAACAAGATCTGGAACTAACCGCTAGGCTCAGAGAGGCCTGTAAACTCGTCGATATGCGGCTACTGGATCATCTGATCCTGATCCCAGACGGACGCTTTCAGAGCCTGGCCGATGAAGGATACCTCTAACCGGGGGAGTCGAGCGGTTCTTTGCCCCTTTCTGTCCGTCATCAGTAAAGGGGTTATTATCTTTGTTTCAAACACAATGCTATCGGCATAAGAGCTTAATAACATATCATCTCGTTACGACCAATCGTAGCTTTTGTAACCGGGAAAGTCGAGAGTCCAAGTTAGATACAAAAAGCAGCGGTGCGGTCCACGTCAAGCGTGGGCTACACTCTGCATGTATCTAAACGGCCTCGACTCCGTCCGGTTACTGTAGATGTTGTTAGCCCACGTGTCGTTTCAGTACACCTAATTACTAAACCCTGCATTATGACAAAAAGTAACGTTCAATGGCTAGCTATCACCGCCTTCTGTGTATCGGCATTAACTGGATGTAAGAAGAAAAGTTCAGAGGAAGACACTAGCCGTACCACAAGCGGGCCGATATATTATTTCTCCTACACCGTCGGAGGTCAGACAAGAGACCATTCCGATACAGGATACGCAAATCTCGCAACCAACCACCTCTATCTCGGGCAAGCGACCAGTAGCCCGAATGTTCATGTTCTGATCTCTGGAGACTGCAATGTTAACGGACTACCCCCTTGTATTGACGCGTTTATTGGGTTGAACTCCATGAACGTAGGTACCACACAGATCGGTGGGGCTACGAACCAGAGCTTAAATATTGTTGAAAATCCCTCATCTCTGAATTCAACAACCTGTTTCATCGACAATCCGGACGGGACAGGAACTGTTACATTAACGGAGGTCGGGCAGATTGGAGGAATGATAGAAGGTACGTTCTCGGGTACGGCTTACCGGAACTCCACACAGAACCCTGTTTCCATAACCGGAAAGTTTAGAGTGAGGAGGACACAATAACTCAAAACAATTTCTATGATTTTTACGATAATTATACTGGTTCTTGCGTTGCTGGTAGTTCTCTTCCTCTATGGGAGCAAATTAAACGGCGCGGCAGTACCCAAGCTGAGTGAAAAGTACCCTGATCTCACCACCCGGCTACTAGGCGGAAACGCTAAGGCTCGGATCTTTCATGATCGAGACAACAAGCTGATCCTTGGAATTAAGTCACTGGAGGCTGGAAGTACGCTGTTTGAGATCAAGGAGCTTTCTGATGGTAATGTCCGCATCTGGTATACCGTTTCAGAAAGTCCGATGATCCCTAATTTCCAAGAACGCTTCGAGTTCACGCAGGCTACGTGTCTGAATGATCCCGATGAGGTGGCTGAGAAGATTGACTTCTTTATCGGCCGCCGGATCCAGAAGCATCTGGGTAACATGCTCTAACCTCTGATAAAGGGGTTGCCCACTTCTTTATAACTTTGTCATTCTCACCGGTTTGTTTCAGTAATGTTTCAGTAAGGACCGGGAAAGTGTTTCAGTAGACCTCTGCTGATGGCTGCGTAGCTCAATTGAATAGAGCATCTGACTACGGATCAGAAGGTTTCAGGTTTGAATCCTGACGCGGTCACGAAGAACCTCACAGAAATGTGAGGTTTTTTTATTTTCCATCCGAAAGGCAGTGCACGCACGTTCTTTCCATCGCATCAATCTGTGAAGCACGGTTCCTCTATCTCCTGTGGAGGTACCGCACCGGCAGGTCCCTGTTACCAATCCACCAATAAACCAATCCACCAATCCACCAATAAACAAGGCCCCGCTCATCGCGGGGCCTCGCTCCAATCTTATGTGCTGTTGATTATTGCACCTGCGTGCCGTTCGCATGGAAGGCAGCAGAGCCGTTGGTGTACGAATCTTCCACCGACATGTCCACGATCACGAAGGTGGCCGTGTAGGTGTTGCCACTGTGCGTCCACACTACGTTGGTGAGCACCTGGTTGTTGGCGGCGTACTGGGCCTGCAGGGCGGCAAAGGCGTTCTGCACTTGCTTGGGCAGGGCGGCCGCTACCTTAACAGTGCTGTTGGCGAAAAGCTCAGTGGTGCCGGCTACGCCGGTTGTGAGCAGCAGGGCGGCAAAAAGAATCTTTTTCATAAGGGACGGTTTTGGGATGGATAAAATGGATAACACAACCAAAGTAGTCGTCCCATTCCAAAAAAACAATCGGAAAAACACGAGATTTGAAAATAATCGACCGTAAATCTACGGTCCTAATGGGAACCCCATAGTCCCCGTAAGGATGAGTCTCAGTACTACTTACCCAATTCCGTGTCGCTGCAGCGCCGCCGGCATAACAGGCGTAGCGGGCGGCGGAAATTACCCGGAAAGACAAAACGACTGTTCGGTCAGGGCTGCACGTTACCCGGCTCCTTGCCCGGCGACTGGTAGATCTTCGGCACGCGTCGCGCCGGCCGTGGGTTGATCCTCCGGGCTTTTTTGCCCCGCACCAGGTTGTATTCGTCGCCGGTATCGTCGGCATTGAGCTCGAAGCGGAAACGGCTGCGACCCGGTCCAAATGTAAACCGGTCCTTCCCGTGAAAGGCCCAGAGCCGCAGCAGGCGGGTATCGTCTCGGACAAATTGCCTGCTGTACAGTTGCCGGTCGCGGCGGCCGTCTTTCAGCGCGAACACCTGCACCTGCACGCTGTCGCCGCTACCCGAGATGAAAAATTCTTCGTCTTTGTCAGAACCGAACACATCTACATAGCCCGATAAGAAGCGGTAGTATTTCAATCCCCTCGTCACCAGGTCGTCGCGGCGGCCTTTCAGTTGGCGCAGAAGGCGGCTGCCGTTTTTCGCATAGATCTCCGGTGGCATGGCCCGTACCGACTCCTCCAGCACGCTGTCGGTGAGTGCGGACTGCATGTGTTGCAACTCGCTGGTCCACTGGGCCCGATTGAGGCTGTTGAGAAAGAAGCGGTCGAAGGGCCAGCTCTTAAAGGTGATGCCCCGCCAGTTGCCGAGGTCGTCCTCGTACGACACGAGGTATTTCAGGGCGACGGCCTGGAAGAGGCGCGGCAGCAGCCCGTTGCTGAAAAAGAAGGCCTGGTCGCGGTCGCGGGGCAGGGCCTGCACCAGGCCGTTGGACCGCTCGGCCCAGCGCCACTGGCCGGTGTGCCGGTCCCAGTCGCCGATAAAGAGGTCCAACAGCCGCGCCCGCAGGATCTGCTCCCCGTCGGGCCGGGCAGCGCCGCGGTCGATAAGCCGGTCGAGCACCTTTTCGGAGTTGAGTGTTTTCACTTCGCCCGGCTCCCGCTCTTCGAGCAGGCACACGTTACCCGCGAACCGCTTCTGGAATTCTCCGAAGTCCGGGTCGTCGGGAACATAGTAAATAGCGGGGTGCGGTGTCTTTACACCGACGGCGTCTGACAGCGGCGCCACCACCAGGGGGGCATAGGGATGCGAGCCGGAGACCTGCTGCTGCACGAGGCTCAGCACAAAGGTCTTGGCCAGCAGCGGCGGCAGCGCTTTCGTTACTTCCTTTTCCACCGTCCGCAGCACCCATGGGTGCCCCTGCGGGTCGGTGAGCTGCAGCGACAGGGTCTGGTTACCGCCGCCGAGTTCCTTGATCCTGAAACCTTGCCCCTTGAGGTGAAATACCGGGAGCCGCACGGGGGTCTCCCACAGCTCGCGGTAGTTGTTGCCCAGTAACGCCCGGTTGATCAGCCCGGGGCGCTCGTATTGCAAGCTCGCCGGCACCCACACCGAATCGTTCTGTGCGGCCAGCTGCCCGGCCGGCAAGCCGGAAAGAATGGTTACCAGGAAAGAAAGCCGAACTAAAAACCGAATACCCACCACGTGCACATCCATTTGTGGATAGGACTTTGCAAATCCCGTACTAGCCCCATCCATGAGCCGGCGAAGGAAAATAACGTACTATTGCCGGGCACTGCCCCTGTATGAAGATCGCCCTTTGGACCATCGGAAAGCCGCACGAGCCCTACGTTAAGGCCGGCGTGGAAGAATTCACCAAGCGGCTCGGCCGCTATTTCCAGGCCGAGTGGCAGATCATCCCCGTGCCGCGTAATGCGGCAAGCCTCCCCGAGCCGGAACAGAAAAAGCGGGAAGGCGAGCTCATCCTGGACCTGCTGCGCCCCGAGGACTACCTGGTAGCCCTCGACGAGCGGGGCAAAAGCCTCAGCTCCGAAGGACTGGCGAACTTCCTCCAACAGCGCGCTACGGAAAGTACGCGGCAGATCGTATTTCTCATCGGCGGCGCCTTCGGCATCGACGCGGCCGTGCTGAAGCGGGCACAGCTCCAATGGTCGCTTTCGGCGCTGACCTTTCCGCACCAACTCGTGCGGCTGCTGCTGGCGGAGCAACTTTACCGCGCCTGCACGATCCTGCGCAACGAAAAATACCACCACAAGTAAAGAACGCATTATGGACTTCATTCCCTATATGACCATCGGCATCATGATCCTCACCGTGCTCGTTTCCATCGGCGCCTTTTCGAGCCCGAAGATCATGGAGGACCTGATCTTTTACCCGCCGGCCGTCGGCCGCGGACAATGGTACCGCTTCTTCACGAGCGGTCTTATCCATGCCGACTACTTCCACCTCGGCTTCAATATGTACGCGCTGTTCCTGTTCGGCCGCAACGTGGAGCTCGCCTTCGGCTACATTTTCGGTGACTATGGAAAGTGGGTATACCTGCTGCTGTACGTGCTGGCCCTCCTGGCCGCGCTGCTGCCCACTTACAACCGCAATAAAGACAACTACGCCTACCGCGGCCTCGGCGCTTCGGGCGCCGTGAGCGCCGTCATCTTTGCATCCATCCTCATCGACCCGACGGCCAAGATGGGGCTCATCTTTATCCCGGTGTTGGTGCCCGGCTTCGTGTTCGGACCGCTGTACCTGCTTGTGTCGACGTACCTCGACAAGCGCGGGGGCGGCAACGTGAACCATTCGGCGCACATCTGGGGGGCACTGTTCGGTATCGGTTTTCTTATTCTCGCGTGCCGGATGGTGGAGTTCCCGATCGTTCAGAGCTTCCTGCAGGAAGTGAAGCGTTATCGCTGGGGCTGACGGCCGCGAGTCGTAGCTGCAGCACCTTTCGCGTAGCGGGCGTGACCTTGAAGCGGTCATCGATGCGCAGCCCGGCCACCCACACGATCTTCTTGTGCGATTCCACCACCCACACCCGCTCGCGCAGGTGTCGCGGCAATTTGCTGTCAATGAAAAAGCGCGCGAGCTTCTTCTTTTTACGCATGCCGAGCGGGTAAAAGTAATCGCCTTCTTTCCAGCGCCGCACCACCAGCGGAAACCGGATGTCGCGGGCGTCGAGCAAGGCGATGGCGGGATCGGGTGGCATGACGGCGGGCGCAGCGGTCCATTCTTCCCAGCTGAGCACCTGCTCGTCCAGCAGCACCGACGATTCGTTGCGTTCCAGCAGGTGGAGGCGGTTGTCGCGGCCCTGCAGCGGCACCACCTGGAGCCAGACGCCGTAGCGCAACGCGCGGTGCGTAGCCGAATCGATATAACGTCCCGGCCCGCTGTCGAGCAACCGGCGAAGGCCGTTTGTTTGCCCGGGGGTAAAACCGAAGGGACGCGCGAGCTCGTATAACACCGTATCCAGCGGCGTTGCCTGCAGCAGCTTGCGCACCGGCACGCGGGCCTCGCTTCCGTGCCATTCCAAAAGCTTTTTCAACTGGGCGTCGATGGAGCTGCGGTAAACGGCTTCCAGCCCGGCAAAGCGTTCGAGGTTGTGCGCCAGGTTTTGCCGCACCTGCGGGAACAGCTTTTCGAGCAGTGGCAGCACCTCGTTGCGGAGGGCGTTGCGGGTGTATTTGGTATCGCTGTTGGAACTGTCTTCGCGCCAGCTGAGTGCGCGGGCGTCGGCCCAGGCACGGATCTGCCCGCGGCCGGCGAAAAGCAGGGGCCGGAGCACGCGCCCGTTTTGCACCGGGATGCCCGTCAGTCCCGCCACCCCGGTGCCTTTGAAGAAGTTCAGTAACAGGGTTTCGATGGAATCGTCGAGGTGATGCGCCGTCAGAAGGAATGAATCATCCATGGTGCAGCGGGCATGCGCCCCCCACGGCTGTTGCAGCAATTCCTCGAACCAGGCATAGCGCAGCTCCCGTGCGGCTACCTGTATCGAGATTTTTTTTTCTACCGAATAGCTGTTTGTATCGAAGCTCTTTTCGAAGTAAGGAACTGCGAGCGTTGCCGCCAGTGCCCGTACGAATGCCGCATCCGCATCGCTTTCGGCACCGCGCAGTTGAAAGTTGCAGTGCGCGATGGCAAAGTCGTAGCCGGCTTCGCGGCACAGGTGTGCCAGCACCACCGAATCAAGGCCGCCGCTCACGGCCAGCAGCAACCGTTTTTGGGTAAGGTTCCAACCCAGCTGGTCAATATGATGGAGAAATGCTTCGGATAAATGCACGATTCAGGTTTGACGATTCACGATGCCGGATGACGATAGACGGTTCACGATCACCGGTTACATCGTGAGTTCCTCGTAGGCCGAGCGGAGCTCGGAAAGGGCGTGGTTGTCGCCCGCGGCACGGGCCTGGCGCATCCCTTCTTCGTACACCCGGATGGCCCCCTCTTCTTCGCCCTGGCGCTCGAGCAGCTTGGCCAGGTGGTAGTAGCTGCCTACGTACCCGGGATCGCTGGCCAGGATAGCCTCAAAGTGGCCGCGGGCGGCGCTTTCGTCGCCCAGTTTGATGTATTCAAGGGCAAGCGCATGCTGCAGGAAAGAGTCGTTGGGCTGGGTCTGTAAAAGCTCTTTCAGTCGGGCGATCCGGTCCATGGTAAAAAATATTTTGGCAGGGGCGAAAGCTTATATTTGCATGCCGGATGGTTGCTTATGCAACCTTTGGCTCTTCACTTCAAAACCTGTTTGTTATTATGAAAATCTTGGTGTGTATCAGTAAGACGCCAGATACAACGGCAAAAATAGCCTTCACCGACAACAACACGAAATTCGCGGACGCCGGCGTGCAGTGGATCATCAACCCGACCGACGAATGGTACGCCCTGGTGCGCGCCATCGAGCTGAAGGAAGCCGATGCCTCCACGACGATCCACCTGGCTACCGTGGGCGGCGCCGACGCCGAGCCCATCATCCGCAAGGCCCTGGCCCTCGGCGGTGACGAAGCCATCCGGATCAACGTGGACCCGCAGGATTCCTACCAGACCGCCGCGGCGATTGCCGAGGTGGCGAAAGAAGGCGGCTATGACCTCATTCTGACCGGAAAGGAAACCATCGATTATAACAACGGCGCGGTGGGCGGCATGCTCGCCGAGCTGCTCGACCTCCCCTACGTGGCCCTTGCCACGGGCTTGCAGCTGAGCGGTACAACGGCCACCATCAAGCGCGAGATCGAAGGCGGTGAAGAAACCCTCGAAGGCACGCTCCCGCTGGTGATCTCCTGCCAGAAAGGAATGGCCGAAGCCCGCATCCCCAACATGCGCGGAATCATGGCCGCCCGCACGAAGCCGCTGAAAGTGGTGGAAAGCAGCGCCAAACCGCTTACGGTAGCCGCCGAATACGGCCTTCCGCCTGCAAAAGCCGGTGTGAAGCTCGTACCCGCCGATAACGTCGACGAGCTCATCCGCATGCTGCATGATGACGCACGCGTTATCTGATCTCAGATCTCAGATTTCGAATTCCAGATTTAAATCTTCACATCTGACATCTGACATCTGAAATTGATTCTAACAATCTTGAAATCATTAGATCCACACATCATGAGTGTTTTGGTTTTTATCGATCATATCGACGGCCATATCAAGAAGGCCTCGCTGGAAGCGGCCTCTTATGCTTCCAAAATTGCGCAGCAGGGCGGCACCAAGGCAGAGGCCGTAGTGCTCGGCGCTCCCGCCGACCTGGCGTCACTGGGTAAATACGGTATTACGAAAGTGCACCAGGTGCAAAACCCCGCGCTCGACAGCCTCGACGCACAGGTTTATACGTCCGTGATCGCACAGGTGGCGGAAAGCACCGGTGCCGGCATCATCGTTTTTTCCAACAACAGCAGCGGCAAAGCCATCGCCCCCCGCCTGTCGGTACGCCTGCAGGCCGGTCTCGTGTCGGGCGCCACGGCGCTCCCGGAAACGGGCAGCGGCTTCACGGTGCGCAAGAACGTCTTCTCCGGCAAGGCCTTCGCCAACGTCCGCGTCGACACCGAGCGTAAGGTGGTGGCCCTCAACCCCAACGCCTTTACCGTTACCGAAGGCGAAGGCACGGCCGAGGTGGTGGCGGCTAACGCCAACGTGCCCGCGCCGAAACTGAAGGTGACCGGTTCTACAAAAACCAGCGGGAAAGTAGCCCTCGCCGAAGCCGACGTGGTGGTGAGCGCCGGCCGTGGCCTCAAAGGCCCGGAAAACTGGAAGATGGTGGAAGACCTCGCCGACCTGCTCGGCGCCGCTCTCGCCTGCTCGCGGCCCGTTGCCGACGCCCACTGGCGCCCGCACAACGAGCACGTAGGCCAAACCGGTGTGGCCATCGCTCCTAACCTCTACATCGCCATCGGCATCTCGGGTGCCATCCAGCACCTGGCTGGCGTGAACCGCAGCAAGACCATCGTGGTGATCAACAAGGACCCCGAGGCGCCGTTCTTCAAGGCGGCCGACTACGGTATCGTAGGAGACGCCTTCGAAGTGGTACCGAAGATGATCGAAGCGGTCAAGAAATACAAAGGTGCCTAAGCAAAAACTCAGCACGAATGCCATAGCCTCCGCTATGGCATTTTTATTGTTTAATTTGTAGGTTTGTACGCAGTCTAAGATTTTAGAAACCGGATATGAAGAAAATCGAACTGGAAATTGTGGCGTTGTCGCACAGCATTACCCAAACCCATTCCTATGCCGTCGTGCTGGGCGAAGTGGGCGGACTGCGACGCCTGCCGATCGTCATCGGCGGCTTTGAGGCCCAGGCCATTGCCGTAGCCCTCGAAAAGATGCAGCCGAGCCGGCCGCTCACCCACGACCTGATGAAGAATTTCATGAATGCCTTCAACATCGAGCTCCACGAGATCATCATCTCGGACCTCCAGGAAGGCATTTTTTATTCGAAACTTGTCTGTTCCTCCGACAACGATACCATTGAAATAGATTCCCGCACCTCCGACGCCCTGGCCCTCGCCGTGCGCTTCGGCTGCCCGGTATTTACCTACGAGCACATTCTCGACAGCGCGGGTATCATGATGGAAGACAGCAGCAGCAGCAAGCGCCGTAAGGCCTCGCCCACCTCGGAAGAGGAAGAAGAGGAAGAGCCCAGCAGCACCATCAGCGGCGGCAAAGAAGACCTCCGCTCCCTCTCCCTCGACGACCTCAACACGCTCCTTGGTGAAGTGCTGGAACAGGAAGATTACATCCGCGCCATCGCCATCCGCGATGAGATCAATAACCGCAAAAAGCGCAAATAACCAGTTTGTCGTTTGTAGATTATAGTTGCCCGCCCGGCTGACCGGTCGGACGGGACTGACGACTGCAAGAGTTACCGCGTACCGCAAAACCACAAACCGGAAACCACAAACCACAAACGTTTCCTCCTTGCTCCTCTTCCCCAACTGCAAAATCAACCTCGGCCTGCAGGTACGCCGGAAGCGCCCCGACGGGTTTCACGACCTGGAGACGGTCTTCTACCCAGTGGCTGTGCATGATGCATTGGAGGTGGTGCAGGCGCCGGGGAAGGGCACCCTTCACTTTACCGGCAGCGGACGTCGCGTCACCCGAATTCCCGAACAGAACATCTGTGTAAAAGCCTACGGGCTGCTGCAGGAGCGCTTTCCCGGGCTGCCGTCGGTGCGGATGCACCTGCACAAAGTGCTGCCCAGCGGCGCCGGCCTCGGCGGGGGCTCTGCCGACGGCGCCTATGCCCTGCTGGCGCTCAATCGAAAGCTCAACCTGGGCCTCACCAATGATGACCTGGCTGCGCTCGCGTTACGCCTCGGTTCCGACTGCCCCTTCTTTATTTATAACACGGCGGCCTTCGCCCGCGGCCGCGGCGAACTGCTGGAGCCGGTGCCCCTCGACCTGTCGGGCTATTCCCTCCTGCTGGTGCACCCGGGCCTGTCCGTTCCCACCGCTGAAGCCTTCCGCCACGTGCGTCCCGATGACGACCGGCCCTCCCTGCGGGAACTGGTCCAGGAACCCCTGGAGCGCTGGCAGGACGTACTCCGCAACGATTTCGAAGCCTCCGTTTTCAGCGCCTTCCCCGTCATCAGGCAGTTGAAAGAACGCATCCGGGCGATGGGCGCTCGGTACACGGCCATGTCTGGCAGCGGCTCAACGGTATTCGGGATCTTTAGCGCCGGCACACTGCCCGCACCGACCGGGTTCCCCGACACCTACTTCGTGCGCTCCGTGCCGCTTTAGCACGGTAACGGGAAAGCGCCTACATTTGTCGCAGATGCATGGCACTACCCGTCATATCCTCCAGGCCAACCTCGACCTGCTCAACCACTAAGGACCCGTTCCTTCGCGGCCGCCTTTCGTTGCGGCCTGCTTCCGCATCTGCCCGACTCATTCCTTGATCCTTCATACTTCTTTTATGGCTACCACGATCGAGCGGTCTACCGACCCCAATTACTATATGCAGCTGGAGCACCGCTACGGTGCCCATAACTATCACCCCTTGCCGGTTGTGCTGGAGCGCGGCCTCGGCGTGCACCTGTGGGACGTGCAGGGCAAACAGTACTACGACTTTCTCAGCGGTTATTCGGCCGTGAACCAGGGCCATTGCCACCCACGGATCATCGGTGCCCTGGTGGAGCAGGCGCACACGCTGACGCTGACCAGTCGTGCTTTTTACAGCAACCTGCTGGGTGAGTTCGAACAATACATCACCGCTTATTTCGGGTACGATAAAGTGCTGCCGATGAACAGCGGCGTGGAAGCCGTAGAGACCGCCATCAAGCTGGCCCGGCGCTGGGGCTACCGCGTCAAGGGAATTGCCGAAGGAGCAGCGAAGATCATCGTGTGCCGGGAGAATTTCCATGGCCGTACTTCTACGGTCATCTCCTTCAGCACCGACCCGGCTTCTTACCGCGACTTCGGGCCCTTCATGCCCGGCTTCGTGCAAATCCCTTACAACGATGCCGCTGCGTTGGAAGCTGCGCTCCAGAATCCCGACGTGGCAGGCTTCCTCGTGGAACCGATACAAGGTGAAGCCGGCGTGGTGCTTCCCGACGAGGGCTTCCTGCGCCGCGCTGCCGACCTGTGCAAAGCGGCCAACGTGCTGTTCATGGCCGACGAGATCCAGACCGGTCTTTGCCGCACCGGGCGCCTCCTCGCTATCGACCATGAAGACGTTCGGGCCGACATATTGATCCTCGGCAAAGCCCTCAGCGGCGGTGTACTGCCCGTGAGCGCCGTCCTTGCCGACGACGACATCATGCTTACCATCGCTCCCGGCGAACACGGCTCCACCTACGGCGGCAACCCGCTCGCCTGCGCTGTGTCGATGGCCGCGCTGGCGGTGCTCAAGGAGGAAAACCTGGCCGCAAATGCCGAAGAACAAGGTGCTTATTTCCGCGAGCAGCTGCGCGGCTTGCAGTCACCGTTCATCAGCCTCGTGCGCGGAAAAGGCCTGCTCAATGCCATCGTGGTGCAGCACCCCGATAAGGAGGCTGCCTGGAAGCTTTGCCTGGAAATGAAGGAAGCGGGTATCCTGGCAAAGCCGACCCACGGCGACAAGATCCGGTTGGCGCCGCCGCTGGTGATCACGCGGGCGCAGATCGACGACTGCGTGGAGCGGATCGGGAAAAGCCTGCAGGTCTTCCAGTGAGCTGAAGAATTCGTGAATCGCGATGCGCGGTAGGTGAAGTTCATCATTCACGTTGCACAATTTCCTTTCTTTACACAAAGCCTCCCCCATGGATACCCACCTCCACCACGAAGAGCACATGGAAAGCAGCGACGTGATCAAGGACATCGTGATCGGCATGAGCGACGGGCTGACGGTGCCGTTTGCACTGGCCGCCGGTCTAAGCGGCGCCGTGCACGACGCGCGTATCGTGGTGATCGCCGGCATCGCCGAGATCGCCGCCGGCTCGATCGCCATGGGCCTGGGCGGCTACCTCGCCGGGCGCACTGAGGCCGATCACTACGAGAACGAGCGCCGCCGCGAATACTATGAGGTGGAACACCTGCGGCACCGCGAGGTGCAGGAAACGAAAGACTTTTTTGCCGGTCTTGGCCTCAGCGAAGACCTGCAGGAACGCGCCACCGCCGAGATCGCTTCGGACACCGACCGCTGGGTAGACTTCATGATGCGTTTTGAGCTCGGACTGGAGCGGCCCGACCCGAAGCGGGCGCACCGCTCGGCCCTCAACATCGGGGTGAGCTATATCGTCGGCGGCCTCGTGCCACTTTCGCCCTACTTTTTCGTGCAGGAACCCGTGGACGGTCTGAAGATCTCGGTATGCCTCACCCTGGTTTGCCTGTTCGCCTTCGGATGGATCAAGAGCAAGCTGACGGGGGTGCCGCCCTTCAGCGGAGCCCTGCGCGTGTTGCTGATCGGCGCACTGGCTGCCGGCGCCGCCTTCGGCATTGCCCGGCTGCTCGAAGGCTGACCGTATTTCTACAGTTTTACAAACCGAACAGCCAGCGGCGCGCTGCCCTTGCTGCTGCCTTGCAGCACGCAGGTACCGGCCGGAAGCGCCTGCAGGTTGCGGATGCTGAGACCTGCCGGCAGGTTTTCCATCCTCTGCAACACGGGACGTACCTGCACGTCGACCACCTGGAAGGTGTAAGCGGCGGGGCGATGCAATCGGAGTTGCAGCACGGTGTCCTGCGCAACCCGGTTGGGCAGCTTGCGGAACGAGCTGGTGTCTTCATTTACCGAACCCACCGCCAGCACTTCCTGGAATTCATCCGCACCGATGTCGGGCGTCAGCGCCATCCGCGTTTCCGCGTCGAAATCCGTGAGGATGCCGGTCACCGGCGCGCCTTTGTGGGACATGGGTGGTAAGGCGGCCCCATCGAAGTGCAGGAAGTCGGCCTGCATGCCGGTCGGTATTGATCAGCAGGTTGAGGTCATAAAATTTGTTTGAAAAAAAGCGGAGCTCCTGTCGCTGGCGGATAGCAGCGTTTACATTCTGATCCTTCCGGCACAAAAAAAGGCCTCCCGCGAAGGGAGGCCTGGATTGCTGAACCCAATAAGAAGTTAGAGCCGGATCACCTGCTGCTGGAGCGTAGCACCCGTGCGGGTGTTGACCAGCTGCACGAGGTAGGCACCCGGGCGAACGCCCGACAGGTCGATGGTGGCCGTCGTACCGGTAAACGTCCGGGGACGCGTAGCCGGCTGACCGAAGCCGTCCACCAGCTGCACGGTGAAGGGACCGCTATCGGCACCCGTGTACTGCACCGTTACCTGGCTGCGGGCCGGGTTGGGGCTCAGGGTCATCGAAGTGGCAACACGCGCATTCTGGTCGTTGGCACCGGTGCCGCCGGCCTGCGTTACAGGGGGGCAAAAGTTAACAGCGATGCGGAACTTGATCGGCTTGCTGGCCGTGCAGGTGCTCGTGCCGTTGCCTACGGGGGTTACCGATACATAAGCGTATTGCACGCCCGGTCCGGCATTTACCGTGGTGAAGGAAGGCAGGCTCGTACCCGTGCCGGAGGCCGCCAGGCCGATCGCCGGGTTGTCGTTGCTCCAGTTGTAGGTGCTGCCTGTGCCGGTAAAGGCTACCGGCGCCGTCACGATACCATTGCAATACACCTGGTTGGGGATCGGGTTGACCGTAGCCTGCGGGTTGATCGTAAGCTGCGTGGTAGCCGTGCCCGCGCAGACGCCGCCGGCGAGGGTATAGGTAACCGTGTAGGTGCCCGCTGTGGAAGCAGCGAGGTTCACCTGGCCCGTAGCGCTGTTGAGCGACAAGCCGGCCGTGGAGCTGTACACGCCACCCGAAGTACCGAGGTGCGTTACATACGCAGGACCGCTCTGGCAATAGGGCGATCCGGCATAGCGGATCGTGCCTGCCGACGGGGCCACGGCGATCGTGAAGGTTTTAGCGGCACCAGCGCAGGAGCGCACATAAGGCGTTACGGTAATGGTGGCCGTTTGCAGCGCTGCACCGTTATTCTGCGCGGTGAACGACGCGATGTTGCCCGTACCGGCAGCGATAAGGCCGATAGAAGTGTTGTTGTTCGTCCAGCTGTACGTGGTACCGGCCAGGTTGCCCGTGAAGGTCACAGCATCCGTGGCGGCGCCGGCGCAGAGATTCTGGCTGGCGATGTTGTTCACCGTCGGGAGCGGGTTGACGGCGATGCGGAAGGCCATGATCCTGGCCTTGCATTCCGTGCCGCCTACCGGCAATACGCTGATGGTGGCATATGCTACCTCCGTGCCACCGTTGCTGGCGCTGAACGAAGGAATGTTACCCGTGCCCGAAGCGGCAAGGCCGATCGAGGGGTTGGTGTTGGCCCAGTTGAACGTGATCCCCGCGGGACCGCTGAAGTTGATCGGCGTGGTGCTGCTGCCGGCGCAGTATACCTGGTTGCCGGTAGCGGCGATCAGCTCCGTCGGACGGATCGACACCTGCGTGGAAGCCGAGGAAGCGCAGGCCGTGCCGCCATTGAAGCTGTAGGTAACGGTGTAGGTGCCGGAAGCGGAAGCTGCGATGTCGATGGCGCCCGTAGCCGCATCGATGACGAGGCCGGCGGGCGTTGCCGTAAAGGTGCCGCCGTTGGTGCCGCTGAAGAACACGGTGCCGGTACCCGCAGAAGTACACCAGGGCGAGCCGGGATACGAGATCGAGGCGGAGCCGGACTGGTCGACCGTGATGGCGCCGCTGGCGCCGCTGAATACGGCGGGGTTGCTGTTCACCACGCGCACTTTATAGGTGCCGGCGGCCTGACCCTGCGGGATCGTAGCCGTAATCGGCGAGCCGTTGGAAGCGCTGCTGATGATGTTGTCTGTGGCGTTGCCGGGGAAGTTGCCCGAAGCATCGGACAGCTGCACGTAGAACGAGCCGCTGTAGGCGCCCTGCGACGTAAAGGCCACGGTCAGCGGGTTGGCCGAACCGTTGCAGAAGCTGTTGCCCGAAACAGAGCCCAGCGTGATGCTGCGCGGGTTGATGGTGAAGGTCTGCGTGTTGGATGCATTCACGGCTCCGGCGGTCGTTACACCCACTGTGGCTGTTCCGGCGGTGGCTACCAGCGAAGCGTTCACGGCAGCCGTGAGCGTCGTGGCATTGACGTACGTGGTGGTCAGCGGAGTGCCGTTCCAGGTGATGGTAGAAGCACCGCTCTGGAAGTTGGAGCCGTTCACCGTAAGGGTGAAGGAGGCATCACCGGCATAGGCCGACGAAGGGCTCAGCGACGTGATGGCCGGGTCGGCGAAGTAACCGGCAAGACGGATGTCGTCGAGGCGGATATCGCCGTTACCGTCCTTGCTGAAGCGGATGCGGAGGTTGCCTGTGCTCGGAATCGTACCGGAAGCAACGATCGGCGTCCAGGTGCTGGTAGAGGCCGGATAGCTGAAGGTCAGCGGGGTCCAGTTGGTTCCATCAGTGCTCACATCAATCGTGAATACCGCGCTCACGTTGCTGCGGAAAACGCCAAAGCTCAGAACGAGGTTGTTGTAGGCCGTCGTGTTGATATTGGAGATGATCAGGTCGCGCTGGAAGGCGCCGGCCGTGCCCATGAAAAGGCCCGACGAACCGGATACCTTAGCGTAGCCAACCGACGATTGCGAAGTACGGGCGTCGGTTTTGTTCGTGGTAGTGGAGCTGAACACCAGTCCGACACCGTTCGTGTAACCGTTGTACGAACCGACAGCAGTGCCGCCGGATGTAGGTGCGGTCGTTCCCAGGGTTTCATTGAAAACAACAGCCTGTGCGGGGCTCAGCGTGCTGAACAGCACGGCGTTGCTTTCCACGTTGCCGCAGGGCGTATTACCCGTAACCTGCAAGCGGTATTGGTTGCCGGCCATCGTTTCGCTGACGCTGCTGATGGCAAGGTAGCTCGTGCTGGCGTAGGTAGTGCTGTAAGGAGCGCCGTTGGCAATGTTGTTCCAGCTGGCGCCGCCGTCGGTGGACAGCTGCCATACGCGGCCGCTTGCAGCAGCCCCGGTGGAGGTGGCCATGAACGTAGCGCCTCCGGAGACATAAGCCGCAACAGAAACAGGCTGCACGGTGATGGCCGGGGACGCGATGATGTTAGCGCCCGTTACGGACACCGGGGTGGAGGCTACCGACCAGCAACCGGTGCTGCTGTTGAAGGCACGTACATAATAGGTGCCTGCCACGGTAGCGGTAAAGTCGGACGTTGCGGGCGAAGCCGTGGAGATAGCGCCATTGGTGGTTCCCTGCCAGTAGTAGGCCAGCGGGGCGCCCGGGTCGGCGATGGCGTTGAGGGTGGCGGAGCCGCAGGCGTTGGTCACGGTGGGCATCGGTGCCGCAGGCGTGGTGTTCACGGTCATCGTCACCTGGGCGCTCACGCCGTTGGCGGTGACGCAGGCGATCGACGAGGTCATGGTTACTTTAATAATGTCACCGTCAGCGGGTGTGGCGTTGGTATACGTGTCGCTGTTGGTACCCACGGGGCTGCCGTTCTTCGTCCAGGCGTAGGCAGGCGTGCCGCCGTTGACCGGGGTTGCGGTATAGGTAACAGAGCTCCCGGCGCAAACGGTGGTGCCGGGGTTGGCGCTGATGCTTACCGAAGGCGTTACTGCCGAAACGATGGCCACATCGGAGCCGTTGTCGGTACCGTAGAATTCGGGGTTGTCGTTGAGCACGCGGAAGCGGTAGCCCGTACCGGCGGTGTAGGCCGCGGGGATCGTTACCGGGATCGGCGAGGCCGTGCCCGTACCGATGATGTTGCCGGTGGTATTGTTGGGGAACACGCCGTTCGCATCGGAGATCTGCACCTTGAAGGTACCCGTGAAGGTGCCGCCCGAAGTGAAGCTGACGTCGAAGGTGTTGCCCGCCGCATTGCAATAGGAAGCGGCGAAGGAAGCCCCGCTGATGGCAATGCTGTTGCCGTTCACCGTGGTGCCGGAGGCGGAGCTGCTGTTGGTCGTAGTGGTGCCGCTCGTATTACGGGCAATGGCTACAAAGGTGTACTGCGTGCCGCCCGACAGGCCCGTAACGGTTTTGGTACCCCAGGTGGACATCGGGGCCCAGGCGGCCGAAGCGCCGAGCGAGCCGTTGCTTTGTACATAGAGGCCGCTGCCCGTTTCGAGGATCGCGTATTCCGTACCGGCTGGGTTGACGTCGGCCTGGAGGGTTACGTCGAGGGTAGTGATAGTGGCGTTACCAACCGTCGGTGCTACCGGGGTCGCGGCGGGCGACACGAAGGTGGCATCGGAGCCGGATGCAGAGCCGCCGCTGTTGGAAGCGCTGACGTTGAAGTGGTAGGTCGTATTCGGGTTGAGGCCGCTGATCGTTGCCGTAACCGGCGTATTAACGCTCCCGGTAATGGGGCTTTGATCGGCCGTCGCGCTGCTGCCGTAACTGTTGGTCGTACCGTAGTTAAAGGTCACGGTTGTAGAAGCAGAAGCTCCGTTCGCGGTGCCATTCAGCAATACGTTGCTGCTGCCGTTGGTCAGCGATGCGTTTCCGGTAGTGGCGGAAGGCTGCGTGGAAACGGTGAGGGCCTGCGTATTGGAAGCGGAGGCCGCGCCGGTAGTCGTAACCCCGATGTTTACTGTACCACCGGCAGTAATGGCCGCTGCCGGGATCGTAGCGGTCAGTTGACTATTGCTGCTAAAAGTAGTGGCGGCAGAAGTGCCATTGTAAGTGACAACCGAAGAAGCAGTCCCCGAAGGAAGGTTAGTGCTGTTAGCACTTCCTTTGATAAAATTGGCACCGTCTACAGTAATGGTAAACGCATTCCCTCCTGCAACCGCAGTAGTTGGCGTTATACCTGTGGTAGTAGGCGTAGCAGGCAAACCAGTCAGTTTGACATCATCTATCCGATTTTGAATCGTGGCACTGTTCTGGCGAAACCGGATGCTTAAAGTAGGTGACGAAGGGATACCTGTGCTAATCGTGCGCAATACCCAAGATGTTGTTCCAGCACCGGTCGCAAGGGGGGTATAAGAATGTGGCGAATAGTTCGTGCCGTCCGTGCTGGTTTCAACAATTAGGTCACCGGCGTTCGTAGTAAGATGTTTGCTGATGCCAAAGGAAAGTGTGAGGTTGGTAAAGGCACTGGTATTGATGCCGGATATAACAAAGTCACGACCGACGGTGTTCGTGATAAAAACGTGGTTGCCTCCGCTCACCCCAGTGTAACCGGATGAATTACTTCCGTTATTCCGGATATCTGCCGTTCCGGTGTACGTGAGGCCACCATTATTTTGCCAGCCTGTAAAGGTGTTAATCACCGTTGTGCCTCCAACAGCGGTAGCGCCGATGTTTTCGCTGAATACGGTTTGCGTTGTCTGCGCACCGGCTACCCCGGCGCCCAGCGCCGCCGCAACGGCGAGGAACAAGCGACTCAAACTTCGTTTCCGCGATTTACGGGAAATGGGTAAAGAGGCAACCGGCAAATGGCCGGTGTCGGACAGATAAGACTGCGTCATATCAGTGTTTGGTTTTTGTTCGTTTTATAATGGACGGCAGGTGAGGGTACGCGCGTCCTTGCGTTGGTTCAGCCGGAGATTGGATGGCGCAGTTCAGAGGTTAGAAAGGGGCAAAACTAGGAGCCCCGGGCAAGCGAAAATCGTTGGAAAGATTACCAAATTAAGAATTCCGGCCGGTCTGCCAAGCATTTGGGAATAAATTTCGCCGGGTGGTGGAAAACTAAAGGGGGACGGCGCAAGCCCTCCCCCATAAATACTTACCTGTTTTCCCCGGTTTGAATCTGGCCGGGTGCCAGCAGCACCGTCAGCAGCAGGATCATCGTCAGCACCGGCAACGCATAGAGTGCGGCCAGCTTCTCGGGGCATTCGCCATAGGCGCAGGCGCCGATCAGCAGCAGGTTGCGAAAGGCCCAGGCCACGTTGAAGGCCTGGAAGAAAAGATTCAGGCGGCGGGTCCATACGGGCCGCAGGAAAACGAGTCCCAGGAACAGGGCGGAGAAGATCACGTGCATCAGTCCCGGCTTGCCGTAGTTGGTGCTGCCCGGGTCCATCCCGTACACCAGGATGTCGCGCGAGGCAATGTGCACCCAGGGCTGAAAGCAACAAATCACCAGGGCCACGGCGGCGGCGGCTCCCACATACTTCAGGTAACGCATGCCGCGAAGGTAAAAGACAGTTTGGAGTTTGCGGGTTTGGAGTTTGGGGTTGCGCGAAGTGACGCCACCTGCGACCATCAGTCGCCTCTGAACGCCCGTCAAATCGCACCGAGTGACCGTTAGCGTGCGCCGAACACCTGTCTGCATCCTACGAAAGATCAAAAGACAGCTCCGGAAAACAATCAGGCACCGGGTGCTGTCGATCAGCATGCAGCTATTGGCGATGAGGACGCCCCGCACTCCATTAGCCACGTCCTCCTTCCAATCAGCCACCCCTGTTTCCGCTAAGAACGTTCCGGGCCAAAGTCCGCTTTAGACTCTCTTTCTCACGTTCTCTCGTTCTCCCGTTCTCTCGTTCTCTCGTTCTCTCGTTCTCGCCCGGGAAATGCCTCCCGCCTTTAACCTTAATTAATCTAAGCTCCTGTTAAGCCTCCTCCACTCCCCTGCCAACGGATCCAAATTTGCACGTCCGCGGGTATGAAGAACCACCGTCTTTCCCGTCCGTTCCTGGCCGTTCTGGCGGCCCTGCTCCTGACCGTTACGGCGGGCGCACAGACCATCGTGATCCGCATCGGCCAGCACCCGGGCAGCACATCCTCGTCGCTGCGCAACTGGCGCCCGGCCGCGGCGCCGGCAGCCTCCACATCGGCGGCTTCGCAAACACCTTATTACCTGCAGGAGATCATGAATACGATCGGCCTGCGGCCCAACTTCACCGTGCAGGCCGCCCGCATCGACAACGCCGCCGCCGTTACCTACAACGGGCAGCGCTATATCCTTTACAACCCGGCCTTCATCGATAACCTGGTGCAGCGCACCGGCAATAAATGGGCCGCCGTAAGCGTCCTGGCCCACGAAATCGGCCACCACCTCGACGGCCACACCGTCACCAGCACCGGCTCGCAGCCGCAGCTGGAACTTGAAGCCGACGAATTTTCGGGATACGTACTCCGTAAAATGGGCGCCTCCCTCGCCGACGCGCAGGCGGCCATGAAGACCATCGCCACGGAGCGCGGCAGCGCCACCCACCCCGGCCGCAGCGACCGCCTTGCCTCCATCGCCGCCGGTTGGAACCGCGCCAACGGCACGACCGCCGCCCGCGTCGCCAGCGCACAGCCCCGCAGCAACCCCGATCCCTATTACCCGCAGCGCAGCGCCCCGCAACCGATCGTGCGCCGCGGCGCCTCCCCCATCGCCGAACGCAATATCCTCGGCGACCTTTCCTTTCACGCGGATCCCGATACCCGGTATTTTGTCACCACCGACTACAACGTGGTAAAGGTGCAGGACAACCGCCTTTACGTGCTGGGCAAGATGGCCCGCAGCAACAACCGCAGCTACCCGTACATCATCTACGACAACCAGACGAAGATGCTGGTGCACGCCAGCGGCGCCGTCGTCACCGAACGCGGCCGCACGGTGGGCCGGCTGACGGCACATGCCTAAGTTTTTACGCACAAAGGCCCGCCTGCGGCGGGCCTTTGTGCAAACACGTACGCGTTACTTCCTGAACTTCATTTGCAGCGAAGCGAGCTTGTCGGCAAACGAGCCTTCCTGCTCCTTTGGCTTCGCGGGCTGCGGGCTGCGCTGCGGGGCAGCGCCGCCGGCTTTGCGGGCAGGCGCGGCGCCTTCGGTCTTCGGTCCCTGCGATTTCATCGTCAGGGCGATGCGCTTGCGGGGCACATCCACTTCGGTAACGGTTACGAGCACTTTCTGATTCAGCTTCACTACAGCGTTCGGGTCGGTCACATAGCGGTCCGAAAGCTGCGACACGTGCACGAGTCCGTCCTGCTTCACGCCGATGTCCACGAAAGCGCCGAAGGCGGTGATGTTGGTCACGATGCCCGGCACCTGCATCCCCGGCTTCACGTCTTCGATGCTCTTGATCGACTCCTCGAAGCGGAATTCCTCCACCACGCCGCGGGGATCGCGTCCGGGCTTTTCGAGTTCTTTCAGGATGTCGTCGATGGTGTAGGTGCCAGCGGTTTCGCTTACGTATTTTTTCCGGTCGATGCCCTTGCGGAGGTCGGCTTTCTTAATGAGGTCTTCGAGCGTCGCCTGCAGGTCGGTGGCCATCTGGGCCACGAGGCCGTAGCGCTCGGGGTGTACCGACGAATTGTCGAGCGGGTTCTCCGCACCGGGGATCCGCAGGAAGCCGGCGCACTGCTCAAATGATTTCGGACCCATAAGGGGCACCTTCTTCAGCTCGTCGCGGCTCTTGAAGGCACCATACTGGTTGCGGTAGAGCACGATATTGCCGGCCAGGGTTGTAGAAATGCCAGACACGTATTGCAACAGGTGCTTCGACGCCGTATTGACGTCCACCCCCACGAAGTTCACGGCGCTTTCCACCACGCGGTCGAGGGCGCTCTTCAGCTTCATGGGGTTCACATCGTGCTGGTACTGGCCCACGCCAATGGATTTCGGGTCGATCTTCACCAGCTCGCTCAGCGGGTCGAGGAGCCGGCGGCCGATGGAGACGGCGCCGCGCACGGTCACGTCCTGGTCGGGGAATTCCTCGCGGGCCACTTCGGAGGCGGAGTAGATCGAGGCGCCGCTTTCATTGACCTGGAAAATACTCACCGGCTTGCCGAAGTCGATGCCGCGTACGAGCGCTTCGGTTTCACGGCCGGCGGTACCGTTGCCGATGCCGATCGCTTCAATGCCGTATTTATCCACTAAGTATTTGAGTTCGTGTACTGCCTTGTCGGATTGGTGCAGGTAGATCACCGTGTGATGCTGCAGCGCGCCCTGGGCGTCGAGACACACGGTCTTGCAGCCGGTGCGGTAGCCGGGGTCGAGGGCCAGCACGCGCTTGGAGCCGAGCGGCGAGGCCAGCAGCAGCTGGCGCAGGTTTTCGGCGAAGACGGTGATGGCCTCTTCATCGGCCTTGCTCTTGCTGAGCAGGCGGAATTCATTTTCGATGGAAGGCTTCAGCAGGCGGTTGTAGCCTTCTTCCACGGCACGCTTCACTTCGGCGGCCGCGGGGTTCGATGCCTTTACAAATTGCTTTTCCAGTATTTCTACGGCAACGGTTTTTTCAACCGTAAGATCCATAAGCAGGTATCCTTCCTTTTCGCCGCGGCGGATGGCCAGCAGGCGGTGCGAGGGGCACTTCGCCAGGGGCTCGTTGAACTCGAAGTAGTCGCGGTATTTCTGCGCCTCGGGCTCTTCGCGCTTCGACTCGAGCACTTTGGCGGTAAGGCCGGCTTCCTTCTCAAAAAGGCGGCGGATGGAAGTGCGCGCTTCGGCGTCTTCGCTCACGCGCTCGGCGATGATGTCGCGGGCGCCCTGCAGGGCCTCCTTGATGTCTTTTACCTGTTCATTGAGGAAGGTTTGCGCCAGCGCGTCCACGTCGAAGGATTCCTGTGCCAGCAGGCGCTCGGCCAGTGGCTCGAGGCCTTTTTCGATGGCCATCACGGCGCGTGTTTTGCGCTTCGGCTTATAGGGTAGGTACAGGTCTTCCAGCTCATTGGAGCTGTAGCACTCGTCGATCTTCTTTTGCAGCTCCGGCGTCAGCTTGCCGAGGTCGCCGATGGTCTTCAACACGGTTTCCTTGCGCTTCGCCAGCTCGTTGAAGTAGGCGATCTCTTCCACCACGTTGCCGATCACGACCTCGTCGAGGCCACCGGTGGCCTCTTTGCGGTAGCGGGACATAAAGGGAATGGTGGCGCCTTCGGCGAGCATCGAATCGATGGCGGTCACCTGCTTTTCGGCCAGACTGAGCTTACCGGCAAGGTGACGAACGTATTTTGCTTCCATGGTGGGTTGCGGTGTTTTTTAGGGAGGGCGAAGGTAACATCGCCCGGGCGATATTCCATCCCTATTTCACCAGCGGCCGGGCCTTTCCAAAGCGCTCCAGGAAAGACTCCAGGTCGCCCGAAGACGTGCCGCGCCGGGGCGCCGGTCCTTCGGGTCCCGTTTTTTCCCGGATACCACGCAAGTGGCCGCGTTCGTCCAGTTCAAACGAGCCGGTATACTTCCGGCGCTGGCCCTGCCGGTCGTTGAGGTAGAATTCCGCATACAGGAAGCTTGTACCGCTCCCGGGCACTTTGCCCCGCGCATCGTGCTCGAAACTTTCCCCAAAGCGTCCGAACAGGATCGGTTCAAAACTGTCCGGGTAGAAGGTAAGCGATCGAAGCCACTGCAGCAGCGCCGCCTGCGTACGTTCCTGCGCCGGGTCTTTCCGCTCGCTGCCGTTTTGCAGGTAAGCGCGCGTCAGGGCCCAGTCGCCATACGAATCGTAAATGAATTCCAGGCGGGCAGGAACCAGGGACTGCAGGGCCGGGTTATTGATCAGACGACGCTCTTCCTCCAGCACGGTGTCGCGGTAGATCCACTCCATCCGGGGCACGCCGCGCCCTTCGTAGCGGATGTACCTGCCGTCACTGCCCCGCAGCTCCTGCAGCACTTTGCGGCCCTGCGCATCGTAAACGTACCGCTCGATGGCGACGCCAAACTGGTTGTTGCGCGGCCGATGGCCGGCATCCAGGTATTGTACCGACACGAGCTGAGTGTCGCGGTCATAGGTGCGCAGCTCGCTTGCCTGGAAGCGGTCCGACCGCAGCGGCTTACCCCCATTCAGGTAGATCGTCTCCCGTTGACCCGGCCCTCGCTCCAGTACCTGCACTGCCGGTGCGGCCGTACAGTTCGGGTTTTGCTCGTACACCTGGAGCCGCCCGATAAGGTCGCTGCTGTCGAAATACTGCAGGTGGTAGTTCATCGGCGACGACGGATCATTAAGGTGCTGCGCTCCATAGTCAGGGTCGAGGCCGAGGTAGAACTGCCGCGCGTCGATGCGGCGAAACCAGGCAGTCAGCAACGGCTGGCCGTGGCCCGCTTCCTGCTTCATCGCGATCGCTATACGCGCGGGCCGCTTCGACGAGTCGATGCGGTACGACAGCAGCCGTTCGGCCAGCCCATTCGACTCCCGACCCATGTCGAGCTTTAGCTTGTTGCCGGGAAGGATCGTGATCCGCAGGCATTCGCGCTCTACCGGGAAAACGGTAACGTAGGTGCCGGGGCGCAGCTGCGCGCGGAGTGCGGGCGAAGCGATCAGAAAAAGCAGCAGGATGCAGTTTGCCGGGCGAAACATGGGAAGGAGCATTTGCGGTTAACGGTTGCTGCCGAACACCGACGTCACGGTGGCGGCGCTCACGATCGCATCGTAGCGGGCGCCGAAGGCGCGGTAGTACACCAGCACGGTATACTGGTTGTCGGTGACCCAGTTATTGCCTTCGGTGCCGCTGAAATCGGCGGGGCCAGCCTGGCCTTTCGGCACGGTCACATAGAGGTAATTGTAGTAGCCTTGCTTCAGCAGCAGCTCACTCTCGTATACGCCGCGCTCCTCGTTGAAGGTCATGGGGCCGGGCGCGTCCTGCAGCCAGCCGGTAAGCTCGCCGAAGATATATACGTCGCGGTCCTTGTAGGGCGTACCGCCGGGCGGGCGGAAGGAGAAGTGCACGTTGCCATACTCCGACTGCCAGAAGGGGTTCAGGTTGTCGATCGCTTCCACGCTGTAGGCGCCGTTGTTGTCGCGATACTGCACGCGGATGTTGCCGTTGCGCGGCGCGTCGGTCTTTACATACACCTGCGTCGTATCGCGCTGGCTGTTGATCTTCTCCACGCGTTCGCTCATGAGGCGCAGGCTGCGCAGGTCGAGCCAGCGCCATTCCATGCCGGCGGGCATGGCGGTAATCGACTCGTCGCTGTATTCATAATAATTGCCGCGGTAGATCGTGGGCTGGTTGATGGTCTTGGAGGTGACCCAGTTGTTGTTTTGCAGGATCACCACGGTGAAATCCTGGGGCCCCATCAGGTTCAGCTTGTTGTTATCGGGCGTGATGCCGATGTGGAGCTTATGGTGGGTGTTGTACACGGCGGCGTTGTAGGGCTGGAGCAGCTGCACGGCCAGCTTCGCCTTGTTTTCGTATACGACGAAGCGCTTGGTAAAGGCGATCTGGGAAGTGTCTCCGTTGATGAACACACGCAGCAGGTAGTTGCCCGAAAGCATCGGCTGGCAGTTGCGGTCGGGCAGCACTGCCTGGTAGTGGGTGTAGCGCGAGGAGGTGATGGAGGAAATACGGTAATTGGAAATGCGGTTGTTGGCAAAGCCGCGGATGTATTCGAAGGTGTGGAGGACCGACGGCGTCCAGTCGGCGTCGCACAGCTGGTAGGAATAGTAGTAGTTCTTCACGTCGGCCTCCATATCGTCGAAGTGGAGCTCCAGCGACTCGATCGAGCCGAGTGCGATCATGGGGAAGGAGGTCTGGTCGCCGGGGCGATAGAGCTTGGCCGAGTGAATGTCGCCGACCGGGGAAGTAGGTGAGTCGGACGGGCGAAGTCGGAAGTGGGGGGCGGCAGACCTGGAATCGGAAATCTGAGACCCGGGATCTCCTTTCGGCTCCGGGCGGGCAAAAAGGTTTCCCATACATGAAAAAAGTACGATCGTGAGCGCAAGTATTCGGTTCATATGGAAAAGCTTCGTTAACGCGCGGCCGTTTATCTTTGGCGCGGTCGCCCCCGGTAGACGCGGTTTCGCGCCGGAGGGTTCCCGAAGAAACGAAAAAACACTGTGAATATTTCCACTTTCATCGCCCGCCGCATCGCTTTCAACCAGGAACGGAGCTTTTCCCGCTTCATCATCCGCCTGAGCACCGTGGCTACCGTTATCAGCGTGACGGTGATGATCGTCACCCTCTCCTTCGTCAACGGTTTCCAGGGCGTGGTGAGCGAGAAAGTGTTTTCGTTCTGGGGCCATATCCGCATCGGCTACCGCCAGCCGGGCAAGACGGCCATCGCCGAGGAGGCGCCGATGCCGCAGAACGACTCGGTGGTACGCACCGTAAGGGCCATGAAGGGGGTGCAGAGCATTCACCCTTTCGCTACCAAGTACGCCATCCTCAAAACGCCCACCGACATGGAGGGCACCCTGCTGAAGGGGCTCGACTCCTCCTACGACTTCGGGCACCTGCAGCCCTACCTCGAAAAAGGCGGTCGCTGGGTGCGCTTCAACGATTCCACGTACAGCCGCGACATCGTGGTGTCGCGCTACACCGCCAACCAGCTCGGCCTGAAGCTGGCAGACCGCGTGCTCATCTACTTCGTGCGCCCAGACGGCTCGCTGCGCCCCGACCGGCTGACCATCGTAGGCATTTACAAGACAGGCATCGAGGAATACGACAAGACCTTCGCCATCGGCGACATCCGCCTCATCCGCCGCCTCAACGGCTGGCAGGATAACGAAGTGGGCGGTTACGAAGTGTTCCTGGATAATTATCAGAAAATGGACGACGTCAGCGCGCGGATCTTCGAGCAGGCCTCGTTCCCGGAGCTCTGGGAAACGCGCACCATCCGCGAGATCTACCCCAACATCTTCGATTGGCTGGGCATCGTGGGCTCCAACGGCAGCATCCTGCTGCTCATCGTGGCGGTGATCGTCATCATCAACTTCATCACCTGCCTCATCATCCTGGTGCTGGAACGGATCCGGATGATCGGAATCCTGAAGGCCGTCGGTGCCACCGACTGGACCATCCAGAAGATCTTCCTCATTCATTCCGCCTTCATCACCGTCATCGGCATCGGCATCGGCACCGGCCTCAGCCTCCTGCTCATCGGGCTGCAGCAGAAGTTCGGGTTTGTGAAACTGAAGGAAGCCGAATATTACATGGACACTGCCGCCGTGCAGCTCGATTGGGGCCAGGTGGGCCTGGTGCTGGGCTGCACGCTGCTCCTCTCCGTCCTGGTGCTGCTCATCCCCTCGCTGCTGGTGCGCAAGGTGCGGCCGATACAGGCAATAAGATTTTCGTGATGCGTCAGGCGTGAGCGACGCGAAGCGTCATTGCGAGCGCAGCGAAGCAAACTCCTGCGTTACGCAGCGTGACTGCTATTTTGCACGCTTTGCGATTAAATGGCTCACGATGATCCCCGTGGCCACGGCCGCATTGAGGCTTTCGGCACCGCCGATCCTTGGAATGGTGATCTTTTGGGTGGCCAGCTGGAGTAACTCGGGGTGCAGGCCTTTCGACTCATTGCCGATCAGCAGGATGCCGCTTTTCGGCGCCTCGAATTCATACAAAGAAACGCCGTCGAGCGCGGCGGCCAGCACGGGTGCCTCCTGCTCCTGCAGCCAGTCGCCCGCTTCATCATACCAAACGTTTACCCGCGCCAGCGAAGCCATCGTGCTCTGCACCACCTTGGGGTTGAAGCGTTCGGCACAACCGGCGCTGCACACCACGTTTTTAATACCGAACCAGTCGGCGATGCGCAGGATCGTGCCCAGGTTGCCGGGGTCCTGGATGGTATCGAGGTAAAGGATCCAGCCTTCGGCAATCCCCGGACGCTCCCCCTCCCATTGCCGTGCAACCAGCAGCACCGCGTTGGGCGTCTGGAGCTGGGAGATGCGTTCGAGCTCGGCCCCGGTCACCTCGTGCAGTTGGTGCGGCTCCACGAGCGCGCGGTGCCCTTCGATCCATTGCGGAAGCGCATACACGCCTTCCACCTGCTGTGGAACCGCTTCGAGCAGTTCGCCCACCACCTTCGGACCTTCGGCGAGGAAGAGGCCCGTCTCGGCGCGGCCTTTTTTGAGGCCTAATCTTTGAATATCTTTGAGCACTCCTTTACTCAGCATTGAACGGACTAAATTAAATGGATGAAGTCAGCAGCACAGCGCGCACCACGCCTCAAAAATAGCCTCTTGTACGCTGCCCTGCTCCTTCTTTTATCGGCCTGCGCCGGTGTGAAGAACTACCCGACGAGCAGGCCCTTTGTATACGAGGCCAATGTGCACGTGCAGGATGCGGAGCTAAAGCGCGAAGTGCGCAACGACCTCGAATCGCGCCTCCGCCAGCAGCTGCACGACAGCATCAACGTCCGCCGCGTGTCGCGCTTTTTCTTTTTCTCGCAACTCAAAAACCCGCCGGTCTACGACAGCGCCAACGCCGCCAAGTCGATCGCCTACCTCGATGCCCTCATGCATTCGGCGGGCTTTTACCGCGACAGCGCCTGGTATACTGCCGACACCGTGGTGAAGGGCGACCAACAGCGGGCCATCCTCGACTACTACGTGGTGCCCGGCCGGCAGACCCTCATCGATTCCATCTCCATCGCCCTCAACGACACGGTGATGAACAACCCGCGCCAGGCCGAAGCGCTCGATACGCTGCAGCAGCTCACGCTCCGCAACCAGGCCGCTTCGCCCATTCAAAAAGGCGCGCCCTTTGCCAAGCCGCTCCTCTCCGCCGAGCTCGACCGCCTCGTGGGCATCTACCGCAACAACGGCTACCTCCGCTTCTCCCGCGACGAGCTGATGATCGTGTTCGACACCGTGGGCCTCGCCCTGCTGCGCCCCAGCTTCGACCCACTGGAGCAGGCCCGCCTGCTGGAAGCCTTGCAGCGCCGCCGCGAAAACCCCGTGGCCGACATCGAATACCGCCTTCGTCCCGTGCACGACAGCACCCGCCTGCTGCGCTACCATATCGGCAACATCAGCATCTACCCCGACCTTACCGTGGAGAACTCGAAGCTGCCCGCGCCCGAGCCCGTGCTGGACACGAGCGGGGTGTACGTACGCAGCTATGGCAACCTGTTCAAACACCGCGTGCTGGTGGAAAATATCTACTTCCGCCGCGGCCAGCTCTACGACCAGCGCGTGATCGACCGCACCGCCAACCGCTTCAACAGCCTCTCGGCCTGGCGCATCGCCTCGGTGGATCCGGTGCCCCGCGCCGGCACCGATTCGGTGGACATGGTCATCCGCCTCACACCGGCCGAGAAATACGGCTTCGACATCGGGCTGGAAGGCAGCCAGAACCTGGGCGGCCTGTTCGTGGGCTCCAACCTGGTGGGGGTGAACGCCAACCTGCGCAACAACAACTTCGCCCGCCGCGCCATCCAGGCCACGTACAGCGTAGGCGTGGCCATGGAGGTGAATTCAACGGTCACCCAAACCGTGCAACTTTCGGGAGCCGCCTCCTTCGTGTTTCCGAGGCTCGTGTGGCCGCGTAAGTGGGACGGCATCAACCCGCTGAAGCTGCTGATCCGCAACCCCTACCGCAGTACGCAACGCAGCCTGCTGGCCTACAGCGGTCGCTACATTCACCGCGTAGACTACCTCGATCTCGTGGGCATCAACGCCTCCTGGGGCTACGAAGGATCGCGCAACAACAAGATCGCCTCCATCCGGATTCCCAACATTGAATACGCTTCCATCCGCCGCTTTCGCATCCTCGACTCGCTCATCGAGAAGAACCGATCCTACCAATACCTGTTCAACGACGGCCTCATCATCTCGGGAATCGGCAACCTGACGCTGACCGGCGCCAATACCCGCACCACGCGGGTGGGCCGCATCGGCTTTGAAGCCGCCGGCCTGCTGGCCAGCCTGCTGCGCACCCCGTTCCTGGACGATAACCTGAAGCGCTTCCTGAAAGTGGACCTGACCGGCCAGATCAACCGCAAATTCGATCCGGAAGGCCGGCGGGTGCTGGCGGCGCGCGTGTTGCTGGGCCTCGGTTTCAGCCTGCCCTACGACCGTACGGACAGCGCCCGTTTTTACCTGCCGTTCTACCGCGCTTACTTCGCGGGCGGCGCCAACAGCATGCGCGGCTGGACGCTCCGCAAGCTCGGACCCGGCTCCACGGTGCAGTCGTTTGCCCGCGATGTTTCGCCCGAACGCTTCGGCGACATGCAGCTGGAGGCCAACGTCGAATACCGCTTCCGCCTCGCCAACGTCCGCGGCATCTTCGTCAATAGTGCGCTGTTCGTGGACGCCGGCAACATCTGGTACCTGAAGCCCAACCCCGCCTTTCCCGACGGCACCTTCCGCATCGACCGCCTCGGCCAGGACATTGCCATGGACGTGGGCACCGGCCTGCGCATCGACTTTTCCTTTCTTAAGTTCCGCGTCGACTACGCCTTCAAGATGAAGGACCCGAGCCCCGAAGACCCGGCCGCCCGAAACAAGCTGTTTTACGGCTTCAACCCGCTCAAGGGAACCGTGCAACTGGGGGTGGATTATCCTTTTTAATCTCAGATCTCAGATCTCTGATCTCGGATTTCAGATATCAGATCTCGGATTCAGTACGTTTGCTGTCAGGTGCGTAAGCAGTGGCCGTAGTGGTTGCCGCCTACTTGATTGTCCGGAAATAATTTCCGGGAGATGGGCTAAAAAATCAGACATCCGAAATCTGAGATCCGAGATCCTTGCGGATGATCGCTTCCCACTCCCCTACAGTCCTGGCGTCGCTGTTAAGAAAGGGGCCTATGCGGGTGCGGCAGAGCGCGCTGAGGTAGCCGCCGACGCCGAGGGCGGCGCCAAAATCGTGGGCCAGCGAGCGGATGTAGGTGCCGGTGGTGCACACGACGCGGAAGTCGACTTCGGTGCCCTGGATGCGGGTAAGCTCAAATTCCCTGATGGTAACGGTGCGGGGCTCGAGCACCACTTCCTTGCCGGCGCGGGCGAGCTCGTAAAGACGCTTGCCGTCTTTTTTGATGGCCGAATGCGCCGGCGGCAGTTGCTGGATGGTGCCAATGAAAGGTGCCGTGGCTGCGCGGATCTGTTCTTCCGTCAGGTGATCAATGGAAACGAGGTCCTGCGGCTCGCTTTCGAGGTCGTAGGTAGGTGTGCGGGCGCCGAGTGTGATGGTGCCGGTATATTCCTTTTCCTGCGCCATGTACTCGTTGATCTTCTTGGTGAACTTCCCGGTGCAGATGATGAGGAGCCCCGTCGCCAGCGGGTCGAGCGTGCCGGCATGCCCCACTTTCTTGATGCGCATCGTGTTGCGCAACTTGCGCACGGCGTCAAAGGAGGTCCACTGGTATTCCTTGTTCACGAGCAGCACCTGGCCCTCTTCGTATTTATTGGGGGTCTTTTCCATCAGGGCGCAAAGGTACGGTCCATCCCCTAACCCCTTTCCAAACGGAAGGGGCCTAGAGGCACCTATGTAAAATCAAAGGAATCTTTACTCCTCCTTCTCTTTGGGAAGGAGGTCGGGAAGATGGGTCAGATCCCCTGCCGGTTCTTTACTTCCAGGTACTTATTGATCGCCTGCACCGTCAGGTTCTCCGGCGTCGTGAGCAAGGCGATGATCCCGTGCTTGCGCAGCTCCCGCACGATAAGTCGCTTTTCCTGCGCGAACTTTTCGCCGATGGTTTTGATGTAGATCTCCTCGAGGTTTTTGGCCTTGCCTTCGCGCAGCGCCTTCAGCTCGGTGTTTTCGAAAAACACGACCACCAGCAGGTGGTAATGCGCCATCCGCTGCAGCGAGGGCAGCTCGCGCTCGAGGCTTTCGAAGGATTCGAAGTTGGTGAACAGCACCAGCAGCGAGCGCTGCGTGATGCGGTTGCGCACCACGGCGAACAGCTTTTCGAAATCCACGTCCAGGAAGGTGGTCTCCTCTCGGTACAGCGTCTCGAGGATCTGGTTGAATTGTCCCGGCTTTTTGTCGGCCGCCAGGAAAGAATCGGTCTTTTGCGCGAAGGTGATGAGGCCGGCCTTGTCCTGTCGCATCAGCGCCACGTTACTCAGCACGAGGGCGGCGTTGATGGCGTAGTCGAGCAGCGTCATGCCTTCGAAGGGCATCTTCATCGTTCGGCCTTTGTTGATGATGCAGTATACCTGCTGGCTGCGCTCGTCGGTGAAGTTGTTCACCATCAGGTCGCCGCGGCGGGCCGTGGCCTTCCAGTTGACGGTGCGGTAGTCGTCGCCGCGCACGTACTCCTTGATCTGCTCGAATTCGAGGCTGTGGCCCAGTGCCCGCTGTCGCTTGATGCCCGCTTCCTGCAGTCGGTTGGCGGCGGCCAGCAGCTGGAAGCGGCGCACCTGGATGAAGCTGGGGTACACTTTCACGAGGTCTTCGTTCCCGAACCGGTAGCGGCGCCAGGCAAAGCCCAGCGGCCCGCGCGCAAGCACGTTGACCACCCCGAAGCGGTATTCACCCCGTTGCTGCGGACGCAGCGTGTAGGTGATGGTGGCCCGCTGATCGGGCTCGATGCGCGCGCGACGAAGCCAGTTGCGCTCCTGGAACTGGAAGGGCAGCTCGTCGATGATCTCGGTCTGCACCGGGAAGGAATAATAATTAGACACCTGCACCTGCACCTTGTTGTCGTCGCCGTTGCTAAAGCGTTCGGGCACTGAGCGGCTACCCTGCAACCCTTTGCGGCTATACAGCAGCAGCACGTCGGCAAGCATCGCCAGCACGAGCCCCAGCAGCAGGAGCTGCGTGATGGGAAACAGCACGGGCCAGAAGTAGCTGGCGAAGAACAGGCCGCAAAGCACGAAGCCCGCGACGTACACCCGCCGGTCGGGGAAGAAGGAGCTTCGGTTCAGCAGGGTCTTTATGAATTGCATCAGCGGGGGATGTCCATGGTTTGAAGGATCTGCTTGATCACCGCGTCTTCGGTCACGCCTTCCATTTCTTTTTCGGGCGAAAGGATGATGCGGTGGCGCAGCACCGGCGGGATCACTTCCTGCAGGTCGTCGGGCGTCACGAAGTCCCGGCCGTTGAGGGCGGCCATCGCCTTGGCGGCGTTCATCACGGCAATCGAGGCCCGCGGCGAGGCGCCGAGGTAGATCGATTTGTGGTTGCGCGTTTGGTGCACGAAGTCGGCAATGAACTGCAGCAGCTTCTCGTCTACTACAAAGGTACGCACCTGCTGTCGGAGGGTAATGATGTCCTCGCGGCGCAGCACGGCCTCGATGCCGGAGAGCACGTCGGCGGTGTTCATCGCGCTGAACTGCTGCAGGATCTGGAACTCCTGCGCGGCGCTCGGGTAAGGTACCACGATCTTGAACAGAAAGCGGTCGAGCTGCGCTTCGGGCAGGCGGTAGGTGCCTTCCTGCTCGATGGGGTTCTGCGTGGCGATGACCATAAAGGGCGGCGCCATCGGGTAGGTTTTACCATCGATGGTGATCTGCCGTTCTTCCATCACCTCGAAGAGGGCCGACTGTGTTTTCGCAGGGGCGCGGTTGATCTCGTCGATGAGCACGATGTTGCTGAACAGCGGTCCTTTCTTGAAATCGAAGGTGCCTTCGCGGGGATTGAACACGGGTGTGCCGAGCACGTCGGAGGGCATCAGGTCGGGGGTGAACTGGATGCGTGAAAAGGGTACGTCGAGGCTTTTGGCCGTGAGCTTGGCTGAGAGCGTTTTAGCCACGCCGGGCACGCCTTCGAGCAGCACGTGACCATCGGCCAGCAGCGCCGTGATGATGAGGCGCACGAGCTCGTCCTGCCCCACGATCACGCGGCGGATCTGTTGCTGCACGGCGTTGATGGCGTTGCTCAGGGCGCTCAGGTCGGTCCGTTGCGCAAAAACGTCTTGTTCCATATTATCCATATTGGTAATAGTTTTCGAGTTGCTGGTGTAGGTCGGCGAGTTGGCTTTCGCTGGCTCTTCCGAGGGCGCGGATGTCGCCGATGAGGGCAAGCAGGCGTTCCAGCCCAGCCCGCGGGTACCCCGATCGGGCTTCCAGGCGGCGGATGAATTCCTCGTCGAGCGCGATAGTGGGAATCTTGTATTGCTGCCGCACGTGGTCCAGGAAGTATTGGATCATCTTCACGGCAAGGTCGTAGTGATCGCGCTGGTCGTAATACAGGCGCCCGACGGTCTGTACGAAGTCGAGCGATTCGTTGCGCGGCCGCTCGTGGGGCGGGATCCAGCGCTGGCGGCGGCGCATCTCCGAAAGAGCATACAGCATTAGGAGCAGCAGCATCAGGCCCAGTGCCCAGGAGAAGGCCTTGTAGCGCAGCAGCACCCGCAGCCAGTTGGGCGAATTGTTGCCGTCATCGTCGTCGCCGTTAGCGTCTTTAGATAGGTAATATTCACTCCAGGCCACGCGGCGGAGGTCGGAAGGCAGCACCGAAAGGGCGCCCGCCAGGTAGGCTTCGTTGCCGGGTTGCAGCAGGAAATAGTTGCTGAAGGCCAGCGGCGAAGAGTGTACGAAGATGGATCCGCCACCGATGCGGAATTGCAGGAAGTTGGGACGGCCGCCATCGCGGGTGCCCAGCAGCACGGTGCTGTCGGGGGCGTTGCGGATCAACAGTCCGCTCAGGTCCACACCCGGGTAATGGTAGCTGCGGCCGGCAAAGCGGGGCGCTTCGAGGGCCACGCTCATCGTGTCGCTGCGGTCGGTATCGGCGCGGCGGGCTTCGATGGACAAGGCATCGCAGAGTGCGCGGGAAAAGTCGACGCCCACGAGGTACACGTAGTTGCCGCGGGCGGCGAAGCGCAGGAGCTCGGTCACTTCGCCGTTGTCGGCGTCGATATAATAACCCATGAGGACGAGCGCCTGGCGGCCATCGGCGGTGGACAGCGAATCCCAGTGGCCCG
Organism: Flaviaesturariibacter aridisoli; assembly: GCF_004343705.1. Taxonomy (GTDB): domain Bacteria; phylum Bacteroidota; class Bacteroidia; order Chitinophagales; family Chitinophagaceae; genus Flavisolibacter; species Flavisolibacter aridisoli. Next base: position 83,697 of record NZ_SKFH01000007.1, read on the forward strand.
GCGCGGCGGGCTCATTGTACACGTTGGCTTTCGGAAACAGCTTCGGCAACAGGTCCCGGGCGAGGAACGTGCCGTAGGGAATGCGGTCCTCACGGCGTAGCGACAGGCGCCCATCAAAACGACGCTCGGCCGGGCTGCGGCGTGCCAGGTAAAAGACGCCCAGCAGCAGCAGAAGCAACACGAGGATCAAAGGTATGTACCGCTTCATGCAAAACGGGTTTTGAGGTGATCCACGTCCTGCTGCATCCGGTCAAAGGTCGCCTGCGTTACGGGCAGCATGCCATACCAGGCATATTCGAAGGTGCGGGTAATGCGGAAGAAGTCGGTATAGTAGCGTCCGCCCCACAGTTGACTTACATAGTGGCCGTTGGTGGCGCCCTGGCGGTATTGGATGATGTTGCGGTCGGCGAGCTCGCGGAGCACCTGCAGGTAGCGGAGGCGGATGGCCAGGCGGTGGTCGCCGGCTGCCAGTGCGCGCGATACGCCGCTTTCAAAATCGCGGCTGAAGAAGTCCTCGGCGCTTTCGGGTTCGCCCTCGGCACCCACCGCCAACGTCCTTTTGCCGAATGGATTGATGCCCATCGCCTGCAGGAGCAGGAAGAGCAGGGCTGCGATCCCGATGCCGATCAGCACCCAAAACAGCCCCGTCGGCACTGAGAAACCGCTGCCGCTGCTGCTGGTGCTGCTGCTGTCCATTTCCTGCTCCTCGCGGCCGCTGCGGCGCCGGCTTCGGTAGCGCCAATACCAGAAATCGTCCTCGCGGCGGGCTTCGTTGAGGCGGGAAACCGGCAGGGGGCGTACGGCCACGGGGCTGCTGTCGGAAGCCAGGGGCTGGCTGATCGGCGGCGGCTGGTCGAGCGAATAGCGGGGCTCCTCCACCTCGGTGGCGTCGATGCTGCTGCTGTCGTAGCTGACGACGGGCGCCCCGCTGTCGACGACCGCGGAATCGATGGCCCCCTCCTGCGCATGCAAAGCGGCGGAAGAAAGGGTCAGCACGATCAGTAATAAGACCGGAAAGCGGCTACGCATGTACCCCCTTCTTTTTTTGCGCCCGGTACAGCTTCCAGGGATAGAGCACGAAATACCAGACGATAAAGGAGCCGGTGCTACCGAGAATCAGCAGCAGGTACGGAAGCGGCATCTTGTAATGACGGGTGATGTATCCTTCGATAAACGCCGCCACCATGAATACGGGGATCAGCGTTACGATGATCTTGACGCCGTCTTTGACGCCCTCCTGGAAGGCCGTCATGCGGCGTTGCGTGCCGGGAAACAGGAACGACGTGCCCATAATGAGGCCCGCGCCGCAGGAAAGAATGAGGCCGGTCAGCTCCAGCAGCCCGTGCAGCAGCACCGTCACCACGGCGTTGACGCCGAGGCCATGGGAATAGAACATATGCTCGAAAGCACCGATCCGGATGGCCTCGCGGCCGAGGGCCAGCAGGCTCGGGATGCCCAGCACGATGCCTTCACCGAAATAAGTGAGGCATACGCGGATGTTGTTCAGCATGATGTAGATCCACATCAGGAACGGACCGATCTGCGCATATACGTCGAAGGGATTGCCCTTTTCGATGTTGCGTTCGGTCATGTCCACATAGCCGTTGCCGAGCACCTCGCGCACGAAACCCTTGTCGTGCAGGGCCGAGAAAAAGCCGACCGAGAAAAAAACGACGAAGAGGCCGAACACGAAGAGCAGCATCCGGTAGTGGCGCGCGATGGTCAGCGGCACATCGTAGCGAAAAAAGCGGGCGAGCCGGTTGGAAGGATCCTTGCGGTTCTGGTAGATATTGAGGTAGATGCGCGACGCAAGGGCGTTGAGATAAACGGTCACCTTGCTGGTGGGGTAAAAGGTCTTGGCGTAGGCCAGGTCGTTCACCAGGCGGGTGAAGTTGCCGGCGGTTTCATCGGCAGTGGCCGCGCGCTCCTGCTCTATCTGTTCCCAGCGGTCCTTGTTCTTTTTAATGAATAATCCTTCGCGCAACGGTGGGCTCTGTTTAGGCTCCGTAAAATACAGAAATTTCCCTTCCATCTACGTAACTTGTTCCCGCACTATGTCGACGATTCACATCCCTACGAGCTTCAACATCAGCATCACCTTTCCCGCCGCGCCTTTTCACCGGCGGCTCCTGGCCTGGATCATCGACTTTGCCATCCTTGCCACCTATGCCTGGGGTCTGAAGCAAATTTTCGACGCGGCCGGCGAGGTTGACGAGGAAGCGAGCCAGGCCCTGCGGATGTTCTTCCAGGCCGTGCCCATCTTTTTGTACCACCCGGTGTGCGAGCTGCTGATGAACGGGCAAAGCCCGGGCAAACGCCTCATGCAGCTGCGCGTCATCAGCGACAAGGGGGGCCGCCCCAGCGTGAGCCAAGTGGTCATCCGCTGGCTGATCCGCACGTCGGACGTGATGATCATCATGTGCGTGCTCTTCCTCCCCTATGCCGCGCTAAACCCCGAAGCCGCCAAGCAGATCGCCGTGGCCTTCGGCCTTTTTGTACTCGACGTAGTGCTGGTGAACGTTACCGGGCGGCACCAGCGCCTCGGCGACATCCTGGCGCACACGATCCTCATCCGCAGCGCCCAGAAGGCGGGCATCGAGGAGACGATCTTCCTGAATGTAAAAGACAATTACAGCCCGCAGTACCCGCAGGTGCTGCACCTCTCCGACCGCGATATCAACGCCATCAAGAACATCCTCGACTCGGCGCGCAAGCACCACGATTACGGCCTCGCCGAGCGGGCTTCGGAAAAGATCAAACGGCACCTCAACATCCAGAACAGTATGTCGCCGTTCGAGTTCCTGGAGATCCTGCTGAAGGACTACAATTACTTAACGACACATTGAGGGCCGAGACGCAGGGGAGAAAGAACCCCGCCACGGCGGCTGTGCCGTTGCGTCGTCGCGCGGGAGCGGCCGCATGCGGGCTGCGCTTTACGGGGCGAGGTGCAACGCGGGTACATTCCGCAGAATTCCGAACAACAGCACAACCGCACAGACACTGAGCGCGATCCGGGTCTGGCTGCTTAGTGAAAGCCGTTTGGGGCTGAGAAAGCGCCAGGCGCAGTACATGAGCGCTACCGGCAGCAGTGCCACGAAAAGGGCATTGTAGCGGAAGGCTTTGTTCAGGTGCCCATGGAGCAGGGCGGAAAAGGAACGCTGACCGCCGCAGGCCGGGCAATACAGGCCGGTAAGGGCCCGGAACCAGCAACCCGGGTAGGCATAGCGGTCGGCGGGGAACCGGTAGTAAATCACCGAGGCGGCCACCAAGGCCGCCCCGATCATCAGATACCATACATTGCGGCGCTGCCGCATATCAATGCCATTTGCTGAAGCTCGACACAGAACCTACGAAGGCCAGCATCAGAAGCACATACAGCCACATGAGGCCGCTGAGACAGGTGCCGATGATGGACATGATCCAGCCCGCATTGAGCTGGCTGTACCCGTCGTAGAAAGAAGGGTTTTCCTTGTACATCGCCCGGCCTTTGCCCGACAGCACGAGCCCGATGATGCCGAGTACCAGGCCTACGTATACGCAGGACAGCACGATCGAGAGGATGCCCAGCACGAGCACAGCGGTTGCATTGGGAAGCAATTGCCGGCTCTCCGGGAAAAGGGGTTGCTGCGGCTGTTCGGGACGGTATTCGTTTTGAAAATCAGGCGTATTTTCCATGAATGCAGTTGTTTTCGGTAGTCAAATATAAAGGGTCCGGTGAAAACGGCTGGTGGATTAATAAGCCCGCGCAAAGAGCACACGCTGCGTGGACGGCTTACCCGTGAGCACACATACACCTTCCTCCTGCTCGTTGTCGAGCGGGATGCAGCGGATGGTAGCCTTCGTTTTTTCCTTGATGGCCGTTTCCGTCTCCGCGGTACCATCCCAATGGGCGGATACGAAGCCGGTTTTCGTGTCGAGGGTACGCTCAAATTCTTCCCAGCTGTCCACCTTCGTAATGTGCCCGTCGCGGAAGGCTTTGGCGCGGTTGAACATGTTGGCCTGGATCTCCACCAGCAGGTTTTGAATATGCTGCGTCAGTCCTTCCAGGGGCAGGGTGCTTTTTTCCTTCGTGTCGCGGCGGGCCACTTCCACCACGCCGTTGGCGAGGTCGCGGGCGCCGAGGGTAATGCGCACGGGCACGCCCTTCAGCTCGTATTCCGCAAACTTCCAGCCGGCGCGCTGGTTGTCGCTGTCGTCGTATTTCACGCGGATGCCGGCGGCCTTCAATTCGGCGATGAGCTTATCGGCATGCGGCGCCATTTCGGTCTTGCCTTCGGGTCCTTTATAAATGGGTACGATCACCACCTGCAGCGGTGCGATGCGCGGCGGGAGCACAAGGCCCTGGTCGTCGGAGTGCGCCATGACGAGGCCGCCGATAAGGCGGGTGCTCACGCCCCAGGAGGTGGCCCACACGTATTCCTGCTTGTTTTCCCTGGTGAGGTATTTCACTTCGAACGCCTTGGCGAAGTTCTGGCCGAGAAAGTGCGAGGTGCCGGCCTGCAGGGCCTTGCCGTCCTGCATCAGCGCTTCGATGCAATAGGTATCTACCGCGCCGGCAAAACGCTCGGCGGGTGTCTTCACCCCCTTGATGACGGGCACGGCCATGTATTCCTCGGCAAATTGGGCGTAGACGTCGAGCATTTGCTTTGTTTCCACAACAGCTTCTTCGGCGGTGGCGTGCGCCGTGTGTCCTTCCTGCCAGAGGAATTCGGCCGTACGCAGAAAGAGGCGCGTGCGCATCTCCCAGCGCACCACGTTGGCCCACTGGTTCACGAGGATGGGCAGGTCGCGGTAGCTCTGGATCCAGTCTTTGTAGGTATTCCAGATGATGGCTTCGGAGGTAGGGCGCACCACGAGCTCTTCCTCGAGTTTCGCTTCGGGGTCCACCATCAGCTTGCCGGGTTTCGAAGGATCGTTCTTGAGGCGGTAGTGCGTCACCACGGCGCACTCCTTGGCGAAACCTTCGGCGTTCTTTTCCTCGGCCTCAAAAAGACTTTTGGGCACAAACAGGGGGAAGTAGGCGTTCTGGTGGCCGGTATCCTTGAACATGCGGTCCAGCACGTCGCGCATGTTTTCCCAGAGGGCGTATCCGTAGGGCTTGATCACCATGCAACCGCGCACGGCCGAATAATCGGCCAGTCCGCCGCGGATGATGAGGTCATTGTACCATTGCGAGTAATCGGTTTCCCGGGACGTAATTGCGTTGCTCATGTCTTATCGCGATATTTGCTAATGTTTTGTGAAGGGGTGTCCGGCTGCGCAACTGTTACGGGTCTGTGAATCAACTTTACAGCAGGGTCCATTCCCGGATTTTCGGGAGGCCCAAAAGTAACAAATCCGGGCGCAATCCTCAACCTTTAAAGAAGTGCATATGAAACCTGCTTTACCCATCCTGGTCCTTTGCGCGGCGGCCGTTGGCTGTACCACGCCGTACAAGTCGGGACAAACACCCGACGATGTGTACTTCTCGCCGGCAAAGCCGGAAGTGGACTACGTGCAGGTGGAACAACGCGCCGAGGCGCCGCGCTCCGAAACCCGCGAAGACCGCTACCTGCGCCTGCGCGTCCGCAACCGCGACCGCTGGTCGCAGTTCGACGATTACTACAGCGATCCCTACGCCTATCACTACTCCACGAGCAATTGCTACTGCGAAAGCAACCCGCGCCTGTCGTGGAGCTATTATTATTCGCCCTATTCGCCGTATTACCACGGTTACGCTTACGTGCCGTTGCGGCCCTCGGTGCCCAACCGCCCGCGCAACTTCAACTTCGAGTCGTATCGTCCGCCGGCGCCCGGTGCCCCGGTCTATTCGTCGGGCAAGCCCGGTGATTACGGCGTTCCTTCAAACGCCACCGGCAGCGGCTCTTCTTCAGGCAATACCCGCGGCAGCGGCCTGCGCAACGTCTTCAGCGGATCGACGCGGAACACCGGCACGCAGCCGGCAGGCAGCACCCCTTCGTCGTCGTCCGCTTCACCCAGCTCCACGCCCGCACCCCGCAACGCACCGGTGCGCCGCTTCTGACCTGATATTCGAACACCCGTAAGCTACGCTTTATGAAAAAAGGGTCCCTGCTCCTTTGCCCCCTCCTGTCCGCCGCGGCGCTGCACGCTCAGTCGCCATCCGACGCCCTGCAGTTTTCCTGGTACGCCCCCGGCGGCACCGCCCGCCAGCAGGCGATCGGCGGCGCTATGGGCTCGCTCGGCGGCGATTATTCCGCCACCTTTGTCAACCCTGCCGGCCTCGGCTTTTACCGCACCAGCGACGTCCTCCTCTCGGGCGCCTACCACTGGAGCGACACCCGCGCCACGTATAACGACCGCACGGAAAAAAGCAAGGACAGCCGCTTTAACGTCAACGCCCTCGGGCTGGTGCTGGGCGGCAGCCACCAGGGCCGCGGCATGGCCCTCAGCCTCGGCTTCAGCACGCAGGCCGACTTCCGGAGCGAGCTCGTTTACCGCGGCCGCAACCAGGTATCCTCCTACGCGCAGCGCTTCGCGGAAGAACTCGCCCGCAACGGCGTGCGCGACTCCACAGCGGCTTACCTCTATCCCTTCGGCAGCAGCCTCGCCCTCAACACCTACTGGCTCGACCCGGTTAAGAATGGGTCCGGACAGGTAACGGGCTTCACCTCCACCGCGCCCGTGGCAACCGGCCTGCTGCAGGAGCAACTGGTCAGCAACCGCGGGGGCATTTACGAGCTGGCCATCGGCGGCGGCGGGCAAGTGAGCAAACGCTGGTTCTTCGGCGGCACCGTCGGCATCCCGATCCTCAATTACAGCCGTCATTCGACCTTTACCGAAGCCGATGCCACCAACGATACGTCGAACCGGTTCGATTATGCTTCCTTTGAAGAGAATCTGAGCACGAAAGGCACGGGCCTCAACCTGCGTCTCGGCGCCATTTACAAGCCTGCCGAATTCTGGCGCCTCGGCCTGTCGGTGCAAACGCCCACGCTCTATTCGCTGACCGATGTTTTCGACTACGTGGCTACTGTGAATACAGAAAGCTACCAGGGTGAATTATTCGACGCCTCCAAAGACTACAACGACGGCAACGCCAACCAGTTCAAATACCGGCTTATCACGCCGTGGAAAGTTACCGGCAGTCTCTCCTGGGTGCTGCGCGAGATCGAAGACGTCACGAAGCAGCGCGGCTTCCTTACCGCCGATGTTGAGTACGTGCACTACCGGGGCATGCGTTACCTCCGCGATGCCGACGAAGAAACCAACGACAACGGCAACGACGCCTATTTCAATGCTGTGAACAACACGATCAAGGATATTTACAAAGGTGCCTTCAACGTACGCGTTGGTGGCGAGCTGAAGTTCAGTCCCATCATGGTGCGTGCGGGTGCCGCTTATTACGGCAACCCGTATAAGGAAGTAAACGGCGGCAGCGGCAACAAACTCAACCTGAGCGGCGGTCTTGGCTACCGCAACAAGGGCTACTTCTTCGATCTCACCTACGTGCACAGCCTGCAGCGGGATATCCACGCGCCCTACCGGCTTTCCTCTGCCGACTATTACGTGGCGGAAACCCGGCGCACGCAGGGCAATGTAACGCTGACGTTCGGGATGAAGTTTTGAGAAAATGAAAATAAAGTGTTACGCTAAGGAGACGCATCATGTGCGTCTCTTTTCATTGAAACCCACGCCTGGTGAAATCAAAACGACACCGTTGCAAGCAGTGCCGTTACCCTATCTCTTCGCGAACCGCTTCTACTCTTATTTTCTAAGGCGGCTCCAAACCTCCTTCTACTTAAACTTACTTATGAGTTCCGCTCCCGGCAGCCACTCAAACTCTTCATCCTTCCGGAACCAGGTGAGCTGGCGTTTGGCGTATTGGCGCGTATTCGTCTGGATGTCGGTGACGGCCTGCTGCAGGGAGATCTTGCCATCGAAATGCTCGAACAACTCGCGGTAGCCCACGGTTTGCAGCGCGTTCATCTGGCGCAGCGGGTAAAGGCCGCGGGCTTCGGCCTCGAGGCCGGCGTCCATCATCTCGAGCACCCGCCGGTTGATCCGGTCGTAGAGCTCTTCGCGGGGCACATCCAGCACAAACTTTTGTACGATGAAGGGCCGCTCGGCCTTGCGGCGGCTATGGAAGTCGAGGATGGAGCGGCCGGTGCTCCGCACCACTTCGAGGGCGCGCAACAAGCGGTGCGGGTTCTGGTTCTCCCCCTCGCTGTAAAATTTCGGATCGGCGGCGGCCACCTCGCCCTGGAGCCAGGCCAGCCCCTTGCGCTCGTAGTCGGCCTGCAGCCGCTTGCGGAGCTCCTGAGGAATGTCGGGAACGGCGTCCATGCCTTCCAGCAGGGCTTTGATATACAGCCCGGTGCCACCCACCACCACGAGCGTATCTTTCTTCTTGAACACGCGCTGCGCTACATCGAGCGCGTATTTTTCATACGAAGCCGCGTTTAGGTTGTCGTAGATCGAATGCGACATGATGAAGTTGTGGCGCACCGCGGCCAGTTCCTCGCGCGAGGGGCGCGCTACACCGATGTTCAGTTCGCGGTAGCACTGCCGGCTGTCGGCTGACAGGATCTCTGTGTCCAGGGCCTGAGCCACCTCGATGGCCGCGGCCGTTTTACCCGCGGCCGTTGCGCCCGCGATCACGATCAGCTGTTTGTCCGGCATGCGGCAAAGCTATGGGAACCGCAGAACAGAAGAACAAGGAACACGGAATGATGAAGTGAGGGAAGAAGGTTGAATGAAAAAGGGAAGCGCTTCTGGCCTCCCTTTGATAGTCAAAATTCCTTGTGCGATATGCTACTTCCTTGTGCTAGAATTCTTCCTCGCCCCCGGCATGATCATCGGCGCCGCCGGCGTCATCCGAAGTGGTGCCTTCGTCGCCTTCGGTACCGAAGCCTTCGGCGTCCTTACTAAGGTCGTATTTTTCTTCCACGTCGGCGAAGCGCTCGCCCAGCAGGCTTTTGGCTCCGTACTGGCTAGGGGCGATGCCTTCCGTACGCACCGTGGCGGGGTAGCTGACCTTGGGGTTTTCTTCTTTCGAAACACCGATGAGCGATACGAGAAACGTCCAGTTCTTGTTGAAGTCGTAGACGTACACAAAGCGCTGGTTGGGATCTTTGATCTCCGAGCCGATGGTCACGTCCTTCATCAGCAGGGGTGCCATCCGGTAAGGGCGGTCGTAGTGCTCAAGGGAAATTTCGCGGCCGCGCTGCCAGTTGTCATTGCTTCGGTAGAAGGTGGCTCCGTGCTTGTTGTCAAACTCGAACGACTTCAGGATAGCATCGTGCAGCTGGAAGAACGAATGGGTATGGCGGATGGCGATGTCGCGGTAAACGCTGTCATCTTCCTCATATTGTACTCTGAACTTAAGTATGGCCATGCAGGGGAATCACTAGGTGAAGATCAAAAATAAGGAAATGGCGTTTATTGGTTAATCGGTCTATTGGTTAATTGGTCCGGGGACCTACCAACCTTGAAAACTACAGCATCCCAAGCACCTCAAGAACCCGGGCTTTTCGGTTGAAGGCCCAGTTCGGCCGCCTTTTTCAGCATATACCCGTAGGCGGCCTCGAATTCATTGGAGATCTCTCCATCCAGGATGGCGTTGCGGATGGCGTCCTTGATGTCGCCAACGGCGCGCGAGGGTGAAATCCCGAAGGTTTCCATGATGAGCTCGCCGCTGATCGGCGGCTGCCAGTTGCGCACGCGGTCCTTCTCCTCCACTTCCACGCAGCGTTGCTTCACCAGCTCGAAGTTGTCGAGGAAGCGCTGCACTTTCACCTTGTTCTTGGAGGTGATGTCGCTTTCGCAAAGCATCATCAGGTCGTCGAAGTCGTCGCCGGCATCGAAGAGCAGGCGGCGGATGGCCGAGTCCGTGATGTCTTCCTTCGACAGCGAGATGGGCCGCAGGTGCAGCTCCACGAGCTTGCGCACGTATCTCATCGGGTCGCCGAGCGGCAGCTTAAGCTTGGTGAAGATCTTCGGCACCATGCGTCCGCCGACTACTTCGTGGCCGTGAAAGGTCCAGCCATGGCCTTCCTCGAAACGCTTCGTGGCCGGCTTTGCGATGTCGTGGAGGATGGCGGCCCAGCGCAGCCAGAGGCTGTCGGAGCGCTGCGCCACGTTGTCGAGCACCTGCAGGGTATGGTAAAAGTTGTCCTTGTGCCCGAGGCCGTCCACGAATTCGGCGCCGGCGAGCTCCACCATCTGCGGGAAGATGATGTCGAGCAGCTTCGAATCGTAGAGCAGCTTAAACCCGATAGAGGGTTTCGGGCAGGCAACGATCTTGTTGAGCTCGTCGGTGATGCGTTCCTGCGAGATGATAGCGATGCGTTCGCGCATTTCACGGATAGCGCGAAAGGTAGGCGGGTGAATGCGGAAGTTGAGCTGCGCCGCAAAGCGGATGGCGCGGAGCATCCGCAGCGGGTCGTCGCTGAAGGTGAGCGCCGGCTCGCCGGGAGTGCGGAGGAGCTGTTGCTTCAGGTCGTCGATGCCGTTGAAGGGATCCACCAGGCGACCGAAATCGGCTTCGTTGAGCGATACGGCCAGCGCATTGATGGTGAAATCGCGGCGGAGCTGGTCGTCCTCGATTGTTCCTGGCACCACCACGGGGTTGCGCGAGGCGCGGTTGTAGCTTTCCTTGCGGGCGCCCACGAATTCCATGTCGAAGCCGTCGGGCGTGCGGAAGTGCGCCGTTCCGAAGTTGCGGAAGAGGCTGACGTGCGGCCGCGGGCGAAAAGCATGGGCGGCCTTCTGGGCCAGTGCCAGCGCATCGCCCACGCACACGAAGTCGGCGTCCTTGGTCGGCCGGCCGAGCAGCTTGTCGCGCACAAAGCCGCCCACCAGGTAGCAGGGAAGCCCCAGCGTCCGGGCGGCGTCGGCCACCGGTTGTATCTTTTCCAGCTCAAGCGAAGTGCAGGGAATCTCCATAGACAATCGTGCAAATGTAGCGGTTGTGGCCTTTTTCCGCATTTTTGCGCCAAACCAACGCCATGCGCTTTGCCCCATTCCTGCTGCTCGCCTGCCTGTTTGCAATAACATCGCTGCAGGCGCAGCAAAGGCCACCCGCCTATGCGGAGGTCGTGCGCTCTTTTTTCCGCGCGCATTCATTTACCGAAGAAGGGGCGGTGCTGCTGCACTTCGCCAAGCGGCCCGAAGGGTGGACCGTACAAATACAGGAGGGTATGAACTTCGAGGTGCGCAGTGAGGTGCTCTATTGGCCTACCGATTCAACGGCGGGCCGGCAGCTGGCGGGCTTTGAGCCGGCAGGCTCAGCGGAGGAGCAGGAGCGCTCAGTGGAGCGCTTTCTCAACGGCGGGCTGGCGCAGGAGGAGTATTGCTACGATCGCTTCCCGGTGTATGGCTACGATGGCTGGGAGCGGGATCTGATCGGCACCTATGGGGCGCAGCCGGTGTTGCGCGACACGCTGCTTGACGCCCTGGCGCGCGCCTATTCGTCGTACGGCGACCTGTTTCTCAACCGCTTTTCGGTACCGGCGTCGCGGGCGCGACAATTCCCGCTGCAGGCGCGGCTGGCGCCCCTCGAAAAGCCGGGCCTGGCGCGTATCGACAGCGCCCTGGCCTACTACCGGCTGGCCATCGCCACCTTTCGCCGCCTCTGCGCCGCCAACCCGGCTTACATCACCCGCGTGGGCAATGCGCCGGTGAAACAGTTCAACGAGGAACTGCACGTCTGGTCGATGATGGATATGAACGGGTATCCCGAAAGAGGCCGCCCCTTCCTCGACTCGATACATTTCGACGAAAACCTGCGCCGCACCGCACACAACTACCTCGACGCCTGTCCGCCCAACGCGGTGCTGTTCACCTACGGTGACAATGATACATACCCGCTCTGGTATGTGCAGCAAAAAGAGGGTTACCGCACAGACGTGACCGTGGTCAACACAAGCCTGGCGGGCGTACCGATCTACGTGCAAAGCCTCGCGGGCAGCCTGCGCTTCGACCTTCCGAAATCGCTGTATGGGAAATCCGATTTCCTGTATGTGCCCGTAGCGGAGCCACAGGGCGCCCCGAAGGCGCCGATGACGTTGAAGGAGCTGATCCGCGTCGTGTCGGCGCAGGCCGCCCTGCCGCTGGCGGGTCCGGAAGACCCAACGCCCTACCGGATCCCGGGGAACCGTTTGGTGCAACGGGTGGATGCAGCGGCATTCCGCACAATTCACCCCGATAAAAGTGCTGCTTTCGCCCCGGCGATGAACTGGACGACCGGCAGCTACCTGACCCTCGACCAGCTGCTGGTATTTGACGTGATCCAAAGCAACCTCGCGAAGCGGCCCATCCTGTTTACGAGCAAAGACCCGCTGCACGCCGGCTACCTGGTGCCTGAGGGAACCGCCTTCCGCCTGACGCCCATGACCGCGCTCCAGCAAAAGAAAGCGGCCCCGGCCAATGCATTGCGTAATGAAAATTTCCTGCTTACAAAGTTCGAGGCAATGGAATTCGACCGGGCCGGAGCGGCACTGCCATCGGCCATCGGCACCGGCTGGCTCATCGATCTCTACACACCGCTCATCGCCTACCATGCTACACAAAACCCGGTCAAAGCGCGGAAGTTGTACGCTACGTTGAAAGAGCGACAGCCGCTGGATCGCTTTTACAGCAGCAGCCTGTTCGATCTTGGCTTTACTGTGTGGACGCTGAGTGACCGAAAAGAAGGCCTGGCCCTTCTGACTACGGCGTTGAACAAGCTACGCCCGGAGCACCTGGCCGAAACACCGGGCCTTGACCCCTACCCCGCCGCTCAATGGGATGCGCTCCGCCAATGGGTGCTCGACGAGCTCCGCAAACGCAAGGCTACCGAGTCGGAGCTGAACGCGCTGGTCGACGCGACCGGCCCGCTATTTCCGTAAAAATACCGGAGCGCCTTCCTCCCAGCGGATGATCTGCGAAGGCTGGGCCGCTGTGACATCATCCTGGCGCCAGCGAACGATGTGATCGACGCCCTGGCGTATTGCTTCAGACACTTCCGAAAAATGCGCCGCGGCCGGCTCGCCGCTGACGTTGGCCGACGTGGAAACGAGGGGCGCGCGGAGCCGCTTTACGAGGGCCCTGCAAAAGGGATCGCGGGTGATGCGGATGGCGATGGAGCCGTCGGCAGCCACGAGGTTGTCGGGCAGCCCCAGCGCGCCGTCGAAGATGACCGTGGTGGGCCGCTCCTGTTGCTGCATGAACGTAAAGACCTCAAGGTCGGGTGCGGCTACATATTGCAGGATGTCGCGCTCACTGGCCACCAGCACAATGAGGCTTTTGGAGTCGGGGCGCTTTTTAATGGTATAAATACGGTCGATTGCGGCGGCATCGAGGGCGCTGCAGCCGAGTCCCCAGACCGTGTCGGTGGGATACAGCAGCGTGCCCCCGCAACGCAGGCAGTCGAGCGCCGCGCCCAGCTCGGATTCAAAAAAGGCGGGATCGGTATTCATGACAGAAGTTGCTGCATTTCGTGAACGATCAGGGTCGTGTCGAGGCGGTCGAGGCACTGGGGCGTTTCATAATAAACACAGCGGTTTTTCAGGCAGGGCTCGCAGCTGAGCTGGTTGAGGCGAAGCACGCGGCTGCCTTCGCGGTTATAGGGCGCTGTGTTGTTCTCGTTGCCGGCACCAAAGAGCGCGAGCGTGGGCGTGCCCAGCGCATTGGCCAGGTGGGCCGGGCCGGAGTCGGTGCTGAGTACGGCGCGCGCCGAGGCGAGCAGCTCCACCAGACCGGGGAGGTCGGTACTGCCGGCGGCATTACGTACGCCGCTGGCGTCGGGCAGGCTCTCGAGCACTTCCGCCACAAAGGCAGCTTCCTTGGGGGCGCCCACCAATACGATCGGTCCGCTGGTGCCGCGGCGCAGCGCCGACAACAGTTCAATGGCCTTCGCCAGCGTCAATCGCCGCGACTGCGCCTCCGAATTGATGTTGACCACCAGGTGCTGGCCGCGCGCAAACCCGTGCTGCAGGCGCACGCCAAGCCCGTGGGGCTGCCAGCTGGCATAGCGTTCCAGCAGGGTCAGGTATTCGTGTACGCGGTGGCCGCCGTGGGGCCGCGAGTAGGTATGCGTGAGCAGAACGCCGCGTCCTTCCTTGCGGAAGCCGATGCGGTGGCGCGCGCCGGTGGCATAGCCCATCACCGCCGCCGACAGTGAGTCGGGGAGAGAAAAGAAAAGGTCGAAGCGGTCGGTGTCGCGGATGCCGCGGCCGAAGCGCCAGAGGCCCCGCAGTCCCTTATCGCGCACTTTGTCGAAGACAAAGCGGTGCTCCAGCGGCGGAAAATAAGGCAGCAGCTCGTGAATGCCTTTCTTGGCGATGACCGAGATCTGCGCATCCGGAAAAGCCTGGCGCAACCCTTCTATAAAAGCCACCGCCATCACCATATCTCCCAGCCAATTCGGGAGGCGCACCAGAATCTTCATAAGGCAAATCTAATGGGGTAATGGGGTATTCTAGTTTGGGGTTTGGAGTTTGTAGTTTGTGGTTGGCTGACGCAAGGGTATCTTGTTGGATTACCCTCTACCCCCCAACTCCCCAACCTCCCATCACCCGATTAGATTACCCGATTACCCCATCCTCTCATTAGCTTTGCGCCATGAACCAGTACCAACAAGCCATTGCCAGCGCCTGGGCCGACCGTGCCCTGCTGGCGAACGACGATACGAAAGACGCCATCCGGGCGGTGATCGAAGAAGTGGACAAGGGCCGCCTGCGCGTGGCCGAGCCCGGTGCCGACGGATGGAAGGTGAACGAATGGGTGAAGCAGGCCATCCTGCTCTATTTCGGCATTCAGCCGATGCAGACCTGGGACCTGGAGCCTTTCGAATTTTACGACAAAATGCTCCTCAAGAAAAACTACCAGGAGCTGGGCGTGCGCGCCGTGCCGCACGCCGTGGCCCGCTATGGCGCCTTCATCGCCCGTAACGTGGTGCTGATGCCCTCTTACGTAAATATCGGCGCCTACGTAGACGAAGGCACGATGGTAGATACCTGGGCCACGGTCGGCTCCTGCGCGCAAATCGGCAAAGGCGTACACCTGAGCGGCGGTGTGGGCATCGGCGGTGTGCTGGAGCCCCTGCAGGCCGCGCCGGTGATCGTTGAAGACGGTTGCTTTATCGGCTCCCGCTGTATCGTGGTGGAAGGCGTTCGGGTTGAGAAGGAGGCCGTGCTCGGCGCCAACGTGGTGCTGACGCAATCCACCAAGATCATCGACGTCAGCGGTCCCGAGCCGATCGAAACGCGCGGCGTGGTTCCTGCCCGCAGCGTAGTGATCCCGGGCACGTACACGAAGAAGTTCCCAGCCGGCGAATTCGGCGTCGGCTGCGCCCTCATCATCGGCAAGCGCAAGGAAAGCACCGACCTCAAGACGAGCCTCAACGACGCGCTGCGTGACTTCAACGTGGCGGTATGATCGTGAGCCTTCAGCCGTGAACCGTGCGTCGTGAGCCCGCCATGCTGACGGCTCACGCTTCACGAACTAAAAAAACTTTTTGCTGGAAAGAAATCGCCCGCTTATATTTGCACCCCGCAACGGAACAAAGTAACTACCAATACTTTAGGAACTTGCGGAGCTCTTTAGCATGTTGCCCAGGTGGCGAAATTGGTAGACGCACCGTCTTCAGGTGGCGGCGCCGCGAGGTGTGCTGGTTCGACTCCAGTCCTGGGCACTTTTCTTAGAATGGCTTTTGATTGAAAATCGTTTTCTAAACGGTTGAAGATCAAAAGCCATTTTTCATTGAAGTAGGTCTGAAACAGAACACGGAATTGGTCGTTCGAACCGAAAAGCAATGCCGCAGCGGCTTACCCAGTTCAGGTATCGAATCTACCCTTATAGCCTATCTTTGTTTACATATCTCCTGGCTATACGGTTGCCGACCTGGTAAGAACACCACGGGAAGACCGGAAGGAACCACGCTGCAGCCATGAGTAATTAATTCACAAACCTCAAATGTAATCGTATGTCGAAAAAGACAGCTGAACCCAGGAAGAATAAGCCTACACAAAAGAAAAGCTCTGCGCAGAAGAAAGCGCATTCTAAGAAAAAAACACGCTAGAGTCAAACGTAAAGTAAGCACGCAGGCGGCTGTCATTCACCTTTTCTATTCGCAATGATAAGAAGGTCGAACTCCGGCTGGCACTGTCCGCTAGTACCAAAAAGGCAATCCGAAAGGGTTGCCTTTTTTCTTTTACCTCCTTCACCTGCGGCGCATCCGGTTCGCGCACGTACCGAAAGCCAATCCTAGTGCGATAAAACAACCTGCACCGTCGATTGATAGGAACGGCCCACCGGAAGGCGGTACTCCTCCACTTGAACTATCGTGGAGGAAAAAGCCCGCACCCGTTGGCTAGCCACGATAAACGACCGGTGAATGCGCAGGAAGAAAGCTTGTGGCAACCGCTCTTCGATACTTTTAATAGGCTGGTACACCTTCACGGCACCGGAGTTGAGGTAAAAGAGCAGGTAATTGCGCTTTGCCTCGATATACAGCACCTCGTCGAGGTAAATCTTCTGCAGCATCCGCTCAACGCGTACCATCAGAAAGGGCCGCTCGCTGGCGGGCGGTGCTACAGGACGACACGCTGAATAGCCGGCCTGCAAACGCCGGTAACGGTCGAGACCCTGCAGGAAGCGTTCATAGGAAAAGGGCTTGAGCAGGTAATCGACGGCATCCAGCGCAAAGCCCTCGGCAGCAAAAGCAGCATCGGCAGTTGTAAAGATCACCGGTACATCGGCAACGAGCGCGCGCTTCCACTCCACACCGCTCCGGCCCGGCAGATTGATATCAAGAAACACCAGGTCAATCCGTTCCTGGCGCAGGAGTGCTTCGGCCGAATCGGTGTCGCGGCAGCGGGCGACAAACTCCAGCCTATCCGTCTGCGTAATGTAGCGACGGAGGAGTAAGGCCGCATCCGCCTCATCCTCCACAACCAGGCAACGGACCGGCTCAGGCAGCATGCAGGCAGATTTTTAAAAGTACAAAAAAGCGGTCCGGCTCCGGTACGATCTCCAGCACATGCCGCGAAGGATACAGCAGGTCGAGGCGCCGCTGCACATTGCGCAGGCCAAAGCCACCCGCACCGTTTTCAGCAGGCGTATCTCTTTCGGGCCGGCTGTTTTCCATGCGGAGTGTCATCCACTGCTCTTCCACGCTGATGTAAAGAGTGATCCAGCCATCCGCCCCGGGCTCGGCGCGCAGCGCATGTTTAAAGCCGTTCTCTATAAAGGGGAGCAACAGTAAGGGCTCGATGAGGACATCGTCCACCGGGCCGCTGAAATCGACGCTCAGCGACAGGCGGCTGCCGAAGCGCGCCTGCTGCAGCGCGATATAGCTTTGCAGGTAGTGCACCTCCCGGGAGAGTCGTACCGGCCGGTCGCCGGCTTCGTATACATGGTAGCGCATCATCTCTGAAAGACGCAGCACCAGGCCCGGCGCACGCTCCGACCCTTCCAGCACCTGGGCATAAAGACTATTCAGCACATTAAACAGGAAGTGCGGATGAAACTGGTGACGCAACACCGCCAGCTCCGCCTGCAATTTCTCGGCGCGCGCAGTCTGCGCGGCACTACGCTCCACCGCTACGATTTGCAGCAGCCGGGCACAGGCCGGCAGCGTTACTACAAACTGCAGCTTGACCACGTTGTACAGGAAGGGCGGGACACTCAACAGCGCCTCGGGCTTCCAATGCGTGAGCAGGTAGGGCAGGATCAGGTAATTGTCGATAAGCCGCTGGAACAAGGCAGCCACCAGGATCAGAAGCACGTAAGCCGGCACGAATACGCGCCATCGGCCCCAGACCCTGCCCATTAATACCTCCACTACGAGGAACACAAAAAGCAGCTTCGGCGGAAGGCTCAGGAGCTCATTGATCAAGGCCGTGGAAAAATCACGTGCGGGCAATCCCTGCACCAGGCTGAACAGCAATACGTAGCCCAGCAGGTAGGCCAGGTAAGTCGTTCGTTTGCGGGGAAGATGAAAGGTGGACTTCATTAGTGCAGCGTTCGGAGGCAGCGGCAGCAAGATAGGCGCTTCCCCGCACTTCCCGTTGCCCGCAGCCCCTATGGCGCCTGCCGTTTGCAGCTCTAAACCCGCTGTTTGCACCGGTTCACCGGCACGCGTTATCCGCTTTGCTATTTTGACCCGAAACATTGTTGTATGAACAAAAGAACCTGTTGCCTGCTGCTGCTTTTTGCCTGGGCGGGGCGCCTGTCCGCGCAAAGCCCGGACGTCTATCCTGCGCACTGGTGGAGCGGCATGAACATGAACCGGATCCAATTGCTGCTGCACGACAAAGGACACGACCTTTCCCAGCTTAGCCCGGTCATCGCCTACCCGGGTATCCGCGTGTCCAGGACCTATCGTTTCACCAATCCCTCCTACCTCGCCATCGATATCGTGATCGCCCCGGGCGCCCGGCCCGGAACGGTGCCGATCGTGCTGAAAGGCAGGAACCGGGCCTCCGTATCCATCCCCTGGCAATTAAAGGAGCGGCGCGCAGGCCGCGGCAAGCAATTCGCACAGGGACTTACCCAGGCCGACTTTATTTATCTCGCCATCGCCGATCGCTTCGCTAACGGAGACCCTTCGAACGATCGTATACCCGGCATGCGCGAGCAGACGCTGAACCGCGATTCGATGTATCACCGCCACGGCGGCGATTTGCAGGGCATCACGCAACACCTCGACTACCTCGAAAGTCTCGGTGTCACGGCGCTTTGGCTATTGCCGGTGCTGGAAAACGACCGGCCCGCGCGCAGTGAGCACGGCTATGCGATCACCAACCATTTCAAGGTGGATCCGCGTCTCGGCGGCGCACAGGCCTACCGCGAATTGTCGGACGCATTGCACCGCCGGGGCATGAAGCTGGTGATGGATGCGGTATACAATCACACCGGGCTGCAGCACCACCTGGAGCTCGATCCGCCCGACAGCAGCTGGATGCACCGCTGGCCGCGTTACACACAAACGACCTACCGGGAGCAGACGCTTTTTGACCCGTATGCGGCGCCATCGGATACCAGGCGCATGAGCGAAGGCTGGTTCGACGACGGCATGCCCGACATCAACCACCACAACCCGCATATGGCGGCCTACCTCATTCAAAGCATGATCTGGCAGATCGAGGAGTTCGGTGTTGACGGCGTGCGTATCGATACCTATACCTACAGCGACCTCGACTTTGCCAACCGCTGCAATGCCGCGATCCTGGCTGAATATCCACGCATACACCTGTTCGGCGAAACGCGCGTATTCGGCACGGCCAACCAGGCCTATTTCAACCGGAATATTTTCAATACGCGCTTTAAAAGCAACCTGCCCGGCTCGGTCGATTTCCAGTTGTTGTACTATGGGATCAAACCGGCCCTGACCGAGCCTACCGGCTGGATGGAAGGCGTCAACCGGCTGTACAACACTCTGGCCAACGACTTCCTCAACCGCGACGCAACCCGCAACGTACTGCTGCTGGACAACCATGACGAGTCGCGCTTTCTCTCGGTGGTGGGGGAAGACTGGGAAAAGCTGAAGATCGGCTATATGTGGCTCCTCACCTGCCGCGGCATCCCCCAGGCATACTACGGGTCGGAGCTTGGCATGAAGGGATTTGCCAGCCCCGACGGCCTTGTGCGCGCCGACATGCCGGGTGGCTGGCCCGGAGACGCGGCAAATGCTTTCACCGGCGCAGGCCTGGATGCCCGGCAGCAGGAAGTGCAGAACCTTGTGAAGCGGCTCGGCACCTACCGGAAAAAAGCATCGGCACTGAAATCCGGGAAGCTGATGCAATACGTTCCGGCGGGTGACGTCTACACGTATTTCCGCTACGATGAAAAGCAAACGGTGATGTGCATCCTCAACACGGGCAGCTCGGCAAAAGAGGTACCTTTTTCCCGGTTCCCCGAGCGGACCAGTGGATTCAAGCAAGCTGTGGATGTGCTGTCCGGAAGCAAGTATCCTACCATTGGTTCTGTCACGGTACCGCCGATGCGCATGCTGGTGCTCGAGCTGCAGTAAATGTCCGTGGAAATACTTTGCTGAGCCTTCAATCGTTGGTCACACGGTTGATCCCGGCGAGCTAAATTTTCGAACTCCGGCTGGTCCTGGTCACAAAGAAGCAAGGAGGCCCTCCTTTCGGATGGCCTCCTTGCTTCTTTACTTAATGATTTATCCGTAACCTATTCCATTGGCAGCAGGACGTAGAACGTCGCTCCGTCACCGGGCTGCGACGATGCCCAGATGAATCCGTTGTGATTTTCAACGACCCTGCGAACGATCGACAGTCCGACGCCCGTGCCTATGTAATCGGCAGACCCATGGAGGCGTGTAAATACGTTAAAGATCCGCTCCGCATCGGATTGATTGAACCCGATGCCGTTGTCTTTGACGGCGACCAGGTAAAAATCACGGCCGGCTTCCTCTTCGGTCAGCGGTAAGCCGGCCTCGTGCCCCTTGATCCGGCTCCAGGCCAGGGTAACGACCGGGGCTGTGCCCGGCCCGGTATACTTCAGCGCATTGCTGAACAGGTTTTGGAAGGCCTGTTGCAGCTGGCGATGGTGCCCCCTGATCGTGAATAACTCCGGAATATGGATCGTGGCTCCTTTCTGTTCTATTTCGAGGTCCAGGTCCGTCAGCACCTGGCGCATCAGCTCATTCATATCAACCGTCTCCTCCGCCGCGGCCCTTTGCCCAACCTGCGAGTAGCACAACAGGTCGTCGATGAGGGTCTTCATCCGGATGGAAGCCGATTCCATACGGTCGAAATATTTCTGTTCACTCTCCCGGATCTGGTCGCCCAAACTGTCTTTCAACCGTTGTAAAAAGAAATGAATCTTGCGCACCGGCTCCTTCAGGTCATGCGAAGCCGCGTAGGCAAACTGTTCCAGGTCCTTGTTGGTTCGCTTGAGGTCTTCCAGGGAACGCTCCAGCTTCAGCTGCGCCTGCTTGATCGGTGTAACGTCGGAGAAAACATGGATCAGGTGGTCGTGATCGAGCCGGGAAACCGTCAGCTCCAGCCACTTTCCGGTGGACTCCATCAGATAATGCGTCAGGAACGGTTCACCCGTGTCGAGCGTCCGCACACATTGCTGGAAATAGGGCGAGCCGATGATATGCGGCTCAATCTCGGTGGCCGTTTTGGACAGGTAAATTTCTTTCGGGAGGCCAATGAACTTGATCGCTGCATCGTTGGCCATAATGGTGCGGGCATCGATTACCTCACCCGTTTCATCGCGGCACACGCGGCTCACGGAAATGCCGTTGGACGAGTTCTTCAAAATGCTGTCCAGAAGGTTGCGTTGCTCTTCGATCTGGAGGGCTGCCTGCTTTTTCTCCGTAATATCTTCCGTAGAAACCACCACCGTGTCCGCGTCCAGCGGCACGATCACGTACCGGTACCAGCTGTTGATGCTTTGGGCAACAAAATGGGTTTCGCCCTGCGTGGGCTCGCCGGTCCGGAGCAAGGTACAAAACAGATCGAAAAAGCCGTTGGTCCTGTTTTCCGGGATCAGGGTGAGCATAGACGCACCAATGATCTCCTCTGCGCTTTTTTGAACCAGTTGCGCGGTGTTGCTGTTGGCGAACAGATACTCGAAGTCTATGACCGCACCTTCACCGTCGCGGACGGCCTTCAGCGCATAGATGCCGTCGAGGGAAGCTTCGAGGATATTAGCGATGAATTCTTTTTGCTTTCCCAGGTCCGCCGTGCGTTCCGCAACGCGTCGTTGCAGAACCGCCTCGTTTTCTTCGAGCTTTTTCTGGGTGGCTATTTGTTCCGTTACTTCCGTGGCTACCGCAATGATGCCCGAAATGGTACCATCGCCTTCCCGGTATGCCTCGTAAAGTAAATTGATATAGACAGTTTCAATGGTATTGTTCCGGGGCAGCTTTACGGGTATGCCGAAGGCTGTAAAGCGCTCCCCGGTTGCAAGCACCCCGTTGAGCAGTTCTTCGTAGCCCTGGTTGCGCACCTCGGGAAGTCCTTCGAAGATGGACCTCCCAATGAGCTCTTCTTTGCCTCTCCCCCACAGTTCATACATGTGGTCGTTGGCGATCTCGATAACGTGGCCGGTGCCGCGCAGGATGGCCATTGCCGCGGGCGATTGCAGGATCGTATTCCGGAGGTTCTGCTCGCTCTTTCGCAGCGCTTCCGCGGCTTGCTTGCGGTCGTGAATGTCTATACCGGTACCGATATTTCCCAGCAGGGTTCTGTCGCTGCTGTAGCGGGGCCCACCCGTAAACAGGAAGTAGCGGTAGGCGCCATCGAAGCGCCGCATGCGCGCTTCCGCCGAATAGGATTGCTGCGCCAGGGTTGCCTGGCGGTACGTATCGAGCAGCGGCCCGAAATCGTCCGGGTGCACTACGTTTTCCCAGGCGCGGCCCAGGGCCTGCTCCAGGCTTTGGCCGGTATACTGAAGCCAGTAGCTGTTGCAAAACGTCACCGCGGCACTTGTATCCGCCATGAACACCATCATGGGCGCCTGGTCGGCAAGCACGCGGAAGCGGTCTTCACTGTCCTCCGCTTTTCGTTGCGCCAGCACTTTTTCCGTTACTTCATTGGAGATCGTAAAAACACCGCTGACCACGGGGCTGCCGGCATCAAAATAGGGCTTGTAGTAAAGATCGAAATACCGCATCACCTCTTCCCCGTCTTTCACCGACGCGATGGGCACGGCGGTTGCCTGGTACCGCTTACCGGTTTGAAAAACCCGCTCGATCTCCTCATACACTGCCTGGCCTTTCAGCTCTGGAATGGCTTCCAGTAAGGGTTTACCAATGATCGTACCCGACTTGTTCCAGAATTGTAAAGCCTCTTCGTTTACCAGTTCAATGATATGGTCCCGGCCACGAAGAATGCCGATCACAACGGGCGCCTGTAAAAAAATATCGTGGGCCTGCTCGATACCCTGCATCCGTTGTTTGCGTTTGCCGGCCATCACCTGTTCGGTAATGTCTACCGCGGTATGGAGGATGTAGGCCACTTCGCCATCGGGGCCCAAAACGGGTTTGTTGCCGGATTCCCAGAATTTTTCGCTGAAACGCCCGTTTGGATCCCGGAGGTTATAACGCTCAAGCGGCAGGAATTGCGGCTCGTGTGTGTCGATGACCGCCAGCAGCGAGGCCAACACCCTGTTTTCGCCCGTACCGGACGGTTCAGCACGTGCCGGGAACGCCTCGAAAAGCCCCTTCCCTAGCAGGTATTCACGGGAGTAACCCGATTGTTCGGCATACGCCGGCGTTGCCGCAACAATGGTGAAGTGCGGCGCATCATTTTTCAGCAAAAGGCTGCAGCCAGCCATCGCTTCAAATAAAGAGTTGTAGGAAACATCCCCACCAACAACGGTGCTTAAGGGGTAATCGGTCATAAGGGTAGGCATTGAAGGTAGGCAGAATCCGCATGGAAACCCACTTCACCTGCTCATTTGGACCGCGAGGTGCAAAGGTTTGCCGGCTGATAGGGAACGTATATCTGCATAGCCGCAACTATTAGAAAGCGGTTAGAACGGGACGCCTGAAGCCCGGGACGGGCCGATTGCCCCGTGCGTGACCGGCGTCGCGGCTGCATCGCCGCCCGGTCGCTACCTTCACACAAACCCGCGCATCATATGACAACCTTACCATTAACCACGGAAGACTTCAAGGAAAAGATCTTTAACTACGACACGGGGCAGGAATGGGAATTCAAGGGCGATGTGCCCGTGATCATCGACTTCTATGCCGACTGGTGCGGCCCCTGCAAACAGGTGGCGCCTGTACTGGAAGAACTCGCGAGGCAGTATGCCGACCAGCTCGTCATTTACAAGGTGGACACCGAAAAGGAGCAGGAGTTGTCCGCCGTCTTCGGCATCCAGAGCATTCCGACCTTCCTGTTTATTCCCGTTGAAGGCACGCCGATGCTGCAGCCCGGTGCGCTTCCGAAAAAAGTCTTCCAGGAAGTGATCGAAGAACAACTCCTGCAGAAGTAATCGTGATAACAGCAACCAACAGAATTGCGCTTCCCCGGAAGTGCTTTTTTTTAATACCTACCTGCCGCAGGCTTGCGACGTACAAATGACGCGAAACGCGGGCGCCTCGAACCAGGGGTCAATGCGGCAGGCGCTCGCGGAAGTAGCCATACACCCAGGTGCCGGCAATGGCGCTCAGCAGCACCACAACCACCACGGTAAAGCCCGACGCGATCTGTGCGAAGAGCGGCCCGGGACAAGCGCCCGTCATGGCCCAGCCCAGCCCGAAAAGGAGGCCGCCCCACACTTGTCCCTTGTTGAATTTCTTGGGGTGAAACTCGATGGGCTCGCCGTAAATGGTCTTTACGCGAAACCGCTTGATGAGCCACACGGAAGCGATGCCGACAACCACCGCCGAGCCGATGACGCCGTACATGTGAAAGCTTTGCAGGCGGAACATTTCCTGGATGCGGAACCACGATATAATCTCGGCTTTGACGAACACAATGCCAAACAGGAGCCCTACCAGCAGGTATTTGAAATTATACCACCAGGGGTGCACTTGCTGCGATTCGTTGATGCACATCGTATCAAGGCTGCGCACTTCGAAGTCGGTATCGACCGCGTGCGGAACGGGCTTGGGGCTGGAGATTTTTTCCATGGGTTGAATAGCTTTGGTTTACAGGGAAAGGATAAAGGGCAGGATCCAGTTGGCCATGATAAAGCCGCCTGCCATGAACGAGATCGTGGCAATGAGCGAGGGCAGCTGCAGGTTGCTCAGGCCCATGATCGAGTGCCCCGAGGTGCAGCCACCAGCGTAGCGCGTGCCAAAGCCGACCAGAAAGCCGCCGCCAACGAGCAGGACCAGCCCGCGCAACGTAAAAAGGCTGCTGAAGCTGAAGATCTCCGGCGGTAACAGTTTGCTATGGTCGGTAATGCCGTACCCGGCAAGCTCCTTTGTGAGCGCCGGGTGCACGGCAACGGGATCGGGGTTGGCCAGCAGCCAAACGGCGAGGAAGGCGCCCACGAAAATGCCCCCTACGAAAAAGAAGTTCCAGATCTCTTTTTTCCATTCGTATTGAAAGAACGGGATGCGCGCCGGGAAGCAGGCCGCGCAGGCGTGGCGCAGGTTGGCCGAGATGCCGAAGTGCTTGTTGCCGATCAGCAGCAGCGTGGGTACGATCAGGCCGATGAGCGGCCCGGCCACGTACCAGGGCCAGGGATGACGGATCCATTCAGGCATAGTCACTGGTTTTACAAAATGAAGGGAAATACAAGTTACAACGGAAAATTGCGGATCTCCTCACCCAGGTCGAACACTTTCGCCCGGCCGTCGACCACGGACGACAGCAGTGAAGCCGCGGCGGCGCTTCGGTAGCCACCGGCGCAATGCACCACGATGGGCTTTCCGAAAGGTATGTCGTGGGCCCGCTCGCGAAGATCGGCCAGGGGAATGGCGATACTGTGGCCAAAAGGTCGCGCCGCCTTTGTTTCAGACGGGTTCCGCACGTCCACGACAGTATAAGCGTCCGGCGCGTAGCGGAAAGCATCCAGGTCAAAGGGTTCTTCCCGCTCCGGACCGCCCTCCAGCACAAATGCTTCCGCGATCTGCGCTTCGTACCCGATAGCGGCCGCGCGGCGAAGCAGGCGTTGCAATTGCGCGTCGTCAGCCGCCGCGAGGTAAAACGGCTCGCCCGGCACAATGATGGACCCCAGCCAGGTCTCGAACTTATTGCCTTCCATCAGGTTTACCGAATGCGGCAGGTGGCCCGCCTTGAATACGATTTCTTTCCGTCCGTCGACGACCCAGGTGCCCGGTTGCAGCCGCGCCGCATTCGCTGCGCTCACCGGCGTGCCGATGGGAACGTTGCGGATAGCGGCCGCCAGCGCGGGCGCACCTTTACGGTTCAATTCCACGTCGAAGGGAAAGTACTTCGGAACAAAAGGCTGGTCGGCCAGCAGCTCTTTGACGAACTCTTCTTCCCCGAGGTCCTGCAGCGACCAGTTTGTTTGCCGCTCGGCGCCCATGCTGCTCACGGACGCATTACTGAGCGCTTTTCCGCAAAGGGTGCCGGCGCCGTGCGCGGGGTACAGCAGCACGTCGTCGGGCAGCGGCAGCAACTTGTCGCGCAGCGAGTGATAGAGCTGCCGCGCCAGGTCTTCCCGCGTTGCCTGGAGGGCGCCCGCGCCTTCCCGGAGGTCGGGGCGGCCGCAGTCGCCGATAAAGAGCGTATCGCCGGTGAACACAGCCTGGGGCTTGCCGTCGCGCTCCAGAACAATGGAGACGCTGTCGGGCGAGTGGCCGGGCGTATGTAGCGCCCGGAGCCGCACTTTACCGACGTGTAATTCGCTGCCGTCATACAGCGGCTCGTGCGGGTATTGAACCCCGGCAAGTGCGCTCACGTACAGGATCGCGCCGGTTTCCTGGTGCAGCTCCAGGTGGCTGCTTACAAAATCCGCATGCGGGTGTGTTTCGATGACGCCTACGATCCACGCGCCTTCTGCTGCCGCATATTCCAGGTACGGAGTTGCATCCCGCGCCGGGTCGATGAGGACGATCTTTTTTTCACAATCGCTGAGCACCGCGTAGCTGAAATGCGCGAGGCTTTTGTCTTCCCATTGTTTGATTTGCATGTCGTTTTATTTGCGTGTGTTGCTCAGGGCGCGTTTCATTTCCTCAAGTCCGCCGCCGTTGTAGACGTCAGCGAACCCTTGTTGCTTCAACATCGATACCGCCATGCCGCTACGATTGCCGACCCTGCAATAAAATACGACCGGCTTTCCCCAGCTTCGGATATCGGCAAAACGGACTGCGAGCTGGTCCAGCGGAATGTTTACGGCATTGGGGATGTGTTGTTGCCGGTATTCATCGGGTGTTCGTACGTCCACGATAACGGCATCTTCAAGATTAAGATTCAT
Source organism: Flaviaesturariibacter aridisoli (assembly GCF_004343705.1). Classification (GTDB taxonomy): domain Bacteria; phylum Bacteroidota; class Bacteroidia; order Chitinophagales; family Chitinophagaceae; genus Flavisolibacter; species Flavisolibacter aridisoli. The sequence continues at coordinate 110,517 of NZ_SKFH01000007.1, forward strand.
AACGTTTGAATTAAAGATTGTTGTTGTGTTGTCCCTGTAAAATTCAAGAGATCCTTTCGCCGTAACCGTGACCTGGGTCACAGGCAGCAGACTTTTTAGGGAAGCAGGATTTCACGGACCAGGATATAAGCGCCCATCAGCAGCACGAACCAGCCAAAGCCCCTTTTGAGCCGCTCGCCCGCGATCTTTTTACCGAGGGCACCGCCCAGGAAAATCCCGGCCACCGCAATTGTAGTGATCCGCAGCAGGAAGCCCCAATCGATCGCCACGTGGCCCAGGTCTCCTGCAAAGCCGATGAGTGCATTCAGGGCGATGATAAGTAACGAAGTGCCGACGGCCATCTTCATGGGAAGCCTGAGAAGCAGAACGAGCGCCGGGATCAGCAGAAAGCCGCCGCCCGCACCCAGCAGCCCGGTGACCAGGCCGATGCCAACGCCGTATCCGAGCAACTTCCGGACGGTAAAGCAATCGCTGCATTCCGATTCACCGGCAGCGTTTTTCCGGCCCCGGATCATGCTTACCGAAGCCAGGAGCATCAGCAGGGCGAACAGCAGCATAGTGAGCAGCGAAGACGTAAGCGTGAGCTTCCCGATCTGCGCCAGCTTTCCGGGAATGGACGGCACGAGGAAGCGCCGGGTAGCGAACACGGTAATCAGCGAGGAGGAACCAAAAAGAGCGACCGCCTTCAGGTGTACCCATCCTTTCCGGAAGTTGTCGAGGGCGCCGACAAAGCTGGTAGCACCTACCAGGAAAAGTGAATACGAAGTTGCCAACAATGGGTTGAGGCCAAAGAGGTACACCAGTACCGGTACGGTCAGGATCGACCCGCCACCACCGATCAGCCCGAGCGAAACCCCGATCAGCAGGGATGCGAAATAGCCCAATAATGCCATGCTTTCTGTTTGAAAAACGAAGGTGGCGTGCGGACAAGCTGCAAAACGTGACCCCGGTCACGGGAGTACGTCTCCAAGATCCACGATCTCGACACCCGATTTGAGGAGGCGCACGGCACCCCTGTCGGAAAGCTTTTTCATGAGGCGGGAAACTACCTCGCGGGAAGAGTTGAGATCCTGCGCGATCTCGGTGAACGACACCGGCACTTCGTTGATCCCGAATTTCTCCTGGTAGCGACGCAGGTAAAAAACGAGGCGCTCGTCCATGTTGTGAAAAGCGACCTGGTCAATGGTCTGCAGCAATTCGTCGAAGCGTTCGCGGTAGGATGAAACCGAAAACTGCGCCCAGCTTTTGTACCGGCCCATCCAGGCGTCTACCTGCTGCAGCGGAATGGCCAGCACGGTTGCGTTCGTGACCGCCTTTACCATAAGACCGCTTTGCTCCTTGCCCAGCTCGCACACGAGCGAAACGGCGCAGGCTTCTCCGGAGTCGAGGTAATACATGAAGAATTCGGCCCCATCTTCGTCTTCGCGGTACACTTTCACGAGTCCTTCCAGCACCAGCAGCGTCGTCCGGATATTCTGGCCCGTGCGCATGAGCACCGCTCCTTCCGGCAGCTCGCGGATATCGCCGGCCCGGATCATTTCGGCAAGCAGTTCCGGTTCCAGGGAGGGGAAATATTGGCCCAACTCGTTTTCAGTCATGCGGCAAAGGTAGGCAGAGGTATAGTCGGCGTCATGGGAGCAGCCTCGCGAGCCCGGTGTAAATAAATTCAACAAAGTTCCATCCCGGAGACATGGGAAACGGTTACACCTTCACCCCGAAAAGGTAACCGACCAGCGCAGACAGGAGCATTGCGATGGTGCCCCACACAACGATGCGGAGAATGGCTTTGGGCACACTGCTTCCGCCGGTTTTCGCCGATACCGTACCCAGTATGATCAAGGCTACGATCGTGAACCCATACAGAAAGTACTCCATGTAGGCCACGGGTGCAAACAAAGTAACCAGGAGCGGCAACACCCCGCCCGCCGTAAAAGCGGCGCCCGATGCGAAGGCCGCCTGAATCGGGTTTGCCTGGCTGATCTCGTTGACCCCGAGCTCATCCCGCACGTGCGCGGCTAGCACGTCGTGCTCGGTCAGCTCTTTCGCAACCTGCAGGGCCGTTTCTTTTTTCAATCCCCGTTTCTGGTAGATTTCGGCCAGGATCCGGAGCTCCGCTTCGGGACTCTCCCGGAGTTCCTGTGCTTCCCGTTCGATGTCCGACTTTTCGATATCGGTTTGCGAACTCACCGACACATATTCACCAGCCGCCATGGACAGGGCTCCTGCCACCAGGCCGGCGACTGTTGCGAGCAGGATCGGGCTCCTGGAATCACTCGCCGTAGCCACGCCGATTGCAAGGCTGGAGATGGAAATGATGCCGTCATTGGCACCCAGGACCGCTGCCCGCAGCCAATTACTCCGGTGTATGTAATGGCTGTCCAGATAGTTATCGATCGTCAGTTTTTCACTCATGATACCTTGTCGCTGAAGCCGGGCGACCCGGGTTTAATCTGTTTCCGGTTATGAAGTTAGGAACGTTCCCGTTGCGGGACGGCCAGGGCCTGGCAGCCCACGTGTTGAAAAGAACGCTCTTTCCATTCGGGTACATTTCCGATCGATGCCTCATCCTTTCGCCAGCTTGTAAAACAGGTACGGCGCCAGCGCCACCCACAGCGGAACGAGCAGCCACAGCCGTCCACGGAGCAGGTGGTAATCGGCCAGCAATTGCGGCCAGCTGCGGCCCTGGTAGCGGCCGAAGCCAAACTCGAAGGCGAGCGTTAGTACCAACCAGAGCACGCCGACCCAGGCGGCTTGCACTCCGGATGCCGGCGGGAACCGGTTGAGCACGAAACCGATATACAGGGTGAAGAACAGGAGGAGCGTCAGCGTGGACAACTGCTGCGCACGCAGCTCACCGAAGGCCCGTTTATAGCCCAGGTCGCGGAGGGCGCCGTTGAAGATCGCGATCAGCAACATCGGAAACCAAAGCATCAGGTAACGGAGCATGGCAGTTCCTTTTATTTGATGAAAGTCGCACCCGGTAAAGCTAGTACGGCAACCGCTCGAACAGGGATGACCGTTGTCAGGGCACACGAAGAGAAGCATCAGCCCGGCCGTGCTGGTACGGCCGCGGGAGGGGCGCGGTACTCCGGTAACTTAGCGCCACATCGGCTCCCATGAACTGGCACCTGCTCCGCACAGAAAAAGCATTGGAAGAAACCGGGTCTGCGACCCGCGGGTTGACGCGCGCGGAAGCAGCTGCGCGGCTGCTGTCGGGTGGCCCCAACGTGCTGCTGACCGCTAAAAAGCGCAGCGCCTGGAAGCTGTTCCTGAGCCAGTTCTACGACTTTATGACGCTGGTGCTGGTAGCTGCGGCCATCATTGCCGGCATCGCCGGCGACCGTGCCGACACGCTGATCATCCTCTCCATTGTCGTGCTCAACGCCCTGCTGGGCTTCGCGCAGCAATACCGCGCCGAAAAAGCCATGGAAGCCCTCAAGCACCTCGGCGATCCCCTGTGCACCGTGTGGCGCGAAGGGCTGGCGGAAACCATCCCCGTAGCCAACCTGGTGACCGGCGACGTCGTGCTGCTCGACGCGGGCAACGTAGTGCCTGCCGACCTTCGCCTGCTGGAAGTGCAGTCCCTGGCGGTAATGGAAGCCGCGCTGACCGGCGAATCGGTGCCGGTGCAGAAAACCGTGCGCGTGCCGGAAGAAGATACCCACAGCCTCGGTGACCGCCACAACATGGCCTACCGGGGCACGCAGGTCACCAGCGGCCGCGGCCGCGGTCTCGTGATCGCTACCGGTATGAATACCGAGATCGGCCAGATCGCGCGGCTGCTGCAGGCCCCCGAAGCCGACACGCCGCTGCAGGTGCGGATGCGCGACTTCGGCAAAAAACTGAGTTACGGCGTGCTGGCCATCTGCGCCATCCTGTTCGTCGCCGGGCTGCTGCGCGGCGAGAGCGCCGCGGGCATGCTGCTGCTGGCCATTTCGCTGGCCGTGGCGGCCATCCCTGAAGCGTTGCCGGCGCTCATCACCATCGCCCTGTCGCGCGGCGCCTCGGTGCTCGCCCGGCATCAGGCGCTTATTCGCAAACTGACGGCCGTAGAAACGCTGGGATCCGTCACCTATATCTGCACCGACAAGACCGGGACACTCACGCTTAACCGGATGACCGTAACGGTCACCGAGCCCGCCGGCGCCACGCAACTTGACGGCCTTCCGCTGCTGCACGCCGCCATGGCCCTGAATCATTCCGTACAATTCGGCCAGGAAGAGCTTAGCGGCGATCCCACCGAGACGGCCCTGGTTCGGTATGTGCTGGAAAACGCCGGTAGCGACGCCGTGCGGCAACTGGCGGAAAGCCACCCGGTGCTGCAGGAGCGGCCGTTCGACTCCGAGCGCAAGCTGATGACGACGGTACACCGCAGCGGCGAACACTACCTGGTGCTGGTAAAGGGCGCCGTCGAATCGGTGGCGGAGCGCCTGGCCGCTGAAGGCGCCGGTGGCTGGGCGGAGCGTGCTGCCGCCTGGGGGGCCGACGGAAAGCGCGTGCTGGCTTATGCCTACAAATTCATCGACTGCCTGCCCGCCAACCCCGAAGATTGGGAAAGCGGACTTCAGCCCGCCGGCCTCGTAGCGCTCCACGACCCGCCGCGCCCCGGCATCGACCGCTCCATCCGCGCCTGCCGCGAAGCCGGCATCCGCCCCGTGATGATCACCGGCGACCACCCGGAGACCGCCGCCGCCATCGCCCGGCAGATCGGACTGCTCGACGGGCTAAGCCGCGTGGTGTCGGGCCGCGAAATGGAGCACTGGGATGCCGCCCGCTTTGAAGCGGAGGCGCCGCTCGTAGCCGTCTACGCCCGCGTTTCGCCGGCCCAGAAGCTACAGATCGTGGAAGCGCTCCAGCGGCGCAACCAATACGTGGCCATGACCGGCGATGGCGTCAATGATGCCCCTTCGCTGCGAAAGGCGAATATCGGCATCGCCATGGGCATCACCGGCACCGACGTGAGCAAGGAAGCGGCGCACATGATCCTGCTCGACGACAACTTCAGCACCATCGTGGGGGCGATCCGCGAAGGACGACGCGTGTACGACAACATCCGCCGCTTCGTCAAATACATCATGACCTGCAACACCGCCGAGATCTGGACCATCTTCCTCGCGCCGCTGCTGGGTCTGCCCATACCTTTGCTTCCCGTACACCTGCTCTGGATCAACCTCATCACCGACGGGCTTCCCGGGCTCGCCCTGTCGGCGGAGAGCGCGGAGCGCAACGTGATGACCCGGCCGCCACGGCCGCCCGGCGAAAGCCTTTTTGCACACGGCAGCGGCTTGCACATCCTGTGGGTGGGCCTCCTCATGGCCGCCCTCGCGCTCGGTACGCAGGCCATCGCCTTGCAGCACGCGCTCCCCCACTGGCAAACGCTGGTGTTCACGACCCTTTCCTTTGCCCAGCTCGGGCACGTGTGGGCCATCCGCAGCGAGGAAGAATTCATCTTTCGCAAGGGCTTTTTCTCCAACCACCCCCTAACCGCCACCCTGGCGCTCACCGTAGGGTTGCAGCTGTGCGCCGTGTACCTGCCGGTGGCTAACAAATTGCTGCACACCCAACCGCTGACGCTGATCGAGCTGTCGGCGAGCGTGGCCGTGGCCGCCCTGCTTTTTCACGCCGTGGAGCTCGAAAAATGGATGAGACGCCTGCGCAGAACCGCCCGGCACAAACGGTAACCACAATCACTGTTTTCCTTTGCCCGCCGTCAGTATTGGACCCCGGCGGAGCGGATAGATTTGGACCATTATGGAACAGATCCTGATCCTGCTCAATGCCAACCGGCCCTCCGCATCCTGCATCCAGTTTGCCTGCACCGTTGCCGGCATGAACCACGCACGGCTCTGCGGCATATTCGTGGAAACCATGCCGAGCGAAGGGTATTATTCGGCTAACGACATCTTCCTCGCGGGGGCGAAGCCGGCACAGGGGTCGGGAGTGGTGACCATGGATCCCGAACAGGCCATCCGGGTATTCACCGACACCTGCCAGCGAGAAGGTGTGCAATCGGAATCCGTACTGATCGATGCCGGCCCGCTTCCTTACGCGGTGCGCGAGAGCTACTTCGCCGACCTGCTCATATTGAGTCCGGACACGGGCTTCACCGGCGACGAGGAAGAAACACCCTCGTCGTTCACGCGCGACCTGCTGCGCACGGCGGCCTGCCCCGTGCTGCTTGCGCCGCTGCAATTCGATGCGTTCAATGAAACCATTTGCTGCTACGACGGAAGTCCGTCCGCCGTCTATGCGCTGAAGACCTGCAGCTACCTGTTTCCGGAGCTGGCGAAAGAGCGGCTCACGATCCTTGAAGTGACGCGCGCTACCGACGCTGTCTACGACGAAAAGCACGGCCGCCTCCTGAAGTGGGCGCGCTGCCATTACGATGAAGTGCTGTTCCAGCCGCTTTCGGGCGATACGGAAGAAGAACTCTTTGATTACCTGTTCCGGAAGCGCGGCAAGCTGGTGGTGCTTGGCGCCTATGGGCGCTCCCTCCTGTCGATGCTGTTCCAGGAAAGCACCGCCGACCGTATCAGCCGTGCGATCGACCTGCCCCTGTTCATCACGCACCTCTAACCGAAATGAAAAAATTCATCGCCGCTTTCGACAGCCTGCAATTCCCCGAAAGCACCCTGGACTACAGCATCAACCTGGCCCGGGACGCGGGGGCGCACCTTGTGGGGGTGTTTCTCGAAGACCCCAACATACATAGCTACGGCGTGACGGAGATGACCGATTATTCGGGTAAAAGTTTCGATCGCCACGTGCAGGAACTGAATCGCATCGACCACCAGAAGCGACAGGAGGGCGTCGATCGCTTCCGCGCTGCCTGCGGCGCCGCCGGCGTCACCTGCTCGGTGCACCGCGACCGGCACGCCCCGCTGCGCGAGCTGCTGCACGAATCCATTTATGCCGACCTGCTGCTGACCGCCAACGACGTTACACCCGGCACGGCCGCCACCGCGGCCCCGACGCCCTTCGTGCGCCACCTGCTGCAGGAAGCCCAGTGCCCCGTCATGCCACTGCCCCCGCACTTCGCACCTATCGACCGGGTGACGCTTTTGTACGATGGCGCACCCGCCTCCGTGCAGGCCCTGCGTGCCTTCAGCTACCTGCTGCCCCACTTGAAGGAACTCGACACCGAAGTGGTCACCGTGAAAGGCTCCGACGACGACGGGCACCTCCCCGACGGTCGGCTGATCAAGGAGTTTGTAAAAAGACATTTCCCGCAGGCACGCTACACCGTGCTGAAAGGCCCGGCCGACGAGGAACTCGTAGCACACGGCAAGCGACAGCCCGGCCCCGGCATCATCGTGCTCGGCGCCTACCGTCGCGATGCCTTGTCGCGGTTGTTCCGTCCCAGTACGGCCGATGTGCTGATGCAGCACCTGCAGGCGCCACTGTTCATTGCCCACTATTAGCCACTTCCAAATGAAAAACCATGGCCACATTCATCAGGTATTATTCAGAATTGGGATTGGCGGATGCGCCTTCCGTCGGCAGCAAGAATGCTTTCCTGGGCGAGCTGTTTCAAACGGTCACTACGCCCGGCATGCAGGTGCCCGACGGCTTCGCCATTACGGGCGACGCCTTCCTCGAGTTCCTGCGCGTCAATAACCTCGAGCCGAAACTGCTGCAGATCCTCGACAACCTCGACCGCCTGTCGTTCGGCAACCTCGCCCGCACCGGCGAAATTGCCCGCACGCTGCTGTTGCAGGCAAAGCTGCCGGAGACGCTCGCCCACGAAGCAATACTAGCCTACCGCGCTCTTGCCGACGGCGACGGGCCCGTGGTAGTGCGGAGCAGCGCCCTTTCCGACGACGATCCGGCGGCCAACTTCGCGGGGCTACACGACTCCTTCCGCAACGTCCGCGGCGAAGCCGCCCTGCTCCAGTCCCTGAAGGCCTGCTTCGCTTCTGTGTTTAACAACCGCGCGATCAAGTACCGCCAGGAAAAAGGATTCCTGCAGGAAAAAATGTCGCTGGCTATTGGCGTGCAGCGGATGGTCCGGGCCGACCTCGGCGGCTCCGGCGTAGCCGTCACCCTTGATCCGGAAACAGGCTTCCGAAATGTCGTGCACATCAGTGCCATCTGGGGCCTTGGCGAGAATATGACCCACGGCTCCGCCACTCCCGACGAATACCGGGTGTTCAAACCCAACCTGGCGCGGGGTTACGACGCGCTGCTCCAGAAAGCACTGGGCGCCAAGGAACACAAGCTTTTCTTCGACAGCGCAGGCACAGCCCGCAACACCCCAACGCCCGAAGCGGACCGCGCGCGCTACGTGCTTTCCGACGAAAGGGCCGAAGAACTCGCCCGCTGCTGCGTGGACATCGAAGCGCGCGTGGGCAGGCCGATGGACATCGAGTGGGCCATCGACGGCAGCGACGACATTTTGTACCTGCTCCAGGCACGGCCTGAAACAGTGCAGTCGGCGCAGAACCCGCACGTCTTTACCGACTACCACCTGGAGCGGAAAGGCCTGTCGCTGATCTCGGGGCAAGCCATCGGCATGAAAGTGGTGTCGGGCAAAGCCCGCATCCTGCAGTCGCAGCGCGAACCGGAGCTGCAACCCGGCGAGATCATCGTGACCGACCTCGTACATCCCGACTGGGAACCGGTGCTCGAACTGGCGGCGGCCATCGTGACCAACAAGGGCGGACGCACAAGTCACGCCTCCATCATGGCCCGCGAGCTCGGCATTCCTGCCGTGGTGGGCTGCGGCGACGCCACTGAACGCATTACCGACGGCGAGTGGATCACGGTGTCTTGCTGCGAAGGCAGCACCGGCAATGTATACCGCGGCGTCATTCCGTATGTTTTGCTGGAACACGATTTTTCGGGTACGCGCCTCACCGCGAAAACGCGCGTCAAGCTCATCGCCGGCGATCCCGACAGCGCCTTCCGGCTTTCGTTTTACCCCAACGACGGTGTGGGACTCATGCGCCTCGAATTCCTCATCGGGCATTTTATCCGCATCCACCCGATGGCCCTGGTGCGCTACGAGGAGCTCTCCGATACCGAACTGCGCCGGCTCATCGATGAACGCACAAAGGGTTATACCGACAAGAAGGAATACTTCGTGGACCAGCTCGCACAGGGAATTGCAGTGATGGCCGCAGCATTCTACCCGAAGGAAGTGATTGTACGCACCAGTGACCTCAAAACGAACGAGTATGCCGGACTCATCGGCGGATCGGCCTTTGAACCGCAGGAAGAAAACCCGATGCTGGGCTTTCGCGGCGCCGCGCGGTACTATCACCCGCTGTACGAAGAAGGCTTTGCCCTTGAATGCGCCGCCATCCGGCGCGTGCGCACGCGGATGGGTTTGACCAACGTCAAGGTGATGGTGCCGTTTTGCCGGACCGTGGAGGAAGCCGCGAAAGTGGTGTCGGTGCTGGCAGGCAATGGCCTCGACCGCTGCGTGGACGAAAGTCTTCAGCTGTATATGATGGCCGAGATCCCCGCCAACGTGCTGCTGGCCGGCGAGTTTGCGCGCCACTTCGATGGCTTCTCCATCGGCTCGAATGACCTCACCCAACTCACCCTGGGCATCGACCGCGGCTCCGCCCTGGTGGCCGGCCAGTTCAGCGAACAGAATGAAGCTACCCGCCTGCTGATCAGCCAGATGATCGCCGCCGGCCACAAGGCCGGCAAGACCGTAGGGCTGTGCGGGCAGGCGCCCAGCGACGACGCCGATTTCGTACGCTTCCTGGTCGAGCAGGGCATCGACAGCATCTCCTTTAACCCCGACAGCCTGCTCAACGGCATCGGCTACGTTGCGCACGCCGAAGCGATGCGTGGGGAACACGATGGGCCCGGCGACCCTTCCCGAATGCCCGGCGGCAGGCGCAAGAAAGAGCAACCCGAACCCTAGTCCCATTTGGGGCGCGGCATTTGCGGCGAAAAGAGCGGCGCTCGCACGCAACAGGTCATCCGGTTCGCGTCCGAAGCTCCTGCTAACCTAATCAACCGAACACCATGTCGCCGCAATCCTTGCCGGATCCGCTCTACCAATTGCCTCCACAGGGAACGCAACGGAACAACTACCTGTCCGAACTTCTCTCCATTGCCGCGCACGAATTCCGGACGCCACTGACCACCATACTTTCCAGCGTGGACCTGATTGAAATCTGCGCACAGCCCGATCAGCAGGCGACGCGGGAAAAGCACCTCGCGCGCATCCGCAATGTCGTCCTGGAACTCAACGGCTTCATCGACGACCTCCTCTCGCTCGACCGCCTCGAACAGGGCTGCGTGGAGGTGCGGCCGGAATTGTTTAACCTGGAAAACTTCCTGCGCGAACTCGTAGCCGAATCCGGCGGTATCGCAAGCAGGAACGGGCAGCAGATCTGTCTTTCCTGCAACGGCGCGCCGGGTATCTGCCAGGACCCGCAGCTGCTGCGCCTCATCCTGCGCAACCTGCTTTCCAACGCACTGAAGTACTCGCGCGAAGGCGGACAGGTGTGGCTGCGCGCCCATGTAAGTTCCCGTGGCTGCCGCGTTTCCGTGGCCGACGAAGGCATCGGCATACCGACCGGAAGCCGGAAGTTGCTGTTCGGCAGGTACTTCCGCGCCGAAAACGCAGTGCATATCCCGGGCACGGGGCTGGGTCTCAGTATCGTAAAGCGCTACGTGGAGCTGCTGGAGGGCCGGGTATCGTTTCGCAGCGTCGAAAACAGGGGCAGCGATTTCGTTGTGCAACTGCCGCACCGCCTGCGCGCCTAAAAAAGATCGACCGTATTTCTACAGCAAGCCCACCCGGAAAGGAGGAGAACCATACAATGAAAAAGATCCTGCTCATCGACGACAACCCGCACATCCGCGAAAACATCGCGGAGCTGCTGGAGCTCTCGCGTTACCGCGTGGTGACGGCCGGTGACGGACGGTCGGGCATCGAAGCGGCGATCGCGGAGAAGCCTGATCTTATCCTGTGCGACATACTCATGCCGGGCATCGACGGCTACGGCGTGCTGCACCTGTTGCAACGTCGTCCCGAGCTGCAGCAGATCCCCTTTGTCTTTCTCAGTGCCAAGTCGGACCAGGCCGAGATCCGGCAGGGCATGTCGCTGGGCGCCGACGACTATATCACGAAGCCCTTTGATGCTACCGACCTGCTGAAGACCGTGGAAAGCCGCCTGCGCAAATCGGAATTGCTGCGCCACAGCCGGACCGCGGGCCTCGACGGCGTTGACGAGCTCATCTCGGTATCGGCCGGCGACGAGGTGCTCCAGGGCTTTGTGCGCGACCGCCACCTGGACCGCTACAAGAAAAAGCAGCGCATCTTCACCGAGGGCAACCATCCCGTGCGGCTCTATTACGTGCAAAAAGGAAAAGTGAAGGTGTACAAGACCAATGAAGAAGGTAAAGAGCTGATCCTGAAGATCGCCAACGAAGGCGACTTCTTCGGGTACATTTCACTGTTGGAGAACACCGTATACCGCGAAAATGCCACGGCGCTGGAAGACTGCGAGATCGCCGCCATCCCGCGGAGCGAGTTCGAGGAATTGATGAATGCCAACCCGCAGGTAACGCGCCGCTTCATCAGCCTGCTTTCGAAAGACGTGCGCGAGAAGGAAGAACAGCTATTGAAGATCGCATATAACTCCCTGCGCCGCAAAGTGGCCGATGCACTCCTGAGCGCACAGGAGCGCTTCCGCGTGGGAGGCGAACGGCAGCCGATCCACCTGACCCGTGAAAACCTCGCCGCCATTGCCGGCACCGCCACCGAATCGCTGATCCGGACGCTTACGGACTTCAAGACCGAAGGCCTCATCGACATTCACGACGGAAGCATCAGCATACTCGACTACGACAAGCTCGAGCGGCTGGTCAACTGAGCAGGGTGGCGCGACGCTCGTTCAGCCACAAATGCTGACCACGGTCAAGGTAGGTGCCGGCGGGCGTCAGCAGATCGGCCGCGGCGCCGTCGGAACTTGTACCCGGACCAAAAGCGAGCACCATGAAAAAGATACTGGCGGCCCTCTCGGAAGAAATTTTCCCGGAAAATGTGTTCCAGTTCCTGGCGGAGCTTCACCGGCGCGCGCCCATTCAGCTGACCATCGTCTTCATCGCCCCATCGATCATCAGCTCCTGGCCCGTCACCGGCGTGCCGCCCGACCCGGTGTGGTTCCCCGCTGTTGAAGAAGTTGACCCGGTGCTGGCGGCGCAAACGCGGCGGCAGGTTTCCGAGCGTTGCCTCGCCCTCAACATTTCATTCCGCATGCACGAACGCACGGGCGACGGCGACATCGGGCAGTTGCGCAAGGAGTCCCGCTTCGCCGACCTGCTCATCGCCGACCATGCACTCTTCTTCGGCTCCACCCATCCCGGCTTCGAGTGGGACCATTTCGCTCGAACGGTACGCGAGCTGGAATGCCCGGTGATCGTGCTGCCGGAGGTCCGCCGCTTTCCCAAACAAAACATCATTGCCTACGACGGCAGCGCCTCGTCGGTATATGCGTTGAAGCAATTCTATTCGGTGCTGCCTGAGCTGGCGGAGAACTCCACCTACCTTGTTTATACGAAAGACGAACCCGGCAACCGCATCCCTGATCTCGATTTCATTGAAGAACTGGCGGCGCCCCACTTCCGGGACCTCGCCATCACCAAGCTGACGGGCACGCGCCCGCAAACCTTCCCCGAATGGATGAACCAGCATTCGGGCCCGATGCTGGTGTGCGGCGCCCTCGGCCGAAATGCGTTCTCCCGCCTCTTTCACCGGAGCTTCTCCTACCAGCACCTCGTGGAGCAAAAGGTGCCGGTGTTCATCGCGCATAAATGAGGCCTCATTGCCCACCTGCGCGCTGCGCCACCAGTGCATTCAGCGTTTGCAGGTTCGCCAGGGCCGCTCCCATCGTGTTATTGAAGTATGCATACACCGCCCTTCCTTCCTTCAGCCAACCCGCGATCCGGTCCGCTTCCCCGGCCAGGAATTCATCCGGATACGAGCCGCGATAGCCACCCTCCGGACCATGGTAGCGCAGGTAGACGTTTCGCTCTGACAGCTGCAGGGGCGGAGTAGCCGATGCCGGCATGTCGTGCGTAACCAATACGGCTTGATAATGTTGCAGCAGGCGGTACACGGAGCGTTCGTACCAGGAGTTGTCCCGTAGTTCTACGGCCAGGGTCCAGCCCGGGGCTTCTTCGCTGAGACTTTGCAGCACGCCCTCGAGTTCTTCATGGCGGTCCCGCTTTGCGGAAGGCGGCAGCTGCAGCAACAAGCAGCCCCTTTTGTCTGCTGCTTCGGCCACCACCTCGGCAAAGCGCTCGATGTCTTCGGAAGCGAATTGAAAACCCTTCGCGTGCGTGACCGTCTTCGGCACCTTGAACGTAAAGCGGAAGCCTTCGGGAACGCTCTCGCTCCACTTGCGCACCGTGGCGCCTTTGGGCAGCTTGTAAAAGGTAGCATTCACTTCCAGCGAAGAAAACAGCGAGGCATAGTACGTAAGCCGGCTGGCACCCCGGAATTCGGGCGGGTACTCCGATTGCCGGTGGGGCACCACGATGTTGCTGGTACCGGAGAAATACGGGAGCATGGGGCGCGCTGTCATGACCATGGCCATTGCAAAAGCTTTGCCTGAAGGCAGTCTTGGTCCAAAGGTGCCCATTAACCGGTTCAGGGTCAAACCATCCCGTTCTGCTGCGCATACTTGATCAGCGTCAGCGGTGTGCGGGCACCGGTTTTCCGGCCGATGTTCTTCCGGTGGGTTTCTACCGTGAATTCGGAGATGAAGAGCGTTTTGCTGATCTCGGGTGTGGAGAGGCCCTGCACGATGAGGCGGATGATCTCCACTTCGCGTGGCGTCAGGCGGCTTTCGGCGCCGGCCGCCTGCTGCTGGCGAACGCTGCGCTGGTAAGCCACCTCGATGGAACGCTGCAGGTACTGCTCGCCCTTCATGACGCGGTCTATGGCCGTCAGCAGCTCTTCCGGCTTCACGTTCTTGAGCAGGTAGCCGCGTGCGCCGGCTTCGAGCAGCGAGCTGATGTGCTGGGTGCTTTCGTGCATCGACAGCACGATCACACGGATGAGCGGGAACCGCTCACCCAGCGTTTTGGTGAGCCATAGTCCCGATTGTTGGCCCATGCTGATGTCGGTCAGCACCAGGTCGGGCTGCAGCCGCGCAATGAGCGGCAGCGCCTCCTCGGCAGACGTTGCCTTGCCCAGCACGGATACCTGCGGGCGGTCCTCCAGGATAGAGCTGATGCCGTCGAGCAGGAGCTCGTGGTCGTCTACCAATACAATGGTCGTTCGTTCGCGGTTCATACGGAGGCCCCTCCTCCTTCGGTCGCTGCAGTTCTCCAAACGTGAATGATGGTCGTGGTTCCCTTTCCCGGGGTACTGTCGATTTGCACGTCTCCGTCGAAGAAGGCAATCCGGCTCCGGATGTTGCGGATGCCGAGGCCGGCCGCCGCCGTGGCGGGGTCGAATCCGCGCCCGTCGTCTTCCACGATCAGCTGCACTTCTTCGGCATCGGCCGACAACTGTATTTGTACAGCCCCGGCGCCGGCATGCTTCAGCACGTTGTTGCACAGTTCCTGAAAGGACCGGTACAGGGCCAGCGACAGCATATCACCAGGCAGTGGCCCCTCGATGTGCGTGAATAGCGTAAACGTGGTTTGCATACTGGCATCGTTCAGCTTCTCCACGGCCTGGGCCAGTGCTTTTTCGAGCCCAAAATGCAGCAGCAGTTCCGGCGTCACCTGGTGCGACAAGGCGCGTACTTCCGAACCTGCCTGTCCGAGCAGATCGTCCACCTTGTCTAGTGTGGCGCTGCCGTCGCGGGCTTTATTCAGCTGCATGGCGGCAGCGGCCAGGGTTTGCGTCACGCCATCGTGGAGCTCACCTGCGATGCGGCGGCGTTCAGCCTCTTCGGCCTCCATCACGGCCAGCGTGCGCCGCCGGTGTTCGCTTAGTTGTTCGAGTGCGAGGCGCGTGCGGTAGCGGCTTTTCATCAGCTTGGAGGCATACACGCCGGAGGCAGCCAGCAGCAACAGTCCGCCACCCAGGGCGAGGAGCCAGCGCTGCTGGTTGCTGTTGCGCAGCCGGGCCTCGAGGTTTTCCTTTTTTAGCCGCAGGTTTTCGGCCGTCTTTTTCTGGGTTTCAAACTGCACCTGCATTTCCGCGAGCGCTTTGCCATAATGCTCTTCGCGCAAGCTGTCGTTTTGCGCCAGCAGCTTCTTCAGGTAGGTGACGGCCATCGGGTGGTTGCCCACCTTTTCGTAGCTCCCCGAGAGCGATTCATAGGCCGCTTTCAGCTTGAGGCGGTTGCCCAGGGAATTGCTCAGCGCCTCCGATTTGCGGGCCCAAGCGATGGCCTGCAGCGGCGCGCCGGTGCGGTTATAAAGGTCGGCGAGCTCCAGGTAGTCGGAGGCCAGCATGCCGGGGTCGGCCACTTTTTCGCGCGTGACAGCGGCGGTGCGCAACATCTCAATGGCTTCCCGGAGACGTCCTTGCTGGTAATAGCTGCGTCCCAGAATGTTCAGCCCGTTGCCCAGGTCAAACTGACTGTTGCTGCTGCGGGCCGTGGCGATTCCTTTGAGGGCGAAGGATTCGGCGCTGCGGTAGTCGCCCAGCGTATTGTAGCAGGCGGCGATGTTGCACAGCAGCACCGCGCGGTAGTCGTATTTTTCTTCGGGATGCAGGGAGAGCACCTCGTCGAAAAAGCGGATCGCCTCGCGCGGCTTTCCATCTTCCATATAAGCCCAGCCGATGCTGATGAGCGTGCTGGTGGCGCTGGCCTTGTCGTTGCGCCTGCGCGCGATGGCTAGGGCCGTGCTGAAGGTCTCGAGGGCTTTGTCGAACTGCGCCTGCTTCACATAGCACTGGCCTTTGAGTATATAAAATTTCACCAGTGCCGTGTCGGTGCCGATGCCTTCGATCTGCTTCAGCGCGCTGTCGATGGAATGAATGACCGTTTCGGGCGGGTTGTGACGGTAGTTGAACCAGGCGTTGAAGAAAACGGACTGGATAATCCCGTGCCGGTGCTTTTCCGCCCGCGCCTTTTGGGCCAGCAGGTCGATCAGGCGGCGGGCCGCGTCGTCGTCGCTGCGCATCTGCGTCGGGATGGCGCGGATGAGCGAGTCGATCGATGGTTCCGCACCCGCCCGGGCAATGGCGCAGAGGCCCCCGGCGAGCAACAGCGACAAGAGCCAGCGCTTCAGGTGGGTACGGTAAGCAGTCATAGTGAACGGTAAGCCGTGGTATTCAGCATACAAAATAGAAAATTTTCCGCTTCCGCCGGGGCAAAGCTCCCGCGCAAGGCACCTAAGGCCAAAGCACTAGCCGCCGTGCGTTGCGGGAGGACCGCGCACATGACTGAACTTTTACACGAACGCCCTTGGCCCGGTTCGACCTTTGCCGGGCTTTTTTATGCGAACCACCAGCCCACCCCTCCCCTCCGCGCTACCGGCGGCTATCAGCATCCGGAATGTCAGCTTTCAACAGGTGCAGCACTACCTCGGGCTGCAGAACGAGCTTTTCTACCTCGCCGACTCCCGCGACCGCCCCGTGAACCGCGCACTGCTGCGGCCGTTCAAGCTGCAGGAATTCTCCGTGCTGTATGTCGACAGCGGCACGCTTACGCTGCGCTACGGCACCGAAACGCTGCAGCTTTCCTCCGGCTCTCTCCTGCTTCGGCTCAACGATTCCGTGCTCCAGGTGCGACAGTTCAGCGCCGACTGCCGGGTGCGGGTGCTGGGCTTCACGCGCGAGCTCGTATCGCGATCGGGGCTTCACAAAAAACACCTGGAAGCACTAGCTTTCCTGTCGGCGCAAGCGCACCCGCACCTTGTACTCACGGAAAGCGAGGCGACGGCCATTGGCGCACTGCTCGACATGCTGCAGGCCAAGAGCCGCCTCACCGGGAAACCGCCGTTCTATGAAGAAACGGTGGCCCACGCCTTTGCGCTCCTGGCGCTGGAATTGGCGGTCAGCCTGCAGCGCGTGCACGGGCGATCGCTGCACGGCACGCAGCGTAGCGGGCACCTCGCCCTGCAGTTTCTCAACCTCGTGCAGGAGCACGTGACGCAGGAGCGCAGCGTTCAGTTTTACGCAGCGCGCCTCAATGTGACACCCAAATACTTGTCGCGCTGCGTCAAGGAAGCCACCGGACGCACCTGCAGCGAGCAGATCGATGAGCTCGTGGTGCTCGAGGCCAAGGTGCTGCTCGACGACCCCGGCCTGAGCATTGCGCAGGTAGCCGACCGTCTTCATTTCAGCAATCCTTTCTACTTCAGCCGCTTCTTCAAAAGCCATACGGGGCTTACTCCGTCATCGTATCGTCATGCAAACTGACGTCGTTTAGCGAAAAGGGAAAAACCGGTATGTTTTGGCGACGTACAGGTATTTGCGCGGGCCTGTCCGCCCGTGAATTTTGCGGCATCAAATCAAAAGTCACGACCATGAAAAAGATGATGGCAGCAGCGCTCGCAGCAGCAGCGCTCACCGCAACGAACGCCCAGGCACAGAAAGGACTTTCCCTTGAAGTAAAAGGCATTCCCCAATTCAGCTTCCTGCAAAACAGCGACGACAACAACAAAAGCGGCATCGACCGCAAAGCGACCTTCGACGGCGCCTTCGGTGTAGGTGCCACCTACGGCATCAGCAGCAAAGCCGGCATTGGCCTTGACGTGCTCTACTCAATCCAGGGACAGAAGTACGAAGTGGCCAACGGAACCAACTTCTGGAAACTCAGCTACGTTAAGATCCCGCTGTATTTCACCTATACGGCCAGCCCCGCCCGCGCTGTATCGTTCACCGCCAAAGTAGGCCCGCAACTGAGCCTGCTCACCGGCGCGAGCATCACCAACGGCGAAGGCCATGACCTGGTCGCCGATATGAAAGACCGCTACGAAGGCGTCACCTTCGGAGCTGTAGCCGGCGCCGGCGCACGCTTTCGCCTCAGCAGCAACCTGTCCCTCAATACGCAGGTGCGCTTCGACTATGACTTCACCAACGCCGAAGACGAGAGCTACGCACAGTACCCCGCCGGCCGCGCCAAGACCTACAACAGCACTGCCGGACTCGAAGTGGGACTGGCTTACCGCCTGAAATAACGACCGGGCAAGGTTGGTAAGAAAGGTTGGCCTGCCACTCGTGTAGGGCATTAAGAAAAGGGAGCGAAAGCTCCCTTTTCTTTTTTCACAGAATAAATGGCACGAGGACAGGGAACCAGTTATTGCCAGCCGCCGCCGAGGCTGCGGTAGATCTGCACCACCGCGTCGAGCTGGTCGCGCTTCGTTTCCACGAGCTCCAGCTTGGCTTCCAGCACATCGCGTTGCGTCATCAGCACTTCGAGGTAGTCGGCGCGGGCGGAAGAGAAGAGCGTATTCGAAATATCGATCGAGCGGGTCAGCGCCTCCACTTCTTTCGACTTCAGCGCATAGCCCTGTTGCAGATTCTGTACCCGCGCCAGCTGCGTAGACACTTCGAGGTAGGCGTTGAGCACGGTGCGCTCGTAGTGATACAGCGCCTGCAGCTGCCGCGCGCTGGCGCTGTTGAATTCGGCACGGATCGCGTTGCGGTTGATCAGCGGGCCGGCGAGGTCGGCGCCGAGGTTATACAACAGCGATTCGGGAAACTTGACGAGGTAAGACGGCTTGAACGCCTGTAGGCCGATCGCCGAGGAAAGCTCCAGCGAGGGAAAGAATTCCTTGCGCGCCACCTGCACATCGAGCTTCGCGGCCGCCAACTCAAGCTCCGCCTGCCGAATGTCGGGGCGTGCGGCCAGCAGCTGCGCGGGGAGCCCGGCCTGCACGGGCGGCGTGCTGCGGTCCAGCAAGCTCACCGGCGCCCGCTCGATGGGCTGCGGGTAGTGCCCCAGCAGGAGGTGAAGCCGGTTCTCGGTTTCGCGGATCTGCTGCAGGATGCCGAACTCGAGGCTTTGCGTGTGGTACACTTCGGCGCTGAACTTCTGCACCGCCAGCTCGGTCACGCGGCTCGCTTCCTTCTGCACTTTCACCAGCTCGAGAGCATTGCCCTGCAGGGCGATGTTCTGCCGCACGATGGCCAGCTGGTTATCGAGCGCCAGCAGCTCATTGTAGGAGGCAGCCACTTCCGCCACGAGGTTCGTATAAAGGAAGTTCCGTCCTTCCACCGTAGACAGGTAGCGCAGTACCGCCGCTTTTTTGGCGGTGCGCAGCTTATTCCAGATGTCCACTTCCCAACGGGCATAGACCGACGCCGTAATGTCGGTGAGCGGGTCGGGAACTTCCTTTCCGTCCACGATCTCGGTGGAAGCGTCGCCGGCGCCCTGGCTGGTGTAGCGGCCTACCTTTTCAACGCCGAGACCGAGGCGCGCGCCTACGGTGGGGCGAAGCGCTCCCTGGCGGAAGAGGATATCGCTCTTGGCGATCTGGATTTCCTGGAAGGTGCTGAGCACTTCCTGGTTGCGCACCAGCGCGGTGTCGATGAGGCGCTGCAGGTAGGGATCGGTAAAAAACTGGCGCCAGCGCGTCTGCGCGCTGTTCGTTGTATCGTTGCCGCCGCCGGCATAGGCAGCCGGCACGGCGCGATTGGGTGTGACCTCCACGGCGGCGGGCACTTTACAGGCCGCTGCCGCAAGTGCCAGCGCGGCGATCGGTCCGTATTTCTTCAGTCTACGCATAGGTATCAACTTTCTCGTGGTGATGAGTAACTGCTTCGGTAACGGGATTTTCTTCCTCGTCGGGAACCATCGGCTTCTTCTCGGAAATTTTGGCGAACAGGTAATAAAGGCCGGGAATGATCAGCACACCGAAGAGGGTGCCGAAGAGCATGC
This sequence comes from Flaviaesturariibacter aridisoli, assembly GCF_004343705.1. Lineage (GTDB taxonomy): Bacteria > Bacteroidota > Bacteroidia > Chitinophagales > Chitinophagaceae > Flavisolibacter > Flavisolibacter aridisoli. The sequence continues at coordinate 130,277 of NZ_SKFH01000007.1, forward strand.
CGCCCGCGGCTGCGGAGCCGATGGTGCGGTTGCCCACCGCGCCGGGCCCGGAGGCGAACAGCAGCGGGATCAGGCCGGCGATAAACGCGAAGGACGTCATCAGGATCGGTCGGAAACGCTGCGCCGATCCTTCGATGGCGGCCTGCAGCACCGACTCGCCCGAGCGGTGCTTCTGCACAGCAAACTCCACGATCAGCACCGCATTCTTGCCCAGCAGGCCGATGAGCATCACCATCGCCACCTGCGCGTATATGTTGTTTTCAAGACCCATCACCTTCAGCAGGAAGAAGGTGCCGAAGATCCCCGCTGGCAGCGACAGGATCACCGGGAAGGGCAGCAGGAAGCTCTCGTATTGCGCCGCCAGCAGCAGGTATACGAAGCCGAGGCAGATGAGGAAGATGTAGATCGCCTCGTTGCCGCGGGCTACTTCGTCGGCCGAAATGCCGGCCCAGTCGATGCCAAAGCCGCGGGGCAGCGCGGTCTTCGCCACTTCATTCACCGCGTCGATGGCCGTGCCGGAGCTGTAGCCCGGCGCGGGCGCACCACTGATCTCCGATGCGTTGTACAGGTTGTGCCGCGTGATCTCCGACAAGCCGTACACTTTTTCCAGGTGCATGAAAGCGGAGAACGGAACCATCTCGCCTTTGTCGTTCTTCACATACAGCTTGAGGATGTCTTCGGGCAGCGCGCGGTATTGCGGCGAGGCCTGCACCATCACCTTGTACTGACGATCGTACTTGATGAAGCTCGTTTCGTAGTTGGAGCCCACGAGCGTGGACAGCGTGCTCATTGCATTGTCGATGGTGACGCCCTTTTGCTGCGCCACGTCGTTGTCGATGCGCAACAGGTATTGCGGGAAGGAGGCGCTATAGAATGTAAACACCGACGACAGCTCGGGACGCTTGCTCAGCGCGGCCACGAAGTCGTGGCTCACCTTTTCCATCTTTTTATAATCGCCCGAGCCGCCCTTGTCGAGCAGGCGCAGCTCGAAGCCGCCCGCGGCGCCGTAACCGGGCACGGCCGGTGGCAGGAAGAATTCGATCGTGGCACCGGGGATGGCCGCGGCCTTGGCTTCGAGCGCCTCCATTACTTCGAGGGCGGAATGCTTGCGGGCTTCCCAGCTTTTTAGGTTAACGAGGCAGGTACCCGTGTTGGCGCCGGTGCCTTCGGAAAGGATCTCGTAGCCCGCGAGCGCAGACACCGACTGCACGTCGGGGATCTCCTCGGCGATCTTCTGGAGCCGCTCCGAGGCCGCGTTGGTGCGCTCCAGCGTGGAGCCCGGCGGCGTCTGGATAACGGCGTAGAACATGCCCTGGTCTTCGTTCGGAATGAAGCCGGCGGGCACGCGGCCGCTCATGAACCAGGTGCCGGCGCAGAAGGCGATCAGCAGCCCGAACGTGATCACGCGGCGGTTGACGATATAGCCCAGCACCTTGCGGTAGCGGCCCGTAACACGGTTGAACCAGCTGTTGAAGCCGTCGAGCGTGCGGTTGATCACGCTGCGGCGGCGTGGCTGGCCGTGGGTATTCTTCAACATCATCGCGCACAAGGCGGGCGTCAGCGTCAGTGCCACGAGGCCCGAGAGGATGATGGCCGTGGCCATGGTAATGGAGAACTGCCGGTAGAAGATACCTACGGGTCCGGACATGAAGGCCACCGGTATGAATACGGCCGCCATCACCAGCGTAATGGCGATGATCGCGCCGCTGATCTCGTGCATCGCTTCTTCAGTGGCCTGCAGGGGTGGCAGGTGCTTGATCTCCATTTTAGCGTGCACCGCCTCGATCACCACGATGGCGTTGTCGACCACGATACCGATCGCGAGCACAAGGGCAAACAGCGTGATGAGGTTGAGCGTAATGCCGAAGATCTGCAGGAACAGGAAAGTACCCACGAGCGACACAGGTACGGCAATGGCGGGGATGAGCGTGGAGCGCCAGTCGCCGAGGAACAGGAACACCACGATGCCTACGAGCAGGAAGGCCTCAACGAGTGTGTGGATCACCTTCTCGATGGAGGCGTCCAGGAACTTCGAAACGTCGTAGGAGATCTCGTAGTCGATGTCTTTGGGGAAAGAAGCCGCCTTGATCTCGGCGAGCTTAGCCTTTACGTCGGCGATGACCTGGCTGGCGTTGGAGCCGTAGGATTGCTTCAGCACAATGGCCGCCGAAGGGCGCCCGTTCAGGTTGGAGTAGAGATCGTACATCGACGAGCCGAACTCGATATCGGCCACGTCCTTCAGGCGAAGCAGCTCACCGTCGCCGCTGGCGCGGAGCACGATGTTGCCGTATTCTTCCTTCGTACTGTAGCGGCCCGGGTATTTCAGCACGTATTCAAATGCTTCGGAACGTTTGCCCGATGCTTCACCGGCCTTGCCGGGCGAGGCTTCGAGGCTTTGTTCGTCGAGGGCTTTCATCACTTCGTCGGCCGAGATCTTGTAGGCGAGCATACGGTCGGGCTTCAGCCAGATGCGCATGGCATACTCGCGGTTGCCGAGGATGTCGGCGTAGCCCACGCCGTTCACGCGCTTCAGCTCCGAGAGAATGTTGATGTCGGCGAAGTTGAAGAGGAACTTCTGGTCCATCTTCGGGTTCTTGCTGTACAGGTTGATGTACATCAGCATGCTCGACTCTTCGCGGGTGATCTTGACGCCTTCGCGCACCACCAGCGGCGGCAGTTTGTTCACCACCGAGGCTACGCGGTTCTGCACGTTCACCGCGGCGATGTTGGGGTCGGTGCCGAGGTTGAACACGACCTGGATGGTGGCTTCGCCGTCGTTGCCGGCGTCGGAGGCCATGTATTTCATGCCCGGCACGCCGTTGATGGCGCGCTCCAGCGGGATGAGCACCGCCTTGGTCATAAGCTCGCCGTTGGCGCCGGGGTATTCGGCCACCACGTTCACCTTCGGCGGCGAGATGGAAGGAAACTGCGTCACCGGCAGCTTCAGCATGGAGATCACCCCCAGGAACACAATGAGCAGGGAGATGACGATGGACAGGACGGGCCTGTGTATGAATTTGTTGAACATAGAATGTGTTTTTGCGTGAGGCGTGAACCGTGAGGCGTGAACCGTGAGGCGTGAACCGTGCGCCGCAAAGCGCTCACGCCTGACGCCTCACGCCTCACGAAGGGTTACTCCGCTTTCAGTCTCAGATCATTAATCACCTTGCGCGGCTCGACGTAATCCGCCTCGATCTTGTTGTCTTCCTTTACTTTCTGCACCCCTTCGAGCAGGATCTTATCTCCTTCCGAAAGGCCGCTGCTCACCACGTAGAGGTCGGGCATGGTGCCGGCCAGGGTGATGTTGCGGGCGTGCACGATGCCGCCTGCGTCGACTACGTACACGAAGGTTTTGTCCTGGATCTCGTAGGTGGCTTTCTGCGGGATCAGCAGCGCGCCGCGCAGCGGCACGGTCATGCGCACCTTGCCGGTCTCTCCGTTACGAAGCAGGCGCTCCGGGTTCGGAAAGCGCGCGCGGAAGGCGATGTTGCCGGTTTCATTGTCAAACTCGCTTTCGATCGTCTCTACCTGGCCGGCGTACTTCAGCGCCTCGTTGTTGGCCAGCAGCAGGTTCACGCGGGCACTGCCGCGGTTCTGCGTATTGCTTTTGTAATCGAGGTATTCAGGCTCCGACACGTTGAAGTAGGCAAACACCTGGCTGTTGTCGGAGAGGCTGGTGAGCAGCTGGCCCTCGTCTACAAGGCTGCCCAGCTTCAGCGGGAGGCGGTCGATGGTGCCGTCGAAGGGCGCGCGGATCTCGGTGAAGGAAAGGTGCAGCTTCGCCAGCGCCATCTCGGCGCGGGCGCCGTCCAGCTTCGCCTTGGCGAGCGACAGCTCGTTGGGCGAAACGATCTTTTTGTCGGCCAGCGTCTTCGTGTTCTGGTACTCGATGACCGCGGCGTCGGCCTCGGCTTTCGCCTTCAGGAATTCGGCCTCGTATACTTTGGGCATGATGCGGAACAGGAGCTGCCCGGCATGCACGGCCTGGCCTTCATCCACGAAGCTGCTCTGGAGGTAGCCTTTCTCCTGGGCGCGGATCTCGATGTTGCGCACCGAGCGGATCTGCGATACATATTCCTTCACGAAGGACGTATCCATCTTGAGCGGCGTGGTGACCGCGTATTTGGCGGTCTCTTCTTTTTCTTCTTTGACGGAGGAACAGGCGGTCCAGCAAAGCAGGACACACAGGCCCGGGAGCAGTGCAAGTTTTTTCATGATATGACGGGAGTTAAACGACGATACAGTGGTTCAGCCCGCGGCGGCCGGCGGGCGTGGCTACGCGCAGGGCGCGGCGGGGGGAGCAAAGTTGTCTTACAGGCGCAGGCTGCACAGCGCGAGGTAGCGCCGCGCATCGCCGCCAAGGAAAGGCGCGTTCGGCCGGATGGTCGGCCGGGTGCGGCTTCCGGCACGGGCAGCCAGCAACCCAAAGAAGCCGCCGAGGGAATAGCCCAGCAGCAGGAAGGCATCGGGATGACTGTCCTCCTCATCGTCTTCCAGGTCGAAAAAAGAGGAAGTGGAGGTATCCATTTCTGCCGAAAAAGCAGCTGCAAAAGCGGTTCGGGGGGAAAGCCGTTGGGCGGTGGTGGCCGTTCGGGTACCTGCAGAAGCCGAAGGCCGGAGCGCACGGGCCTCGCTCCTGCCGCACAGCAGGAACAGGAATAAACCGAGGCAAAAGTAGACGGCGGCTTTCATCGGCGGCCCAAAAGTAAATGTTCCCGTTGGCCGCCGCGGCAGCACACACCTTAACGCCCGGTTAATGACGTTCACTGGGAACGCTTGGAGTCGGTCTTTTTAACGCGAAGCAAATGAGAAAGGACTTCGACGCCGAGGAGACGAAGATGCAAACGACGCTTTATCCCCAGAATGGCCCATCTGCCGCTCACCGCAGGACGCATCCTGGTTCAGGAATGGTCAAAAGCCCTCAGCGACGGCTGCGGGCTTTTTTCTTTTTCAAGGTCGATTGGACTTTAGCACGGGGCGCCTTGCTGGCGGAAAGTTTCGGCGAGCCGTTCACATAGGGCAGCGGGTTCACCCAGTGGCCGCTTTGCTTGACGCCGAAGTGCAGGTGGGGCGGCGTGCTGCGGGCGTTGCCGGTATTGCCTACCGTTCCGATCACCTGTCCCTTGCGCACATGCTGGCCTTCGCGCACCAGCTGCTTGTCGAGGTGGGCATAGTAGGCGGTCCAGGGCTGGCCGGCGGGCTTCAGCCAGAGCGTCTTGCCACCTACCGGCATCCGCGCGCGCTCCGTGATGATGCCATCGGCAAGGGCCACCACCGGCGTGCCTTTGCGGGCGTGAATGTCGATCCCCTTGTGCCGGCGGATGCCGCCACCACGGCTGGCGCCCCACTTGTCGCGGATGCGGCTGCCGCCGGCCACCGGGAACACCAGCGAGCGGCTTACCGAGCTCCGGCGGGCCGTGCTCTTTTTCCCCGGCCTGGTGGTGAAGGACAAGGAAATGGCTGCGATCGCAAAAAGCGCGAGCAGGGGCAGGAGGGTTTTTCTCATCGGGGTGGATTTACCCCCATAACTGCCCGGCCGCCGATTTATTTTACGGCAGCTGCTAAAAGAATCTTAATACCGGCCTCAGGATCGGTCCACCAGCTTCCAGGACGCTTCATCGTATCGATCGCCCACATCCGGGTAGCGGTCCAGCAGTTCCTGCACGCGGCGCAGCTGCGCCGCATTCAGCTCCAGGTCGGGGGCGCCGGCATTGTCGGCCAGGTTTTTCCGCTTTTTGGTGCCGGGTATCGGGATGATGTGCTCGCCCTGCGCCAGCAACCAGGCCAGCGCCAGTTGCGCGGGCGTGCAGCCCAGCTCGGTGGCCAGCGCCGCAAAGGCCGCCGCCAGGCTTTCATTGTTCTGCTGGTGCGCCTCCTGGTAGCGGGGCAGCTTTTTACGGAAATCGGTATCGGGCAACTCCGACAGTTTCAGTGTGTTGGTCATAAGCCCACGGGCCAGCGGGCTGAACGGCACAAAGGCGATCCCGAGCTCCTTGCAGGTGGGGATCACGTCCCGTTCGGCATCGCGGGTGAGCAGGGAGTACTCGCTTTGCACGGCGGCAATAGGATGCACGGCATGCGCCTTCCGGATGCTGTTGGCGGAAACTTCCGACAGGCCAATGTGGCGCACCTTCCCGGCCTGCACCAGGCCCGCCATCGCGGTGACCGTTTCCTCTACCGGCACATTCGGATCGATGCGGTGGGCGTAATAGAGGTCGATGGTTTCGATCCCAAGCCGCTTGAGGCTGGCCTCGACTGCTTGCTGCATATAAGCCGGCGAACCGTCGAAGATCATCCCGCCGGGTGTTTGCGTGAAGCCGAATTTGGTGGCGATAAAAACCTTGTCGCGGTTGGGTGCCAGCACCTTCGAAAGCAACTCCTCGTTGCGACCCGAGCCATACACATCGGCAGTGTCCCAGAAGTTGATACCCAGCTCGAGGGCCAGGTTCAGCGTTGCGATGGATTCGGTGTCATCGGGTGTGCCGTAGGCATGGCTCATGCTCATGCAACCCAGTCCGATGGCGGATACCGGCTCGTTTCCCAACAGGCGCTTTTTCATATACAGGCTTTCACCAAAAGTAGCAGCGGGCCAGATGCCTTATCGCTGCACAGGTGCGCTCCGGAGGCCTTTTCGCGCCCGCCCTTTTTTCGCCGCTTCCCTAGCGTTCCTGATGCGTTTCCAGGTGCTGTTGTCGCTGTCGAACACCGTGTTGAGGCCCTGCTCTTCCATCGGCGGATCGCCCATATAGTCATCGCCGGGCTTCCAGAATACCTGCCCGGGAATGGGACGCGCGCTGCCGCCGAAGGCCCAGAAGTTGACGCCGGCAATAGGGCCGTCGCTGGCGGCGCTCCGCAGCCATTGGTCAAGCAATAACCCGAAGTACTGATCGCGCAGCCGGGTGCTTGAAGCGGGATCAAACGATTGCCCGTCGCGGGGCAGTCCGAACTCCTCCAGTACCAGCGGCTTGCGTAAACGGGTTGCGATCTTCCGGTGAGCGTCGAGGTAGGCCATCGTTTTATCGATCACCTGCCGGCGGTCTTGTTCCATACTGTCGGGCCGGAACCAGCCCCAGTTTTTAGGCCAGATATGAATGGTGAGATAATCCACGTTCGGGTCGCGGTGCACGGTTTCATAGAGCGCGGTATCCTGCGTGCCAATATAGCCTTCGTGGCCGAGCGTCACCAATTGCCGGGGCGCGCGCGCCTTGATAAAAGCAGCGGTTTCGCGGCACCACTGCACATAAGCTTCGTTGGAGGAGGGGCGCATCGGCCGCGGTTCGTTGGCCAGCTCCCAGGTCATGATCGTGGGGTCGTCTGCATAGCGCTTGCCGTTGATCCGGTTCGTCCGTCCAACTAAGTGGTCCACCTGCTGCTGATAGGCCGTAACGCACGGTGCGCAGGTATAGAAGCGGCTCACCTCGTCGCGCAGCTCGTCCCAGGAAAGCCTGCGCTGCAGCGTCGAATCGGGTAATCGTCCGTTCCAGTTCAGGTACTGCAGGAAGCCGCCGCTCCATTCCCAGTTATTGCTCAGCATGATGACGGCTTTCATCCCGCGCTTGCCCATTTCGGCCAGCAGCACATCGAGGCCCTCCAGCACCGCATCGTCGAAAACGCCCTGCTGCGGCTGGAGTGGCGGCCCCACGCGGCGTACACCATTCACCAGTCCGCTGCCTTCGGCGCCGCCGAGCAGGCGCAGGTTGGTCACGCCCCGGCTCCTTAAGAAATCGAGCTCCCTGCGCAGCCGTGCCCTACCCTGCTTCTTACCGGCACCCTGGCCCAGCAGGGAGCCATACCAGTAGTTGGCGCCCAGGTAGTAATACGGTTTCCCGCCATAATGCAGCTGGCCGTTGCGTGCCTGTACAAAAGACTGCGCGGGCAGGGAAGTGGAAATGGCCAGCAGCAGAATAACCGGCGCGCACGAAACGAGACGTGTAAGGAGGAACATGAACGGGAGCATTGAGTGCTCCCTAAAGGTGCCGGTTTTCCGGTGAAAAATCAAGCATTGACGATCCGGATCACGCGGAGCTTGTGCAGTGCCTTAATGATCGGGTAGCACAGGTCGAACTCACCCTTCTTTGTGGCGAAGTTGCTCCGCGACGGGTGCACGTGGTGGTTGTTGTGGTAGCCCTCGCCCATCATCAGAAGGTCGAGCTTGAAGAGGTTCTTCGAGGTGTTGTCGGTCTCGTAGTTCACATGCCCGTATTTATGTGCAAACCAGTTGATGATGACGCCGTGCAGTGGGCCCATCACTACCTGGAAGGGCAGCAGTAGCCAAAGCCACCAATGGTCGGCCCAAATGGCGTAAATCCAGACATATATGCCGATCCAGAGCAGGCGCGACACTGTACTGTTGGCCCACAGGTCGAAGGGGCGCCAGTCGGGCACGTTGCGGGTGAATTTCGGGTCGACAGCAATTTCCTTGTGAAGGATGCCCGAGTAGGTTTTCTTGGTGCGCCACATCATGGCCAGGAGCGTTTTGTCGTAGGCCGGTGAATGCGGGTCGAGCTCCGTATCGGTGTGGGCGTGGTGAATGCGGTGCATGATGCCGTAGGCCCAGGGGCTCAGGTAGGACGATCCCTGCGTGATGTACGCAAAGATGAAGAAAAAGCGCTCCCAGCCTTTGCTCATGGTAAAGGCCTTATGCGCCGCATAGCGGTGCTGCATGAAGGTTTGCGAAAACAGGGAGAGGTACCAATGGGCGACGAAAAAGCACAGGATCACGATCACGCGGGGGAAAATTTTCGGAAAGCTCGGTCATTGCGGCTCCGCCACCGCGCGCAGAGCTTCTTTTGGCGCGCTTTTGACCAAACTTTAGGAACAATCGACGAGCGCCGCGTAAGCAATCACCCGTAGAATTTGTGGTAATTTCCGGGCCGGATGACGACGCCCGAATGGCCCATCAGCAGCATCAACCAGTTGTATCGCTTCAGCTGGGCCCTCGAGGATTTCCTCGTGACCGACGAGCGCTACACGGTGCTGCGCGAGCGCGAAGCCTTTCGTGTAGACGGCTTTATCATCGGCATCTGCCTCGAAGGCAGCATCGAGCTCCAGGTGGATTCGGTCTGCTACAGCGGCGGCCCGGGCTCCATGCTCCTTGCGCGGCCGCTGCAGCTGCTGCAGTTCCTGCGCCTTAGCCCAGATTGCCGCCTGCGTTTCATCCTCTTCTCGCAGCGCTTCCTCGTTTCCAACAACATCCACCAGCGTGTGCTCCAGGGCTTCCGCTTTTCGCAGCCGGCGGCGCTGCCGGTCATCCGCATCACAGCGGCCGAGTCGGACCGGATCGTGGGGGAATTCGCCCATATCTGGGGCCGCTTCAACGATGTGCAGCATCCCTTCCGCAAGGAGTTGGTGGGCAACCTGTTGCTCGTGCTGCTCTACGATTTCGAGGCCATATACCGGCAGCACTTCGAGCTCGCCGGCACCGGCCGCAGCAGCGAACTCGTGCACCGTTTCATCGACCTGGCGCAAAAGCAGTTCCGCACACAACACGCCGTGGAGCACTATGCGCGGCACCTGCACGTGACGGCCAAATACCTGTCGGCGATGATCAAGGAGGCGACCGGCCGCACCGCCGCCGCCTTCCTGAATGAGCTCCTGTTGCTCGAAGCGCAATCGTTGCTGCAAACAGCCGGCAGCTCGGTAAAAGAAGTGGCGCATGCCCTCGGCTTTCCCGACCAGTCGACCTTCGGTAAGTTTTTCAAGCGCGCCGTGGGCCGCACGCCGCGGCAGTATCAAACCGGGCAGCAAGGCGCCGGCAACTGAGGAAAAGCTACTGTCCCGAATGGCATTGTTTTGGTGCGCCACCATCCAAACTCCGATTATGGCAAACAGCAACAACCGCGGCAATAACTCAAGCCGTGAAAACGAAGGCAACAAGCCCGGCTCGAAGAGTCGCAACGTCAGCAGCGGTCGTCCTCAGACCCCCGATACCGGCGGCCAGAGCGGCGGCGGCACGCCCCGCACCGAAGACCGCGACCTGAACACCGGTGGCACGCGCGGACCGAACAAAAAAAGCCGTTAAGAAACCGGCCCCGCCCTGCGGGGCTTTTTGTTCGGGGAAGGACACCTTGCGGGATCGATACGATCGAAGCAGCTCTTTTTAAAGCAAATCACAGCACTCCCGCTGATTGTATTTATACGATCGCCGGGTAAGAAACCAGTCAGTACAACTTATATGAGACCACACGTTACGTGCCATATGCTCGGCTCCGTTGACGGGCGCATCAAGCAAAACATCTGGGGCTACAAAGACGCCGCAAAGTATTTCGAAGAACCGGCATCGAAGATCAAGGCCGACGCCTGGCTCGTGGGCCGCGTGACCATGCAGGAATTCTCCAGCAAGAAAAAGCACCCGCGCAAGAAGGGCGCCCGCATCCCGAAAGAAGACTTCGTGGGCGAATACCGCACGAAGACCTTCGCCGTGGTGATCGACCCATCGGGCAAGTGCGAGTGGGACAGCAACATGACCTCCACCGAGCACGTCATCGAAGTGCTCACCGAAAAAGTGTCCAGCGGCTACCTGGCGCACTTGCGCGAAAAAGGCGTGTCGTACCTCTTCGGCGGCAAAAGTGAACTGGACCTGAAGCTGGTGCTGGAAAAACTGAACCGCCTTTTCGGTATCAAAACCGTGCGTATCGACGGAGGTGGCCACGTGAACGGCTCCTTTCTCAAGGCCGGCCTCATCGACGAATTCAGCCTCGTGCTCGCTCCCGTGGCCGACGGCACGATCGGCGCGCCTTCCCTTTTTGAAGCCGAAAAAGGCTTCGGACGCCGCAAGGCCACCCGCTTCAAATTAAAGTCGGTGAAGAAAATTTTCGACGACTTTCTCTGGATCCGGTACGAAGTGCTCCGGTAAAGAAAAGCAAGTGACAGTGCCCGCTTCACAAACGAAGGCAAGCGAAGGACTTGCACAGGAGCGTTAACCGCTGAATTTCGTCACTTCTCTTTCTTTCCAAAAATCTTCTGCAACCAGCGCCCGACACGGCTTTTCTTTTTAGGCGCCTCTTCCACCGGTGGCGCAGCCGTCGGCGGTGCAGCCGCGAGCGAATCCTCCACACGCTTGCGCGCGAGCGCATTGCGGTCGGTGTATTGCGCAGTGCCGTACACAAGCCGGTGTTGGGCATTGTCGCGGTACACGGGCTGCTTCGGGTTTTCAATCGTCACGGCTGCGCCGAGGGCGGCCTCCTGGTCAGGGTCCAGCCGGGGCTTGCGGTGCCACTGCTGCTCCACCGTATCGAAAAGCAGGTACTGGTGCTGGTCCTGGTCGAGGTACACGTTGCTCCGCGGGTAATACAGGATGCGGGACCCCTGTTCGTACCGCGCGTTACCCGGATCGCTACAGGCTGCCATCGTCAGCAGGAGCAGCAGCGAAAAGCAAAGGGGCCTCATGGGTTGTTCCCTCCACTGTTGCCGGTGCTGTCGCCGGCCTGGATCTCGTTGGCGAGCCGGCGCGCGGCTTCGTCGCCCTGAGCGGCTGCCTCCAGGAGGAGCTGCGTGCCTTTGTACACATTCCGGTCGTAGCTGCATCGGTTGTAGTTATTCACCCGCAGCGCTTCCGGGTTGTCGGCAAATACATACAGAAACCCAAGGGTCCGCTTGGCCGGAACATACCCTTTGTCGCTGGCCTGCATCACGAGCTCCAGCGCGCGGCCGCAGTCGATAGCGTTGTGCCGGCCCTGCAGCGCCAGGTTCCCGTATTCATACTGGGCTTCGGGTACGTCCTTACCGGCGAGGAATTGATACAGGAACAGCGCCTCCTGCAGCTGGCCGTTGTCGAGCTTGCTGCGGGCGTCGGCGAGCTGCCGGTCGATCTCCGCTGCGGTCAGCTGGGGCTCCGCGGCCTGTTGCTGTTGCTGCTGCGTATTCCATTCCTCGAGCGTCATCAGGTCGCGCTTGCGGAGCCAGCCCTTCGAGCGCTGCCCGCGGTTGTTGGTGAAGTCGGTGTAGACGAAGTCGTTTTCTTCCTTCGTCGTGTTCACCACGTCCGACGAAGGCACCATATAGGCGCCGCGGCGTTTCGTGGCATCGGGTGCATCATAGAAATAGGCACGCGCCGCCTTCACCATATACTGGCCGGCTACGAGGTTCGACGGACGCTCCGCTGACGGCTGTTCCTGCGACTTGCTGATGCCCGGCTTCCGGATCACGATCCAGGCAGCCACACCCAGCACGGCCAGCACCAACAGCACCGCCCAAATGTTTAGGCCGCGCTTGCGCGCCGGGGCGCGGGTCTCGGGAGCCGCCGCCGCGGCCAGGGGCGCAGGCTCACGTTCCTGCAGCACCTGCAGACGTTTGCGCAGCTGCTCGTTCTCCTGCCGCAGGCGCGTTACTTCGGCCTCCAGCGCGGGATCGGGCACCGGCACGAAGGCGGATGGCGCTTCGGACTTCTGCGTACTCCGTAAAATGATATGATCGTGCAGCATCGTACCGTCGGCGAAACGGCTTTGCGGCGCCTTTTGCAGGCAGATGTACACCGTGTCGATGAGCCATTGCGGCACCTGCAGCTCGCGCGCGCGCTTCTCTTCGCTCCAGCCCGCGGGCAGGTGCTTCCGCCGCAGCTCCATCAGGTCGGGCGGAGGCGTTTCGCGGTGGGCCAGCATCACCTGCGAGCGGGCCGTCTCCCCGCGCTCGCTGGGCGGGAAGGGCACTGTGCCGGCCAGCAGTTCAAACAGGATCACTCCGAAGCTGTAGATATCGGTTTGAAAAAGGATCGTGCCTTCGTTCTGCTCGGGCGCCATGAACTCGATGGCGCCGGCGTGCCGCAGGCTTGTGCGCCGTTGCTCGTCCGACATGATGGCCATGCCGAAGTCGAGCAACACGTAGTTGCCCGTCTGCACGTTATACTTGACGTTGTTGCTCTTCACGTCGCCGTGCTTCACGCCCACGCGGTGGCAATGCGCCAGTGCATTCGACAATTGATCGGCCACGCGTACCGCTTCCTTGACGGTAAACAACGGCTCGTGCGGTGGCTGCAACAGTTCCTCGAGGTCGGGGCCTTCGACGAATTCCATTTCAATAAACGGGAAAGACCCGCTCTCGGTAAGCCCGGAGCTGAGAATGCGCACCACGTGCGGGTTGGGCACTTCATTGACCTTGCGCAGCTTGGCTACTTCATTCTGAAAGGCCATGTAGTGCTTGTCCTCGGTTGATTCGGAATGGATCGGTGTCGGCAGCAGTTTCACCGCCGTGATGATCGCGCCGGTGCGGCGCCCCTTGTATACGGAGCCCTGGCCGCCGGTCTTCAGCGCGCCCATGTTCTCGAGGCCGGAGGTGATGGTAAAAACCTTACCCATGGACGCTGTTTTGTTCGGTGTTGAATTCCAGTAAGGCAGATGTGCCGAGCATGATCTGGTCGCCGTCGCGCAGCTGGTGCGGCACCTCGGCACTCTGAAGCTTTACGGCAACCTCCTCGCCACGGCCCTTGACCTTTGTCTTATTGTGAGGTGGCAAACCGCCCGCGTCGGCAAAAAGCAGGTATTGACCCAGGGCCGCATCATACCGGATGTGGGCATGCTGCCGCGATACGAAGCGGTTGGCCTCCTCTGGACTGTCGCCCAGGAAGGCGACCGTATTTATACGGACGAATCCGTCGGGAAGCTGCACTTGCCGCTCGCGGCCGATGGTGATGCGTTCTCCGCCGGGTTGAAGCGGGTAGTCGGCCTGTTCAGCCACGCCGCAGAGCACGCGCAGCCGCGCCTTTTGAACGGCCGGCGCCGAGCGTCGGCCCGCGGCGATCCAGATGCCGGCGGGATGTCCTTCCACCGGCGTCGCTTCGGCAGGAAGGGCAGCGCAAAACTCGGTGCGCAGGTCCCAGCCCGCGGGCAGTTCGAGGTGGTAATCTTCCGCCTGCCGCTCCACCTCCGCGCGGAAGCGCTTGGGCTCATGAGCTTGTATGGCGGCCTCGTACGCTGCACGCAGTGTATCGTCCGGCGCCAGGAAAAGCGTGATGCTCCGCAGCCCGCCTGCCTCGTTGCCCTGGAAGGCAGACAGGCGCGTCCTCAAGGCATAAAGAAGGTCGGCGCGGATGGATTTCGCGTCGGTGCTATCGTTCTTAAATCGGTCAAATAATCCCATGGTTGATTTATTGATTGGGCGGCAGGGGCCGGATGCGGATGACAGAATCGGTGGTCGCGCCTCCATCGCTGAAGCCGCGGATGTACCCGCGCCGCTGCAGCTCCGGTATTACTACCCGGCCCGCCAGCCGCACCGCGTCGCTGGAACCTTTCGTGGCTTCGATGCGGATGCAGCAAACGATATGTCCTGCGCCCTGTGCCGAAGGTGCAAAAAATACGTACCAGCCGTCATTGATGCGCTGCCCCCGCAAAATTCGCTCCGGAGTTCCGGTCTTGCCCGCCACCTGCAGGCCTAGAATGGATCGCTTGCCGGCACTTTGCGCTTTCATAAAACCGGTAAGCAGTGTGCTGAGCTCCGGGCTCCGCGCGATGGAAAGCGCCGCTTCCGGCAGCGTGGCCGAGTCGGCGATCTTCAGCACGTAGCGATGCGGCACGAGTTGCCCGCTGTTGGCGATGCCTGCGGCGAGGCGTGCTATGGACGCCGGGGTAGCCGTCAGCTCACCCTGGCCCCAGGCGGCGCCCGAAATGCCGAGACCGCGCGTGCGGCGGATGTCGGCCGGGTTGTAGCGGCGCAGGCTGGTGAACTCCGTCTTGCGCCAGAGCGCGCGCCAGGATTCCTCCCGAGCGTCGTTGTTGGCGGGCCGCTCGTAAAAGTAGCCGCCCACGCCCCGCCAGAACATGCCGGTCTGCAGGTAAAGCGTCGCCATCTCTTCTTCAAGTCGCTGCTCGTTGGCGAGCTTGATAAAATAACTGTTGTTGGAATGAACGATCGCCCGCTGCATATCGATGTAACCGGCCTCGTCGGGCTCGGCGCTCCGGATGCGGATAAGGTCCTGCGAACGGATGAGCAGTTTCTTTTGCGCCAGGTCGGCACCGTATTTATTCAGTCCGGCGAGTGCCGTGGCCAGCTTGGCCGTAGAGCCGGGTTGCGTGGCGTGGGTAAAGCCCAGGTCGCGGAGCGTAAGCCAGCCAGGGTGCCGCGAAGCCTCGCGGGAGGTCATCGTGAGCAACTCCCAATCCTCGGTGGGAGGCAGCGGCCAATTGGCGGAGGCCAGCACGTCACCGCTTTTGTCGGCGAGCACCACCACCGACACGCGCTTGTTGCGCAGCGAATCGTCGAGCGAAAAGGCTCGTTGCAGGGCCGTTTGCAGCGCCGCATCCATACTCAGCTGAACATCGCGGTTCCGTTGTTTGAACTCCGCCACTTGGTGGCTGTTGATGCCCGCCAGCAGCAGGGGCGCCAGCGCACTGTAGTCGCGGCCCACCACGGTCATCTCCCGTTCCGTCGAAGGCAGGTACCGGCTTTCGCGAAAGCGGTGCGCCGGCACATCGTAGGCGGTTTCCGGAGTAGCGAAGCCGCGCAGCTCAGCGCCCATCTCATATTCACCAAACCAGCCATTCAGCGCACCGGTGAATACACCGGTGTTGGCGTCACCGGTCCAAAAGAACAACTGGTCGCCATAGGGATAATAACGGTCCAGGCGGCGGTGCGACAGACGCGTGAGGTCGGTGCTGGTAACGCCGCCGGCGAGCAGCGTGTCGCGTTGCTGCAGCAGGCGCTCCTTGCGGCTCGTGGCCAACAGGCGGCCCGCGCGGTCATAAAGCGCGCCTGCCTCGAGGCGGTTCATCAGGATGGCAATACGTGGGTTGTAACTGAACATGCGTGCCCCGGCGCGGTCGGCCACCAACGCGGGCTGCACCACCCAGCGCGCCGGGTTAAACAGGTAGCGGCCCAGGTTAACCGAAAGCGCTACTACTCCAAGCGTAGCGACGGCCATTGCCGGCACGAGGTTGCCGTCCTGCCGCTTCCGCACATATTCCAGCTGTGCTTCCGAGCCGCGTACAAACGAAGCCGAAAGCAGGAAGCCGGCGGCCAAAAGATTGATGATGAGCGACGAGCCGCCGTAGCTGATAAAAGGCAGCGTGATGCCCGACAGCGGCAGCGCGCCGGTGGAGCCGCCGGCGATGAGCAGGAACTGCACGAAGGTGCTGATGCCGATGCCGGCGCAGAGGTAAAAAAGAAACGGGCGACCCGTTTGCCGGCCGATAAGGAGGGCGCGGTGCAGGAAGACAAGGAACAGCAGGAACAGGCATACCACGCCCGCCCAACCCAGTTCCTCCCCGATCGCCGGAAGGATCATATCGGTATGCGCTTCGGGAATGGTCTTGGCAAACCCTTCGCCGATGCCCTGGCCGCTGGGGCCGCCGGAGGCCATGGCCCAAAGCCCGTTGGCGATCTGGTCGCCGCCATATACTTCGTTGTCCCAGGGATTCTGCCAGATGGCCTTCCGGTCTACGAGGCGCTGCACGGGCCCGGGAAATACGCGGTCGAGCCCGGGCACCTGGTCGAGGAGAAGGAAACCCGCCAGCACTACGAGCGCCATCACCGACGATTCGGAAAGCCGCCGGTAGCCGAAACGCAGGTAGGCCGCCAGTAGAACTACGGTAACGCCGGTAGCGATCCATACGTTGCCCGCGATCCAGTTGGCGATTACATACAACGCCACGGTGGCGGCCATGACCCAGAAGTCGCCGCGTGAGAAGGAGAACAAGATGATAAAGGTGAAGCAAACCACCAGCGCGGGGCCGAGGTCGCCGAGCATCAGGAACAGGAGGATCGTGGCCAGCACGGCACCCAGCGCGGGGTAAAAGAAATTCCAGCGGCGGCGGGCCGTCGCATATTCCGAAATAAAGCGCTCGTTGGCGGCAAAGAAGCCGGCCAGCGCCAGCACAATGAGGAAGCGGATGCCTTCACTGGGCTGGAAGCCGAAGAGGTTCACCTTCACACCACTGCCCTCCGGGCCGGTACCCAATAGTATGGTAGCGAGCAGCAGCAAACCGGCGGCCGCGCCCCACTGCAGCCCCTTCTCCCCTTTTCGACCCCTCACCACGAACAGCCGGTATAGGGCGGCATCCGGTGTGAAGCGCCGCAGGTCGAAGAATTGCAGCAGGAGCAAACCGGCCATGCCGGCGAGAAAATACCAGAAGGTGCTGCGCGCCAGGAAGCGGTCGCGGAGCGGGTCCTGAAGGCTTAGGAGCGCCAGGAAGGAGATGCCGGTGAGCAACATCAGCACGGGCAGCAGGAAGGGATCAGAGCCTTTAAGCTTCCGGCTCAGGAAGGCGTGGATGAGCCAGAAGCCAAGCAGGAAGCCGGCAGCGATGATGCCGTACCAGCGGCGTGCTTCCTCAGGTGTGCGCACGATAAGCGCGCCCTCGCGCTTGAGGTTGTTGAAATCGCGGCCGGCGAAGAGGCGCAGCGTATGCGGGCTTTGCACGAAGTCGCGACCGACGTTACCCTTCAAGGCCCCCACTCCTTTCGGCGCGCCGAAATAAAATCCCGGCTGCAGCGGCAGCACTTCCCAGGCGCCGCCTTCGGGCAGCCCGCTGAATCGGTAACGACCGGAAGCATCCGTGCGGGCATAGGCCGCCACGAGTTCTTCGGGCGCGCCGGGGCGCTGCCGGTAGCGGAAGCCGGCTGAAACGCGGTCGCGCTCCGCCTCTACATCAGTGCTGCTCGTATCGGCGGGCAGCACGCGCTCCAGGCGCAGCAGCACGCCGGCCGCCGCACGACCTCCGCGATCACGGACAGTACCGGCCAGCACGCTCCTTCCGCCGGTAAGCCGTTGCTCTGAAGGCAGTTGCGGCGGTGCACTTTTCTCCTGGTCATAACGGAGCGTATCCGGGCCATCGAAGCCGATGAGCCGGTAAGAAAGGCGTGCCCGCTGCTGCAGCGAAACACCGCCGCGCGACAGCGCATCCTCGGCGGGAAGCAGGAACGGGCGTTTGTTGAGGGCACCGGTATTGTCGAAGGAGGTTCCGTTGCGCAGCCCATTGGCCACCGCTTCCTGCACGAGGCGGATGTCGCGCGGGTCTTCGAGGTAATATTGTTGCGCCAGCAGTCGGGCGAGCGCCTCGCCTTTCGGGTCGGTGTTGAGGTTGACGATGCTGCCTTCCTGCAAACGTTGCGGCACGTCGGCCAGGTCTTTCTGCAGCCCCTGGTACAGCAACATAAAAAGACCACCGAGCACGAGCGTGGCGGCGGCCAGCAGGATGCGTTCCAGTACGCGCTTATTCATGCCCTTTCCCTCCTTTTGCCGGCGCGCCGTATAGCACACCCGATACGATCGTATCGTGGAAGCGCACCGGGTTTTCAATACCGATCGACACGTTGACGAGGCGCACGCTGTCGAAGCGGATAGCGTTGACGTTGCTGCTGCTGATGCGGATCTCCGCGTCGTTGAGCACGAGGTGCGACCATTGAAGCAGGCGCACGGTCGGCGCCACCTGCCACACGCTGTGGCGGTTGGCCGCCACCATCGCCGATCCTTTGCCGCTGATCACCAGGGTATCGCGCGCCACGAACAGCGAGTCTGGTTGCAGAAAGACGTCGCCGGGACCCAGGTGCAGGCTGTCAGCGGGGAAGGTCATCGTCTTCGCGAAGGGCTGGCGGGGCGCGTCTTCGACCACCACTTCAGGCGGCCTGTTGTGGCGCTGCAGCCACCATCCGGCGGCCCCGAGGAGCAGAAGCAACAGGAGCAGCCAGGGCCAGACCGGGCTCCTTTTCCCCTGCCGGACGGTAGGTGCCTGCCGCACCGCGGGCGGCTCCGGCCGTATTTCTACAACCGGCTCAGCCGCGCGCGGCGCCCCCACGGGCCGGGTCTTTGTGCGCGAAGTGCTGTGTACGGCCAGCACTACGGTAATGTTGTCTTTACCTCCTGCCTCGTTGGCGGCGGCCACCAGGGCGGCGGCTTTCTGCTCCAGCGGGTCGGGGTGTTGGAGGATCGCCTCGATGGCGGCCCGCGGCACAAGGTCGGTCAGGCCATCGCTGCACAGCAGGAGCCCGTCGCCGGGCAGGAAAGGCGAGGAACCGGTGTCTACGGATTCATCGGGCAACGAGGTGCCGAACCCCAGGGCCCGGTCGATCTCGTTGCGCTTGGGGTGCGCCATCGCTTCGGCCTCCGAAATACGGCCGCTGTCTTCCAGCAGTCCCACAAAAGAATGATCACTACTGATCTTCACCAGCGATCCATCCCTGTATAAATACAAGCGCGTGTCGCCGATATGCGCATAATGAAAGCGCCCTGCCTTTTCGTCTACCAGCGCGGCAGAGAGCACGCAGGCCATCTGCGCCAGCCGCGGATCCGCTTTTTTGGCGATCGTGATGGCCTCCTGGATCGAGGCACATACGCGGAGGAAGCTGGCGCCGTCGCTGAGGGTGCCCGCATGGGCGGCCTG
Organism: Flaviaesturariibacter aridisoli; assembly: GCF_004343705.1. Taxonomy (GTDB): domain Bacteria; phylum Bacteroidota; class Bacteroidia; order Chitinophagales; family Chitinophagaceae; genus Flavisolibacter; species Flavisolibacter aridisoli. The sequence goes on from NZ_SKFH01000007.1 coordinate 149,584, forward strand.
CTCCAGCGCTTCCTGCGCCAGGGCCGCGGCCACTTCCCCGCCTTCATACCCACCAACGCCATCGATCACGCACAGCAGCAGGCGCCCATCGGGCAGGCTGCGGGCCACGAACGCGTCTTCGTTATTAGCGCGCTGCCGCCCCGTATCGGTCAATCCGTAAAAGCGCTCAGTCATGGTTTCGGTTTGAATGACGTACATCGCGGAAGTGCAACAGCGTGATGCCGGTGCAAAGCGCCAGGAGCAGCAGGGAGAAAAGGGCAGACATGGACTCAGGATTTATAAAAGTTCAGGCCAACGATGCCGTTGAGCACGATCCGCGAGTTGAGCGGCAGCTCCGTCCAGTCGGGTTGCTGCGGACCGCTGCGGGCCACTTCTTTTTCGTTGAGCATCGTTTTCTCTCCGAATGCGCTGAGGTAAAACCGGTCTTCGCCACGGGCATAGCGGATGCGGAGGTGCGGTGTGTCCACCCATTCGGAGGGCACGCGAAACACGTCGACGCCTTCGCGGTTGTCGGCGGGTCCCGACACGGTGAGCTCGTCGCCCGTCATGCGGAATTCGATCTTCTTGCCGGCGTAGGCTTTGTCGGGCACCACGGCCTCAAGCCGCGCCAGGCCGCCACCGGCGGTGGTTGCAGCGGCAGCGCTTCCGCCCGGCGAAGGTTCGAGGCGGAAGGGCAATTCGTAATAGCCTTCACTATAATAGGTAAAGGCCGACAGGGTGTCGATGCTCATTTCGGAGGTCTCGGCCTGGCCGGTCTGGCGCGGAATATAGGTGACGCGGAGGTTGCCTTCGGGCGCGCGGCCGCTGCCTTCGGGCAGGAGCTTCCCGATAAAGCCGAGGTCGCCGGGCGCATAGCCGGGATGCGACACAAAGCGGAACACCCACTTGTTGGCGGCGGGCACTACCGTGCGGCCGCTGCGGGCAGCCTCCTGCAGGCGTCGGGTAAACTCCGCCACACATTCCTGCGCGATCATCCCCAGTAATCCTTTTCGGTGCTCCTGGAAATCGGCGTAATCGGCCGGGTGAAACACGACAATGTATTCGTGGTAGAACACGACGCGGCTGGCAAAGGAAAGCGCCCGCACGGAGGCTTCGAATTGCTGGAGGATGTAGGCATAGATCGTATCGGGCGTCAGGGCCGCGCGGTCGCCGGTGGGTGCCGACTCGGGCTTGTTAACGAACCAGTCATGCAGGCCGAGGCGCTGCCAGAAGTTGGGCTTTTCACTCATGGTTGCGGGTTGGGGCTTAAAAGTAACCATTTACAATTCTTTAGCAGACTCTTCCGGAAACGAACGGATTTTCGGCACCGTTATTGCTTTTTATAGAATCTCACATAAGCAGACAATTTTCTCATAAGCAGTTAGTTTTGGTTGCGACCCCTGTTTCCACAGGGGTTTACTTTTTTTATAAGCTTCCCGGGAGAGAAAGAACGCTGGTTTTTTATGATTTTTAGGATGAACGCAGATTTCCTTTGCTCTATCGGGGAAGAGCTTGAATGGCCTGCTGCTGTTTTTTGTTCGGTACTAATATGATTTTTTGTAGGACTGAATCGTATCTCAATCAGAAAGATCCTCTATTCGGTTAGAGGCTGTCTAAAAATAAATCGTTGAATGTGCGCTAGTAGCGAACCGTCCCGACGGGACGGAATATCGGTAGCCCCGGGTGCAACCCGGGGTTAAATGCGGGTAGGTTAACCGCGCACCCTGTAGGGGTGCCACCGCGTAGAACGGGCCCTTCCGGAGGCTTAAGCCTCCGGGATAAAGTGGCGCCCCTACAGGGCGCGCCTGCTCACCCCGGCTCACGCTACCCCGGGTTACACCCGGGGCTACCAACATGCTGCCTCTTCGAGGCAGTACTTACCATCAGGTAATCAACCACTTAATTTTAGACAGTCTCTTAGCGGTGCGCGATCGAATGAATCGGATGTATTCGTTGCGCCGTCGTATCGTTGCGAACGAAGGCCGCTTGCGGCCGCCGCTGCCGGCTGCACGCAAAAAAGCCTCCCGCCAGGCGGGAGGCCTCGTTACATCCGGGCAAATGTCAGGCGATGTCGATCTGGCGGCGCTGGCGCTGCGCTCCTTCTTTTTTCGGCAGGCTCAGCCACAGCACGCCGTTTTCGTAACGGGCGCTGATCTTAGCGGCATCGACCATGCTGTCGTCGATGTTGAAGCTGCGGGAGAACGATTGCATGCGGTATTCCTGGCGCAGGTAGTTCTTCTCCGATTCGTTGCGCTCCTCTTCCTTGTGTTCGAAGGAAATGGTCAGCGTCTTGTCGTCGAGCTGTATGCGGAAATCTTCCTTGCGCAGTCCCGGCGCTACCAGCTCGAGCTCATAGCTCTTGTCGGTCTCGCGGATGTTGACCGGGATCGAGCGACGTCCGTCATAGCCGAGGAAATCATCGTCGAAGAAGCGACTGAGGACACCATTCATCAAACCATTGAACGGCAGGGCCTGGCCGGCGCTGCGCTGCATGCCCGAATTGTCTCCATTTCTTTTCATGATGCTGCTCATAAAGACCTCCTTTTTTCTTTTTTGCCACAAGTTTTATGCAAAGGCACGCAGACCGGAAATTCTGGCGCAGGTCGCGAAAAAATTGCAGGAGAGCCCATCCGCTCCTGTCAAAATGAACGGGGACTTTGCTCAGCTCCCGCCAACGCAAAAGCCGCGCTGGCGCGGCTGCGGAGCGGTCGCCCCTCCAGCGCAACGGCACGGCGGCACCGCGGCCCGCAGGCACGACAATCAGGAAAAAAATCGTTGTGTCGTTGTGCTGTTGCGTCGTTGCGAAAAAAGGCCGCCTGCGGCCGCCCCTGGCTACTTGCCCCGGGGAAATAGCCCCAAGCCCAACGTTTACGGTAACCGAAAAGACCGGAACTTTAGGGAGACAAGCAGCTCCGGCTGTCCCCTTTCCTCGTACGCCAACCGCTACGCCATGAAAACGATGCTCCTTCCCATCGACTTCAGCCCTACCGCCCGCAACGCGGCCGAATTTGCACTGCACTGGTGCCGGCGCTACGGCTACGACCGCGTCATCCTCGTGCGGTCGCTGTTCCACTCCTATTTCGAAGACATGGCCACCTCGGCCGAATACATGCTCCTGAGCCAGCAGGAAAAGGGACGCTTTTATGAAGAAGAAAAGGAAGTGCTCGACTCCCTGTGCAAAGAGCTGACGACCGCCGCCGGGCCCGGCATCCGTATTTTTACGGCCCTCAGCGACCAGCCCCTCGTGCGTACCCTGCTGCAGCTCGTGGAGCAGGAATCCCCGGACCTGATCGTGGCCGGCAGCGACAACCAGGAATACGAGAGCGACTCCTTTGTATCGGCCAAACTGATCGAGCTCGCCCGCGCCAGCCCGGTGCGCGTGCTGGTGGTTCCGGCGGGTTGTGCTTACCAGGAGCTCCGTTCGGTACTCGTGCCCTGCAACCTGGCGCAGACCGACAGCCTCGGACGCCTGCCCTGCCTCAGCCAGGCCACGCAGGGAGGCGACCTGCAGCTCGAAGTATTGCACGTGGATACCCCCGGCCGCGGCTCAAAGCCCGCCAACGAGGCGAAGGCCCTGGAGCACCTGCAACGCTTTTTGAAAGATCGCCCCTACCATTTTCACCGCATCTCCGCACCCACCGAGCTCGCGGGCATTCTTCAATTCGCCGCCGGCACGGACATACAACTGATCGTGGCCCTGCCCCGGCGCCACAGCTTCCTCTATGCCCTCACGCATAAGAGCGTGTCGGAGGCCCTGTACCGCAATACGCAGTACCCGGTGCTGATCTTGAAGTAGGTGCCGTGTAAAGTCGCAAAGTCTCTGACCGACGTCGGATTGGAACTGTGCGCGTACGCCATGGTGGGTAAGAAACGCTTCGAGCGTATGGGCCCCAGGCGCGCAAAGCCCCGGAATGTCATCCCGTTCGCTTCGGCCTCCACCAAGGCTCCGGCCGACGGAGTGCGAACGGGAGCTCGCCGCATCGAGGCGCCGGTTTGTGCAACGCGAAGCGTCATTACTGCTCCGCCAGCTGGCGGATCGCAATGACAAGCATTTGCCCGTCACCATCCGGGAACCAACCGCTCCCCTTCCCTTTGGAAAGGGGCCGGGGGATGGGTCAGAGCCCTCCCAACGAAAAAGGGAAGCTTGCGCTTCCCTTTCGTGTTTTATCATCTGTCAGCAACGCCTTTCTTGTTCAAGGCCAGTCATAGGAATAACTAGATATGCGAGGGGTCGAAGCCATGCCCCGCCGCCTCGGGCGACAGCGGCTCGTAGTCGGCCACCATCAGCTGCCCGATGGGCTGCGGTTGCTTGCCGCGCGCGGCTTTGGCGATCAGCTTGTCAAAGATGGCGTACATCACCGGCACCACCACCAGCGTCAGGAACAGCGAAGAGATCAGCCCACCGATGATGACCCAGGCAAGGCCGTTCTTCCACTCGGCGCCGGCGCCGGCAGCCAGCGCAATGGGCAGCATACCGATCACCATCGCGATGGTGGTCATCAGGATCGGGCGCAGGCGCGCATGGTTGGCATCCAGCAGGGCCTGGTACGTCGTGGCGCCCTCGGCCTTCCGTTGGTTGGTGAAGTCCACCAGGATGATCGCGTTCTTCGCCACGAGGCCGATCAGCATGATGAGCCCGAGGATGGTGAAGATGTTGAGCGAGTTGTTGGTCAGCGCCAGCGCCAGGAAGGCGCCGATGATGGCCAGCGGGATCGAGAAGAGCACCACCAGCGGGTATACGAAGGAGTTATAGAGCGCTACAAGAATGAGGTACACCAGCACGATCGCCGCCAGCAGGGCAATGCCCATCGAGCCGAAGCCTTCCGACTGGTTTTCCATATCGCCCCCCCACACCCAGCTCACACCGGTGGGTGCATGCAGGCCTTCGAATTTCTTCTGCCACTCGGCGGCGATGGAGCCCGTGGGGCGGCCCACCGACTGGGCCTGCACCGTTACCGAGGCGCTCTTGTCGCGGCGCTCCAGCTGGCTCGGGCCCGAGCCTTCGCGCACGGCCGCAAACTGGTTGAGGCGGATGACCTGCCCCCCGTTGTTGATGAACTGCAGGTTGCCCACGTCTTCCACGCTCTGGCGGTTGAAGGAGCCGTAGCGGATGTTGATGTCGTATTCGTTTTGTCCCTGGCGAAACTTCCCATTGTTGTTGCCGCTGAAGGCGGTCTGCATCGTCTGACCTACGGTGGCGAGGTTGAGGCCGAGGGCGGCCATCTTGTCGCGGTCCACCTGCACGCTCACTTCGGGCGTACCGGTCTCTACGGACAGGCGCATCTCGGTGGCGCCGGGTACGGTGCGGAGCTGGTCCAGCGCCGCGTTGGCAAACAGCATCGCGCTGTCGAGGTCGGGGGCCGTCACCACGAGGGCGATGGGCGCCTGTTCGGCCGAGCCGAGGATGCTCACGGGTACGGTCTTTACCTTGGCGCCTACCAGCAGCGGCTCCAGCTCGCGCTTTATTTTTGCGGCAAACACGTACGAGTCGTCGGCGCGCTTCGCCTTCTCCACCAGCTGCACGTTGATCTCGGATTTATAGGGGGTCGATTGCGTGGCGCCCATACCGTCGCTGGACTGGCCCACGGTGGCGATGGTGCGCGTAACGCCTTCTTTTTTCTGCAGGAAATCCTCGGCTACCTGCGTCAGCGCGTTGGTGCGTTCGATGGAGGCGTCCTTGGGAAGTTCCAGCTGCACCAGGAACTCACCGCGGTCGCTCTTGGCGAAGAACTCGGCGCCCACGAAGCCGGCACCTACCAGCCAGAAGGATGCTACCAGCAGCGCGAACACCACGCCCAGCGTCGTCTTCTTGTGCGCCAGCGCCCACTTCAGCAGGCCCGTCACCCAGTTGGTAAACTTGTTGAGCCCGCGCTCGAAGGCCAGAATGATCTTGCCGAAGAAGGTCTTGCCGGTGATCTTTTCCAGGCGGCCGAAACGCGAAGACAACCAGGGCACGATGGTGAACGAAGAGAGCAACGACAACAGCGTAGCGATCGATACCGTTACGCAGAACTGTTTCAGGATGTCGGCGGCGAGGCCCGTGCTGAGGGCGATGGGCACGAACACCACTACGATCACGAGCGTGATGGAGGTGACCGTAAAGCCGATCTCCTTCGTGGCGTCGTAGGCGGCGCGCACGCGGTTCTTGCCCATCTCCATGTGGCGGTAAATGTTTTCAAGCACCACGATGGCGTCGTCCACAAGAATACCGACCACCAGCGAGAGGCCGAGCAGCGACATGAGGTTGAGCGTGTAGCCCATCAGCGCCATGCCGATAAAGGTGGCGATGAGCGAGGCGGGTATGGCTACCATCACGATGAGGGCGTTGCGCACGCTGTGCAGGAAGAACAGCATCACGAAGGCCACGAGGATAATGGCGAGCACCAGGTCGTGGATCACGGCGTCGGCCGACTGCAGCGTGTAGGTGGAGGCGTCGTTGGCCACGTTCAGCTGCAGACCGCTCCTGGCGTAGTCGGCTTGTAATTTAACGAGCGAAGCGCGCACCTGCTTGCTCACTTCCACACCGTTGGCGTCGGACTGCTTCACCACCTGGAGGGCGATGGCCGACTGGCGGTTCACGCGGGCGAGCTTGTCCACGTCCTTCTGCGCATCCTGCACGTCGGCCACGTCCGCGAGGCGTACCTGCGCCCCTTCACGGGTAGTGGCCACTACGAGGTTGCGCAGCTCGTCCACCGTCTTGAATTTACCCGACAGGCGAATGAGGATGTCGCGGTCGCGGGTCTGCAGCGAGCCGGTAGGGAAGTCGAGGTTGGACGTGAGTACAGCCTGTTGCACCTGCAGCAGTGTGAGGCCGTAGCCCTGGAGCTTATTGGCATCGAGCGACACCTGGATCTCGCGCTCCTGGCCGCCCACGAGGTTCACCTTGGCCACGCCTTCGGTGCGGGCGATCACCGGCGCCACGCGCTGGTCAACGAGGTCGTAGAACTCCGATTCAGAGAGCTTCGCCGAAGCCGAGATGGTCATCACCGGCAGGTCATCGAGCGAAAACTTGTTCAGCGTCGGCGGGTCGAGGTCTTCGGGCAGGTCTTTGAGGATGGCGTTGATGCGGCGCTGCGCGTCATTGAGCGCATAGTCCACATCAGAGCCGCTCTTCAGCGTAATAGTCACGATCGAAACGCTCTCGTACGAGCGCGCCTCGAGCTTCTTGATGTTCTCCATCGCCGACACGGCATCTTCCACCTTTTTAGAAACGGTGTTCTCCACCTCCGAGGGCGAGGCGCCCGGGTATACCGACACCACCGACACCACCGAGGGCGCGAACTTGGGCAGCAGCTCGTAGCCCAGCGTGCTGTAGCTGAGCAGGCCACCCAGGATTAATACGATAAAAAGCACGATCACCAGCGTGGGCCGCTTGATCGATATTTCTGCGAGTTTCATGTTCGTTGTTTTGTTGCTCCTTACGGAAAATTGTTGTGTTGGCGCTGGCGCCCACTGCGCCCTTTTTTGAACGTCATTGCGAGCGCAGCCACTTGGAGCCCGTCATTGCGAGCGCAACGAAGTGGAGCGAAGCAATCTGCTACACGTCCACGTTGCAGCCAAAAGGATCGGCAGAGCCAGCGAGGAAGAGATTGCTTCGCTTTGCTCGCAATGACGGGACCGTAGTAGCTTCAGGCCTCCGTTTCACTGCAGCCTTCGCAATGACGGTTTCAAAGAATTACTTGATCGGCGTCACCGCGCTGCCCTCATGCAGGTTGATCTGGCCGCTGGTGATCACCTGCTCGCCTTCATTGAGGCCTTGCAGGATCTCCACTTGCTCGCCGATGGTGCGGCCGGCCACCACGTTGCGGAGGTGCGCTACGTTGCCCTTGTCGAGCACAAACACCTGGTTGGAGGCCGTGCTGCCCACGAAGGCGCCGCGCGGCACCACAAGGGCCGCGGCCTGCTGCGGGAACCGGAATACGGCGGTGCCGTACATCCCGGCGCGCAGCACGTTGCCCGGGTTGGCGGCCAGCGTGATCTCTACGGGGAAGTTGAGCGAGGCGTCGGCCTTGGGCGCGATGAAGGTCACGTTGCCGGCGAAGGTCTTATCGGGAAACACGGAGGCTTTCACGCTGACCGGCGCGCCGATGCGAAGGTTGGCTACCTGCGCTTCGTTGACGGTGAGGGCCAGCTTGAGGCGGGCCACATCCACCAGCTCGAAGAGCGCGGTGCCGGGGTTCACCACCATGCCGGGCTCCACCATGCGCTTGTTCACGATGCCGCTGATCGAGGAGCGGACGGCCGCATTACCCACACGGATGCGGGCTTGTTGGAGGCGCGATTTAGCCGTGCTGGCCTGCAGGCGCGCCTGGTCGAGCTGCTGCTGCGTGACACCGCCGGTCTTGTAGGCGTTCTCGAAGCGCTGCTGGTCGCGCAGGGCGCTTTGGTAAGCCGCCTCGGCGCTTTCGGCGTCGATGTTGAGCTGGTCCATCTCGATTACGGCGAGGGTCTGGCCCACCCGCACGTAGCTGCCTTCGTCCACCAGCACGCGGGTGACGCGGCCGGCGTTCTCGGCGGCGAGGTTCACCTGCTGCGCCGGTGCGAAGTTGCCGTTGGCGTTGAAGTCGGCCTGCAGGGCCTGGCGCGTCACGGCGCTTACGCGCACCGCTACGTCGCCGCTCACCTGCGACACGACAGCCGTCTTTTCCGCGTTTTTTTTCTTGTTGCGCGTCAGCACGGCCGCGATGCCGCCGAAGGCAATGATGACGGCTACCAGGGTGACCACGATGCGAAGGATCTTGTTCTTTCTCATGATACTTTTCTTGCGTTGGTTATTGTGCTAATGTTTGTAGTTGACCGCGGGCCTTCACCAGCTGGATCTCCGACACGCGGTAGTTCAGCAGCGCCGACGACAGGTTGCTGCGCGCTTCGGTGAGCGAGCGCTCGGCGTCGAGCAGGTCGGTGAGGGTGGCCAGGCCGTTGTTGTAATTATTCTGCGTGTTGCTGAACACCTGCTCGGCGAGCCGCACGTTGGCGCGCTGGTTACTCAGTGTCAGGATGTTGTTGTTGATCTGGGTGCGGGCATTTTCAAAAGCGAGGTTGAGCCCCAGCGACGCATTGTTGATGTCTTCGTTGAGCTTGCGGATGCTGATGTCGGCCTGGCGGATGCGCGCCTTCGTGGCCCCGCCGTTGAAGATGGGCACACGCAGGTTGAGCGATACCGCCGCGGCGGGAAACCAGTTGGCGCCCCCGCTTTGCCCCTTGAATACCGGGAACGTGTTGCCGGTGCCCTGGTACGAGTAGTTGCCGCCGAGCGACAGCGTGGGAAAATATTCGTTGCGGTAGTTCTCTTTCTGCTGCTCCAGCAGCTCGCCCTGCTTGCGCAGCACGAGCACCTCGGTGCGGCGCGTCAGGTCCACCGAATCGGTGGCGGGAACGGCCTGCGGCGCGATGCGGGCTGGGTCTACGTCCGGGATGCGTACCGGCGTGCCGATGGGCATGCCCATATAAAGCTTCAACTGGTTCTCCAGCAAGGCAACGCCATTGAGCACCTGCTGACGCTGCGTTTCGAGGTTGGAGATGTTCACGTTGATGCGGTCCACGTCGATCTTTTTGGCGAGACCGTTCTGGTAAAGGCTTTGCAGCACGCCGGCCACCCGGCGCGTGTTGGCGAGCGACGAATCGACCACCGCCACCTGCTGGCGCTGCACGAGCACCTGGTAATAGTTGGTGGCTACCTGCTCGATCACCTGTTCCTCGGTGAGCTGGGCATTGAGCTGGTAAAACTCGCGGCTGGTGCGCGCGGCCTTCAGGCCGGTGAAAACCGACTTATTGAACAGGTTCTGCTGCACAGCGATCCCGGCGTTGGCGTTCCACTTCTGGCCGAAGGCCACGAGGATCGTTTCGTTGGGATTTGGGTTGGCGCCGAAGATGTTGGGCAGGGCCGACTTCTGGAGCAATGGATTATAGGTGAGGGCCGACGTGCCCGTCACCTGCGGCAGCGCGCTGGCGCGCACTTCGTCGACGCGGTACTCGGCGTTTTCCACGTCGAGGCGCGCCTTGCGCGCGTCGGAATTGGCCTTGAGCGCATAAGTGACGGCGTCTTTGAGACGGAGCTCCTGCAGCGCCGCCGGCGCCTGCGCTACCGCGGACAGCGAGCCCGCCGCGAGCAGCAGCAGGGTCCCGAGGACCGGCTTACTTCTTCTTGTTTTTTCCTGGTTCATCGTTATCGTTGAAATAGTTGGAGATCAGTTTGCGGCCCTTTTCATTGGTGATCGAATAGCCGTAAAAAAGGGTCAGCTGGCGCATGAGCGCCGGGCCGGGCAGCAAGGCACCGAAAGCACCGGGCTGCAGTGCCGTGCGCAGCTGGTGGATGCGCAGTTCGGCGGTGAATTCCCGGTTCAAAGTCGTGCGGTAGGTTCCTTCTTCTATCCCGCGTTCGAGGTTACGGAGTACGGCTTCCTTCAGGTCGCCGCGGCTGTACTGCTGCAGGCGCTGCCAGGCTTTGGGAAAAGCTTTCTCGAGCTCATAGAAAAAGGTCCAGTTGATCCCGGCGAGGAGGCAAAACGGTCCGCTCAGGAGCAGGTCGAGTTCTTCCACAGCGTTGCGGGCCGCGGCAGCACTAGCGCGGCTGGCAGTGGCATGGTCCGACAGTAGCGATTCCAGTACGGTGTCCACCAGCGTTTCGCGGTCGGCAAAATGCTGGTACAGCGTTTTCTTGGAGATGCCGCACTGGCGGGCAACATCGTCCATCGACACACTTTTCAGCCCGAAGCTGAAAAAGAGGGTGCGGGCCCTATCGAGGATCAGTTCTTCCATGGCTTATTTCCAAGTCCGTTATAAATAAGGGTAATGAGGGCACGCTGCTTTTCTTCCAGCGCCGCAAAAACTTTTTCATCGGGCGGGCAGCCGCGGTTTACCCGGCCCAGCATCGTCAGGGTATCGAGCAGCGTGCGAACGGCGGTCCGGACGTCCTGCGTGCGTAGCTCGCCAAGCGAGACGCCCCGCTCGAGGCGCGCTTCGAGGAGTAGTTGCTCGCGACGGGCGAGGCGCAGCAGCGTGGCCTTGGCGGCCCGGTTGAACCATTGGCCGTCGTGCTCCAGCTGTGTAAAAAACAGGTAATACTGCCGCGAAAAGCGGCCGCGTAGGCCTACCAGCTCCAGGAGCGCCTCGTGCACGGACCCATTCGCTTTGAGCTGCTGCTCCAGTTGTTCGAGATACTGACCGAGCAGCCCGGCCGTCACCTCGCGGATGAGCGACTGCTTGTCGGGGAAATAATAACTCAGGGCCTGCTTCGTCAGGGCCAGGTCGTCGGCGATCTCGGTCAGCGACGTCTTGGCGATGCCGAAATGGGCGAAGCGCCGCTTCGCCGCTTCCAGAATCCGTTCACGCTGTCCTGTCTCCCTCATTCCTTACCTTTTGACTGTTTGACTTTTTTGTTTGATAAGTCAAAGGTAAGGACAAAAAAAATGCGATCAGCGATCGCAGGTAAGTCCGTTCAGAAAGATTCGTGAAAATTCCTTTTCCCGCCGGAGGATGGCGCTGAACTGCTTTTTTTCGGGAAAGATGTTGGGCTGTGCCGACAGCTGGGCGACGCGGAACCCGTCGAGGAAGTCGAAATACAGCTCGGCGCTCTTCCGGGCATGATCGATCTTAAAGAGCCCGGCGGCCCTGCCTTTTTCCATAATGGCGGAAATCCGGTCGAGTTCGTTGCGGCGTAGTTTATCAAAGATCCGCAGGAGCGGCTCCGGGAGCGTGGCGGGGCTAAAAGCTTTGAGGTGTTCGAGCACCTGGTAATATTTCAGGATGAAGTCGGTGCGGATGTCTAGGTAGCGTTCCAGCGCGCGCATGGGGTCGCGCTCCTGCTCCAGCTCGGAATCGTGCCGGGCGCGGTCCAACTCGCTGATGTGCTCCAGCACGGCCGCGTAAAGGCTCATCTTGTCGGGGAAATAATAATACAGCAGGGCCTTGGAGATCGAGAGGTCGGCCGCGATCTCGTTCATGGTGGTCTTCGCCACACCGAAGTGGGCGAAGCGGCGGATCGCGGCTTCCAGGATGCTCTCACGTTTCTGATCGGTGGCCATTAATCTGGTCGCTAGTTAGTGAAAAAATGCACGCGCCCGGCGAAATAGCGAGGAAAAGGATTCAGGCGCCCAGGCGAACGTACACATTCTTGACATTCTTGTCGCTCGACTTCCGCTCGTCTACTTCGAACTCCGGCAGGCTCTTGACCAGCGGAAGCATTTTCTTGAACCCATAGTTCCGTGGGTCGAAATCCGGGCTTTTCTTGATGAGCAGGCTTACCAGCGCACCCAGGAATACCCAACCGTTCTCATCGGCGCCGTCGCTGATCGATTCAGAGATCATACGGACCAGCAAGTCGCGGTCCGGTGTGACAGGAGATTCCTTGACATGCTCTGCCCGGCCTTTTACACCGGGAGCGCTGTGCGCCGGGTGGGCCGGGGTACGGGGTTCCTCTTTCAGGATCTCGATATAGATGAATTTATTACAGGCTTTGATCAGCGGCAGCGGCGTTTTCCGTTCGCCGAAACCGAAAACGATCTTGCCCGACTCCCGGAGGCGGGTGGCCAACCGGGTGAAATCACTGTCGCTCGACACAATGCAAAAGCCGTCCACGTGCCCCGAATACAAAATATCCATGGCATCAATGATGAGGACGCTGTCGCTGGCGTTCTTTCCCTTGGTATAGCTGTACTGCTGCATCGGCGTCAAGGCATTGTCGAGGATCACCTGCTTCCAGGACGCCAGGGCGGTCTTCGACAGGTCGCCATAGATCCGCTTGTAGGTGGGGGTGCCGAAACGAACGATCTCCTCGAAGATCCCGGTCATATAGCTGCTGGGGATATTCTCGGCATCGATCAACACCGCCAGTCGCAAATCTTTATGTGCATCCATCATGGCAATTTAAAAAATAAATATTCAACGGAAGGCGGCCTGCCGCCCCTGAAATGTCGTTACTTCGAAAGCATGAAGATCGCCACCTACAACATCAACGGGATCACGGCGCGCCTGCCCGTGCTGCTCCGCTGGCTGGAAGAAAAAGCGCCCGACGTGGCCTGCCTGCAGGAACTGAAAAAGCCCCACGATGCGTTTCCCGAAGAAGAGCTCCGCGCCGCCGGCTACGAAGCCGTGTGGCATGGCCAGAAAAGCTGGAACGGCGTGGCGATCCTGTCGCGCGTGGGCGCGCCCGTAGAAATACGGAAAGGCCTCGATGGCGACCCCGACGATGAGCAGAGCCGCTATATCGAAGCCGACGTGGCCGGAATCCGCGTGTGCTGCCTCTACCTGCCCAACGGCAACCCGGCCCCGGGACCGAAGTTCGACTACAAGCTGGCCTGGATGAAGCGCCTGCACGACCACGCCAAAGGCCTGCTGAAAAGCAAGAAACCCGTACTCCTCACCGGCGACTTCAACGTCATTCCCACCCCGCAGGACGCTTACAAGCCCGAGCGCTGGACCGGCGACGCACTCTTCTTCCCCGAATCGCGGGAGGCCTTTGCGCAATTGGTCAAACAGGGCTGGACCGATGCGCTGCGGCACCTCTACCCCGACGAGACGATCTATACCTACTGGGATTATTTCCGCAGCGCCTTCAGCCGCAATGCCGGTATCCGCATCGACCACTTCCTGCTGAGCGACGAGCTCGTGCCGCGCCTGCGGGCCGGCGGCGTGGACCGCGACGTGCGGGGCTGGGAAAAGACCAGCGACCATGCGCCGGTGTGGATCGAATTGCAGGATTGATCAGTCGCGGGGCAGGGCTTCCATGAACGTGCGCGCGGCGGTATAGCTTTCCTCGTCTGGCGTCCGTAAGTGCCAGAAATACAGCATCTCGCCTTCTTCGAACAGGATGTAAAAAACCAGTTGCGGCCCGGCGAGCCGCCACTGCAGCGTCAGGGGCTCGTCTTCGCCGTGCTCCCACGTATTGCCCATCGGGCTGGCGAAAAACCCGTTGAAGGTGCGCATCAGCTCGTCCTCGTCATACTCGGCGCCGATGTAGGCGGCGATGGCCGGCAGGTGGCGGAGGTAAAAGCCCATATGGGCGCAGCCGCTGACGATGTTGGGCCGGACCACGTTCTTCTGATCCACTACGGGTCGGTCCACCAGCGCCTTCAGCCGGTGGTTGTAGATCTGGTGCGCTCGCTGCGCCCCGTCTTCGGCGAAGGTTTTGAGCTCGATCAGCAGGCCGTGGCTCCAGCATTCCGTGCGGGCCAACTGGCCGTTTTCGAAATACTGCGTTACCGACCAGCCGTTGGCGGGCGCACCGTTCTCGATGCGGCGGATGGAGCAGAGCGCCCCGGACGGATACCGTTCTTCCTGCAGGTGCATATCCGATAAAGATAAGCCCCGCTTCCGGCGGGGCCATTTGTTTCCGGCAACAAACAGGTTGGATCAGGCGGCTGCCCGCAACGTTTGCAGTCTTCGTGCGCTCCGGGAATCGCTCCCTCCCATCCGCATTAAAAAAATACACGCTTATCACGCCCGTTCCCCTGGGGCCGGTTCGCACAACGGGGGACACCGTATGCTTGCCTAACGTTTCGCGATCCGGTACAGCAATCCCGGGCTGCCATCGGTAACGGCATAGAGGGCCCCGTCGCGGCCCTCGGTGATGGCGCGCCAGCGATGCTTTTCTCCCTCCAGCAGGCGCTCCTCCCCAACCACGCGGTCGTTGACGATCACGAGGCGGGCGATGTGCTGGCTGTTGAGGCCGCAGAGGAACAAATTGTTTTTCCACTCGGGCAGGGCGGCGCCGCTGTAAAACGTAATGCCGCTCGGCGAGAGCACTGGGTCCCAGTAATACACCGGTTGCTCCATCCCGGGTGCCTGCGTAGCCCCCGGCCCCACCTTCGACCCGTTGTATTCAATGCCATAAGTGATGGCCGGCCAGCCGTAATTTTTCCCCGCTTCGATCCGGTTCACTTCATCGCCGCCGCGCGGCCCCATCTCGGATTCCCAGAGCGCGCCGGTTTCGGGATGCAGGGCGAGCCCCTGGATGTTGCGGTGTCCGTAGGAATACAGTTCGGGGAAAGCGTCCTTTTGATTGAAGAAGGGATTGCCCGGGGCCGGCTGCCCGTCGCGGGTGATGCGGAGCACCTTGCCCAGCGCGGAGTTGAGCCACTGCGCCTGCGGGCGCGTAGCCAGGTCGGAGCGCTCCCCGGTGGACACAAAAAGGTAGCCGGCGCTGTCCACCACGAGGCGGCCGCCGTAGTGCAGCGTACCGTCGTAGGCCGGCCGTGCCCGGTAAATGACCGTCGCCCCTTCCATGCGGCGCTCGTCGGCGGACAGCTTGCCCTTGCCCACGGCGGTGAGGTTGCCTTCGGGAAGGGCTTCGGAAAAGGTCCAGTAAACGAAGCGGGTTTGTGCAAATGCGGGATCGATGGCCACGTCGAGCAGGCCGCCTTGTCCGGCGTCGTTGACGGCCGGCAGTCCCGTGATGGGCGCGCTCAGTGTTCCGTCGGTACCGGCGATCCGCATCGTGCCGCCCTTCTCCGTAATCAGCAGCCGCCCGTCGGGCAGTACCGTCAGGCCCCAGGGCCTGGAGAGCGCCCGCGTCAGCACTTTGGCTTCCCAAGGCGTTTTGCTGTGCACACCCGGCGCCCGCGTCTGCCCGGCAAAGGCGGGTCGGTAATCCGAGTTGGGCTTCCGGGTTTCCACCGGCGTCGAATCATTCGTCGGCGTGGAGCCGCTGTGCATGGCGCTGTTGCCGCACTGCGCGCCGGCAACCGCCGTGATGCCTGCGCACAGGATCAGGATCGTATGGTTCATGGGCTTTGTTTTACCCTCCTAAAGTAAGTGCGGGCCGGTCACGAAAGACCCTGGTCCCGCCGACGCAAACCGTTCGTCATTGCGAGGGGATCCCGACGGAACGGTCGGGGTCCTCGAAGCAATCTGTTGCACGCCCAGTCGGCAGCCAGGAGGCAGCAGCCTCAGCGAGGGTGAGATTGCTTCGCTATGCTCGTAATGACGGCTGGAATATTCTATAAAGGTTCCGGATGCCCATTGAGCGCAGCCTGCAGGCGTGCATCGTTCACGGCGCCTTCGCTGCGGCCGATGATCACCGTGGCCACGGCATTGCCGATGAAATTCACCAGCGCGCGGCCCTCGCTCATGAAGCGGTCCACGCCCACCAGCAGGGCAAGCCCCTCGATCGGGATGATCTTGAGCGCGCCCAAGGTGGAGGCCAGCACCAGCAACCCGCTGCCGGTGACGCCCGCGGCACCCTTGCTGGTGAGCAGCAGCACGCCGAT
This sequence comes from Flaviaesturariibacter aridisoli, assembly GCF_004343705.1. Taxonomy (GTDB): domain Bacteria; phylum Bacteroidota; class Bacteroidia; order Chitinophagales; family Chitinophagaceae; genus Flavisolibacter; species Flavisolibacter aridisoli. The sequence continues at coordinate 165,768 of NZ_SKFH01000007.1, forward strand.
GACGGTCAGCTGCTCCGCGAGGCTCAATGAAATGCCGTACGCCTGCGCAATAAAGATGATGGCCATACTCAGGTAGATGGCCGTGCCATCGAGGTTGAAGCTGTAGCCGGTGGGCACCACGAGTCCGACCACTTCCTCGTCGACACCCGCGCGCCGCATTTTCTCCATCAGCGACGGCAGCACGGGCTCGCTGCTGGAGGCGCCCAGCACGATGGCCAGCTCGGCCCGGATGTAGCGCAGCAACTTCAGGAACGAAAAGCCATACGCGCGGCACAGCAGTCCCAGCACCACGAACAGGAACAACAAGCCGGTGCCGTAAAAAGTGGCCATCAGTCGGCCCATCGCCGCCAGGCTGCCGGCGCCGTACTTGCCCACGGTAAAGGCCATACCGCCAAAGGCCCCGATCGGGCTGACGCGCATCACCAGGTGCAGGATGCGGAATAATACTTTGTTGAATGTATCGAACGTAACGAGCAGGCGCCGGCCCGGCTCGCCCACGGACCGGAGGCCTACGGCAAAGAGCACGCTGAACAGCAGCACCTGGAGGATCTCGCCGCGGGCGAAGGCATCGAGGATGTTGGCGGGAACGAGGTGGGTGAAAAACGAGGGCCAGTCCATGGCGGCGGCTTTTTGCGTCAGCTCCTGCACCTGTCCGTTGCTGCCCGCGAGGTGCGCGGCGCCGCGCCCCGGCTGCAGCAGGTTGGCCATTACCAGCCCCAGCACAAGGGCCAGCGTGCTCACAATCTCGAAGTAGATCAGCGCCTTCAGCCCGATGCGCCCCGCCTGCCGCAGGTTGCCGGCGCCTGCGATGCCGGCCACCACCGTAAAGAAGATCACCGGCGCAATGACCATGCGGATCGCATTGATGAACAATTCGCTGATCAGTTTGGCTACCGGCGCGAAGCCAGGGAAAAAGAGCCCGGCCAGCACGCCGAGGGCGATGCCGATCAGCACCTGCACGTAGAGCAGTCGTACGATTTTCATGTAGAATTTTTGAAAGCGGCCGCGCTAAATGTAGAATTATTTCTAGCTTAACCGGGCCAACACTATGGACGACACCTGAAACCAACTTTAAAAAACGTCGTTTATGAAAAAAGTCCTGCGTTACCTGGGCATCCTCCTTTTCGGATTGGTCGTCATTATCGGCCTCTTTGCCTCTTTCGTCGCCATCCGCGGCATCCCTTCCTACAAAGCCGGCACCGTACAACTACAAGTGGCGTCCTCGCCGGCGCGCATTGCGCAGGGCCAGAAGCTGGCTTCCATGCTGTGCCGCAGCTGCCACCTCGACCCGAACACCAACCGCTTTACCGGCCGCCGCATGGACGAAGTGCCGCAATTCGGAACCATCTATGCCCGCAACATCACGCACGATAAAGCGCACGGCATCGGCAACTGGACCGACGGGCAGCTGGCTTACCTGCTCCGCACCGGCCTCAAGCCCGATGGCACCTACCTCCCGCCCTACATGCCCAAGCTGGTGCACCTCTCCGACGAAGACCTGCAGTCGGTGATCGCCTTTCTCCGTTCCGATCATCCCTGGGTACAGGCCGACGCGACGGAGCAGCCTCATACGGAGCCGTCCTTCCTTACCAAGTTCCTGAGCAACATCAAGGTGCTGAAGCCCTTCCCCTACCCGGCGGCGGCGATCCCGGCGCCCGATACCAGCAATGCCGTGGCCTGGGGCCGATACATCGCCGTGGCCCAGCTCGAATGTTTCAGCTGCCACTCCCGGGACTTCGCCAGGAACGACTACTTCAACCCCGAAAAGTCGCCGGGCTTCTTCGGCGGCGGCAACGAGATGTATACACCAGGCGGCAAGAAGATCGTGTCGCGCAACATCACGATGGACCCCGAAACGGGCATCGGCAAATGGGACGAAGCAGACTTTATCCAGGCGGTGAAATTCGGCAAGCTGCCCCATGGGCAGGATGCGCTCCGCGAGCCCATGCAGCCCTACTCGCAACTTACCGACAACGAGCTGCGCGCCATCTGGGCCTACCTGAAGACCGTCCCCGTGCAGCAGCACCGGGTGGAGCGGGCGCCGTGAGAGAAAGAACGCAGATCCCGCATGCGGGATACGCGGACTTATTAAGATTCGTTATGATTTGCTGACGCACGCAAAAAAGTAAAACTGCGTTAATCGTAGAAATCATATAAAACCTGCGTTCTTTCTCTTCCAGGGTGCAGTTCATACAAACGATCCCACCGTTCAACGGGCGCAATGGCAATACAGCCAACTGTGCGGCAGGCATAGCCGAAAAGAGCGCAACTTGCCGCAAGCCAACCACGAACACCAATGGACCAGCAAGAATGGAAAGCCTGTGCCTTTCCGCATCCTGAAAAATACAAGCGGCGCTTTCTCATCCGCATCAACGAAAAGCTGATCCCGATCGGCGTGGAAGACATCGCCTACTTCTTCGTCGACAACAACATCACCTTTATCCGGACCACCGACGACAAGCGCTACGTGCTGGAGCATTCGCTCACCGAGCTGCAATCGCTGCTCGACCCGGCGCAGTTCTTCCGCATCAATCGCGCGCACCTCATTTGCTTCAACGCCATCACCGGTATCACCGTGCACCACAGTGGCCGCCTGCGGCTGACACTCGTGCCGCCCTTCCGGGAGGAAGTGTTCGTCAGCCGCGACAAGGTGCCCGACTTCAAGCGCTGGATCGGTGGCTGAAACGGAAAAAGGCGCCCGGAGGCGCCTTTTCAAATCATTCTGTCGGATGGTGACCGTCGGCCTTAGCAAGCAATGCGGCGTTGTTGGTTTTTCCTGGATCGAATGATTTTCCGGCTTTCAAAGGATCATGGATGGTTTTTCAAGGATACCGGACGTTTTCATAGGGGGAAGAACACACACATTCTTCGAGCCCGCAAAAAAGGTTGTTTTGACAACGATACAAACCCGACTTCCGTCAACCGGCGAAAGCGGTTCGTAAATCGCCCCTTTCTGCAGGCTAACGGGGCCGGCTCCCCGCTTTTACCACGGTTTGTTGCCACAGCGGCGCCCCCGTTGCATCCGAGATGCGGAGCAGCCAGGCGCCCGGGGCCAGCGTGCCCGACGGCAGATCTACGGTACCGCGCCGCAAGGGCGCGCGCGTATGCAGGGCTTCACGTCCGTCGATGGCGGTCCAGGTAGCGTCCACTGCCCCGTCGGGGCGGCCGGGCAGCGCCACCCGTACTACTACGGTGCAGGGATTGGGATACGCTCCTTCCGCCGGCGCCGCGGCGCGCTGCGGCTCGGCGGGCGGCGTCAGCGACAGCAGCATCGTAGACGGCGGCTTGCGGATACGGAGCACCGTACCCTGCGTTTCATCGCGGAAGGAATTGAAGAAGCCACCCACCACGAGGCTGTCGTCGGTGCCCTGGTACAGCAGCTTGTTCACACACTGGTCGAAGCCGGTGCCGGTGATGCAGGTGGCGTCGTACGAGCCGTCGGTATTGAGACGGGCAACGCGGTAGGCCGTGTTGCCCTGGCAGGACGTGAAGTTGCCGCCCACGATCACCTTGTCGTTGCTCATGAAGGCCAGCGAATGGACCTCCACGCCCTGCGTGCAAAGCGCGGTGCCGCTGCCCGAAAAGCCGGCGCCCACGTTGAAAGTGGCGTCCCAGGAGCCGTCGGCGTTGAGGCGCGCGAGGCGCCCCGAATTGTTGCCGCGATACTGCGTGAAAAAGCCGCCTACGTAGATCTTCCCTTTGTACACATGCACCGAGGTGACCGTGCTGTTGAACCCGTCCCAGCGGCCCGTCCACAGCGTATTGTCGGTGCTGCCGTCGCTGTTGAAGCGGGCGAAGCGCCATACCTCGCTGCCGTTCACTTTATAGAACTCTCCGCCCGCCAGCAGCTTGTCGTTCGCATCGAGGGCAAGGTGGTTCACGGCGCCTTCCACGCGGGGCGAGGTGGCGGCGTCGAGCGACCCGTCGGTAAAGAGCTGCACGAGCCCGCCGCCGCTGCCGCCGGCGATGGCCGTGCCGTTGTAGTAAGTGAATAGTCCGCCGGCAATGATCCGCCGCTTCGTGGCGTCCGTAGAATTACGGATCACCACCGAGAGGATGATGAGGTCGCCGGCCCAGCCGCCGGAGATGCCGCTGCCGGGGTTGAAGGTGGGGTCGAGCGCCCCCGAGGGCAGCAAGCGCGCGATGCCGCTGCGCGCCACCCCGTTGACGGTGGTAAAGCCGCCGGCGATGACGATCGCGCTGTCCCAGGGCTGGATGGCCACGCAGTTGACCCGCCCGCCGGCGATCGTGGGCACGGTGAACGTAGGATCGGGCGCGCCCTGCGGCGTGAGACGGAGCACCTTGCTCCTGCCGAGCACGGAGCTGTAGGCGTGGAACTCGCCGGCGATGAGCAGGCGCTTGTCCTTGTACAGCGCGATGTCGCGGACGTTGATGGTAGCCGTAGGCAGGTTGTAGTTGAACAGGTTGTCGCGGATGTACGATTGTGCCTGCGACAGGGCACCGGCCGCCAGGGCCAGGCACAGGAGCCAGAGCTTTCTCATAGGAACAGAATAGAATTGGATTCGGCGCTAAAAAAGGAAACGCCGCGCAGACGGAGAAAGCAATGTGGGCGAACCGTGGATCCGGACTGCTGAACCGTAGAACTACGGCTGCGAATGGTTTTAGCACAAAGGGCCCGCTCTGCAGGCTCTTTGTCACCGGGAGCGAAGCGAAGGGTCTGTGGATGGAAGGTTTTAGAAAGGTCGCCTCCGTTAGTAGCGCTGCAAGTCAATCCGACGAATGAAACCGCAGCCCCGTCTCCTCATCCAGCTCCACGCCGCCATTGAACTGATAGGCACGGGGCAGCTTGTTCAACGCCTTGGCTGAGATCCCCGCCATTTGCAGCCCGAAAGAATAGTAGCTCTGTTCCTGCAGCAGCGGGCCCGTGTAGTGCTTCACCGTCCACCCGCAGCTTGCGCAATCTTGCAATAAAAAACCGTACAAATACGCAGCAAATACCGTACAGGTACGCAGGGGTCCACGTCCCCGGCGCGGTACCTTGATGGGGTTATCTGATTCTTCATTCAAAACCCCATTTTTATGATCGAGAATCTTTCCAACCAGGCCATTCCCGTAGACGTACAGGCCGCCGCTGCCACCAAGCTGGAAGAGCTGAAGCAGATCCTGGCCCCCTGGCTGTTTACGCTCTCGGCCGAGCAGCGCGCGGCGATGAACCGCATGGGCGATCGCTCCGAGCACTTTGTTTTCAAGGGTGCCGAGCACGCCAAAGCACACCCGGAGCTGGTGCCCGGCATCGTGGACGCGCGGGAATTGCAAATCGACGTAGACAACGTGCGGGCCTACCGCCCCCTGCTGCAGCTGGCCCGACAACTCTGCGCCGGCCTCGAGGACGGCTTTGCCCTGTCGGGCGCCGAGGCACTCGAAGCCACGCTCCTCTTTTACGGGTCGGTAAAAACGGCGGCCGACAAAGGGGTGGCCGGTGCCCAAGGCATCTACGACGACATGGTCACCCGCTTTCCCCAACGCGGCCGGCGCAAGAAGCCGGCACCCGCCACCGGCGCCTAAGCGCCCCTAACTGCCTGAGAAACACCTCGTTACCGACCGCGTCCCCTACGGACGCGGTTTTATTTGGCCCTACCTTGTCCCTGGCCACCCGGTTCTGCTTCCACCCTAATTTTTTCTGTCCGGGCACGAACCGGTTCCTCCTTTTGAGGAACCGGTTCGGTCCGCAAGGGGAAACTTTTCTGTCCGGACCCGAAAACGTTCCCCAAAGTGGGGAACGTTTTATGTTTCGAGGGGAACGTTTTATGTTTCGGATAGAACGTTTTCTGTTCCGTGGGGAATGGGTTTGGGTGCGCGGGGAAACTTTTCTGTCGCGGTACGAAAGCGTTCCTCCTTTTGGGGAACGGGTTCTGGTTGGCGGGAAAAGGGCGCTCTGGGAAAGGGAAGTTCGTTGCGTCGTCGTGCCATGGTGCCATTGTGAAGCGCCGCAGTCGCAAAGACCGCCCTTGGGCGGTCAGGAGGCGGCCGCAAGCGGCCTTGCACGCTACGGCAGGACGGCGCAACGGCGCTACGATTTGTACCAAGGCCCGGCCCCGGCGGCGCACAAAAAACGCCTCCAGGAAGGGAAGCGTTGGTAATAAGATAGGGCTCACTTAAAGACCCTGGTATCCGCCGACAGGATAGCTGCGGCCATAAAGGCGGGCTTTTTCCTGCAGCGCCAGGATCTCCTGCTCACTGTGGTAAGCGACCGTGAGCGGCCGGGGTTCCTGCTTCGGTACCAACGTGAGCGGCTGCTGCTCCGGCTTGCGTACGTGTGGGGTCTTGTCCATCTGGCGGGTGGTTTTTGGTGAGTAATGGCCGGGCTCCCGGCGATGGATATAAAGATACTTCACCCATATGGGGGCAACAAGCACAACAAGGGTCCTCACTGGTATCCCAAACCGAACCGGCTTAAGGCTTAAACCCCCGCCCCGTAAGGGTTTACGCGCAGCCGCAATCGCATCGCCAACGCATTAAACTGTTTGTTAAAGTGACGGCTCTTCCCCTTCCAGCCGCGTATGCCGCGTTTCGCGCATCCGCAGATAGACGACGCCCGAGATAGCGATGCAGGCCGTCACGTAGGCGTAAAACCAGGACTCATGACCGGCTTTCTTGGCCCAGAGCGCGAGGTATTCCGCCGTGCCGCCGAACACCGCCGCCGTCAGCGCGTAGGGCAGGCCCACGCCCAGGGCCCGGATGCGGGCCGGGAAAAGCTCCGCCTTCACCACGGCATTGATGCTGGTGTAGCCGCTCACCAGCAGCAGCCCCGCCATGAGGATGGCAAAGGCCGCCCCGGGGCTTCGTACGTCCTCCAGGGCCCGCAACAACGGGTAGGTGGCCAGGGTGCCGCCGATGGCGAAGGTGAGCAGCAGGGGCCGCCGACCGATGCGGTCCGACAGGGCGCCGAACAGGGGCTGCAGCGCCGCGAACAGCAGCAGCGACCAGAACGACAGCTGCGTGGCCGCCGGCACGCTCAGCTGCACCGTATTGACAAGGAACTTCTGCATGTATACCGACCAGGTGTAAAAGGCCACCGTGCCGCCGAGGGTGAGGCCGACCACGGTCCACACGGCCCGGGGGTGCCGCGCCAGCTCGGCGATGGAGCCTTTCTTAGGTCCGTCCCCCGACTGCCGGAAAGCTTGCGTTTCCTCGAGGCGCCGCCGCAGGTAAAAGGCCACCACCGACAGGGCCGCGCCTACGGCAAAGGGAATGCGCCAACCCCAGCGCTCGAGCTCCCCTTTATCGAGCCAGGCCTGCAGCCCCAGCAGCAGGGCCATGGCCAGCAGTTGCCCGCCGATGAGGGTGACGTACTGAAAGCTCGAGTAGAAACCGCGGGCGCGTTGCGTGGCCATCTCCGACAGGTAGGTGGCCGAGGTACCGTACTCACCGCCCACGCTGAGCCCTTGCAGCAGGCGGGCCGCGAAGAGCAGTACGGGCGCCCAGATGCCTATTTGATGATAAGAAGGAATGCAGGCAATGAGCAGCGAGCCGAACGACATCAGCAGCACCGACACCGTCATAGCGATGCGGCGGCCCTTGCGGTCGGCAAGGCGACCGAAGATCCAGGCGCCTACGGGCCGCATGAGGAAGCCCACGGCAAATACGCCGGCGCTGTTGAGCAGCTGGGCCGTACGATCCTGCCCGGGAAAGAATTGCGGTGCGAAATAGAGAGCGAAGGCCGAGTAGGCATACCAGTCGTACCACTCCACCAGGTTACCGGCCGATCCACCCAGGATGGCCCGCAGCCGCCGGCGCCGGTCGGCGCCCTCTGTTGGCTTCGTTTGCATGGCCGACAAGCTAGGACATTGCATCCGTTGGCGGCCGAAAATATTTACCCGGTTTTTTGTTGTTTAACAAGAACGGTTTCTGAAACCAGTGTACCTTGTATCATCTTTTCAACGTAAACCCCATACGAATGAACCTGAGAGACGTCATCGCTGTGCTGCTTGGATTGAAAAAACCGGTACTGGTTCCGATTCCTGTGAAAAACAACAAAGCGCCGAAGAAATAATTCAAACCAGAGATATTCCTGAAGCCCCGACCGATTGGTTGGGGCTTTTTTCGGCCCTTAAGGAAGGAACGCAGTATCCGGGTCCGTCATTGCGAGGAGCGGCGGCCCTAAGGCCGCAGCACCGAAGCAATCTTTTGTTCACCGGGCCTGCGGCCCAGGTTGCCGCCCCGGCTTTAGCCGCGTCTCCCAAAGGTCGTCCCAGCCGGGATTCATAGCTTCGACCAGCCGGATCTTCTGCGCGCGGCTGCCTCCTTTCAGACGCTTTTCCTCCGCAATGGCGTCTTCGATCCGGTCAAACACGCGGTAGTAAACTAAAGTATGCGTATTGTAGCGGGCCGTGAAAGATGTCCGGGGCTTTGCCGACCGGTGTTCTGCAAGCCGCGCCCCAAGGTTTGCAGTAACGCCCACATAAAGTGCCTTGCGACTGTTGCACGTAAGGATATATACAAACCCGCCATAGATCATAGCTGCAAATTGGGAAGGAAGCGCTGCCCAGCCCTGTTATTTTTCACCCCGGCGGATGGGACTTTTCCCGGGAGCCGTGACGAAAAGAAAGAGATTGCTTCGCTACGCTCGCAATGACGGTACCTGAGGAGGCGCTCGCAATGACGGTACAAACCTCACGCCTCACGCTTCACGCGTCACGCCTCACGCTTCACGCTTCACGCTTCACGCCTCACGCTTCACGCCTCACAAGTCCTGCTGCCCGCTTGCCGGGCCGGTGCTTGCTCGCTTCGTACTTCTCCCGCACCACGTCCGCCATAGGCACCTGCCGCACTTTGCTCTCCAGCCAGGAGATGATGTCGAGGTAGGCGAAGGCGCGGGTTTCGAAGCGGCTTTTTTCGTAGCGCTTCATTTGCTCCAGCAGGGCGCGGAAGGCTTCGTGCACCTTGCGCGGCGAGTGGTGAAAATGCTGGCGGAGGAAGGCGAACATCTGCTCCTCGATCACCGTCAGGTTTTGCATCTTGGCCATGTAGCGGTACACCGAGCGCACGAGGTATTCCATCAGGTCGTAGTTGCCCAGCTCGTAGTGCGCCATGAGGTGCAGCAGGCGTGCGTAGCACTGCAGGTCGTTGCGGAGGTCTACCTTCCAGTGAATGATCTTGTGCAGGTAGTCGATGGCCTTTTCGTGGTCGCCGGAGCCGAAGTAAAGCGAGGCGATCTTGTAGTAGAACACGAGCACGCGGTGCCGGTCGATATAGCCGTTGTATTCTTCCAGTTTTTCTTCAATGAAGGGCACGAGGGCGAGGCCTTCGCGGAAGGTGCCCACCATGAAGTGCTGGTTGATCCGCGCCGTGGTGAGGTAGATGAAGGTCTGCACCCGGTTGTTGTGGCTCTTCTGCACCGTGTCGGATGCGGCGAAGGTCTCGAAGCGGTCGAGTACTTCCTGGAAGCCGCGGAAGTTGCGCAGGTCGAAGTGGGCGTTGAGCAGGTTGTGGAGGCCCTTGATGTAATGGCCCGTTTCCACCTGGATCATCTGCGGGTTGTGGTGAAAAAGGTCCACCCATTTTTGCACGTAGCGGTAGTACTGGATGAAATCCTGGCGGATGAACCCGAACCACATGTAGCTCTGAAAAAGGTAAAGCGCCTCGTAAAAACCCATGCGGGCCAGGGCTTCGGCCGACACCCCCATGCGGGCCAGTTCGGCCGCGGGGGTGCCTTCGGGGAGCGTCGTTTCCACGCCTGGCACGAGGTGCTTGGCGGCCACGCGGAGGGCGCGGTTGATGCGGTAGCGGAAGAAGTCCTTCACGTCGGTCTCGTCCTGCTCGTTGCGGGCGTGGCCATTCTTGATGTACCAGCTATAGAGCTGCAGGGCGAGGTTGGACAGGTGGGTGATGATGCGCCGCTTTTCGTTGATCTCCTCGGCCTCGTGGGTCAGCTGCTCGGCACGGCCTTCCATGGAGCGCGTGATGTGGAGCACCTCGATCTTTTTTTCGAGCGAGATGATCTGGATGAGGAAGGAATCCTGGTTGTAGGCCTTGGCGGTTTCCTTCAGGCGCTCGAGGATGCGTAAGCTCTGGATGTAGAGCCCTTTGTTGTAAAGAATGCGGGCGTAGTCGAGGCTTTCGTGGAGCTGGATGTCGATGTTCTCGTCGTTGCTCAGGAGGCGCAGCGAGGCCAGCAGCTGGCGGTACAGGTGTGCCTTGCTGTTGGGTAGTTGCTGCTTCTTGATCGACGGCACCTTTTTGAGGAGGAGGGCTTCGTCGTAGTCCTTCATCTTGTCGAGGGCATCGAAGAGGTGTACGATCTTCAGGTCTTCGTTGGCGGAGTTGCGGGTGATGTACAGCTTGAAGTTCCGCTTCTCGGCCTTCTGCAGCGAATGAATGAGGTTGAACAGGTCGTCACTGGCTCTGTTGGGCATCGTAGCAAAATTACCGAAAAAGCAGCGCCGGGCAAGGCTTCGCACCGGGAACGTTGCCATTCCCGATGAAAGCAAAGCCGAATCTTTGGCTGGAAACCCTGTACGGCAACGGTTATTTTCGATTCCGAACAGTATCCATCTATATAGCAAGCAATCGTTACGTCCGCTGTTTCTACAGGGGACTTTTTCCGTGAAGCGTGAGGCGTGAGGCGTGAGGCGTGAAGCGTGAGGCGTGAGGTGTGAGGTGTGAGGCGTGAAGCGTGAGGCGTGAAGCGTGAAGCGTGAGGCGTGAGCCGACAGCCTCAGACTCCCGGCTCTTCCCAAAGGCAAGGAGGAGTAAGAGAAACTGGATTGGATCACAAAAACTAGTTAGTATGTTGGTACAACAACAAAGCGACGTCCAGGCCCAAACAGAAACCGGAAACAGGCAACCGGGAACCGGGAACCCGCCCGCGGGAAACCGGAAACGCCGCCGCCGCTTTTCGCCCGCCCCCCTGCTGGTGCTGCTGGCTGTAGTGGCCCTCTGCTTCGCCTTTCCGTCGATACCTTCCGGAGCTTCGAAAGCGGCGATCTCCGCGGCCGATACGGCCTGGATGCTGACGGCCACGGCGCTGGTGCTGATCATGACGCCGGGGCTGGCCTTCTTCTATGGCGGCATGGTCAATAAAAAGAACGTGCTGTCCACGATGCTGCAAAGCTTTATCTGTATGGTGGTCATCACGCTGCTGTGGGTGGCCGTGGGCTTTTCGCTGTCCTTCGGCGATTCGCTCGGCGGCGTTGTCGGCAACCCGGGCACCTTCTTTATGTTCCGCGGCGTGCTCGACGGCGACCCGTACCCGCTGGCGCCCACGATCCCGCTGGCCCTTTTTGTCATCTTCCAGCTGAAGTTCGCCATCGTCACGCCGGCGCTCATCACGGGGGCCTTTGCCGAGCGGATCCGGTTTACCTCCTACCTCCTGTTCATCTGCCTCTTTTCGCTCTTTATCTACTGCCCGCTGGCGCACGCCACCTGGCACCCCAAAGGCATCCTTTACCAGCTCGGGGTGCTCGACTTCGCGGGCGGCACCGTAGTGCACATGAGCGCCGGGTGGGCCGCGCTCGCTTCAGCGCTCTACATGCGCCGGCGAGCGCTGGCCGAACACAACCCGGCGCGCATCACCTACGTGCTGCTGGGCACGGGCCTCCTGTGGTTCGGCTGGTTCGGCTTCAACGCCGGCTCGGCCTATGGTGCCAACGGGCTGGCCGCCACGGCGCTGGCCACCACCACCACGGCCTCGGCCGCGGCGGCCTTCGGCTGGATCCTTTTCGACGCGCTCCGCGGCCGCAAGATGTCGGCCTCGGGCACCTGCATCGGCGCGGTGGTAGGCCTCGTGGCGATTACGCCCGCGGCCGGCTATGTGACCATTCCGCATTCCATCCTCATCGGCCTCATCAGCGCCGTCGTGTCCAACGTCCTGGTGATCCTCCGCAGCCGCACGGGCATCGACGATACGCTCGACGTCTTTCCCTGCCACGGCGCCGGCGGCATCAGCGGGATGCTGCTCACGGGCGTCTTCGCCAGCCGGCACGTCAACCCCGCCATCGGAGGCAACGGGCTGTTCTTTGGCGAAACGAAATTGTTCCTCGTGCAGGCTGCTGCACTCGTCGGCGTATCGCTCTTTGCCTTCACCGGCACCTGGCTGCTGCTGCGCGTTACCAACGCCATCCTGCCACTGCGCGTGAGCGATGAGGAAGAACGGTTGGGATTGGATTTGAGCCAGCATGGGGAATCGCTGTAGCGACGCTT
>NZ_SKFH01000008.1 GCF_004343705.1 Flaviaesturariibacter aridisoli
GCGGCGCGCGCCGCTCGACGCCCCGCTGCGGGGCTGGACATCGGCGCTGGCCACCGGGGTGCGCACCGACGGGGTGCTCCTCGCTGCCCAGCTGCTGGTGGCCGCCCTGCTGTTGTATATCCTGGTGCGCTGGCTGCGCGGTGCGGCCCGCAGCTGAATGCGATTGCCGGGCTTCCGGGCTCCCGGGGCTATTGCAATCGTCCGAGGGGCGGACCGCAAGGCGCTACGAATATTGGTCGAAGGACCGCGGATTCGAGGAATACGTGGAGGTGGTGGAGGGGAGTTGTGAAGCGTTGGTGCGGGTGTTGCGGGCGCATGGAGCGGATCATTAATACCCTACAAAAGAGGCCACCCAATGGGTGGCCTCTTTTGTGTCACGGGGCGCGGGCATCAGGCGCCCGCCTGGGCTTCTGCTTCGGCTTCTAATGCCGTGCCGCGGGCGCGGATGATGTTGCGGAATTTCTCGGTGTGCGCATTTACGGCGGCGATGACCTCGGGCCAGGGCGCAGCACCTTCGGCTACATCCAGCTCCACCTCCAGCTTGTGCAGGAGGTTTTCATACACCTCGGGGACCGCGTTGCGGAGGTCTTCAAATGTGTACTCGCTCGTTGCCTGTGAGCGCAGGATCGTGCGCTGCAGGTAGTTGTCGTTGAAGTCGTTGTTGATGGCAGCGAGGTCGTCGCTGAAATGCGCCGCCGGCAGCAGGAGGGCGGCATCGGCGGCGCCGGGTGCGGTGCGGAGGTCTTTCAGGATGCCGTTGATGGCGGACGTCTGGTCGTTGTATTCGAGCCGGCGGACATCACTGGGCGTAGGGCCGTATTTCTTGAACAGGTTTTGCAACAGGAGCGCAGCCGCCCGCTCACGGGGTTTCAGCTCATTGGCCGCATAGGCGTCGAGGAGCCAATACAAGCCGCTCAGGATGCCGTCGCGCAGGGCATCGAATCGGGCGATGGCGTCGGAAAGCTGCGAGTCGGTGCTTTGCTTGTGCACCAGTTCCATTTGCGCCACCTTGGTCCGAAGCTGGTCGATAAGGGCGGCGAGCTTCACCGAGGGGGCGGGAACGAGGCGCAGGATGAGGGTGACAAGGCCTTTGAGAAACTGGATCAGTTGTCCGTTGTGGAGCCGGGCGAGGCTCAGGGATGTGGTTTTGGTTGCCATAAAATGTTTGATTTAGTTTATTTAAGCTAGGCAAAAGGACGGTTCCCAGCAAACTATTTTCGGTGCAACTGATAATCAATCGGTTCTGTATGACCGCTAGCGCCCAACGGCTGTTTTTTGCCGCTGCGCGCTGCAGCAGCCCGCCAACGATCGTTTTTTCGTTGCTGCACGCTGCAGCAGCCTTCCGATAGCCGTTTTTTGCCCGCTGCACGGTGCACGAAGCTTCCGACGTTCGTTTTTGGGCGCTGCACGGTGCAGGAAGAAAAAAACGGGTGTTTTTTGGGTGCTGCAGCGTGTAGGAAGGGAAAAACGACCGTTTTTGCGCTGCTGCCTTGTGGAGGGGTTCGGCGGAAGCTGGAATCTGCAAAAAGAGAGCGGAAACTGCCCATCATGAGACAGCGAATCGGAGAATTTGCTTAAAATCTGCAAATAATCGAAAAAATATGTTTGTGGCTTCGGCGCTCCTACTACCTTAGCAGGTATAACCCATCCTATGTTTATTGATTTCAGTGTCAAGAATTTCCGTTCAATCAAGGACTTGCAGACGATCAGTTTCGTAGCGACGGGACTAAAAAGCCCGGAGCAATATGTAGAAGTGGATCGGAACAATATAGTTAACGAGGGCGAGTTGCGATTACTGAAAACGGTTGGGATTTATGGGGCTAATGCGTCAGGAAAGAGCAATGTGGTGCTAGCATTAGATCGATTCATGGAAGCTATTTGGAGCGAGGCGAGCACTGAATCAAATCTGGACGAATTATTTCAGCCTTTTCTTTTTCAAACTGACAGGGAGAATACGGATATTTTTTTCCAAGTTAATTTTCTACTCGAAGGGAAAAAGTATAGATACGGGTTCACGGTTAAAAAGAATATGGAATACGATGGCGATAATAAAAATAGTCGCCATATTATTTCCAGTGAGTGGCTTTTCGGGCCGAAAGAGAAAAATGTTGTCCCTCTTTTTACAAGAAAAGGACTTGAAATCAAAAAGGATAAACTAGCGAATCATGAACGTATTCCCCCTTTGCAATATCCGCACACTCTTTTTCTGACTCATGCTTCTGCGTTTGATCGTGAGAGTATTTGTACGGAAGTGAGAGAATTTCTCAGACTCTACACTTTATCGAATGTCAACTTCAAGGAGCTAGCGCTCTTCCGAAGGAGTGCATTAAATCTTATTGAAGATGAGGGACGGAAGGAACCATTTCTTGCGATGATGTCAGCCTTCGGACTGCCTTACGACGATGTTATCGTGGAGCGTGGTGGCGATGATGATTCTAAGGTTGTGTCGTTGGATAAGATTTTTCTAACTCGAAATGTGGTTGCTTCGGATGGTAAGGTCTATCCGGTAAAATTGAATTTAGGAACAACCGAGTCGGAGGGCACTCGTAAGCTTTTCGATTTATTAGGGCTGATTTATCGCGCTTTTGATTCTGTCGATCCAGCCATGTTTATTTTGGATGAGATCGATAGCAATTTCCATCCTAGCCTTTTGATTCATCTTCTAAAGATGTTCAACAATCCTGAGATAAATAAGAGTAATTCTCAGTTGTTATTCACAAGTCATGATACAAACTTGATGTCGCCATCAATTATGCGTAGGGATCAATTCTTCTTTGCGGAAAAGCTGGATGAGGCAACGAAGGTTTTTAGTCTGTCCGACTTAAGGGGTATTCGAAATGATGCGGATTTCGCCCGTATGTATCTTTCTGGACTGTTGGGGGCAAAGCCAATTTTGCACGACTATAAATTTATTGATAGCGATGGAAGTAATTGAACCTTGGGATCTACAGGCTGATTCAGTTAGAAGTTCGGATACTGTTAATAATGTTATCATTTTCTGTGAAGATGATGCCGTTGAGCCAACTTACTTTCAGGACTTTGGTACCCCTAATTTGCATGTCAGTATTAATAGGAATTACAAGCAGCATCACTTTCATGTAGATGCCGTTGTAGAACATTTTCGGGCAATAGGAATGTTGGAGTTTGTAGACGGTGTAGAACGTTTGAAAATTGATGAAGGGAGTTATGTGTGGTGTGTTTTCGATCGAGATAAAGCCCCGGATAAAGCCGACGCGGCTTTCAATTTATCTATAAGGAATGCGGAAGATATGGGCGTTCGAGTTGCTTGGAGCAATGATAATTTCGAGCTTTGGCTCCTACTACATTTTGAAAATGTTCCTTTGGATAATCCAACTTTTGAACATAGGGATACTTATTATGGTCGTTTGACTGAAATCGTTGCTGAAGGGCCAGCTGTTAATTCTGCACATCAGGCAATACTAAATCAAATTGCAGCTGGCGCTCCAACGTACAGTTATTACAATTGGATGAAGAGTGAGTCAAATTTTAAAAATGTTACTAGACATTTATTAACGGGTCTCACATCCGATGCCATACAACGGGCAAGGGCCTTACACGATCATTTCTCAACGCCAGCAAGACCACCGCACCAAATGATGCCGTGCACGCTGGTCTATCAATTGGTAGAGCAATTACTGAGCCTGCAATAATAACTTGTAAGCATGAGGCAGGCACTCACCTTCCGCCCCCGCTACTTCCTCCTCGCCCTCCTCCTCTTCCTCATCGAAGTACTCATCGCCCTGTACGTCAACGACTGGCTCATCCGCCCCTATGGCGGCGACTACCTCGTGGTGACCCTGCTCTACTGCGGGCTGCGGGCATTCGTCAACGTGACGCCGTGGAAGGGCGCGCTCGCCGTGCTGCTGTTTGCCTACGCCATCGAAACAGCGCAGTATTTCGAGCTCGTGCGGCACCTGGGTCTTTCCCATAACCGCGTGGCCCGCACCGTTATCGGTACCGGCTTCGAATGGAAGGACCTGCTGGCGTATACGCTGGGCATCATCACGGTGCTGCTGCTGGAATACAGAGTGCCCGTCACCCTTCGGCTGCGCTCAGGGCGACAGTAAGCTTTACGCCGGAATCTGAAATCCTAAATCTGAGATCAGACATCCGGCATCCGATAGCTCCCGTGTGGTTTCTCCCTACCTTCCGCTTCTATTTATTTCCATATGAACAAACGCTTTCTTGCCCTCGCGGCCCTGCTCTGGTCGGCCGTTGCCCTGGCCCAGGATCCGGATACGGCCGCACCCGCTGCCGCCGCACCCTCGCGCTACGACCACCATGCCGTCTTCACCCCCCATTTCTATCCCTGGCCCGGCAACGAGGTACGCTCCGCTTCCGGCGCGCCCGGACCGAAGTACTGGCAAAACCGCGCCGACTACAACATCGGCGTGACCCTCGACACCGCCCGTCATTCGGTGGGCGGCTCGGCCACGATCACGTATACCAACAATAGTCCGGACGCGCTGCCCTTTCTCTGGCTGCAGCTCGATCAGAACATCTACCAGGCCGGCTCCCGCGCCACCGCCACCACCACGCAGGCCGGCGGCCGCTGGGCCAACCCCGCCTTCACCGCCGGCGATTCGCTGCTGAGCGTGCAGCTGGATATGGGCGGACAAAAAGGAACGCCGCAATACAGCATCACCGATACCCGCATGCAGGTGTTCCTGCCGCAGCCGCTGGCGCCCGGCGCCAAGCTGAGCCTGACGGTATCCTACAACTTCAGCATCCCCGAGCGCGGCACCGACCGCATGGGCCGCATGCGCACCAGCAATGGCTGGATCTACGCCATTGCCCAGTGGTTTCCCCGCATGGCGGTTTACGACGACATCTACGGCTGGAACACGCTGCCCTACCTCGGCGCCGGTGAGTTCTACCTCGAATACGGCGACATCACCTACAGCATCACGGCGCCGTCCAACCTCATCGTGGCCGGCTCGGGCACGCTGCTCAACGAAAGCGAAGTGCTCACCGCCGAGCAGGTGGCCCGCCTCGCGCAGGCCCGCAATTCGGACAAGACCGTCGCCATCCGCGCCGCCAAGGAAGTGACCAGCAAAAGCTCGCGCCCCACGGGTGGCTCGCTGACCTGGCGCTTCCGCATCGATAACGCCCGCGACGCGGCCTGGACCGCCTCGCGCGCTTTCGTGTGGGACGCCGCCCGCATCAACCTGCCTTCGGGCAAGAAGGCCCTGGCCCAGAGCGTGTACCCCGTGGAAAGCATCCGCAAGGACGGCTGGCAGCGCGGCACCGAGTTCACCAAGGCTTCGATCGAATACTACTCCAACCAGTGGTTCGAGTTTCCCTACCCCGTGGCTACCAACGTGGCCTGCAACGTAGCCGGCATGGAATACCCCGGCATCGTATTCTGCAGCGCCGGCGACTCGGGCGGCGACCTCTGGGGCGTAACGGACCACGAGTTCGGCCATACCTGGTTCCCGATGATCGTGGGTTCCAACGAGCGCAAGTATGCCTGGATGGACGAAGGCTTCAACACCTTCATCAACGACGGCTCCACGAAAGCCTTCAACAAGGGTGAATTCGCCGGCACCGCGATCGGCTCCGGCGACGAGATGAACCAGTACATTTTCAGCGGCCATATGGACCCGCTGTGGACGGTGCCCGACGTGGTGCAGCAGTCGAATCTGGGCATCACGGCCTACTTCAAGCCGGGGATGATGCTGACGGCGCTGCGCGAGGTGGTGCTCGGCCCCGAGCGCTTCGACCGCGCCTTCCGCACCTACGTCGCGCGTTGGGCCTTCAAGCACCCCACCCCCTGGGATTTCTTCCATACGATGGAGAACGTGAGCGGTGAAGACCTCGGCTGGTTCTGGCGCGGCTGGGTGTTCGACAACTGGCAGCTCGACCAGGCCGTGACCGGCGTCAAGTACAACAGCAACGACCCGTCGAAAGGCGCCTCCATCCAGATCGAGAACCGCGGCGAGATGGCCATGCCGGTGCCGGTGCTGGTCAAGGAAAGCAACGGCAAGACTCATCGCCTCACCCTGCCCGTGGAAGTATGGCAGCGCGGCGGCAAGTGGGCCTTCACCGTACCCAGCACGAGCAACATCACCGAGGTCACCATCGACCCCGACAAGAAGCTGCCGGATGTGAACCGCAAAAACAACAACCTGAAGCCGTTCTGATAGCGTGCTGATGTGTTCATTAATAAATGCCCCCGCCTGAACGGGGGCGTTTGCTTTTGGAACGCGGAGAAAGTAAGAATACATTTGGCCACGGAGGTTGGGGCGATGCAGAGAGGAGTTCTAGGGCTGGCGTCTCAACTGTCTGTACGAATCGTTTCTCAGGCTGGCGATCGTAGTTCAAGCCTCCCGCAAGCGGAACATGCGCGAAGGCCGCACTAGAGGTAGTGACTCTGACGTGACATTTTCCTGCGTAAACATTCTGGTTTCGTTCAGTCCACGAACTGTTGGAGTGCCTTCGCGAATGGATCGCCTTGCGATCCGCTCTAACTACGAAAGGCAAACCGTTACGAAGGGGACAAAGTGGCATTCAACTATGGACACAACATCGCGGCCTTCTCCACCTCTGCGCTCAAATATTTTCTTCTTGTCTTGGCGTTAAAGAATCCGGGACCACCCTCCTTCTGCGAATTTTCTAATTTCGGTGCATGCGTCCGGTGATTGTTGGTTTTGGTTTGTTGATCCTGTGCCTGCTCCTGTTCTTCCGGATCGCGGAACTGCAGGTTTGGCAGGGGAATGTGCGGCTGGAGGTAATCGTGGCGGTGGCGGCGGTGCTGTTCTTTTTCATCGGGGTGTATTTCAACCGGAAGGCGGAAGGACCGGCTGCTAAGACCGGTACGTCCGGAAGCGATGTGCCCGCTGCGCCTGCGGAAGGGTCGACGCCGGTAGCGGCCGCAGAGGCCGCGCGGGCTGCCGGGCTCACCGGGCGCGAGCTGGAGGTGCTGCAAAAAATGGCCGAAGGCCTCAGCAATGCCGGGATCGGCGCGGCCCTCTACCTGTCGGAAAGCACGGTGAAGACCCACGTGTCGAACATCCTCTTCAAACTCGATGCCCCGCGGCGCGGTGCGGCCGTGCAGGCCGCCCGCGCCCGCGGAATCCTTTCCTGACGCGGAAATCCTACTTTCGTAGGAGCGAAATCCTCCTTCCGTACGAGGCCCCGGCCCCCCGGGAAGGCTAGGTTTGCATCAAAATTACTGCTATGAAAAAAGTGTCTTTCCGCTACGGCTCCTTCGGTCTCCTAGTCATTATCCTGCTCAGCGCGCTCTCGATGAGCCTCCTCGGCTGCGACCACCCCTACAGCGAAGCGGCCGGTTACCTTACGATCCTGTTGTCGATGGTCTTTGTATTTTTCGGGCTCCGGCACTTCCGCAACGAGGTCAACGGCGGCTACCTCGGTTTCGGCCAGGGCATGAAGGTCGGCGGGCTGATCGTGCTCGTTCCGGCGGTGGGCTTCGGGCTGTTCGATATCCTTTACACCCGCGTGATCAACCCCTCCTGGAGCGCCAACTATACGGCCCGGATGACCGCCAACATGGACGCGGCCCAGAAGGAGGCCTTCGCGAAGCAAATGGCGCTATTCTCCAACCCGCTGTTCGAGTTTGCCCTGATGACCGCCACGGTGCTCATCGTCGGCGTCATCGTCACCATCATCTCCACGCTCGCGCTGATGCGGAAGCCGAAGAAGCAGTTTGTCGTTTGAAGTTTTTGGTTTGTAGTTTAGCTTGAACGCGGCAGCGCCGGCATTACTTACCGGCGTTGTATGCATTCGATGTACCCAAAATAAACATGATGAAAAAAGTGACCGGATTAGGCGGAGTGTTCTTTAAAGCAAAAGACCCCGCAGCCCTGCAGGCCTGGTATGAGCAGCACCTCGGCCTCAAGAAAAGCCCCTTCGGCGTGCTCTTCGGCTGGCGCCCCTTCGACAAGCCCGGGGAAAAGGCCTGTACCCTGTGGACGCCCTTCAAGGAGTCTACCGATTACTTCGGATCAGGAGACCAGTCGTTCATGATCAATTACCGCGTGGAGAACCTGGAAGCCCTGCTCGCGGAGCTGCAGGCCGCCGGCGTGACCATGGCGGGCGAGATGCAGACCTACGACTACGGCAAGTTCGGCTGGATCATCGATCCCGAAGGCCGTAAGATCGAGCTCTGGGAGCCCATCGGCGGCACCTTCGGCGATATGGCGCAGGAGCATTCGATTTATTAGGACAGAGCCCCGGCCCCTGTCCCCCGAAGGGGGCACTTAGGAGGGTCTTTTCTTCTGCGTTCCAGATATTCCTAAAGCAGCGTGTTTCAGTAAGAAGCCTCGATCGCAAAGCGATCGGGGCTTCTTCGTTCCCCTTCCCCTCGGGAAGGGGGTAGGGGATGGGCTAGGGGGCTATACATCGGTGCAACTCCTCCAGCGGCGACTCTTCCAGCACGTCGCGCATTACCCCGCTTCCTTCGCGGCGCCATTTAACCAGGCGCAGCTGGCCCCCTTCGATCTCGATCCCCGTGATCTCGCCGTCGGAGAAGCAGCAGCAGCCGCTGTTGAAATAAGTAGGCTTCAGCTTCAGGTAATCTTCGGAAAGATGGCTGTATTCAAACTGCCGCTTGCGGATCTCGGCCTCGATGGCCGGCACCGAAGGATCGTTGTCGGCGCGGGCGTACAGCAACTGTCGATACAGCCGCTCGATGTGCGTGAGCGATTCGAATACGGGCTGGTGCGTGTGCCCGGTGATGAGCAGCAACCCGGGTTGCTGTGCGCTCCATTCGTACATCAGCGTGTTGTGGAGCGTCTTCAGCGTGGTGTCGTAGGCCGGCGTGTTGGGGTTGATCTGGAGCCAGCTTTGAAAGGGCGCCCAGATGCGGGCCACGAAGAATTTGCTGAACCAGTTTCCGTCGCTTACCTCGTCGCCCTGGTGGCCATGGGTGCAGAAGATCTCGAGCGGCCCGTTGGCGGTTTCGGTACGCAGCAATACACCCTCGTAAATGGGCACCGCGGTGCCGAAGGCGGCCTTGAGGTAAACGGGCGCCAGCGGATCGTTGTCCCACAGCAGGTCGTGGTTGCCAAAGATCTTGGTAAAGGCGCCACGGTCCTGGAACAGCCGCTCCTTTTCGAAGGTGGCGGCCTGCGCCTTACTCACGGCGAGCCAGCTGTTTTCCCAGAGCTCCTCGCAATCGCCGAGGGCGATGTAGTGATAGCCTTCGCGGTTGTAATGCTCCAGCGCGGCGAGGTAGGCCGGCTCGCATACGGTGAAGTCGTCGGCACCGTTGCGCGTACCCTTGTGTTGGTCGGAAAAGATGATGAACTTCCCGGCGTCGCGGCTGAAAGGCAGCACGAGCCCTTTTTTAAAGGACCCTTTGCGCAAGCAGTCGAGCAGCTTCGAGAGGGCGGCAAACACGCGTTCCTTGTTGGGTGCCGACGAGTATCTGGCGGAGAGCCGGAGGACGGGTTTCAAGAGAATACGGCGGAGGAGTCTACGCATAAGTCACATTCGGAACGTCATTGCGAGCGAAGCGAAGCAATCTGCTGCCCTTCGGCTCAGCAGCCTTGCGGGCACCCAAAACGTGGGTAAGATTGCTTCGTAGGCCGGCGCTTCACGCCGTCCGCCTCGCAATGACGGTTAATCGAGAGAATATTTCTTCATCAGGGCGAGCAATACCCCGTTCGTCCAGCCGAAGCCGTCCTGCGCCGGGTATTCGCCGCCGCCGCCGGGTTTGTTGGCGTGCACCACGTCGTATTTCTCGGTGAGCTTGCCGGTTTGGCGGAACACGCGCAGGTTGAGGGCTACCCAGCGGCCGGCGATGTTGCGGGCAAGGGCCTTTTCGCCGTAGCGCTCGAGCCCGGCCACCGTCACCCACTGCAGCGGGGCCCAACCGTTCGGCGCGTCCCACTGCTGGCCGGTATACCGAAGGGTGGTCACGACGCCACCGGGCTTGAGAAACTGCGTCTGGAGCAGCTTCTTCGCGGCGCGCATCTGCCCCTTGTCGGCGATGCCCAGGAAGAAGGGAAACAGTCCCGCGAGCGTGGGCACATGCCCGGCGCGCTTCGTGCGCGTGTCGAAATCCATATACCAGCCGCGCTGCGGCGACCAGCAAAACGTGCGGATGGCGCGGCTGCGGGCGGCCGCATGCGCCTCGAAGCGGCGGGCCGAATCGTTGAGTCCTTTGAGGCGCATCGCTTTGGCGATGGTTTGCTCCAGGTGCACCAGCAGACAGTTGAGATCGACGGGCCCGAGCTCGGTGGTATGAATGGTTTCTAGGGTCTTGCCGTCGCTGAACCAGCGGCTGCTGAAGTCCCAGCCGCTTTCGGCGGCGGAGCGCAGCTCGCGGTACACGCGGGGGCGCTGTGCTTCGGGGAAGTGGGCGGCGGTCTTCACGTCTTCGGTCCAGGCTTCCTGCCGCGGAATGTCGCGCTCATCCCAGTAGCGGTTCAGCAGCGATCCGTCGCGCATCCGGACCACGTGCTTCGTGTCGGCGGTGCTGTCCATCCAGTAGCGCCATTCCTTGTACAGCTGTGGCAGTAGATCCGTATAAATACGGTCGCCGCGAATGCCGGCCAGCAGTTCCACCATGAGGCTGAAGAAGGGCGGTTGCGAGCGGCTCAGGTAGTAGCTCCGGTTGCCGTTGGGAATATGCCCGTAGCTGTCGATAAGCCAGGCAAAGTTGCGCACCATGTGTTCGATGACGCTGTCTTCGCCGCTTTCCCTGAGGCCCAGCATCGTGAAGTAGGAATCCCAGTAATAGATCTCGCGAAAGCGACCGCCGGGTACCACGTAGGAGTGGGGCAGGGGCAGCAGGGAGGATCCAACGGCGGCGGTGTCGGCGCGCCGGTGCAGTACGTGCCACAACCGATTGATATGAACCTCCACATCGCTTTCGGTCGATTCGTAGTCGGAAAGCGGCTTCTGCGGCAGGTGAAAGTTTTCTTCCACGAAGCGCTCCAGGCTGAAGCGGATGGCGGGGTTGTTGCGCACCGCCTCGTAGTCCCGCCGGATGTCGGCGGGCGCCCGTTTGGGGAGCGCATCCACGAAGGTCTTGCTGTCGGCAAACAGGCCGCTTTGCTGCACATCGAAAAACAGCGCGCCGTACAGCTGGTCGGGAGTTTCTTTGTTCTGGGCCATCAGGGTGAGGGGCAACAATAGGAGGAGAAGGAATCGCATGGGAAGTAGTTTACAGTTTATCGTTTGCAGTTTGAAGTTGGCTTCCGGGTACAAGAACTATAAACGATAAACTTCAAACGGTAAACTTTCACGCGCCGGCGATCACGGAGATTTCCACATTCACGAAGCGGGGTAATGCGGATACCTGTACGGTTTCGCGGGCGGGAAAGGCGTCATCGAAATACTGGCCGTAGATCTCGTTGACTTCGGCAAAGCGGTTCATATCGGTCAGAAAGATGGTCGTCTTCAATACGTTTCCAAAGCCGAGTCCGGCTTCCTGGAGAATAGCTTTGAGGTTGGCCATCACCTGGTGGGTCTCTTCCTGCAGCGAGGCATTCTTCAACGCGCCGGTGCCGGCGTCGAGGCAGATCTGCCCGGAGACGAAGAGGAGGTCGCCGTAACGGACGGCCTGGTTGTAAGGCCCGATGGGGGCGGGGGCGTTGCTGGTATTGAGGATCTTCTTTTCCATCCGCCGAATATCCGGATAAATCATTCCCGGCCGCGCAGAAATTTGCCGCGATCACCTAGGTTTGCGCCATGCAAATCCTGCTCCTGGGCGCGGCCGGCCGGCCCGCCGGCTGGCCTTCCGATACCGATGGCATTCAGTGGATCCAGACACCCGAAGAAGCGCCCGCCGGCGCCCTGCTCGTCGACCTGCTTTTCGACGGCAGCCCCCTGCGCGTGAGCCAGCTGCGGGCACACCCCGGGCCGGTGTGGGTGAATGATGTGCCCGGCGCCACCGCCGGCAGCGACGCCTTTGTGCGCATCAACGGATGGAATGGGTTCGGTGCCGCGCCGCTACTCGAAGCGGCAGCTCCCGAAGCGCTGCGCGCCGGCGCGGAGGAAGCCGCGGCGCTCCTCGGCAAAAAGATCGAATGGCTGCCCGACGTTCCGGGCTTCGTCAGCCCACGCGTCATTGCCGGCATCATCAACGAAGCTTACCACGCCCTGTCCGAAGGCGTCAGCAGCAAAGAGGCGATCAATACGGCCATGAAGCTCGGCACCAACTATCCCCATGGCCCTTTCGAATGGGCTTCGATCATTGGCCTGAAAAACGTGGCGCAGCTGCTGGAAGCGCTCGCGAAGGGGAATGAGCGCTATGCGCCGAATGAGCTTTTGCTGAAGGAAGCGACGCGTTAGCGCCATTGCCGGGCATACATACCGTCCGTTCGCGCTACCGCTTTGCTCCAGCCCTCGCAATAACGGGCCTCGCCTGCCTTTCTTTTACACGTGGTGGATGACAAACGTCACCACGCCCCAGATCATCTTTTCCGAAAAATTCTCCAGCGCGATAGGCGCCAGCTGCGCCTCGGGCAGCAGGCGCGCGCGGTGCTCGCCCTGCCTTTCCAGGCGGCGGATCAGCAGCTCCCCGTTGACCGAGGCGATCACCACCTTGCCGCTCACCGGTTCCAGTGAACGGTCCACGATCACTACATCTCCCTCCCGGATGCCCGCGCCGCTCATGGCATCGCTGCGCACGCGCAGGAAAAAGGTCGTCGCCTTGTTCCGTACCAGCTGCTCGTTGAGATCGATGCCACGCCCGGTAGGGGTGGGGAAAAAGTAATCGTTGTCATCCATAACAAAAAATTTCGTTTGCTAAAATTCTGGGTAAATTTATACTAATTAATTTAGCAAAAAGCAAACCAACGTCTATGGATACCCCAGCTCCCGCTCTTCCCGGTTACCGCGTTCACGAATACCGCCTTGTGCTGGCGCTGCCCGATCCGCTCCGGGAGCGCATTGCGCATTTACGCGAACGCCTCCACGAGCGCCACCGCGTGAAACCGCCCTTCGACCTGCAGCCTTCGCTGACGGTGCTGCAATGTCATGCCTTCGAAAAATCCGAGCCCCGCTTTCTTGAGCGCCTGCAGGAAGTAGCACGCGGGCTCAGTCCCTTCAAGGTGGAACTCGAAAACTTCGCGGCCTACCCCTCGCACACGATCTACATCCACGTGCCCACGCGCCGTCCCTTCCAGGAGCTGTCGCGGGAATTGAAAAAGCTGCAGTGGCTGATGAACATTCCCGGGCAGGAGCCGCACTTCATCACGGAGCCCGAGCTCATCCTGGCGCAGCGTCTGAAGCCGATGCCCTTTATCGGGATGTGGATGGAATGCGAGCACAGCGAATTCAGCGGCCGCTTTATGGCCGACCACCTGGTGCTGCTGCGCCGCCATGCCGGCATCGGTCACTGGGAAGTGCTGCGCCGCCTCGACCTGCTGGAATTGCCCTCAGCGGTCAAACAGGGATGCCTGTTCGGAGGATGAACCCAGCTCGGGGTAATCTACCGGCGCCAGCGTAGCCTCGTGGTTGCTGTCGGCACCCGGCCGGCCGATGGAGCGATCGATCGTGTGGGCCTGCAGGAAGCCTTCGGGGCAGGGGCAAAGCAACTCCTGGACCTGCTCCTTCGCCAGCTCGGGGTCGAGCCAGCGGCTCCAGGCTTCACGCGGGAGGATCACCGGCATCCGCTGCTTCGTGTTGTGGATGCGGGCCATAAAGGGATTGGCCTCGGTGGTGAGAATGGAAAAGGTGCGGTACAATTCACCCGTTTCCGGCTCGGTCCAATGGCTGTAGATGCCGGCGAACGCAAAGAGCTCGTCGCCCTGGGCGCGAACGAAATGCGGGTACTTCTTTTTCTGGTATTCCATCCATTCGAAGAAGCCGTCGGCGAGCACCAGGCAGCGCCGCTTGGGGATATAATTCCGGAAGGACGGTTTCTCGAAGACCGTCTCCGCCTTCGCGTTGAGCGTCTGGGTCCTCAGCTTTTGCGCCTCGGCCAGTCCGGCCGTCCAGTGCGGGATGAGGCCCCAGCTATAGGCCTGCACTTTGCCCGGTTCCTGCGACGTGATCACCGGCATCAGCGGAAAGGTAAAACCGTTGGCGTGGTACACGGGCTCGAAGGGCATCTCCCATTCCGCGGCGATCAGCTGGAGTACCTGCGCCTGCTTCTTCGTAATTGAATAATGATAACACATCGACCTAAAGTTAGAACAGCTTCATGACACGAAACAACCTCCTCCATACGAAGAACGATCTCGGCAAGATTGCACAAAACGAAACCGAAGATCCGTATGTCAAAGGGCGCGGTGCCCAGTTCAATACCGCCAACCGCTTCGACCGGACGCAGTACAGCACCGCGCACGTGGAAGGCATCGATGAATGGGTGGAAGCATCGGTACAAACCCAGTTCATCGAAGTGCAGGCCAAAACGCTGGTCAACAAGGTGGAGAGCCCCGACGTGGGCATGCTCTACAGCATGAATCCTTACCAGGGTTGCGAGCACGGATGCATCTACTGCTATGCGCGCAATTCCTTTGAATACCTCGGCTTCAGCGCAGGCCTCGACTTTGAAAGCAAGATCCACGTGAAGCAAAATGCCGCGCAACTGCTGCGGCAGTTCCTGCAACACCCGAAGTGGACCTGCGTACCTCTGAGCCTCAGCGGCAATACCGACTGCTACCAGCCCGCCGAGCGCCGCTTTCGCCTCACACGCAGCTTGCTGGAAGTGTGCCTCGAATTCAACCAGCCGGTGGGCATCATCACCAAGAACGCCGGTGTGCTGCGCGATGCCGACCTGTTGCAGCAACTTGCTGAACGAAGGCTCGTGTCGGTGATCATGACCATCACCTCGCTGCAGGAAGACCTCCGCCGCGTGCTCGAGCCGCGCACCACCACCGGCGCGCAGCGGTTGCGCACCATCGAAGGCCTCAGTAAAATCGGGGTGCAAACGGGGGTGATGCTCGGCCCGATGATCCCCGGGCTCAACGAGCAGGAAATGCCCGCCATCCTGAAAGCCGCAAGCGAAGTGGGCGCCACCTTTTCCGCCTATACGTTCATCCGGCTCAATGGCGCCGTGAAGCTGCTTTTCCACGACTGGCTCTACAAGAATTTTCCCGACCGTGCCGACAAGGTGTGGCACTTCATCGAGTCGGCGCACGGCGGCCGCGTCAACGACAGCGAGTTTGGAAGGCGCATGCGCGGCGAGGGGAATATCGCGCAACTCGTGGCCGATCAATACAAAGCTTATACGCGGAAATACGGCTTTCACCACGAACGCCTGGGCCTCGATTGTACGCAGTTTCGCCGGCCCGGCGAGCAGATGAAGCTTTTCTGAAATGCAGGGGCGGGGAATATTCCGGCTGAATCCGAGATCAGAGATCCGAAATCAGAGATTAGAAATTTCTAGTCGCCCTGGCGCATCCGCGG
Source organism: Flaviaesturariibacter aridisoli (assembly GCF_004343705.1). Classification (GTDB taxonomy): domain Bacteria; phylum Bacteroidota; class Bacteroidia; order Chitinophagales; family Chitinophagaceae; genus Flavisolibacter; species Flavisolibacter aridisoli. The sequence continues at coordinate 15,349 of NZ_SKFH01000008.1, forward strand.
GCGTTCCTTCGGCCGGATGCTGATCACGTAATGACTTTGTCCCGCAACGGTTTCGATCGCGATGAGGTATTCGCGCGATGAATAGGTTTCAATGCGCTCGCCGGCTTCGTCTTTGGAGGGCAGCGCGTTGAAGGATCCGTCTTCGGCGATCTGCCGGCGGATGGCCGCAAAGTTGTCGGTGCTGCGGGTGCCGTATTGAAACATCATCGCTTCGTTGCCCGAGAGGCTTACGAAGACCATTTCGGTGAAGCGGGTCTTGCTCTTGTCGCGGTCGCCCATGAGCACGGCGTTGCCGTCGTCGGTGCGGCCGCGCACGTTGAAGCCGCGCTGGCGGATGTAGCGGAATACGAAGGCGGTGTCCTTGCGGCTTTCGGAAAGCTTGAGGAGATCGGTAAGCGTCAGGCGCTGGGCGGAAGCGCCGCCTGAAACGAGGAGGAGCAGGAAGAGGATCTTTTTCATAGCGACAGCACTAAAGGTACGGCTTTCCATCCCGGGCGGCTTTCCCTGCTTTTCGGGAACATTACATTTCACATTTTCTTGCCGACCGTAGAAATACGGACAAGCGATTTTGCATTGCTGATGCAAAAATATTTTCAGCGATTTTTTTGCTTGTTCGAAAAAAGCGTCCCTACTTTGCAGCGCAAACAAAAACGCATACATCGTGAACCGCTATCAACTCCATACAATCGAAATGAAAAGCTTCGCACCCCTGGGTGAGAGCTTTGGCGGGGACTGTATCGCGGTCTGGTAAAAACAACTACCGAAACGCATTATACAAAACCCCGCGGCGCCTGCAGCGGGGTTTTTTCTTGTTGCTGCCGCCCGGTCGAAATAAAGAAACGCGCACGCTAAAAATGAATTTGTGTAAACCGAATCGTACATCAGCCATCCAGGGACCCATAGGTCTGCCCACGGAGTTTCGCGCTGCATTCCGCAGCCTGCGCAGCCGCCTGGCCACCCTATGCCCCAACGCGGAGACCATTCCTCCTTTCTGCTAGCCGCAACGGCTTCGGAAGGCCCGGTCCCCGCACAGGACCGGGCTTTTTGTTACGCTAAACCCGAAGCCATGAAATTTCTCCTCATCACACTCGCCATTACCGCGCTGTTCCGCTACCTGCTGCCGGAACGCACGGGAAAAACATAAGGCCCCCGGGCCAAAAAGCTTCCCCAACGGGAAGACAGGTATCCCGTCGGAGATCCAAACCAAGGTGAGGGTTTCCAACGCCCCGCAGTGCGGCCCGCATCGGTTGCCGTATGCTGTTGCCTCCGAGGCGGTACCTGCCAACCACTGCCGCAAGGCAGACTCGTGTTGCGGGTTCGAATCCCGTTTCCACTTCGGGTGGAATAGCTCAACGGTAGAGCAGGGCACTGTTAACGCTCGATGGAGCCGGCCGCTCCCAAAACAGGCCAGCCAAATAAAAGCACGGTTCGCAAACCGGTTGTGCATCGCCGTTAGCAGCGATGATGCAGCACTCCGGTAGCAGCCTGTAGCCGGTAGGCAGCCCGGCGCCGCACGATCCGCCTCGCAAGCTTACCCGCAGCTCCAGCGCTGCGGCGCTTCCAGAGCCGCTTCACAACGCGCCCCGCTGCCGCCGTCTCCGCCGCCACCCGAGGGAAAGCGAGCCGTGCTTTTTTAAACAACTGAAACGAATAAAAACGATAGCAATGAAAAAGGTACGGATCGCTGCCGTGCAGGCAGCACTGGTTTTTCGCCACGGTGTATACCAGCGCCTCCTCACCGAGGGCGTATACTGGCTGTGGGGCGCCGACACCGCGCAGGTGTTCGACAGGGGCCAGCCCTTTGTTCCGGGCATGGAGCTGAACCTCCTCCTGGCGCACGAAGACCTGGCCCGGGAACTGGAAGTAGTAGAAGTAGCAGGGCACGAGATCGTGCTGCAATACAGCGATGGCGTGCTGAACACCGTGCTGACGCCGGGCCGCTACGCCTTCTGGAAGGGTGTGCTGCGCTACGACTTCGTGCGGGCCGACCTCTCGAAGATCGCGATCACCGAGCCCATCGACCGCACCACGCTCGGACATCGGCTGGTGGCGCCCTTCGTGCGCAGCTACACCGTGGAAGCCTTCGAGCGCGCCGTGCTCCTTGTAGACGGCAAGTACGCCGGCCTCCTCGACAGCGGCACCTACCAGTGGTGGAAGAACGCCATCACGATCCAGGTAGCGAAGGTGGATACGCGCCTGCAGCAGCTCGAGCTGAGCGGCCAGGAGATCCTGACCCGCGACAAGGCGATGCTGCGGATCAACGCCTTTGCACAGTACGGCGTGACGGACGTGGAAAAGGCGCTCCTGCACAACAAGGAACACGAGCGGCAGCTCTACGTACAGGTGCAGCTCGCCCTCCGCGAATACATCGGCGGCTACTCCCTCGACGAGTTGCTCGAAAAGCGGGCCGACCTCGTAGAATCGGTGCTCCGCTCGGTGCAAACCGCGGCCGCAACGCTCGGTGTGGAAGTACGGCACTTCGGTATCCGCGACATCATCCTGCCGGGGGATGTAAAGGAGATCCTCAACAGCATGCTGCTGGCGGAGAAGAAAGCACAGGCCAACAGCATCATGCGCCGCGAGGAAACGGCGAGCACGCGCAGCCTGCTCAACACGGCCAAGCTGATGGAAGAAAACAGCATGCTGTTCAAACTCAAGGAGCTCGAATACGTGGAGAAGATCGCCGACAGGATCGGCAGCCTATCGGTGAGCGGCAACAGCCAGCTCCTCGAGCAGCTGAAGGCCCTGTTCGTGCCGAAATAAGAACAACCAAGACCGGGAAGCGACTTCCCGCCTCCCGGTCTTTTTTACTGGCCTGTAGCTCAATGGTAGAGTACGCGCCTCTTAAGCGTGGGGTTGTGGGCTCGCGTCCCACCGGGCCAACGAAGGACAAATAGCTCCAATTGGTAGAGCAGCGGATTGAAGCTCCGCCCGTGCAGGTTCGAGTCCTGCTTTGTCCACTGATCAAACCGGTAGCGGACCGGGGTGCCAGGGGCACTGAAAGTCGAAAATGGATGAACCGGCCGCCGCACGGCCACAATCAAAAAGGAGGCGTTTATGCTTTGGAAATTATTCGGCCGCCGGATCAAAAGCCCGGTAGGCCTCTTCAACGGACCGTTCTTCGACGTGCGCACGGCCTACGTGCTCCGTTTCGATCGCTTGCCCTCGGTAACGGGCGTGGGCGAGATCGACGGCGGCAAGGCCTACGCGCACCTGCGCGCCGCCCTTGGGCCGCGTGTGCGGAAGACCTGGCAGCACAGCTACTTCGATCGCTCGGAAGATGGCGTGCGCTTCAACGTCACGATCCTGGAGCTCGACAACCGGTCGATGCTGGAGATCGGACCCGCCTGGGTGGAAGTGTTGCACGATGGCGACTTCCACTGGGCCAACACATTGGTTACGGAGCTGGCCGCCTTTCGCGATCAGCCCAAAGAAACAAGCATCGGCTTTGCCCGCAGCAGGTCGATGAATTAAAATGCAGACAGACATGCAACATTTAATTGACCAGAAAACGGTCAGCATCAACGAAGCGCTGGGCGATTATTTTCCCGACAGCCGCGCCTTTTACCTCGCGCACTTCGGGCGGATACCGAGCCGGCATTTTATTTCCGGCGTCAGCGGCGACCGACTGGTGACCGCTTTCCGAGAAGCGTTCGGGTCACTGATCGCCGACACCTACCAGAATCAGTGGTACGACGGCAAGCGCAAGCGCTACGAGCTCGACAAGACGCTTTTTGTGCTGCACAACGGTTGCGTAGTGGAGATCGCGCATTACTGCGAAATCCTGCACAACGGTAGCCAGGAAGCTTTTATAGCCGACTGCACCCGGCTGGCAGGCAAATACCGCGAACGGGAAAAGCGGCAGCCACAGGAGATCAACCTCATCGTGCGGGGCGAGTACGGACTATCGCTCAAGTCGATGGAGATCAAGCGCACGCGGCTCGACACGACGCTGTTTTACGAAGACGACTTCGCTCCCGTAGATTCCGTGATCCGGCAACGCCTGCGCCAGAAGAACGACAAGGGGATCGTGCTGCTCCACGGCCTGCCAGGGACTGGTAAGACTACGTACCTGCGCTACCTGGTAGGGCAAACCAAAAAGCGCGTGCTCTTCCTGTCGCCTTCGGTGGCGGGCAACTTGATGGATCCCGACTTCATCGACCTGCTGGTGGACAATCCCAACACAGTGCTGGTGATCGAGGACGCAGAGAACGTGCTGATGGACCGGCGCGCCGGCCCCCATGCCGGGGTGTCGAACCTGCTCAACATCTCCGAAGGGCTGCTGGCCGACTTCCTGAACGTGCAGCTCATCTGCACCTTCAACAGCCCGGTGGCGCTCATCGACGCGGCGCTGTTGCGGAAGGGTCGCCTCATTGCCCGCTACGAATTCGGGAAGCTGGGCGTGGACAAGGCGCAGCGGCTCAGCGATGCGCTCGGCTTCGGCAGCCGTATCACGCGGCCCATGACGCTGGCGGAGATCACGACGCAACATGAGCCCGCGCCACCCGAAATGCGTACGGAGGTGATCGGCTTTAGGCGGTTCGCGCTCGAGAACTAACCTCACCCCCGACCCCGCTCCGGGCGGAGCGGGGAGTGCTTCACGTAAAGACGCACCAGGTGCGTCTCAAAACAAACGACAATGGAACAAAACCAATGGCGGCGGCTGGATGGCAGGACCATCCAGTTGCCCATCGATGAAGAAGTGCGGCGGGCCCTGCTCCGCGAAGGAGCTGCCGGCCACGAACTCAGCGTGAGCATCGGCTCCGACAGCCAGGTGAAGGGCGGCACGATCGTGTTTGCCACGGTGATCGTATTTCTGCGGAAAGGCCGTGGTGGCTTCTTCTTTATTCAGAGCGACAAAGCCGAGCGGCGCATGACCGTCAAGGAGCGGATGCTCGAAGAGGTAACCCGGGGCATCGAAACGGCATACGAATTGGCGCCCGTCTTTGCGAAATACGGCGTGCCGCTTGAAGTGCATGCCGATATCAACCCGGACCCGAAGTTCAAAAGCAACGAGGCTTTCCGGGAGGCAATGGGATACATCATGGGCATGGGCTTTTCCTTCCGGGCCAAGCCGAACGCCTTTGCCGGCTCCAGTTGCGCAAACAAAGTAGTACAATAACGTAACGCGTATACCGTGGCCGTGAGCATTTCGCTGGCGGCTTACCGGTTGCGGCTCGAAAAAAAAGTAAAATGGCAAAATTGAAAATGACCGGAAAGGAGCTTCGCGGCATCGGTTACCCAGAGTCGCCGGTGATCTCGATGGCCATGGGGCTGATGGAAAAGCACTACAAGCATTCCTCGCTCGATGAGGCGTTGAAGATCCTTTCGAATATCAAAGAAGCGCCGGCCGACTACCTGGAGCACCCGGTGCTGGGCAAGATCGCGGCGCAGCTGCTCCCGAAGCCGGCAGCGGAAGGCGCCGAAGTGTCGCTCAATTCGAGCGGCATTACGTTCTCCGTGTTCGGATCCGAAGGCATCGAGGCCGGGGCGCTGCACCAGATGTACACCGCGGCCAAGCTGCCCGTGGCGGTGGCGGGCGCCCTCATGCCCGACGCGCATTCGGGCTACGGCCTGCCTATCGGGGGCGTGCTGGCCACCGACAACGCCGTGATCCCCTATGGCGTGGGGGTAGACATCGGCTGCCGGATGTGCCTCTCCGTGTTCGACTTGCCCGAAAAGGACCTCGAGGCGAAGACCGGGTTTTTCGCACGCACCATCCAGGAGAATACCGTCTTTGGTTCGGGCGGTCAGCTGGCCCGGGCCGCCGACCACGAGGTGCTGCACAGCAACCTGTTCAACGAGATCGGCCTGCTCAAAGGGCTGCACGGCAAGGCCTGGAAGCAACTCGGCACTTCGGGCTCGGGCAACCACTTCGTGGAGTTCGGGGCGGTCACCGTAGACGAGTTCGACCCGGTGCTGGGCGTACCGGCGGGCACCTACCTGGGCCTGCTGTCGCACTCGGGCTCGCGGGCGCTGGGGGCAAACATCGCCAACCACTACACGAAGCTGGCCAAACAAAAGCGGCGCCTGCCGGCCGAAGCCTCGAACCTGGCCTGGCTGGGACTGGATGAAGCAGAAGGCATGGAGTACTGGCTGGCGATGAACCTGGCTGGCGACTATGCCGCGGCATGCCATCATGTGATCCATGAAAAAGTGGCGCGGGCCCTGGGCCGCCGGCCGCTGCGGCGGGTGGAGAACCACCACAATTTCGCCTGGAAGGAGCCGTGGGAGGGGCGCGAGGTGATCGTGCACCGGAAAGGCGCCACCCCGGCGGGCGCGGGCGTGCTGGGCATCATCCCCGGCTCGATGACCGCCCCCGGCTTTATTGTAAAGGGCAAAGGCGAGCCGGCCTCCGTGCATTCGGCTTCCCACGGCGCCGGCCGGCGGATGAGCCGCACCGCGGCCCTGCAGTCGATCTCCCACGCCGCGCTGCAGGAGCAGCTGCGCGCGCAGGGAGTGACCCTGCTCGGGGGCGGGCTCGACGAGGCACCGATGGCGTATAAAGACATCCACGCCGTGATGGCCGCCCAGGAGGCGCTGGTGGAAGTGCTGGGAACCTTTCAGCCGCGCATCGTGCAGATGGATGGTACGCCGCCGAAGCCGTGGATGAAGAAGGGAAAGGGGGAGGAAGTGCCGGGAGCGTAAGTCGGGAAGCCGGAAGTCGGATCTCGGAAGTTGGTTTTCGCCGGTCACTTCCAACTTCACACTTCCGGCTTGCTTACTTAAAAAAAGAAACTCCTGTAAAAACAGGAGTCGTCACCTAAACCAACTGCATGTTGAGAAAGGGACAATGCCAGGAAGGCATTATGTATCTCGAGCAGAGCTACGAAGGTGGGGTTTTCCGGTGGATAATGCGTGCTTTTTTTTCGCCGATTGATTTATTTAGTTGTTAAGACGCCCAATTGGGCGGATGGGCTGTTCCTTTTGCCTGAGTGTAAGGCGTTTAGAAGCCGGGGAAAAACTCCCGGGAGGGGAGGCGGCGGTCCGAAAAAAGACGGCGCGGGTCCACAATCCTTATTTTTACCGCAATTCGCGCAACTATGGCCATTCGCATTTTCGTTACCGGCGGCACCTTCGATAAGGAATACAACGAGCTGACGGGTCAGCTGTTCTTCAAAGACTCGCACCTGCCCGAGATGCTCCAGCTGGGGCGCAGCCGCGTGCCGGTAGACATCCGTACGCTGATGATGATCGACAGCCTCGAGATGGAAGACCTGGACCGCGAGCTCATCGTCCGGCACTGCCTCGAAGCCGAGGAGCAGCAGATCATCATTACCCACGGTACCGACACCATGGCCGAAACCGCGGAGCTGCTCGCCCGCGCGGTGTCGGGCAAGACCATCGTGCTTACCGGCGCGATGATTCCCTACAAATTCGGGTCTTCGGACGGGCTGTTCAACCTCGGCAGCGCCGTAGCTTTTGTGCAAACACTGCCCGAAGGTGTATACGTGGCAATGAACGGCCGCGCTTTCAAGGCCGGAAATGTGAAGAAGAACAAGCTTACCGGGGAGTTTGGTCCCCTGTCCCCGGAAGCGGGAACCTGATTGGAGCTGTGCTTGCAATAAGGGCTACACGCCGAATTGCCGCAGGTGGTGATCGAGGTGCTTCCACGCGAGGCGGCTCCAGTCCTGGGCACTCATTTTACCGAAAAAAGGATGATGCGGTGCATGCAGCAGGATGCTGCTGCCCGAAAAGCGCTCGATCAGTGCCGCCAGCCGGTCGCGCTCGGTGTCGAATTCGTGGTCGTCGGCCACTACGAACTCGCGTGCCGTGGGCAGGCCCTGCGGCCAGGGTTTGTCGGAAAAAAGCTTACGCTTTGCTATGCGTCCGAAAAGCAGGCCTGCAAAACTTTGCTTCAGCTTCAGCTCGCCGAAATACACGGTGAAAGGCGCCTGGCAGTGCCGCAGCATCTGGGCAGCGCTCATTTTACCCCAGCGGGGCGGTTGGCCGGGCTCGAGGCTATAGAGGCGCTCCAGTATTTGCGAAACGCTCCCGGAATCGAAGAGATCGTTCATGCGATGGCTTTGGTTTGGGGAACGTCAAGATATGGCATTTGACGGCACGGCCAAAAAAAAAGGGCCGCCCCACGGGCAGCCCTTCTTCCGTAGGAATACGGTCTATGCATCGTGTCGCGTATACTGGCCGGTGGTGGCGTGCTTGCCTTCGGCGATCTCCTCGAGCATCTTCTTGTTGAAAGCCGGGATATCCTCTGGACTGCGGCTCGTAACGAGCCCATTGTCGGTCACCACTTCCTTGTCTTCCCACAAGGCACCGGCATTCACCAGGTCGGTGCGCACCGATGGGTAGGAGGTAAGGGTGCGTGTGCTGATCATCCCGGTTTCGATGAGCAACTGCGGGCCGTGGCAGATGGCTGCCAGCGGCTTGCCTGATTCCAGGAAATGCCGCGCAAAGTCCACCGCTTTCGGGTTGGCGCGCAGCTGGTCGGGGTTGAGTACGCCGCCGGGCAGCAGCAGGGCGTCGTAGTCTTCGGGATTGGCGCTGTCCAGCTGGCGGTCTACAGGCAGCTCGATACTCCAGTGGTCGTGGTTCCAGGCCTTCACCTTTTCTTTCTGCGGCGACACGATGTGCACTTCGGCGCCCGCTTCGCGCAGGGCTTCCACGGGTTTGGTAAGCTCTACTTCTTCAAAGCCGTTTTCGGTAAGCACGGCTACTTTCTTTCCATTCAACTTGGGCATGATCGATAAAATTTGGTCCGCCCGAATCCCGCAAAAAGGGAGCCATTGCTGCAGCCCTATCTTTGTTGCGAACGGCCCGCGGTGTGGGCCGGAGTATCTTCAACAGTTGCCCATGAAACGCCTGCCGCTGCCCCTCTTTTTGCCGCTTCTCGTATTGGTTCTCTGCTGCAACCGCAGACCCTACGCCGCCACCAACAAGCAGTACCGCAGCACGGCGAAGAAATACGCCCGCGAGCTGGAGGGCAACCCGGCCGGCCAAACGATGGCCACGGCCGAGCCCTGGGTGGGCACCATCAACTTCAACCTCCGCAAGCCCAACATCGTGGTGCTGCACCACACGGCACAGGGAAGCTGCGATACCACGCTCCGTACCTTCACGCTCGAGCGCACGCAGGTGAGCGCCCACTACGTGGTGTGCCGCGAGGGACTGGTGCACCATATGCTCAACGATTACCTGCGCGCCTGGCACGCCGGCGCCGGCCGCTGGGGCAACCTCCAGGATGTGAACTCCTCGTCCATCGGCATCGAGATCGACAACAACGGGGTGGAGCCCTTCAGCGAGGCGCAGATCGCCGCCACGCTGCAACTGCTCGATACCCTGAAACGCAAGTACAACATCCCGGCAGCCAACTTCATCGGGCATGCCGACGTGGCGCCGACGCGCAAGAACGACCCGAGCATTCTTTTTCCCTGGAAGCGCTTTGCCGACGCCGGTTACGGCCTCTGGTGGAGCGACACCACGGGCGTACAAGTGCCGGCGGGCTTCAATGCCCTCGACGCCCTGCGCATCGTGGGTTACGACGTGCGCGACAGCAGCGCCGTGTTCAGCACCTTCCGCCGCAAGTACCTGGCCGTAGAGCAAAAGGGATCGCTGAGCGAACCTGAAAAGAAGGTGCTTTATACCCTGTACAGAAAGTTTCTCCAGTAAACTGGAAAGTAAGCAAGTGGGAAGTCGGAATTGCAATGCCCACTTTGAACTTCCGACTTTAAAACTTTTAGTTATGGCCTACGGCGTGCTCATCTGCGGGTTAGGGTCGGAGCTTGCAAAAAATCGCTGATGCCTGATGGCGGATTTCTGATGTAGATCAGAGGTAAAGAAGAGAGTAATGAACTGTGTCTTGAAATCAGACATCCGAAATCAGGCATCCGACAGCTCCCTCTTGGCAGGTGTTTTGTTTAAGGTAGGCTAAACTCGGTTATGAACGTCAAACGCACATTCGGCGTCATCCTTACGATACTCGGCATTGCGGGCCTTATTTATGCGGCCGTGGTATTTATGGACGCCAAGGGCACCTCGGCCCAGATCAAGACCCTCATCGTGTACGGCCTGCTCGGCGCTATCTTTTTCTTTACCGGCATCGGCCTCATTCGCGGCACTGCCGACGACGCCCGCTCGGCTGTGGGCGGCACCGACCGCACCGTACACCGCGAAACGCGGACCTACCGGACGGATACGGATGTGTAACACTACCAAAGGCGGAACGTCAATAATAATAGAAGCAATAAGCGCCTTGGATTTGCCAGTAAGTGTCTTTTTCGAGGTAGAGCACTTGACCCCCATTGGGGGTGTCCAACAATATGATCGCTTTTTTCTTCGATAGGAAAACGGGTTTTGAAAGGCCGATCCAATTCCGATAAGGCGGAGCTTTAGCCTCCTTGGTCGTTACGATTTCCGCAACCCATGATCATTTTTTAAGAATCGGTGCCGCTTGGTACATTTGCGCCGTGGCACTACTGCTTCATATCGAAACCGCCGTAGCCGGCGCCTCCATCGCTTTTTCAGAGAACGAGCGGATCCTCGTCTTCAAGAATACCGACGAACCCCGCGACGCGGCCGCCTGGCTGCAGGTGGCCATCCGCGATGCGGCCGCCGAAGCGGGCATTACACTAAGTGCCCTCGATGCCGTTTGCGTGAGCAACGGCCCCGGCTCGTATACTGGCCTGCGCGTAGGCCTCGCTTCTGCGAAAGGACTCAGTTACGCGCTGCAAAAGCCACTCATTACTCTGCCTACGCTCCAGGTGATGAGCGCGGCCGCGCTGGAAGGTCTCCGTTCCGGTGCTGCTGTGCAACTGAACGAGGTCCAGGCACTTTGTCCCATGATCGACGCCCGGCGCCAGGAAGTGTTCACGGCACTATACGACCAGGCGCTTCAGGAACTTGCTCCCGCGCACAGCCTCGTGCTCGACGAAAATTCCTTTGCCCGCGAGCTGGAAGCCGGCCCCGTACTCTTCTTCGGCAATGGCAGCGCCAAATGGCGCGCTCTCACGCAGCACCCTCACGCGCTTTTCACCGAAGGGCATCCTTCGGCGCGCCACATGGCGGGCCTGGGTGTGGCAGCCTTCCGCGCCGGTCAATTCGCCGACCTGGCTTATTGCGAGCCCTTATACGCAAAGGAGTTTTACACGACCATGCGCCCGAAATAGCCTCTTATTCACCTGTTTTTTCCACGCGCACGTTTTGTACGGCCGGGATTGATACATTTGCCAAATAATATATAAGAAAAAGTAAGATTTATCATGAGTGAACTTTTAGTCGAGAAGCCGGTGAAAGGGGAAGTGGACCTGAAGATCGATGTGCTCACCTTGAAGAAGGCGGCCCTCGTTTTGCGCGCCATCAACCATAAACTGCGCCAGCAGATCCTGAAGCTCATTCAGCAAAAAGGCGAGATCACCGTTACCGAGATCTACGTGAAGCTGCGCCTCGAGCAGTCCGTAGCCTCGCAGCACCTGGCCATCCTCCGCAAGGCCGGGTTTGTCCAAACCAACCGCGACGGTAAGTTCATCTACTACTCCGTCAACGAAGAGCGCCTCGCGCAGGTGCATCTCTTCGCCGCTCAACTGTTAAAATAACCCGACTCCGCTACGGATGACAGTCTCCTGACGAGGATCAGCGGGTAAGCGCGTCCGAAGCGGCTACCTTTGCACCAAAGCCTCACTATGTATATCCAGCAATTGTACACCGGTTGCCTGAGCGAAGCCGCTTATTATATCGAAAGCAACGGGGAAGCCGCTATTGTGGACCCCCTGCGCGACATCGACGCCTACCTGCAGCTCGCTGCCGAACGCAAGGCCACCATTAAATACATCTTCGAAACACACTTCCACGCCGACTTCGTGTCGGGCCATATCGACCTGGCCAAAGCCACCGGCGCCACGATCGTTTACGGTCCGGATACCGAAACCCGCTTGCCGGTGCACATTGCCCGCCACGGCGAGGCCTTTCGCATCGGCGCCCTCACGGTAACGGTGCTGCACACCCCCGGCCACACGCTCGAGTCGTCGTGCTACCTCCTCACCGATGAGCAGGGCAAAGAACATTGCCTCTTCACCGGCGACACGCTCTTTGTTGGCGACGTAGGCCGCCCCGACCTCGCCCAGAAAGGTGCCGACCTGACGATGGAAGACCTCGCCGGCATGCTCTATGACTCCCTCCACAAGCACATCCTGACCCGTCCCGACGACGTCATCGTATACCCGGCGCACGGTCCTGGCTCCGCCTGCGGCAAGAGCCTCGGCCCCGAAACCTTCAGCAGCATCGGTCAGCAAAAGGCAACGAATTACGCCCTGCAGCCGCAAACAAAGGCCGAGTTCGTGCAGGCCGTTACCGACGGACTGACCGCGCCCCCGCAATATTTTCCCATCAACGCCCGCATCAATAAAGAAGGCTATGAAGAGCTCGACAGCGTGCTGGCCAAAGGCCTTACCCCGCTGAGCGTGGCCGATGTCAAGGCGGCGCTGGAGCGCGACGCCCTGCTGCTCGACACCCGCCACGCCTCGGTGTTTACGGAAGGATTCGTGCCGGGCTCGGTGTTCGTGGGCCTCGAAGGCCGCTTTGCCGAATGGGCCGGGTCGCTGCTACCCTACACGGGCGAGATGATCCTGCTGACGGAGCCCGGCAAGGAGCGCGAAACACTGGTACGCCTCGCCCGCGTGGGCTTTCAGAACGTGATCGGTTACCTCGAAGGCGGATTCGAAGCCTGGCAAAAAGCCGGCGAAGCCATCGACCTCATCATCGATGTGGACGTTGACGAGCTGGCCATGGACCTGCCCTTTGATGAGAACCTGCTGGTGGTCGACGTGCGCAAGCCCGCCGAATTTGCCGAAGGCCATGTGAAGGATGCACAAAACCTTCCGCTCAACGATATGACTGACCCGGCCCTGCTGGCCCAGTTTGAAGACGAGCAGAACCTGTACGTGCATTGCCAGGGCGGCTACCGCAGCGTGATCGCCATTTCGCTGATGAAGCGCCAGGGTATTCATAACGTCCGCAACGTACTCGGCGGCTGGAACGCCATCAAGAAGGAGGAAAAGATCAGGACCGAAAAGGAAAGCAGCGTGCTGAATTGATCGCTGATGTCGGATTTCTGATGTCGGATTTAGAAAGAGATCGCATTGCGATCTCTTTTTTTTACGCTTACATCAGATATCAGACATCAGCGATTTTTGCCGTTGGCGGTAATGCGGATGAGTATGCGCAAATCCGCTGTGGGCAAAGCTTTTGCTGCTGAGGCAGTTGTTTAGCTATCGTGTAAACGGGATTAAATTGGTCGGTGGCGGAGAAATACCCGGTCTACTTTAGCAGCAGAAAGAACGCTACCGGGGATGGTAAGGGAGAAGAAAAGAAAAAAGCAAGCAATCGCAGTCTTCGGGTAAGCAAGCAGAACGCGTTACGTCCTAATTCAAAAATTTCATATAGCAAGCAATCGTTACGTCCGCTGTTTCCACAGGGGACTTTTTGTTGCCACAAGGTTAAGCCCTTTTTTCGAAGAATCGTTGATAATTTTTTAACATTTCGCCCCATGGCACCCGTACTTTCGCGGGCATGACGCCAGAGGAAAATCGTTTCCGCGCCATCGGCGGCGCCTTACCCGGGGCCGAAAGCGGCCAGTTGTTCGGCAAGCCCTGTTTCAAAATGGGCGGTAAGGCCTTTACCTGTTTTTTCCAGAACGAAATGGTGTTCAAGCTCACGGGACCGGCCCATGCCGGCGCCCTCGCCGTACCCGGCGCCCGCCTGTTCGATCCTTCCGGCAAGGGCCGTCCCATGAAAGAATGGGTGCAGGTGCCGCCGGCAGGCGATTGGGAAAAGCTGGCCCGCGTGGCCGCGGGCATTGAATAATGTCTATTGAATAATGTCTATTGTATAACGAGGATGTTCCCCTTATTCAATATTCAATAGACATTAATGATTATTCAATAGAGCACCGGTCCATACTCCGGCCGCCATTCGTGCTTCCAGCGGCGGTGGCTCCAGAGCCATAGCTCGGGGTTGGCCGACATCACCTCTTCGAGGTAGCGGGCGTATTGCACCGTCAGCGCGCCCTCCGGCAGCTGCGCCGGGTGCAGCGCCGCGAGCCGGATGTGGCCTACATAATGCCCCCGGCTCTTCTTGGTAAAGTGCGCGAAGAAAACCGGCAGGTCGTTGCGGCGCGCGGCCATCTCTGGTGTTTTCAGGAAGCCCGTGGGGCGGCCGAAAAACTCCACCCAAAAGGCCCGTGCGGGAATCGCGGGGCTCTGGTCGGCTACCAGACCGAGAATGTATTGCTTTCCGCGGAAGGGCAGCATCTCCTCCCGCATGCGCGTGGCCGCCACCAGCTTTACGCCCGACCGCGAGCGGATCTTCCGGAACAGGCGGTCCACCGGCTTCGACTTGATCGGAAGGTAAACGCCTACGTGGGGCTCCGGCATCAGCGCCGGCACGCCCAGGTTCACCAGCTCCCAGTTGAAGTTGTGGCCCAGGTGGAATTGCACCGAGCGGCCGTCGCGGTAAACGTCGTGCAGCACCGAGAAGTCGGCCTCGAGGTGCTTCCTGAAAAAACGCGGCGAGGCGCTGATGAACTTGATGGTTTCGATAAAGGTGTCGGTGAAATTCCGGTAGAATTTTTTAGCGATGGTTACGCGCTCGGCCTCCGTCTTGTGCGGAAAAGCGATGCGGAGGTTATCGAGCACCACCTGCTTGCGGTAGCCCATAATGTGGTACACCAGCCCATAGGCCGCGTCGGAAAACAGGTACAGCACCCGCAGGGGCAGGAGCGACACCAGGTAGAGGAAGCCGTACAGGAGGTAATACACGGAGCGAAGTTAGCAAGTCGGAAGTCGGAAGTGCGAAGTATTGCTTTTCTTCCGACTTCGCACTTCCGACTTAACTACTTTTTTAGAGGATGATGTTCTGCACCAGCTCTCCGTGTTGCGGGTAATCGGTGTTGTAGTGCAGGCCGCGGCTTTCCTTGCGGAAGGAAGCGCCCTTGGTAACGAGGTAGCCCACCGTGATCTGGTTGCGCAGCTCGAGCAACTGCGGCGACACCGTAGTACTACGGTACAGGTCCTCGGTCTCGTCGAAGAGGAGGTCGATGCGCTTCATGGCGCGGGCGAGGCGCACGTTGTTGCGCACGATGCCCACGTAGTCGCTCATCACCTGTTGCAGCTCTTTGAGGCTTTGGGTGATGAGGATCATCTCCTTCGGCTCGGCGGTGCCCTGGGCGTTCCAGTCGGGGATCGCGGGCAGCTCGGGGAGCGCCTCAAAGCGGCGCACGGCGTCTTCAAAGCAGCGGTGGGCAAACACCATGGCCTCGAGCAGCGAGTTGGAGGCGAGGCGGTTGGCGCCGTGGAGGCCGGTAGACGCGCATTCGCCGCAGGCATACAGGTTGGCGATGGAGCTGTGGCCCCATTGGTCGGTCTTGATGCCGCCGCAGCTGTAGTGCGCCGCCGGCGCCACGGGAATCATCGCCGTGGCCACATCGATGCCCAGGGAAAGGCAGCGCTCGTAGATGTTGGGAAAGTGCTCCTTGAATTTTTCGATATCCATATGGCGGCAGTCGAGCCACACGTGCTCGGTGCCGCCGATTTTCATTTCGCTGTCGATGGCGCGGGCCACGATGTCGCGCGGGGCGAGGTCCTTGCGGGCGTCGTAGCGCTCCATAAAGGCTTCGCCGGCGCCGTTGCGCAGGATGCCGCCGTCGCCGCGCACGGCCTCGGTGATGAGAAAGGCCTGCCCGCGCCGGCCGGCCTCGTAGAGCGCCGTGGGGTGAAACTGAATGAACTCCATGTTCTCGATGCGGCCCTTGGCGCGGTAGACCATGGCCACGCCGTCGCCGGTGGCGATGGCAGGATTGGTGGTGGTACGGTACACCTGGCCGTTGCCGCCGGTGGCCAGCAGCGTCAGCTTCGACAGCACCTTCTCGATGCGGTTGGTGACCATGTTGAGCACGTATACGCCGTAGCAGCAGATATCGGGCGTGCTTTTCGTAACCAGGTAGCCGAGGTGGTGTTGGGTGATGATATCCACCACGAAGCAGTGCTTCACGATGTGGATGTTGGGGGTGTTTTCTACCGCGGTGAGCACGGCGCGTTCCATCTCCTTGCCCGTTACGTCTTTGTAGTGGAGGATGCGGTACTCGGAGTGGCCCCCCTCGCGACCGAGCTTGTAGGAGCCTTCGGCGTCCTTGTCGAACTGGGCGCCCCAGTCGATGATCTCCTGCACGCGGGCGGGGCCTTCCTTTACCACGATCTCCACCACATTGGGGTCGCAGAGGCCGTCGCCGGCGATGAGTGTGTCTTCGATGTGCTTGGCGAAGGAATCGTTCTCCAGGTCGTTCACGACGGCGATGCCGCCCTGGGCGTACTTGGTGTTCGTTTCATCCGCCGCCGCCTTGGTGATGATGGTCACGCTCCGGTCGGGAAAACGCTGCGCCACCTTGAGCGCGTAAGTGAGGCCGGCGATGCCGGAGCCGATGACGAGGAAGTCGGCCCCGGCCCCCTGCCCCCCGAAGGGGGCACTTAGGTCAGTACTGTCCGTTATGTTTTGTGCTTTCATCTTATGGTAGTTTCAAAAATACAGATGGTTCGCTACGCGAACCATCAATTACGCCATTGGAATGAAGACTGATTGAAATAAAGAAGAATGACCGACCAAAGTGCCCCCTTCGGGGGACAGGGGGCCTAATTTAAAAGTTCCTGCCGCAGCGCCTCGGCGCTTTTCCTGGGTGCGCGGGGTGGGGTGATGTGGTTGAGGAGGCCGAGGGAGAGAAGCAGCTGTGCGACGCCGTAAGTACCGATGATCAGCAGGCTGTGGGCGGTGCTTGTTTCTTTCCAGTAAAAACGGGTGAGCGCGAGCACCGAGTCGGAGGCCACGAAGAGGAGGGCGCCACCGAAAAGGAGGCCCGCGCTGCGCCGGTTCTTGAGACGCACGAGCTGCAGCGCCATCGCCAGCATAAGGGAGATGACGGCGCCATATGCCAGCACCGGCAGGCGCAGCGCGCCGAGGTGCTCATAGAGCAGGGTGATGAGGCACACGTAGTACGTGGCCACGGGCACGAGCATCAGCGGGCGAAAGCGCAGGCCCTTTTGCTGCCGCAACTGGATGAAGGCGATCGCGTAGGCGATCTGCGCCAGCAGGAAAGCGGCGATACCGGCGATGAAGTAGCCTTCGCTGGAGCGCAGCAGGAGCACATCGCCCACCCAGGAGGCGGCGAGGGCGGCCAGCAGCAGCACCTTCAGGCGCGTGGTGAAGTGGGGCGTGTTGTTGAGCACCATCCCGATCAGTAGCAGCGTGAGCAGCGGCTTGCTGAACACGCGCAGGCCGTCGTCGTGCATGAAGATGAACACCCCGTCTACGAGGAGCGCCGCGATGAAGAAGAGGGACCAGTAGAGTCGTTTCATATCGTGAAGCGTGAGGCGTGAGGCGTGAGGCGTGAGGCGTGAGGCGTGAGGCGTGAGGCGTGAGGCGTGAAAATTTGGGTTACGTAAGGTACTGCTTAATCGTAGCAAAAATCATATCCGCGTTAATCATCTCGATCCTATAAAATCTGCGTTCTTTCTCTTCTCACAACTGACCCCTCACGCTTCACGATCATGCTTCCACCAGCGGCTCCACCCAGGCCCCGGCTTCCTTCAGCAGCCCGATCAGTTCTTCCACGGCCACTTCGCTGGGGACGTTGCGCTTCACCACTTCCTTGCCTTTATAGAGCGTGATCTTGCCCGGGCCGCTGCCTACGTAGCCGAAGTCGGCGTCGGCCATCTCGCCGGGCCCGTTTACGATGCAGCCCATAATGGCGATCTTGACGCCCTTCAGGTGGTGGGTCACGGCGCGGATCTTCGCCGTGGTTTCCTGGAGGTCGAAGAGGGTGCGGCCGCAGGAGGGGCAGGAGATGTATTCCGTTTTGGAAATGCGTGTGCGCGTGGCCTGCAGGATGCTGAAGGCCGTGTTGTTGAGAAACTGGGCGTTGCTGCCCACTTCCATATAGGTGCGGCCTGACACGCGGCTGTTGTGCAGCTTCGACGGGTCGTTCATCAGCCACACGCCCTTGCCGATGCCGTCGAGCAGCAGGGTGCCGGCGGTGGTGGCGAAATCGATCAGTTGTTCGTCGACGGTGCTGCTGTGGCTTTCGGCGCCGATCACGACCGGGAGGCGCGCCGGCAGGGCGGCGACAAAGGCCCGGATATCGGCTGTAGGGTTGGCGCTGCTGGCATACACGCATAGCACGATTTTGGCGCTGCCGGCTAACAGCGCGCCGAGCGATCCCGGGCTGGTAGCCGAGGCATCTACTGCGATGAAATTCAGTGCCGCCGCGAAATCCGGCTGCAGGCCGGCGGCGGACGCTTCCAAGAGCTTCGCCGCTTCAAAGAGCGGGTAGTGCCGCTCGAGCTCCGGCTTCCATACCGGGGCGTTGCAGATGACGCCGAGGGTTCCGGGCAGCGCGAAATCAATGACCTTGCTGGCCGTATAGATATAGTCGGCCGCGGAGTCGCCGATGTTCCATTTGTCGAGCGCGGCGCTGTAGCGGTAGCCGATGGCGGCAAGGTCTTCCGGAGAAATGCGGTCGGCATGCATGTAGTCGGCAATGACGACGGGGACGGGGCTGCCAGCGACCGCCTCCCGCACCGACCCATCCTCCCGACCTCCTTCCCACGGGGAAGGAGGGGCAGACCTCACCCCCGACCTCCCGCTTTCGCGGGACAGGCTCTCTCCAAAGGAGAGGGGGGCGCTTTGGCTCCCCGCCCCGCCCGGGGAGGGGCTGGGGTTTTTCAACGCTTCTACTTTTTTCACCAGGTCCTTGCAAACGGGCAGCTCGAACTCGGGGTCTTCGGTGAGCGACACGCGGATGGTGTCGCCGATGCCTTCCTGCAGGAGGGTGCCGATGCCAATGGCGCTCTTGATGCGGCCGTCTTCGCCGTCGCCGGCCTCGGTCACGCCGAGGTGCAGCGGGTAGCATTCGCCGAACTCCTGCTCCATGTGCCGCACCAGCAGGCGGTAGGCTTCCACCATCACGATCGGGTTGGAGCTTTTCATGCTCAGCACGATCTGGTGGTAGTCTTCGGAGCGGGCGATGCGGAGGAATTCCATGGCGCTTTCCACCATCCCGATGGCGGTGTCGCCGTAGCGGCTCATGATGCGGTCGGAGAGGGAGCCGTGGTTGGTGCCGATGCGCATGGCGGTGCCGTGCTCTTTGCAGATGCGCACCAGCGGCGTAAAGCGCTCGCGGATGCGGTCGATCTCTTCGGCGTATTCGGTATCGGTGTATTCGATCTGCTCGAACTTCTTTTTATCGACGTAGTTGCCCGGGTTCACGCGGACCTTTTCCACGATGCGGGCGGCGATCTCGGCGGCGTTGGGCGTAAAATGGATGTCGGCTACGAGCGGAACGTTGTACCCGCGGCGGTGCAGCTCGTCGCGGATGACGCGCAGGTTTTCGGCTTCCTTTTTCGAGGGGGCGGTGATGCGCACCAGCTCGGCGCCCGCCTCGATGCAGCGGATCGTCTGGGCCACGGTGGCCTCGGTGTCCATCGTGTCGGTGGTGGTCATCGTCTGGATCCGGATCGGGTAGTCGCCCCCCAGCCAGAGGTCGCCGATGCGGACGGGACGGGTGTGGAGCCGCTGGTACGAAGCGGTTTTTTCGGGTTGGGTCTGCATTGGGGCAAAAGTACCGAACGAATCGGTTTAGGGTTTAGAGGTTTAGAAAGGTTTAGGGGTTTAGAAGGGTTTAGAAAGGTTTGGGGGTGTGCCTGTTCCCTCCTCTTGTCGCAAAATACCCCTCCGGCCGGTATTTGCCCCGGTCGGCATGACGTTCTTGCAGGTCGGCGCCTGTTTGGAGCAAGTCGGCGCCTGTTTATTGAAGGTCGGCATGACGTTATTGCAGGTCGGCAGCTGTTTGGCGATGCCCGGCAGCTGTTTCGTGTAGGCCGGCAACCGTTCGACGCCTCCCGGCCACCGTTTCGCGTTATCCGCGGAGCGTTTCACGCGTCCCGGCGCCGGAAGTATCCCGGACGCCCCCAAATCCGAAATCCGAAATCCGAAATCAGAAATCTGAAATCAGAGATCCGACATCCTACATCTCCTCACCAGTCCTTATTCGGCTGGTTCCCCCCGCCTTTGTCTTTTTTGCTCTGCTGCAGCTTCCGCTCCTTGTCCTGCAGTTCCTTGAGCTTGCGGTCCACGTCGTTGTTCTTGTTTTTGTCGTTGGAGGCGCCGCCGCCGCCGCTGTTCTGCTTCAGTTCCAGCAGGGCCTTCTGCAGGTTTTCGCGGGCTTCCTTGTCGTAGGGAGCGATGCGGAGGGCCGATTTATAGGCCTCGATGCTTTGCTCGAGCGCCTTCTGGCGGGTGTATACGACGCCCATATTGTACCAGGCCTTGCTGCGCAGGGAGGCGTTGTTGCCGGGCGCCGTCAGGGGCGACAACACGGCGAGGGCTTCGTCGTAGCGGTTCTGGCGGATGAGGGCGTTGGCGAGGTTGTACTGCGCCACGGGGTGGTTGCCGGCCTGGCGGTACTGGTTTTCGGCAAAGGTCCAGTCGGCGTTGCGGTAGGCTTCGTTGCCGGCGCGGATGGCTTCTTGCTGGCCGTTGGCAACGGCGCCGACGGCGAGGGCGAGGAGCAGCAGGAGGGCTTTCATGCGCGTACTTTTTTACGTTGCGGAATAAAGGCTTCGGCCAGCAGCAGGAGGAGCATCGGGCCCACGAGCCATTGGAAATAGGGCTCGTAGCTCAGTTGCGTCTTGTCGATCAGCGGCGTGTTCTTTACCGTCGACAGGCTGGCCAGCAGGGCGCGGGCGGTGCTGGCCGGCTCGTCGAGGTGGAGGTAGTGGCCCTTGCCGGTGGCGGCCACCTGCTGCAGGAGGGCTTCGTTGAGCTTGGACAGCACGATGTTGCCGCTCTCGTCCTTTTTGGGCGCTTTTGTCTGCGGGTCGATGATGGTAGTGCCGCCGGCCGACCCGATGCCCACGGTGTTGATCAGCACGCCGTGGTCGGCGAGCTCTTTGGCCTGCGTGGCGGCATCCTCGTCGTGGGTTTCGCCGTCGGTGAGCAGCAGTACGGTGCGGTAGCGGTTCTCTTCGTTGCCGAAGGTGAGCACGGCCTGCTGGAGGGCTTCGCCGATGGCGGTGCCCTGGCCGGACACCTGCTGCGGGTTGGCGGTTTCGATAAAGAGCGAGGCGGCGCCGTGGTCGTAGGTGAGGGGCAGCTGGGCGTAGGCGTGGCCGGCGAATACGATGAGTGCCACGCGGTCGTCGGGGCGGGCCTTCAGCACGGCCTGGAGCATGCTTTTGGCGGCGTCGAGGCGGCTGGGGGCCACGTCGGTGGCCAGCATGGAGTTGCTTACGTCGAGCAGGAACACCTGGTCGATGCCGGAGCGGGCCTGGAGGTCGCCGGCAGCGGGGCGGCGCGGGTTGGCCAGGGCCAGCACGCCGAGGGTAAAGGCGAGGGTAAACAGTACAAAACGGACCGTAGCGCGGCCGGGGGCATAATCGGGGAGCACGCGCTTCAGCGCTTCGGGCTCGCCCAGGGCGCGGAGGGCGCGGGTGCGCCGTACGCGGTACCACCCGTAAAAAAGTAGCAGCAGGGGCACGAGGCCCAGCAGGTACAAGGCTTCGGGACGTTCCAGCTGCAGGTCGAAGGGAAGGGTCATTGCGGCGCTTTCTGTAAATATCACGCCAAAACGGATTGCGGATTTCAGATCCCGGATTTCAGATTTCAGATTTTGGAGGCCGGATTCTTATTCAGGGCAACCGCTAGCATGCCGGAGGCATGCACGCTCGATAGCCCGGCATACCATGCCGGGATAACGCGGTTGGCCGATTCGGGGCATGCCGGAGGTATGCGCGATGTGCGGCGATTCCCGGTTTCCGTCCCGGGATTGCATCCCGGGTGGTGAAACGCGCATGCCTCCGGCATGCATGGGCGCCATCCTTCTTTCCGTCCCGGGATTGCATCCCGGGTTGTGAAACGCGCATGCCTCCGGCATGCAGGGACGCCATCTGTCTTTTCGTTACCGGGGTTGCATCCCGGGTGGTGAAACGCGCATGCCTCCGGCATGCAGGGATGCCATCCGTCTTTTCGTTACCGGGATTGCATCCCGGGTTGTGAAACGCGCATGCCACCGGCATGCATAGATGCCATCCGTCTTTCCGTCCCGGGGTGCATCCCGGGTTGTGAAACGCGCATGCCTCCGGCATGCTCCGAAAAGCGCGCGAGACAGCAGGCGGGCCGTACACAATGCGTGCATCCGCCACACGAAGCGCCCCGCTTTCGGCGGGGCGTGCATAAAAAATCGGTAAAGACTCCTGACTCTTAAATCCTGAATCTGAGATCTGAATTCATTTCTGTCCCTTCAGGTATCCCAGCTTCGTCAGAATGCCTTTCAGCATGTTCATCCGCACGGTGGGTACGTCCACGCCGGGTTTGAGGGTTTCGAAGTTGAGCGCGAAGAAGTAGGGGTGGTTGTTTTCTTCCACCCAGCCCACGACCCAGGCGAGGTCGCGGCCGTTTTCCTTTTTACCCCAGCCCGTCTTATAGGCAAGGCGGTAGGCGGGGGTGCTTTCGAAGAGCATCGCGCGCTTCACGATCTCCTGGTTGGTCTTGAAGAAGGGCAGCTGGTTGAAGTAGAGGCGCTTCACGAGGCCGAGCTCTTCGTCGGGGCGGATCTTGAGGGAATTGTCGAGCCAGAAAGTGTCCACTTTGGAGATCTTCTTGTTGCCGTAGGCGAGCGAGTCGAGCCAGCGCTGCATGGTATCGCGGCCGATGCGGCGGGCGGCTTCCTGGTACCAGGCCGGGCAGGAGCGGCGAAAGGCGGTGTACATACTCATGTCGGCATCGCACTCGGTGCGGCCCGAAGGCACGCCGTTCCAGCGGATCACCATCGAGTCGTTGCTGATGATGCCCGTTTGCAGCCCGACGAGCGAGTTGACGATCTTGAAGGTGGAGGCGGGCGTAAAGGCGCTGTCGCGGAAGCGCGGCAGGTTGT
This sequence comes from Flaviaesturariibacter aridisoli, assembly GCF_004343705.1. Taxonomy (GTDB): domain Bacteria; phylum Bacteroidota; class Bacteroidia; order Chitinophagales; family Chitinophagaceae; genus Flavisolibacter; species Flavisolibacter aridisoli. The sequence continues at coordinate 38,276 of NZ_SKFH01000008.1, forward strand.
ACATCGTAAAGGCGCCGGTGGCGTTGTTGAGCACGGCAAAGCAGCCTTCGGTGCCGTTGTCGCTGAAGAATTTGCCGAGCGAGTCGTCGGTGGTCACGTTGTTGGTGGAGCAGCCGGCCAGGAGGAGCACGGCTGCAAATGAAGCAAGAATGGTGCGCATGGGCGCAAAGGTAGGGCACGCGGAAAACGCGGAAGACGCGGAATCTTTTTTGGTAGCAGTTTCCAATTGTTCCGTACCTATTCCAGTTGGAAAACCTTGTGGGTGGTAGCGTCCTATAAAAAAGGGAACTGCTTTCAGAAGGCAACTCCATACCTGAAGAGCACTTCCAAAAGAAACGCCTTCCGCGTCTTCCGCGTTTTCCGCGTGTCCATCCTCGCCGCTATATGCGGGATTATCCTCATCTTTAGCCTCCAAAACTGATTGCGTCATGCGTTTTCTCTCCGCCCTGCTGCTCGCGGGCATCGTAGCCCTCGCTTCCTGCAAAAAGAATACAACCGCCGAGGAGCGGGCCCAGCTGATCTTCAAGTTCCGCTTCGACAGCACGCAGGTGCGGCTCAACAACGTGGGGCAACCCAACGGCCTCGGTGTGGGCAATGCCGCGCAGAGTCCCGTTTTTAACGGGATGAGCGCCCACTACCTCGAGCTGGCGCCCACGGCCCATACGCCCCTCGGCACCGGCGTGGTGCTGTACCGCGCCGACGAAACGACCGCCGGCGGCGCACTCGCCATCGACTTCAGCAAGGCCAGCGTGGTGGGCAACAACGGCGTCTTCCTCAGCGTACCGCTCAGCGACGTTCCCCCCGGCGAATACGAGTGGCTCCGCACTTCGCTTGCCTACCAGAATTTCGACGTCAAGTATTACGTAGACGATACGGTGGCCGGTATGCCCATCCGCCAGGAATTCATGGGCACCGTGGCCGGGTTCATCGGTTTCAACAACTACATCACGTCGTTCCGCATCAAGGACACGGCCATCACCGTCAACAAGAACCGCCCGCAGGGCTTCTGGGGCTTCGAGTCGCAGGTGCGCTACGGGGGCTACAACTTCCGCATCGTAGATACGGCCACCGCCGCGGCGGGTGCCACCACCGTGGTCAACCCGCTCTTCGCCACCTCGCCCGTTCCGGCAGGCTCCTGCGTGGTCACGGCTGCCTTTGCGCCGGGCCACCTCGTCATCCGTGGCGACGAAACGAAGAACATTATCGTAGAAGTGTCGCTGTCCACCAACAAGAGCTTCGAATGGAACGAGGTGGTCCGCGACGGCCGCTGGGAACCCGGCAAGGGCGAAACGGTGCAGGATATGGGGATCCGGGGCATGATCCCCCGCGTGCTGCCGTAAGACCTGGTGATCCCGGATCTTTGGATCCCGGACCTGTGCGCCGCTGCACGCTGCTGTCTTAGATCCGGGATTCCCGGATCCGCGATCCAAAGATTCCCCTGCCTATCTTCGCCCCGATGGCCCAACCCGCACAAGACGACGCCGAGCTGCTCCGGAAGTTCCGCGAGCCCGCCACGCGCGAAGCCGCCTATACGGCCCTGATCCGCAAGTACCAGGAGCGGCTCTACTGGCACGTGCGCCGCATGGTGGTGCACCACGAAGATGCCAACGATGTGCTGCAGAACGTCTTCATCCGCGTGTGGAACGCCCTGCAGAACTTCAAGGAAGAATCGCAGCTCTATACCTGGCTCTACCGGATCGCCACCAACGAGTGCCTGACCTACATCGAGAACCAGAAAAAGCGCTCGGCCGTCGATTTCGACGACGTGGCCTCGGGCCTCGAAAACCAGGTGCGCGCCCAGGAGGGCTTCGACGCCAACAAGCTCGAGTGGAAGCTGCAGCTGGCCATCCAGCAATTGCCCGAAAAGCAGCGCATTGTGTTTACACTCCGCTATTACGACGAGATGCCCTACGAGGAGATGAGCCGGGTGCTCGAAACCAGCGAGGGCGCCCTCAAGGCGAGCTACCACCACGCAGCCAAAAAAATCGAGGATTATATCCGCAATCATTAAACTTCAGGGCCTTTGCCGGGTCACAGAAAGCTGAATGGAACCACGCAAAAACATAGCTCTGGAACTGCAGGAAGGCGGGCTTCAACTCCCCGCCGGCCTCCACGTGCCGCCTTACGCGGTGCCGGAGGGCTATTTTGCCGCGTTCGCAGCGACGGTTCTGGCGCGTATCCACCGCGAAGAAGCGGCCGCCGAGCTGCAGGAGCTCGCGCCGCTGCTGGCAGGGCTGCCGAAGTCGATGCCCTTTGCCGTGCCCGAAGGCTACTTCGCAGCACCCGCCGTTCCTTCGCTCCTCGACAGCCTCGACCGTAAGATGCCCTTCAGCACGCCCGCCGGCTATTTCGAAGGCCTGCCGGGGCTGTTGCTGACGCGCCTGCGCCAGGGCGAAGCGGTTCCGGCAACTTCGCAGCCCGCCCGGGTTGTGGGGATGCGTCCCCGCTGGGTGCGGATGGCTGCCGCCGCGGTGCTGGCCGGCGCCATCGCCGTGGGCGGCTGGCTTTATGAAAGCCGTACGCCCGCTGCCAACCCTGAAGCCGTGGTGCAGGCCGGTCTCCGCACGGTGCCCGACGGCGCCCTGGACGAGTTCCTGCAGACGGCCGACCCGGCCTCGGCTACCGATGTGGCCCAAAGCAGCAGCCCGCACAGCGACGTGCGCCAGATGCTCCACGACGTGAGCGTTTCGGAGCTCGACGCCTTCCTGGAAGGAGTACCGGGTGAGGACGACCCGCTGGCGGATATCAATTAGGAAAGAAAGTAGTTTTGCACCGGTTGTGTGCCCGATTTTGTGTTACCCGGAAAACCAGATAGAACCATGAAGCGCATTCTTTATATAATGATGATGACCCTGGGCCTCGCCTTCAGCGCAACCGCCCAGGACGGTGGCCCCGGCGGCCGGATGCGCCAGCGGATGCAGGAGTACCTGCAAACCCGCCTGCACCTGTCGGATAGCGAGGCCGAGCGCTTTACCCCCGTTTTTATCAATTACTTCAACGAGCTGCGCCAGGTGAACCAGCAATACCGCGGCGACCGCCTCATATTGCAACAGAAGATCGTAGACCTGCGCCTCCGATACCGCGACCAGTTCCGACCCATCATGGGCGAAAAACGCAGCAACGACATCTTCGTTTACGAACACGACTTCGTAGACCAGGTGAAGCGGATCCGGGAAGAGCGCCTACAGAATCGCCCCAATTATGACCGGCCGGGAAAAAGATTTTAACATACCGTTGCGCCGATGCACAATTTCTCCTATATTTGGAATTGGTGTTTTTCATAGGTTAGCAACGGCCGGCTCTTTTTAGGGCAGGCCTTTTTTCTTTTAAGCCCTTCCGGTAGCGTCACCGCCATATTGCTCAACTAATCAAACCCGCGTCCCGCCTGCATCCTGGCGGGATTTTCATTCCCGGAAAAACACCCCTGAGATTCTTGTTTTGTGGCAGTAACCGGCGTTCCGGTGCGTCCCTCCGTAGCGGCAGGCAATGGTACGGAAGCTGTTCGCGAAGCATTACGCAAACGTTCCCGGAGCTCCACCCCCGAATTTTTTTTTAGTTTTTTTTAAGATTTTTTTACCGGATCAGGACCACGGTTCCTTTCCGGAGCACCGGCGCACCCGTGTCGCGATCGGTGTACCGCGCGTACCATACAAAGACGCCCGTTCCCTGCTCAATGCCGTTGATCTTACCGTCCCAGCCTTCCTTCCAGTTGCGCGACTCGAACACCACGCGGCCCCAGCGGTTGTAGACCAGGAGCTGGAAGTCAACGGCCTTCACGGCGTTGAGCACGTGGAAACGGTCGTTGCGGCCGTCGTTGTTGGGCGTAAAGGCGTTCGGTACGTCGATGTAGCAGCTGGGGTACACGACGATGCGCTTGCGGGCCACCGAGGTGCAGTTGAACGAGTCGGTGACGTTGAGTGTAATGGTGAAGGCCTTCTCCCGCATCGGAGCCGTGTAAAACGGGCTCGGCGTCACATCGGTGGAGCGGTCGCCATTGCCGAAATCCCACTGGTAGCGCAACTGCCGGCCCACCGAGGTGTTGGTGAGCAACACCGGTTCGTTGGGGCACTGGTCTTCCAGCACGTTGAAGCCGGCCTTGAGGTAGTTGATCAGCAGCACCTGCGCGGTGGAAGTGTCGCTGCAAAAGCCGTTACTGACGACGAGCCGCACGTCTTTCGGCTGGTCGAAGACGCTGTAATAAGCGGTCGGCGCCTGCGTCGTGGCCGTTTGGCCCTCACCGAGGGTCCAGGCCCAGCTGTCCACGCGGTGGCCGCCGGGGTGGCTGAAATGCACGGAATCTTTCTGGCAGCCGTAGTCGATGGTATACGTGAAGTTAGCGTTGACGGTGTCTTTGACGCTGAAATCCACGAACTGGCCCGCGGGTGTTTGCTCGCCGCATTCGTCGAAAACGGTATTGCCGTCGGAGCCCTGGCGGAGGGTGAGGCGGAAGCTTCCTTCGGTATAAAGCGGCTGCGCGAGGGTAACAATGATCTCCTTGCTTACGGTGCTGCCGTTGCTGCAGGCGCCGCGGGCGCCGGTGATGGTGGCGGGGTAGGTGCCCGAAAGCTGGAAGTCGCTGCCGTCGGCGGCGACGGTGTTGCACAGCATGGGGCGGCGAAATACGAGGTGTAACTCAGTAGGGGCGCAGGAAATGGGTGCCATGCTGTCCATCGGTGTCGGGGCGCGGGGCAGCAGGATAAAGGGGAGCTTATTGGTGTCGGGAATGTTGCGGTCGCAGACGTCGAGCAGCGTGTTGCCGTCCGACCCGGCGCGGATGCCGAGGGTATAATTGCCCGGGTTGAGAAAGGTAGACAGGCGCAGCTCGAGGGAGTCGGTGTCGAAGCCGGTGTCGCAGCCAAAGCCGCTGGCGCTGACCACGGTGGCCACGGCGGGCGTGAGGAAGAATTCGCTGCCGGTGGCCGTCAGCGACGTGCATTTCATCTTCTTATTCAGCTTTACGCGCAGGATGTCGCCACCGCAGGAGGCTTCGATGGCTTTGAGGCGGGGCGGCGTGGTGTCGGTGATGACGGCGGTGCCGCCGCCGAAGGAGAGGGCGTAGCCGTCGGTAGTGCGGGTGAAGTGGCTTACCAGCAGCAGGTAATTGTGGCCCTGCTCCAGGTCGGGCATGCGGCTGAAGCGGGGGCGGCCGGGACCGTCGCAGACAAATTGCTGGCTGCCGGCGGGCGAGCAGCCCGTGGTGCCGCCATCGGCGCTCCAGTTGTCGGCGATGGTGAGCGAAGCGTCGGTGTACACCTCGGCCGGGTTGCGGCCCGTGACGTCGTACAGCGCCCAGTCGTAGTCGTCGCTGATGTTGTCGGGGGTGATCACGAAGGCAAGGGTACCGCTCTGGTAGCAGGTGAACTTATACCAGAACGGGTTGATGTCGGTGAGGGTGGCGCCGCTGCAATGCTGCAGGCCCACGGGGCGGTTGCCGCATTGGGGCACGGTGGTTTGCGCGAAGGTGCTTGTGCCGCATACCGGGAAGGCGGTGGACGGGTTCTGACCCGGGGCAGTGCAGGTCGTTTGCGCCGCAGCGCCGGTGGCGAGCAGCAGGAAGCAGGTCAGCAGGCGCAGAAACTTCATGTGAAAATTGAGTTACAAATATCCTCCTTTGCTGCACCGACCTTGCCAAGAGATTGTGAAAGGTAGCTCGTCAGCGGACCGGTTGTCATTTTTGACGGATGAATAAGGGTATTCGCGGGGTTTTTGCACGGAACCCCCGAAAGTTCAGCACAGCGGGGGTGAATGGCCTATTTTAGCGCCGGTCAGAAACGCCAAACCAATCTTATTCGTGGTATGCCGCAAGGGAAATTCGTGGTCTCGCTGGATTTTGAACTTTACTGGGGGGTGCGCGATACCCTGTCGCTCGAAAAATACGGGGCCAATATCCGCGGGGAACAAACGGTAATTCCCCGGACGCTCGACCTGTTCGGCGCCTACGGCATCCGGGCCACCTTCGCCGTGGTCGGGTTCCTGTTTTTCGAAACCAAGGAGCAGCTGCTGGCCCACATCCCGGAGCGCGTGCCCCACTACGATGATCCCGACTTCACCCCCTACGACGGTTATTTCGCCGAGGTTGGCCCCGACTACCGCTCCGATCGCTACCACTTCGCCCCGCACCTGATCGAGCTGATCCGCCGCCAGCCGCAGCACGAGCTCGCCACGCATACCTATTCCCACTACTATTGCCTGGAGCCGGGGCAGACCGTGGCCGACTTTGAAGCCGACCTCGAGATGGCCATCCGCGTGGCCGCCGACCGCGGCATTCGTTTCCGGAGCCTTGTCTTCCCGCGCAACCAGTTCAACAACGAATACCTCGAAGTCTGCCTCCGCCACGGCATCACCTGCGTGCGAAGCAACGAGAAATCCTGGCTCTACGAGCCGCGCAACCGCAAGCAGGAAACCCTGTTCCGGCGCTCGCTGCGCCTGCTGGACGCCTACCTGCCCTTGTCGGGCAACCACAACTGGAGCCCCCGCGCCGTGTCGCCGAAGGAGCCGGTATTCGTGCCGTCGAGCGGGTTCCTGCGGCCCTACCTCCCCGCGCTGCGTCCCTTTGAGGGGTTGCGCCTGCGCCGCATCAAGGCGGCCATGACGGAGGCTGCCCGCAAGGGACTCGTGTATCACCTCTGGTGGCACCCCCATAACTTTGGCGTCAACCAGGACGAAAACTTCGCGTTCCTGGAGGCCATCCTGCAGCATTACCGCGACCTCCAGGGCCGCTACGGCTTCAGCAGCTGCACGATGCACGAGATGGCCGAAGAAATCCAGGCCCTTCATGGACAAAGCCCCCGATAAACTCAGCTTTCGCCCCGCCCGCGTTGAAGACGCGGGCCTCCTCTATGCACTTGTGCGGGCCAACGGCGGCAACGAGCGCCTCGAGCCTGCCTTCCTGCAACACTGGTATTTCAACAACCCGAGCCACTCCTTTTCGATCGAGACCGTTTGGCTCGACGGCCGTCCCGAGGGTATGGCCACCAGCAACAACTTCCGCTTTCGCATCAACGGCCGCGAGCGCCTCGTGGCGATGCCGCAGAACGTGCTCACATCCGATGCCGTGCGCGGTAAAGGCCTCTTCGGCAAGCTCTACTTCCGCACCGAGGCGGCCAACCGGGCTGCCGGCGCCGACACCTTCCTGACATTCACCAACGAGCTGAGCACGCCCATTTTTCTGCAGAAATTCGGCTACCGCCGTGGTCGCTGCCCCGATGTGCTGCTGCACCCGTTCCACCCGCTGGCACTGCTTTCCAGCTACCGTTTCCGCACGTTGGCAGGGCCGGAAGCGCTCCCGCTGTCGACGCTGCACCGGCCCGAAAATGCATTGCTGAAAGACGCCGCCTGGTACGGCTGGCGCTACGCGGCCTATGCCCCCGGCGTTATCCGCTTCGTGGAGGTGTCGAAAGGCGGGCGGGTGCTGGGTGCGCTCGTCTTAAAAAAGGAAAAGAAAAAGGGACTGCCGTTCTTCCTGCTGATGGACGCCGTGGCGCCCGACGAAGCGACCTTTGCCGAAGTGTTGCGCGCCGCGCCGGTTGCCGCCACCCGCGCCGGGGCGCCTTTTTTACTGATGTACGATGCCGGCTTCGCCCCACCCCGCGGTCCCTACAAGCGGATCCGTAACCGCTTCAACTTCCTCGTCAAAGGAACAGACGCCGCCGATACGGAAGCCCTGGCGGAAACGGATTTCCGGCTGTTTTTCGGGGATATGGATATCGTATGACCCATCCCCATCCCCGGCCTCCGCGCCTTAGGCCGCTTTGGCCGGCGGCACCGGCCCATCCCCGGCCCTTCGCGAAGGGAAGGGTGCCCCTGTTGGGTCTTCCTTTTTTTCTGAAAACAGGTTTTAGGTGGAGATGGCTGATAGAACAATCTTTAAAAGCGCAGAATCACGCTGTAACCTGACAAGAGCGCCGTGTAAATCGGTCATAGCAGCAGGTAAGATGTCGCAATCAGCCCGTCAGGGGCTTTTTCCGACATGTAAGGTGACAGAATCAGTAGGTAAATGCATTATTTCACTGTGTCAATTGTCGCAATCAGCCCGTAAAGGGATTTTTCCGACAGGTAAACGGACAAAAGCGGCGTGTAAAACCTCACCGACCTCACCCATAACCTGCATGCTCCGGAACGGAGCGGGAAACGAAACGCCCCGAGGCCATAGGCATCGGGGTCATTCGATAATCGTCACATTAAACCGGTTGCGCAGGAGGTACGTCGTCAGAATTCCGCGCATCAGTTCCACGGAAATGCCCAGCGAGAGGGCGCAGAGGCCGAGGAGCTCGGAGCTCGACTCGGGTAGTTGTCCGTCCTGGGTCATCAGTTCGCAGATCATGCAGAAGAGGGTTTCGCGAAACTCCGGGTCTACCAGCGGGGCCGCCCGCTCGATGAGGGTCTTGGCGCCATCCTGGGTGAACAGAGTCAGCGCCTTGGCCGACATATCGCTCAGGTTGTGGCCGCGGAAGCGCGCACAGAGCACCAGCATCCGCGACAACTGCTCGATCTGCGCCTCGCCCGGCTGGGCCTGCTGGCTGAAGAGGCAGGAAAACAGTATGGCTACGGCAGCTTCTTGCTCGTTTTGGAGGGTGGTGGTCATGCGGCGAAGATAATGTGCTGTGAACCGGTTAATCCATTAACCGGTTAATTGATTGACCGGTTTCATCAAACTTTGACGTAGATGCGCTTCTTATCCATCCAGTAACAGATCGCCCACATAAAGAGAATGACGGTGAGGGCGAAGAGGAGGGAGCCGATGCGCGGGTCGCCGGGAATGAACTTGTAGACCTTGTCGTAGAGAAAGTTCCAGGGGTTGGTATAGGCCGGCTCCCCCTTGTCGTTGACACCGTTGGGGATACGCAGCAGGCGCAGGCCGCGGGGCAGGAAGGCGCTCAGGGCGAAGACGAAGAGGGCGTTCTTGCCAAACACGTCGAAGAAGCGCGTCCAGCCGCCGCGCACGCCGCGGAGCTCGATGGCGTAGAGCAGCGTGCACAGCACCAGGATGGCCATCCCGGTGGTGGCCACCACGTACGAGGAAGTCCAGATGCGCTTATTGGCGGGGAAGGCGAGGTCCCAGATGTAGCCGGCTACCAGCAAACCCACGGCCGTTACAAACAGGCCGGTGAGCGTGCGGTAAAGCCGGGCCGTGGTATCGGCGGGGCTGTCGGTGCTGGGCGCCTTCGTGTTATTGATGATATAATGGCCCACGAGGTAGCCGAAGATCACCTGGGCGATGGCCGGCGCCGTGCTGCCGAGGCCTTCGGGGTCGAAGATCTGGGGCAGGCCTTCCCAGGTTTCGCGGTTGTACATATGGGGCACCTGGAGCACGGCGGTGTCGATGCGGTTGCCGAAGAAGCCGGGCATCGTGTAATCGCCGAGGGCGAAGCAAAGCCCCCAGTAGAGCAGCAGGATGATCATGCCGGCCAGCATGGCGCCGCGGGGTTTCAGGTAGTAAACGAGCACGGAGGCCGCCAGGTAGCAGATGGCAATCCGCTGGAGCACCCCCAGGATGCGGATCCCGAAGAGCTGCTGCGCGCCGTTCTTGATGCCGGCAATGCCCGGCGCGGCGGGGCCCCACCAGGTCCAGCCGGTGGCGAGGAGCTGGTTGTCCTGCCAGCGCACGAAGGGCCACCAGTTGAGAAAGAGGCCGATGGCGAAGATGAGGAAGCTGCGTTTGAGGACCTTGCGCCAGAAGGCGCCGTCGCCGGCGGCGGCAAAGCGGGGCATCACGAAGGCCATGGCATTGCCCACGGCAAAAAGGAAAAAGGGGAAGACGAGGTCGGTGGGGGTGATACCGTTCCATTCGGCATGCTCCAGCGGCCCGTAGATGTGCCCCCAGTTGCCGGGATTGTTCACCAGGATCATCAGGGCAACGGTGGCGCCCCGGAACACGTCGAGGGCATAAAAGCGGGGAGACTTCATGGCGGTAAGTTCGGGAAAAATCGTGAGGCGTGAGGCGTGAACCGTGAGCCGTGAGCCGTGCGACGGCGCGGCGGGAATCGGCAATGGATGCCGGAACATCAAATTCCAAACAACAAACCCTTCCCGCCCAAACCTTCCGGAACCTTCCGGAACACGCTCCGGAGGCTAAGAAAGTTCCCTTAGTCGCTCATTATCAGTAGCGTATGCATCAGGTGGGCGGTTTTTGGAGTTCTGAATCAATAACTAATTCATAATCTGTTCTTTTTAATAGCTTGTCAGTCCCACATGCCGATTATATTTGCAGCGCGAAACCCTCCTCAACCAACCCGGCATTTTGAAAAAATGCCTGGGACTGAGGTGGCGAAGCTATGCCTAAGCCCCTGTCATGAGTCAAAAATGGTACGCTATATATACGAGGCCCCGGTGGGAAAAAAAGGTCCATAACCTTCTGGTACAGAAGGGTATCGAGAGCTATTGCCCGCTCAACAAGGTGCACCGCAAGTGGAGCGACCGGGTGAAACTCATCGAGGAGCCGCTGTTCAAATCGTACGTGTTTGTGCGGGCGGCCGACGAGATGCGCACCGAGGTGCGGATGACGGATGGCGTGATCAACTTCGTGTATTGGGACGGCAAGCCGGCGGTGATCAAGGAAAAAGAGATCCAGGCCGTGCGGAAATTCCTCGACGAACACCAGAACGTGGAGCTCGTGAAGGTGGACTGGAAGCCCGATGAAAAGGTGGCGGTGCTGTCGGGGCCGCTGGTGAACGCCGAAGGGCGCGTGGTACAGGTGAACAGCAAGACCGTCAAAGTACTGATCGAAAGCCTCGGCTACCTGCTGCTGGCCAACATCGATAAAACAAAGCTAATTTCCCTCGAACCCATTAAAACGTAAACAGATATGCGCTTTTTTTACTATATATTTGTGGTCGCAGTGCTGGCCGCCAGCTGCAAGCCGCAGCGGGTGTTGCACAACTACCTGGAGGACATCAAGGATACGTCTTTCAAGCGGGAGGTGCTGCTGGCCGACCCGGTGATCCAGAAGAACGACCTGCTCTCGATCAAAGTATCGAGTGCGAGCCTCAACCCGCAGACGGACCAGCTGTACAACCTGACGGCTACCAGCCAGGGAAGCGGTTTACAGCAGGAGCCGGGCTACCTGGTAGACGTGTACGGCAACATCGAGATGCCGCGCATCGGCCCCCTGCACGTGGAAGGACTGACAAAGACAGAACTGGAAAAGACGATAAAGGCGAAATTGAAGGACGTATTGACCCAGCCTTCGGTAACCATCCGGTTCCTGAATTTCCGGATCACGGTACTGGGCGAAGTGGCCCGGCCGGGCGTACAGACGATCCCCACGGAGCGGCTGAACATCCTGGAAGCCGTGGGCATGGCCGGTGGGATCACGGAGTTCGGCACCATTCAACGGGTGCGGGTGCTCCGGGAGAACAACGGCCGCCGCGAAACGGCGGTGCTCGACCTCACCACTAAAAAGGTGTTCGAGGATCCCTATTACCAGCTCCAGCAAAACGACGTGGTGCTGGTAGACCAAACCGATTACAAGCTTCGCCTAGGCGAGCAGCAACGCAGAACCCAGCAGATCACCTTTGCCCTCGCGATCGTGACGAGTTTGGCGCTGCTCTATAACATCTTATCCCGCTAAACACCTTAATCAACCTCAATGTCTTCGAACATCCAGGCCACCCGCAGCGACCAGACCGGATTCAACCCGAAAGAGTTTCTCTTCAAGTACCTCCGGTTTTTACCGCTGTTCATCCTGTCGTTGGTCCTTTCACTGATCATCGCCTTCTTCTACCTCCGCTATACGTCGCCGACCTTCCAGTCGCGCGGGGCGCTGGTGCTGACGGAGGACAAATCGAACGCCAACCCCAACGACAAGTTTTCCCAGATCTTCGTGGACGACCGTTCCAAGAATATCAACAATGAGCTCGAATACCTGCGTTCGAAGTCGCTGATGACCCGCGTGGTGGACACCCTCGGGCTCAATGTACAGTACTACGCCAAGGGTAAGATCAAGCAGCTCAACATTTACAAGGACGCGCCCTTCCGCCTCCAGGTGCTGCGCCTTACCGATTCCACCCGCTCCTTCGACCTCGTGTTGAACTTCATCAACGCCGGTTCGTTTCACCTCGGTACCGACAAGAAGAAGACCTACACGGTGGGTGACAACTTCACCACGGCCGACGGCGAGTTTCGCATCGTACCAACGGGTGTGCTGAGCGCCAACAGCCAGTACAGCGTCCGCTACGCCTCGGTGCGCCGCACCGTGGCCGCGCTGCTCGGCGGCCTCACCCCGATCAACAAGGCGGGCTCGGCCGGCATCATCATCCTCACCATGGAGGCCGACAACGCCAAGATGGCCGCCGATGTGGTGAACGAGATCATGGACCAGTACCGCCTCGCTACGGTGGAAGACAAGAACGCCAAGACCCAAAAGACCCTCGACTTCCTCAACGGCCGCCTGGCCATTGTAGGCCGCGAGGTAGACAGCATCAGCCGCCTGGTGAACAACTACCAGCGCGCCAACGGCATCACCGACGCCGAAGCCCAGTCGAGCAACTACATCACCCGTTCTTCGGCTACCGACGACGCTATCCGCGGCATCCAGAGCCAGGTGTCGATCCTCGACATCGTGGACCAGGACCTTCGCAACGCCGGCAAGATCTACGAGCAGGTGCCCTTCTCGCTGGATATCCAGGACGCCACGCTGCAAGAGCAGATCAAGGCCTTCAACAGCCTGCAGGCCGAGCGGAAAAAACTGATCTCGGAAGACAACGTGCCCGTTGCCCACCCGCTGGTGCAACAGGTGCAGGAGCAGATCGCCTCCGGCCGCCGCGGCATCCTGCAGGGCATCGTCAACGTGCGCCGCGCCTTCGGGGCCCAGATCGCCCAGCTGCGCGCTACGAGCGGCGCTATCAAAGGGGAAATGAGCGCCCTGCCCGCCAAGCAGCAGGGACTCGAAGAGCTGAAGCAGGCCCTCCAGACGAAAGCCGACCTCTTTAAATTCCTCAACGAAAAGAAAGAAGAAACCGCCATCTCGCTGGCCGCCACCATCTCCAATACCCGGGTGCTGGAGCAGGCGGAAGTGAGCAAGGCGCCCGTTCGTCCTACCTCGGGCAAGGTGCGCGGCATCGCGCTGCTCATCGGCCTCATGATCCCGCTGCTGTTTGTGCTGGTGCTGGAGATCATGGACGACAAGATCACCTCGCGCAACGACATCGAGCGCCAGACCTCCGCCACCGTGCTCGGCGAGATCGGCCATGCCGGCGCCGAGGAAACCCTCGTGGTGAAGGCGCGCAGCCGCTCTTTCATTGCCGAGCAGTTCCGCATCGTACGCTCCAACCTGCAATATGTGCTCACGGAGGGGCCCAAGAGCGGCAAGGCCCCCGTGCTGCTGATCACCTCCTCGTTCTCGGGTGAGGGTAAATCCTTTGTATCGACCAATATGGGCGCCGTGATGGCCCTCGCCGGCAAGCGCACCGTGATCCTTGAGTTCGACGTACGCAAACCGAAAATCCTCTCCGGCCTCGGCATCACCAAGAAGCCGGGTCTGACCAACTTCATGCTCGGCAAGGCTTCTATCGAAGACCTGCTGGTGCCGGTAGACGGCATCGAGAACCTCTGGGTGCTGCCTTGCGGACCCATCCCGCCGAACCCCGCCGAGCTGCTGCTCGACACCAAGCTCGACGAGCTGTTCAGCTACCTGACCACGCATTACGACTTCCTGGTGATGGACACCGCCCCCGTGGGCATGGTAGGCGACGCGATGACGCTGGCCGCCCGCTATGTGGACATGACCCTCTACATCGTGCGCCAGGGTGTTACCCACAAGAAGCAGCTGGAAATGGTGAACGACTTTTACAAGAGCGGCAAGCTGCCGAAGATGAATATCATCCTCAACGACGTGAAGCTCCGCGCGGGCTATGGCTACTACGGCTACGGCCGATACGGCTATGGCTACGGCTACGGTGGTTCTTACGGTTATGGCTATGGCTACGGCTATGGCTACTACGATGACGATGTGGAGGGCACTTCCTTCATCCGTCGCTGGTTCGGATGGGCGCTCCCTTCCCCGAGCCGCAAGAAAAAGGCTAAGAAAGAAAAGGCAGGATAAGCTTATGCGCATATTGGTAACTGGCGGAGCCGGGTTCATCGGCTCCAACCTTGTAGAAGAACTGCTGCGGCACCCGCAGGTAACGGGGGTACGCGTGCTCGACAACCTGAGCACCGGCTACGCCCACAACCTGAAGGAGTTCGAAAGCGACACCCGCTTCGAGTTCCTGCAGGGCGACATCCGCGACTACGAAACCTGCCTCGCCGCCTGCAAGGATGTGCAACGCATCTCGCACCAGGCGGCCCTGGGCTCGGTGCCGCGGTCGATGGCCGACCCGCTGACCACCAACGCCGTGAACATCACCGGCACTCTTAATATCTTCACGGCCGCCAAGGAAAGCGGCGTGGACCGCGTCGTGTACGCGGCCTCTTCCTCTACCTACGGCGACCATCCCGGCCTGCCCAAGGTGGAAGACCAGATTGGCCGCCCGCTGTCGCCCTACGCTGTGACCAAGTACGTCAACGAGCTTTACGCCCGCGTGTATGCCGATGTTTACGGCACCGCGTTCGTGGGGCTTCGTTATTTCAACGTCTTCGGCCCGCGCCAGGATCCCAACGGCGCCTACGCCGCCGTGATCCCGCTGTTCATGAAGGCCGTGCTCGACAACGAGCCGCCGAAGATCAACGGCGACGGCGAAACGAGCCGCGACTTCACCTACGTGAACAACGCCGTGCACGCCAACATCTGCGCGCTTTTTACAGAGAACGCGGAGGCGCTCAACCAGGTATACAACATCGCCTTCGGCGAGCGCACGACGCTCAACGAGCTGTTCGAAACCATCAAAGGCATCGCCGGCTCCGACCTGGCGCCGATCTACGGCCCCGAGCGCTCCGGCGATGTGCGCCACAGCCTCGCCGACATTACGAAGGCGCGCACCCTGCTGGGCTACGACCCGGCGGTTTCGGTACGCGAAGGCCTCAAGACCGCCTTTGCCTGGTATCGTCAACACCACAACTACTCTTACTCGGTATGAACAAGACCCTCTTCATCACGGGCGGTGCCGGTTTTATCGGCTCGCACGTCGTTCGCCTCTTTGTAACGAAGTATCCCGACTACCGCATCGTGAACCTCGACGCCCTCACCTATGCGGGCAACCTCGAGAACCTCGCCGACATCCAGGACGCGCCCAACTACGTGTTTGAAAAGGCCGATATCGTGGATGCCGCCCGCATCGCGGAGCTGTTTGCCCAGTACCGCCCCGACGGTGTCATTCACCTCGCCGCCGAGTCGCACGTGGACCGCTCCATCGAGTCGCCGCTCGACTTCGTGATGACCAACGTCATCGGTACGGTGAACCTGCTCAACGCCGCCCGCGAGGCCTGGAAAGGGGCCATGGACGGCAAGCGCTTCTACCACGTTTCGACCGACGAAGTGTACGGCGCGCTCGGCGCCGAGGGCCTCTTTACGGAGACGACGCCCTACGACCCGCATTCGCCGTACTCGGCTTCGAAAGCCTCTTCGGATCACTTTGTGCGTGCTTACCACGACACCTACGGGCTGCCGGTGGTGATCACCAACTGCTCGAACAACTACGGGCCGAACCACTTCCCCGAGAAGCTCATCCCGCTGTGCATTCACAACATCATTCACAACAAGCCGCTGCCGGTGTACGGCGACGGCAAGTATACCCGCGACTGGCTCTTTGTAAAAGACCATGCGCGCGCCATCGACCTCGTTTTTCACAAAGGCAAGACCGGCGACACCTATAACATCGGCGGCTTCAACGAGTGGCAGAACATCGACCTGGTGAAGCTGCTCTGCCAGCAGATGGACGAAAAGCTGGGCCGCCCCGCCGGCACGAGCGCGCAGCTCATCACCTTCGTGAAAGACCGCCCCGGCCACGACCTGCGCTACGCCATCGACGCCTCCAAGATCAACAAGGAGCTGGGCTGGTCGCCGAGCGTGACCTTCGAGCAGGGCCTTGCGCTGACCATCGACTGGTACCTCTCCAACGAGGAGTGGCTGAAAAGCGTCACCAGCGGCGCCTATAAAAGCTACTACGAGGGCATGTACGCCGGCCGGTAAGCCTACCTGGGCGTCATTGCGAGCATAGCGAAGCAATCTCATCGCGCCGGGTCTGCCGCCTCATGAGGCCCCGGAGCCAACGAGGGTAAGATTGCTTCGCTTCCCTTCGTTTCGCTCGCAATGACGGTACCGGAGGAACAACGCGGCCAGCGCAGCAATAGACCTAATAAACCAGTTAATTAATCAACTCCTTCTTCATGAAAGGAATTATTCTCGCCGGGGGCAGTGGCACCCGGCTTTACCCCATTACCAAGGCCATCTCGAAGCAGCTGATGCCCATCTACGACAAGCCGATGGTGTATTACCCGCTGTCGATCCTGATGATGGCCGGCATCCGCGAGATCCTGATCATCACCACGCCCGAAGACCACAGCCAGTTCAAGCGGTTGCTCGGCGACGGATCGCAGGTGGGCTGCCGCTTTGAGTATGCCGTGCAGGAAGTGCCCAACGGCCTCGCGCAGGCCTTTGTGATCGGTGCCGACTTTATCGGCGACGACAAAGTGGCGCTGGTGCTGGGCGACAACATCTTCTTCGGCGCCGGCCTCGGCCGACAGCTGCAGGAGCTCAACGACGTGGAGGGCGCCTACGTGTTTGCCTACGCCGTGAGCGACCCCGAGCGCTATGGGGTGGTGGACTTCGATGAGGCCCAGAACGTGCTGTCGATCGAGGAAAAGCCCGCACAGCCCAAAAGCAACTACGCCGTTCCCGGCCTGTATTTCTACGACAACGAGGTGGTACAGATCGCCCGCGACCTGCAGCCCTCGCCCCGCGGCGAATACGAGATCACCGATGTGAACAAGGAATACCTCCGCCGCGGCCAACTGAAGGTATCGGTGCTGCAGCGCGGCACCGCCTGGCTCGACACGGGCACCTTCGACTCGCTCAACGACGCTTCCGAGTTCGTGCGCGTGATCGAAAAGCGCCAGGGCCATAAGATCGGCTGCATCGAGGAGATCGCCTACATCATGGGCTACATCACGGCCGACGAACTGAAGCAGCAGGCCGACGCCCTCATCAAGAGCGGCTACGGCGCCTATCTCCACCACGTATTAAAAATGAATCAATGAGTGACCAACAGTACTACGCACACCCCTCGGCCATCGTTGACGAAGGCTGCGTTATCGGTGCCGGCACCAAGATCTGGCACTTCAGCCACGTGATGCCCAACTGCGTCATCGGCGAAGGCTGCAACATCGGCCAGAACGTGGTGGTGAGCCCCAAGGTAACCCTGGGCCGCAACGTGCGCGTGCAGAACAATGTTTCCATTTACGAAGGCGTCATCTGCGAAGACGACGTGTTTCTCGGCCCCTCGATGGTGTTCACCAACGTGATCAACCCGCGCAGCGCCGTTAGCCGCAAGAGCGAATACAAGCAAACGCTGGTGCGCCGCGGTGCCTCCATCGGCGCCAACGCTACGATCGTGTGCGGCAACGAGATCGGCGAGTTCGCCTTCATCGGTGCCGGCGCCGTAGTAACGAAGCCCGTGCCTGCTTACGCCCTCGTGGTGGGCAACCCCGCCCGCCAGACCGGCTGGATGAGCGAGTTCGGCCACAAGCTGAAGTTCGACGCCAACGGCAGCGCCAAATGCGACGAGAGCGGCGAAGGCTACGAGCTGAAGGAAGGCAAGGTGCGGAAGCTGTCCTGAAGGCAGGAAAGACGCCAACAGTGAGACGCACATGGTGCGTCTATACCAACGTAGGAAACAAGATGTAAAGACGCGCGATGCGCGTCTCCCAATAGACCCATAAACGAATCCATGTCAGACAAAAAGATCCGCTTTGCCGTCATCGGCTGCGGCCACATCGGGAAGCGCCATGCCGAGATGATCGACCGTAACGACGAAAGCGAGCTCGTAGCCCTCATCGACATCAAGGAACCCACCGCGCTCGGCATCGACAAGTACAACGTACCGGTATTTACGTCGCTCGAAGCTTTCTTCGACGCGGGTATCGAGGTGGATGTAATCAACATCGCCACGCCCAACGGCTACCACGCCGAGCATGCCCTCAAGTCGCTCGAGCACAAAAAGCACGTAGTGGTGGAGAAGCCCATGGCCCTCCGCCGCACCGATGCAGAGAAGGTGATTTACAAGGCGCTCAACGTGCACCGCCACGTGTTTGCCGTGATGCAGAACCGCTACTCGCCGCCGTCCGTCTGGATCAAAGACATGGTGGAGTCGGGGCGCCTCGGCAAGATCTACATGGTGCAGCTGAGCTGTTACTGGAACCGCGACGACCGTTATTACAAGGCCGACTCCTGGCACGGTAAGAAAGACCTCGACGGGGGCACGCTGTTCACCCAGTTCTCGCACTTCATCGACCTGATGTACTGGCTCTTTGGCGACATCGAGCATATCCGCGGCCGCATGGCCTGCCACAACCACCAGCACCTGACCGAATTCGAGGACAGCGGCTCGGTGAGCTTCGACTTCGTCAACGGCGGCCAGGGTGTGCTCAACTTCTCCACCTCGGTGTGGGACAAGAACCTGGAGAGCTCCATGACCATCGTGGCTGAGCACGGCACGGTAAAAGTGGGCGGCCAGTACATGGACAAGGTGGAATACTGCCACGTAAAGGACTACGAAATGCCGGAGCTCGAGCCGACCAATCCCGGCAACGACTACGGCGCTTATAAAGGCTCGGCGCAGAACCACCACTACGTGATCGACAACGTGGTGGACGTGCTGCAGAACCGCGCCACCATCACCACCAATGCCCTCGAGGGCCTCAAAGTCGTAGACATCATCGAAAGAATCTACAAGGAAACAGATGCTCGGTAGTATCCTGCAGAAATTCCGCAGCTCGGACTTCTCGAAGAACACGTTCATCATCATGTTGGGAACGATCTTCTCGCAGTTCGTGCTGATCGCGGCCACACCCTGGCTGTCGCGCATTTACACGCCCGACGAGTTCGGGCTGTACGGGATGTTCATCGGTATGGCCATGCTGCTCGGATCGGCCATGACGCTGCGGTACACCATTGCCATCATGATTGCCGACACGAGCGAGAAGGCCCACGACGTGGTGAAGCTTTGCCTCCTGCTTTCGGTGTGCATTACCGTGATACTCACCGGCGTGGCGGCCGTGTTTTACGCACCGCTGCAAGGGCTGCTCAACCTGAAGGACATTGGTTATTACCTCATACTGCTGCCGGTGTATGCCGGCGTGCTGGGGATCAACGAAACGCTCTTCAGCTGGCTCAACCGCAACAAGGCCTACAACTACATTTCGATCAACCGCATCGTGACGTCGTCGCTGACGCTGGCCACCACGCTGCTGTGGGGCTACTTTGTAGACCGCACGGCGCACGGGCTCATCATGGGCTCGCTGGTAGGGCAGGGGATGGGTACGGTGCTGCTGTTTTTCCGGGGCCTCCGCTTCCGCCCGTTCGATTTTCATATCGACCTTCCGCGTATCCGCGCCATGGCGCGCCAGTACCGGTCGTTCCCGATCTATACGCTGCCTTCGGAGTTCATCAACATCTTCACCAACCAGCTGCCGGTGTTCATGCTCAACAGCCTCATGAAGAACTCCGCCGCCGCGGGCAACTTCAGCATGACCAACCGGGTGCTCGGCATTCCGCTGGTGTTTGTATCGAATTCGATCTCGGAAGTGTTCCGCCAGAAGGCAGCCGACGAGTACCGCCTGAAAGGCACCTGTCGCCCGCTGTTCCTGAAAACCACGGGCGCCCTGGCGGCCATGGGAATCATTCCTTTCGCGGTGCTGTTCTTCTTCGGTCCGCAGATCTTCACCTTCGTGCTGGGCCCCAAGTGGACGCAGGCCGGTGAATATGCCCGCGTCCTGGCACCGCTCTTCTGCCTCAAGTTCATCGTCAGCCCGATGACTGTTACCTTTTTCATCGCCCAGAAGCAGCGCGTGGACTTTTACATCCACATCGCGATGCTGACGCTGACGGCGGCACCGTTCTACATTGCCAACTATTATTACCACAATACGTACTATGCGCTGATCGGCTTTTCGCTGGCCTACAGCCTCATATACCTACCCTATTTCTATTTATCTTTAAAGTTTGCCACCAACGAAGCGCACACGCCTCCTCCGCAGGACCCGGTTGTGGTGCCCGGCCTGGTGAGTCAACCCGAAACGATATGATCGCGATCATTGATTACGGTATCGGCAACCTGTTGTCGGTAAAGAATATGCTGAAGAAGGCGGGCGTGACGGATGCCGTCATCACCGGCGACCCCGGAGAAGTGCGCCGGGCCGATCGGATCATCCTGCCCGGTGTGGGTCACTTCGACTACGGCATGCGCAAGCTGAAAGCTTCACCGGCCTTCGACGAGCTCAATCGCAAAGCCCTCGAGGAGAAAGTCCCGGTACTGGGCATCTGCCTCGGCGCTCAGCTGCTCACCAACGGTTCCGAAGAAGGCACCGAGCCCGGTCTCGGCTGGATCGACGCCGATACGGTGCGCTTCGAGGTGGACCAGCTGGCCGAGCGTCTTCCCATCCCGCACATGGGTTGGTCGGAGATCGACTTCACGCCGCACCCGCTTTTTGAAGGCATGTACGCCGAGCCGCGCTTTTATTTCGTACACTCTTTTTACCTGAAGCCGAAAGACGACGCCAACAAGCTGTGCATGGCGCGCTACGGTCACCCCTTTGCCGCAGGCATCCAGCGCGACAACATCATGGGCGTGCAATTTCACCCTGAGAAAAGCCACAAGTTCGGCCTCAGGCTTTTGGAAAACTTTTCCCGTCTGTAATGAGAAGAATCCGTGTCATACCGGTGCTGCTGATCCACGAAGGTGGGTTGGTGAAATCCGTGAAGTTTAAGAACTACCAATACGTAGGCGATCCCATCAACGCGGTGAAGATCTTCAACGATAAGGAGGTGGACGAGATCTGCATTCTCAACATCTCCAACAGCAAGGCGAAGAAGGGCCCGGACATCCAGGCCGTAGCCGACATCGTGAGCGAGGCCTTCATGCCCGTGGCTTACGGCGGCGGCGTGACCACGATGGAGCAAGCGGAAAAACTTTTTTACAACGGCGTGGAAAAGATCGTGCTGAACTATGCCACGGTTACCAACCCGCAGCTGATCACCGACATCGCCAAACGCTACGGCAACCAGGCGGTGCTCGTAAGTATCGACTATAAAAGCAACTGGCTTGGCAAAAGCGGCGTGTATACGCTCAACGGCAGCGAAGCCGTGAAGCGCACACCGGTGGAGATGGCCCAATTCGTGGAAAGCCTCGGCGCCGGCGAGATCATGCTCAACAGCATCGAGCGCGACGGTACTTATGCGGGCTACGACCTCGACACGCTGGAAAAGGTAGTGGCAGCCGTCAACATCCCGGTGATCGCCTGTGGCGGCGCGGGCTCGGTCGACGATTTCCGCAAAGCTGTTTCGAAAGGCGCGTCGGCGGTGGCCGCCGGCAGCATGTTCGTGTTTCAGCGCCCCCACAATGCCGTACTGATCTCCTACCCACCCTACCAACAATTACAAGAAACATTAAACGCACAATAAGCTTATGTTCCATTGGTCGTATAACGAAGAGAACCTGAGGCAGAATCCTGTCGTAAATGGCGGCAGACCTTACCAGCAGTGCACCAAGACCGTGATGGACACCATCATGGACCCGGATATCACCTTCGACGAAGACGGTGTATGCAACTACTACCACAACTACATGAACCAGGTGGACAAGGTGGTGTTCAAAGGCGCGGAAGGCGACCGGCGCATCGAGGAAATGGTGCGTACGCTGAAAGCCAACCAGAAAGGAAAATACGACTCCATCATCGGTCTCAGCGGCGGTGTAGACAGCACCTACATGGTGTACAAGGCCAAGGAATGGGGCATCAACCCACTCGTGGTGCACTTCGATTATGGCTGGAACCTCGAGCTGGCCGTGCAGAACATTGAGCAAACGCTCAAGCATGCAGGCCTGGAATTGTATACCTACGTAATGAACTGGGAAGACTTCAAGCACCTGCAGCGCGCCTACTTCAAGGCGGGCGTGCTCGACCTCGACGTGCCGGCCGACCACCTCATCTTTGCCGCCCTCAACATGGTGGCCAAGAAATTCAACATCAAGTACCTGCTGAAAGGCTACAACTTCCAGTCGGAGGCCATCCTGCCCCGCACCTGGAACTACAACCGCAAGTTCGACCTGAAAAACCTGCAGGACATCAACCGCCAGTTCGGCGAGCGCAAGCTGAAAGACCTGCCGAAGCTCGGTCTCTGGCAGCAGATCTACTACGAGCGCATCTACAACCTGAAAAGCTTTTCGCCCCTCAACAACTTCGACTACAACAAGGAAGCCTGCAAGAAAGAGCTCATCGAAAAGATCGGCTGGGTAGACTATGGCGGTAAGCACTTTGAGAATGTGTTTACGCGTTTTTACCAGGGCTACATTCTTCCCACGCGCTTCGCCATCGACAAGCGCAAGGCGCACCTCAGCACGCTCATCTGCAGCGGCCAGGCAACCCGCGAAGAAGCCCTCACCGAGCTCCAGCGTCCTCCTTACGACCTGAAAGTGATGCAGGAAGATTATGTATATGTTTCAAAGAAGCTCGGGTTCAGCGAAGCGGAATTCGACCAATGCCTCACCGGGCCGATCCGCCGCCACGACGAATTCAAAGAGGAAGTGAAGCTCCAGAATTTCCTGAGCAAAGCTGCCAAACTCATCATCCGTAAATAAGCCACTGCATAGCATGAAGATCATTTCCATCATCGGCGCGCGTCCGCAGTTCATCAAGCACGCGCCCGTTTCGCTGGCCCTGAAGAAAAAGTTCCAGTCCCTTTCCATCCATACCGGTCAGCACTACGACGAAAACATGAGCAAGGTCTTCTTCGACGAGATGAAGATCGACCGCCCGGATTTCATGCTCGACATGGGCAAGGCTACGCGCCACGGTGCGCAGACGGCCGTAATGCTCCAGCAGATCGAAGAGATCCTGATCAACGAGAAGCCGGGAGCGGTGTTGCTATATGGCGATACCAATTCGACGGTCGCGGGGGCGCTCGCCGCGGCGAAGCTGGGTATCGGCATCATCCACATCGAAGCCGGCCTGCGCAGCTACAACCGCCACCTGCCCGAGGAAATCAACCGCGTGATGACCGACCACCTGTCGCAGCTGCTGTTTGCGCCTACGGCCAACGCGGTGGAAAACCTGAAGAAGGAAGGCATCACCAAGGGCGTATTCCAGACCGGCGACGTGATGTGCGATGCCGTGCGGATGACGACGCCGTACCTCGAGCGCAAAGCCGACGGCAACTACTACTTCGTAACGCTGCACCGCCCCTACAATACCGACGAGCCCGGGCGCCTGCGCGCCATTCTCACCGAGCTCAACGGCCTCGGCAAGAAAGTGATCTTCTCCATCCACCCGCGCACGTCCAACAACATGACGAAGTGGAACATGGACCCGGCGCAGTTCGCCAACGTGGAATTCATTCCGCCGGTGGGCTACCGCGAATGCCTGTCGTACCAGACCTACAGCGACGCCGTGATCACCGACTCGGGCGGCATCCAGAAGGAGGCCTATATGCTGCACAAGAAAGCCATCACGCTCCGCTCGGAAACCGAGTGGATCGAAACGATGAAAGGCGGCGCCAATACCCTGGTATTCGACAACCTCTCCGACATCTCGAAGGTGCTGGGCGAAAAGAACCACATCGAGTTCGAAGACGCTTACGGCGACGGCCATGCTGCCGAGGAGACTGCCGACATTATTGAAAAAAATATTTCCCTGCTCAGCATATGAGTCAAAAGAAAGGCCTGCTCATCTTCCCGATCCTGAAAGACCTCAACGCGGCCGACGGGATCCTGGTGAAGAATGCCGGGATCCAGAAAGGCTTCGAAGAGAACAACATTCCTGTAGATGTACTGGAGTTCAACTCGCAGGGCGTTTTCAACGGCAGCGAGAAGGTGTATTCGTTCTCGACGGGTCGCTACGGCCGCATCTACCAGTTTTACGTCAGTGCCTGGAATGCGATCGCACGCTACGTGGCAAAGAAGCGCTACGACTTCATCTGGTTCCGCGTGCCGCTGCTGACGCCGTTCATCGCCGACTTCGTGGCCTACGTGCGCAAGCAGCTCCCCGACTGCCAGATCATTCTCGAATACGGCGGCTATCCCTACGAGAACGAGCTGCAGGGGTTCCGCAAGAAGTTTTACCTGATGAACAAGCGCTTCGAAAAGAAGCTGCACGGCAATGCCGACTTCATCATCACCTACCTCGGACAGGAGTCGGTGGACGGCCTGCCGAACATTCCCATCGGCAACGGCATCGACATTGATAAGATCCGCATGGTGCAGGGGCAGCCGCCGCTGAACGAAGGCATCCAGATGATCTCGGTATCGAGCCTCAAGAAGTGGCATGCCTACGACCGCATCATTGAAGGGATGGCCACCTACGTGCGCCGCCCCGACGCGAAGAAGATCGTGTTTCACGTGATCGGGATGGGGCCGGAGTACGAGCGCCTTACCGGCCTCGTAGCCCAGCACCAGCTGCAGGACTACGTGATCTTCCACGGCAACAAGATCGAGTCGGAGCTCGACACCCTTTACGACCAGGGCCACGTGGCCATTTGCACGATGGGCTTCCACCGGGTGGGGGTGAGCACCTCCAGCTCGCTGAAGAACCGCGAGTATTTCGCACGCGGCCTGCCCATCGTTGTGTCCATTCCCGACGAAGACATGCCCGTGGACCTGCCGTCGGTGCTGGAAGTGCCGGCCGACGAAAGCCCGGTAGACATTGAAGCCATTGTACGGTTCACCGAAAAGGTGTACGAAGACCCGAACGCGGGTCGCAACATCCGCGCCTGGGCCGAAGACAAGGTGACCTGGAAAAGCAAAGTGCGGACTGTGCTCGAATTCCTGGAGAAGCACAAGCGCCCTGTAGCCATTAACTCTTAATACCATCGATATGTGCGGCATTGCCGGATTTTTCACGAAGGGCAGCACGCGCCCGCAACTGCAGGAGGCCACCGATACCATGGTGCACCGCGGTCCCGACGCGGGCGGCTATTTCTATGACGACTGCGGCATCGGCCTCGGTCACCGCCGCCTTTCCATCATCGACCTTTCCGAAGGCGCGCACCAGCCGATGTATTCGGCCGACGAGCGCTATGTAATGATCTACAACGGCGAGGTGTACAACTTCCAGGAACTCCGGGCGAAGCTGCCCGACCACGCCTGGAAAACACATGGCGACTCTGAAGTGGTGCTGGAGCTTTTCGTGCGCTACGGCCCCGAGAGCTTTGCCTGGCTCAATGGTATGTTCGCCGTGGGCATCTACGACAAGCAGACCGAGCAGCTCACCATCGCCCGCGATCCCGTCGGCATCAAGCCCCTGTATTACTATTATGACGGCACTTCCTTCAGCTTTTCTTCGGAGCTGAAGTCCATCAAGCAACTGTATCCCAACCTCGCTGTCAACCGCGAGGCGATCCCGTATTTCCTGCACCTGGCCTACATCCCGGTGCCGCTGACGATCTACAAGGACGTCTATAAATTCCCTTCGGGACACTACCTGGAAGTGTCGCTGAAAGACGGCGCGCCGAAGCTTTCCGAGGCGCGTCCCTTCTGGCAGGTGAGCCAGCACATCAAATCCGAAACGATCTCCGACGAGGCGCAGGCCAAGAGCGGACTCAAAGACATTCTCTTCGGCGCCGTACAGCGCCAGCTGATCTCCGACGTGCCCTCGGGAACGTTCCTGAGCGGCGGCATCGACAGCAGTACCGTGACGGCCATCGCCACGAAAGTGTCGGACACGAAGATCAAGACCTTCTCCATTGCCGTGGTGGACGGAAAGGTGAACGAGGCGCCCTACGCCGCGGCCATCGCCAAATACCTCGGCACGGAGCACTACGAGCTGCCCATTCACCAGAAGGATATTCTCGACATGGTGCCCGACCTGCTGAGCGTGTACGACGAGCCCTTCGGCGACACGTCGGCGTTCCCCACGATGCTCGTGAGCAAGCTGGCGCGCCAGCACGTGACCGTGGCCCTCAGCGGCGACGGTGGCGACGAGCAGTTTTACGGCTACGGCACCTACACCTGGGCCCAGCGCCTGCAGAACCCCCTGCTGCGCGCCCTCCGCAAGCCGCTCTACGCGGCCAGCCGCCTCGCGCCCGATTACTACCGCAAGGCCGGACGCATGCTCGGCTATGAAAACGATTCGATCCTCAAGAGCCATATCTACGGGCAGGACTATTTCCACAGCAACGAGCTGAAGCGCCTGCTCACCTTCAACGGCTATTCCTTCGACGGCCTCAACAAGGACGTCGAGAGTGTCCGCTCCCTGAGCGCACGCGAGAAGCAATCCTTCTGGGACATGGCCTATTACCTGCAGGACGACCTGCTGGTGAAGGTGGACCGCGCCTCGATGAAGTATTCGCTCGAAACGCGCGTGCCCCTGCTCGACCTTGAAGTGCTGAAGTTTTCGCTCAACCTCCACGAGAGCCTCAAGGAAAAGAACGGCGAGCGCAAATACCTGCTCAAACAGGTGCTCTACGACCTGGTGCCGGCGAAATATTTCGACCGTCCCAAATGGGGCTTCGGCATCGCGCTCGACAAAGCGCTGCTCAACGAGCTGCGGCCGCTGGTAGAGCAATACCTCACGAAGGCTGTCATCGACAAGCACGGCCTGGTGCACGCCCGCGAAGCGCTGGCGCTCAAAGACCGATTCTACAAAGGCGAAAATTCTTCCTACTTCCGCGTGTGGCTGCTCACGGTGCTGCACTGGTGGATGGAGGAGAACGGGTAGCGGGTTTATTGGTCTATTGGTTTATTAGTTTATTGGTAAGCCTGTACTTCGTAAACATTTACTTAGCGTCTTCGCGTCTTTGCGTCTTCGCGTGAATGGCCGCTTGCGGCCAACTGAAACGATGAATAAAGTAGCGGTATTTGGATCTAATGGCTACCTCGGCCAGCACATGGTGCACTATTTGCTGCGCGAAAAAGGCGCTGTCGTAACCGGTTTCGACCTCGCCGACGCGTACGCGGGCAGCGACTCCATTGCCTATCGTAGAATGGACATCACGAAGCCCGCCGACGTGCAGACGCTCGAAGAAGGCTTCGACACGATCTACTACTTCACCGGTCTTACCGGAACGGATATTTCGTTTGACCGTTACGAGCTGTTCGTGAGCGTCAACGAGCTCGGGCTGCTCCACCTGCTGCAGCATCTGCGCGGGATGGAGAAGAAGCCCAAGATCGTGTTTCCCTCCACGCGCCTCGTGTACAAAGGCGCCGAAGGCAAGCCGCTGGCGGAGGACGATGAAAAAGAATTCAAGACCATCTATGCGTCTTCGAAATACAATGGCGAGCAGTACCTCGCAATGTACCGCAACCTGTTCGGCCTCGACTACACAGTGTTCCGCGTGTGCGTGCCCTACGCCAACCTGGTGGCGGGCGCGCTGTCGTACGGCACGGTAGGCTTCTTTCTCGGCAAGGCGCAAAACGGCGAAGCCATCTCGCTCTTCGGCGACGGCGGGCTGAAGCGCACCTTCACCCACGTGTGGGACATCTGCCGCCAGGTGGTGGAAGTGTCGGCGCTGCCCGAAAGCAGCGGCTGCGTGTTCAACACCGACGGCGAGACCTTCTCGCTCAAAGAAGCCGCGGGGCTTATCGCCGGCAAATACGGTGTGGAGCTCCGGTACGTACCCTGGCCCGAAAAGGCACTGCAGCTCGAATCGGGCGATACGATCTTCGACGGCAGCCGCATCCGCAGCCTATTTCCCAACACCCTCACCTTTTCCCTCCAAGAATGGATACACGCATAAGCGCCGCGCCGCAGCCGACCTTTAATCAAAATGCGCAGCTGCTCTTCCTGCAGTCGGCCCTCACGCTCGACAACCCCTTCAACAGCACGCAGCAAGTGCTGGCGTGGGTGCAGGAACGCAACCGCCAGGTAACCGTCAACATCGAGCGTATTCCGTTTGCGCAGATGCGCAACTGGTTCATCGATGCGGAGCAGACCAAGCTGCAGCACAGCTCGGGTTCCTTCTTCTCCATCGAAGGCATCAACGTGCGCACCAACGCGGGCCCGGTGCCCGACTGGGACCAGCCCATCATCAACCAGCCGGAAATCGGCTACCTGGGCATCATTACCAAAGAATTCAACGGCATCTTATACTTCCTGCTGCAGGCCAAGATCGAGCCGGGCAACGTGAACAACGTACAGCTGTCGCCCACGCTGCAGGCCACCAAAAGCAATTACACGAAGGTGCACCAGGGCAAAACGCCCAACTACCTTGAGTACTTCACCGACCGTGGCCGCTGCGAGATCCTTCTCGACCAGCTGCAGAGTGAACAGGGTGCCCGCTTCCTGAAAAAGCGCAACCGCAACATCATTATCAAAACCACCGAAGACATTCCCGTACTCGAAGACTACTGCTGGCTCACCCTGGGCCAGGTAAAGGAACTGATGCGGATGGACAACGTGGTGAATATGGACACGCGTACCGTTATCTCGGGCATTTCCTACGGCAATCACTCCGACGAAACGGTCCGCTTTTACAACCTCGTGAACCGACCGGGCGCCTCCGCCGGTCCGCGGTTCCTGGCTTCGGAGCTAAATGCCCAGGTGGCGCTGCATACTTCTGACGAGATCATTCACTGGTTCACCAACCTGAAGGCCCGCTACGACCTCCTGATCAAAAGCCTGCCGCTGCATAGCGTGCGCGACTGGGTGATCGAGGATGCGCAGATCCGTCACAAGGATAATAAGTTCTTCCGTGTGGTAGGCGTGCACGTAGAAATCGGCAATCGCGAGGTAACGAGCTGGGATCAGCCGCTCATCGAACCGGTTCAGGAAGGCATCTGCGCCTTTATCGTAAAAGAGATCCACGGCCTGCTGCACTTCCTGGTGCAGGCCAAGGTGGAGAGCGGCAACTTCGATATCCTGGAGATGGCGCCGACCGTGCAGTGCATCACGGGCTCGTACCGCAACGAGAGCAGCCTGCAGAACCTTCCCTACCTGAGCTACGTGCTCGAGGCCGCACCCGAAACGGTGGTGTTCGATACGCTGCAGTCGGAGGAAGGCGGCCGCTTTTACCGCGAGCAGAACCGCAACATGATCCTGATGGCCGGTCCCGATTTCCCCGAAGAAACACCGGAGAACTATACCTGGATGACGCTCAACCAGCTGAAGACCTTTATCAAGTTCAATAACTACCTGAACATACAGGCGCGCAGCCTTATTGCCGCGATCAGCTTTCAGTGAGCAGGTGAACGGGTGAACAGGTGCGTGGTGTGCGCAACGTAAAGCTCACTTGCTGACGCGCTCACTACTTTGCGTACTTACTAAAATCTTTGCAACCTTATGAAATGGGGAGTACTCGGAGCCGCCAACATTGCGCTCCGCTCGGTGATGCCGGCCATTCAGGCGATCCCGGAAAATGAACTGGTAGCTATCGCCAGCCGCAGCCAGGCGAACGCCGACGAGGTCGCGGCGCCTTTCGGCATTGCCGGCCTGGGCAGCTACGATGCGCTGCTCGACGTGGACAGCATCGAAGCGGTGTATATCCCGTTGCCCAACAGCCTCCACTACGAGTGGGTGACCAGGGCCCTCGAGGCGGGCAAGCACGTGCTGGTAGAAAAGTCGGCGTTTGTGTCGCTGGAGGAAGCCGAAAAGGCCGTGGCCCTCGCCCGCAGCAAGGGACTGGCCATCGTGGAGAACTTCCAGTTTCAACACCACCTCCAGCACCGCGTCGTGCGGCAGCTGCTGCAGGAAGGCGCCATCGGCGAGGTGCGCTCGATCCGCGCCTCCTTCGGCTTTCCGCCCTTTGGCGGCGACGCCAACATCCGCTATAAAAAGGAACTCGGCGGCGGCGCCCTCCTCGACTCCGGCGCCTATACGCTGAAGGCAACCAGCTTTCTTTTCGGGAACAACTTCAACGTGAAAGCGGCACAGCTTTCCTACAACGGGCAATACGGTGTCGACTGGTTTGGCGGCGCGTTCCTCGTAGACGAAGCGCAGGGCCTTTTTTCGGAAGTGGCCTGGGGCTTCGAAAACTTTTACCAGTGTAACTACGAAATCTGGGGCAGCGCCGGCAAGCTGACGGCCACACGTGCCTATACGGCCAAGGCCGACTTTCAGCCCTCCCTGATCCTGGAGCAGGCCGGCGGCACGCGCGAGCTGAAGCTCGAAGCCGACGATCACTTCAACAACATGCTGTTGCACTTCAACCGTATTATTACGGACGGCCGCAGCGAAGAAGAGCTGGAGAATATCCTTGTGCAGGCGCGCCTCATCGACGGCGTGCAGCGGCTGGGTGGCTGGCGCTAGAGGCGTGAGGCGTGAGGCGTGAGGCGTGAGGCGTGAAAATTTGGTAGCGTACAAGGTACCAATTACCTAATAAACCAATCAACTCTTACTTGAACATACTCGTACTGGTGCAGGAATTCGGGCAGGGCGGCGCCGAGAAGGTGGCCGCCATGGTGGCGCAGCTGCTGCAGGAGCGCGGCCGCGGCCGTGTGTTCTTTTACGCCCTCAACCGCGGCGGCAGCATCCCGGTGATTGAAGGCGTAGAATGCGGATCGCTCGACATCGTACCGCGCGGCGGGATCAAGGGGAAACTGGGCACGTACCGCGAGCGCTTCGGCCGGCTGGCGCGCCTCAAGAAGGAAAAGCAAATCGACCTCAGCATCTCGCAGCTCTGGCCGGTAGACTGGATCTCGGCGCTCACCGGCAACGAGCGCAAGGTGGCCGTGATGCAGATCAATATCCTCAACAACGACCAGAACAAAGCGATGGTGCGGATGCGCCCGCTGGTGTCGTATATCTACAGGAAGTTCAACCGCATCGTGCTGGGCTCGGCCAACCTCGTGCCGGAGCTCGAAGGCTTCTTCCGCATACCGAAAGAGAAGCTGCAGGTGATCTACAACCCGATCGACACGGCGCTCATCGACCGCAACCGCGCCGAGCCGCTGCCGTACCGCCTCGAAGAAGTGTATGCACAACACCGCGTGCTGGTGGCGGCCCACCGGCTGGCGCCCATCAAGAATACCGAGTCGCTGTTTCCCATTTACAAAGGCTTGCCGAAGGAGGCCAACCTGAAGCTGCTGCTCATCGGCGAAGGCGAGGAGAAAGAACGCCTGCAGCGCGATGCGGCCGCCGCCGGCCTGCGCACGACGCAGTGCGAAAGTGCGGACTTCGATGCCACTGCAGACGTCTACTTTCTCAACTTTCAAAGGAACATCCACAACCTCATTGGCCGCTCCGCCGCCTTCGTGTTTCCCACGAAAGGAGAGGGATTGCCGCTGGGATTGCTCGAAGCCCTGTATAGCGGTGCCCCTGCGCTGGTGAGTGATTGCGCCAACGGTGGTGTATTCGAAGTGCTGCAGGGGAAAGGCGAATGGAAGCCCGGGCGCCGCAGCCCAGAAGAAGCGAGCGGTTCTTTCCTGATGCCCGTGCCCGCCGAAGGCGACGCCGAGAGCATCCAAAGCTGGCAGCAGCAGCTCCTCGCTGTCGTTAATGCCGATGAAGCCACGAAAGCGCGGCGGGCCGCACAGGGCCGCGCGCGGGCCAAAGACTTCGATAAAGAAAGCATCCGGAAAGACTGGTATACCCTGGTTGATGGGGTAATGGGATAATGGGGTAATGAGGAGGCGGAGTTCACAACTACAAACTATAAACTACAAACTACAAACTCATTTCTCTTGTCTGATAAAACTGTATTGTACCTCTCTTACGACGGCCTGAGCGATCATATCGGGCAGTCGCAAGTGTTGCCGTATATCGTTTCCTGCGCTGAGCGGGGTGTGAAATTTCACCTGCTGACGTTCGAGAAGTCGGCCAACGCGGCCAAGGTGCAGAAGATCCAGCAGCTGCTCGACCAGCACGGGATCGTGTGGCACCGCCTTGAGTTTACCACCGGCCGCAGTATCCGCTACAAGGTGCGCGACTTCCGCCGCTTTGTGTCGAAGGCCTTCGCCATTACGCGGCAGCATCGCTTCGCCGTCATACACAGCCGCTCCTACATCGCCTCCTGCGTAGGCTACCTTGTGAGCCGCCGCTTCCGGGTGAAGCAGATCTTCGACAAGCGCGACTTCTGGATCGATGCCGTCGTGGAAACGGGTCGCCTGCAAACTTCGGGATTGCCGCACGGACCTGTGTACCGCGGCCTGCGCTGGTTCGAGCGCAACCTTTTTGAAAAGTCCGCGCACATCGTGTCGCTGACGCACCGCGCCAAAGACATCGTGCTGCAGAAATACCCCTCGCGTAAGGCGGAAGACATCACCGTCATTCCCTGCTGCGTGGACCTCGGCCTCTTTGACCCGGCTACCATCCCGCCCGCCGAAACCGAAGCGCTCCGCGCGAAGCTCGGCCTGAGTGGCGCCACGGTATTCGGCTACGTCGGCTCCATCGGTGTGGCCTATATGGTGCCCGAGCTGCTCGAGTGCTTCAAGGCCATCAAGGGGAAGGTGCCCAATGCCAAGCTGTTCTTCATGGTCAACAACGACCGCGAGGAAGTGCTGAAGGTGGCCGAGAGCGCCGGCATCGCCCGCGAAGACGTGGTCGTGACATCGGTAGCGCGCGCTGAAATGCCGCTGCACATCTCCACGCTCGACTACGGCCTCTTTTTCATCATGCCTTCGTTTGCCAAGAAAGCGACGTCCCCCACGAAGCAATACGAAATGCTGGCAATGGGAAAGACCCTCATTACCAACGAGGGCGTTGGCGACGCCGAAAAGGTGTTTGCCGAACTGCAATGCGGCTACCTGCTGCCGCAGACGAACGCCGCCGAATACGAGCGCGCCGCCGAATGGGTGGCGCAGCAAACGCCGCAGCCGCGTCGCTACGACCTTTCGAATTACTCGCTGGCCTTCGGCGCCGAGAACTATTTCCAGGTTTACCAGAAACTTCTTTCCTAAATGAGCACCCCCACCAAGAAGCGCATTCTCTTTATCAATCCTTACCCGCACGACAAGGCGCCGAGCCAGCGCCTCAAGTACGAGCAGTACTATCCGCACATGCGGGCAGCGGGTTACGAGATCGAATATTCCTCTTTCTACGACGACGAGATATGGAAGGTGCTGTACAAGCCCGGACACATCTTCGCCAAGGCCGCCGGCTTCGCGCGCGGCTACGCCCGTCGCATCAAGGACCTGTTCCGCCTGCGGCACTACGACATCGTGTACATCCACCTTTGGGTAACGCCCATCCGCCCGGCCTTCTTTGAATGGCTCTACGGACGCGTGGCCAAACGCATCATCTACGACATCGACGACCTCGTGTTCCTGAAAGAGGCGAAGCACATCGCCTGGTGGCGCGGCATGCTCAAGAGCCGCAAGAAGCCGGTGCACCTGATGAAGAAGGCCAGGCACGTGATCACCTGCACGCCTTTCCTTGACGAATTCACCCGCCAGTACAACCAGAACACTACTGATATTTCTTCCACCATCGATACCGATGCGTACCAGCCGGTAAACAATTACCAGAACGACCATCGCCTCGTGCTCGGGTGGAGCGGATCGCACAGCACGGTGACCTACCTGAAGCTGTACAGCGATATGCTGCAGGAGCTGGCCAAAACGCACGACTTCAAATTGCTGGTGATGGGCTCTGCCGACTTCAGCATCGAAGGGGTGGATTACGAAGCCGTGGCCTGGACCGCCGAGCGCGAGATCCCTACGCTGCAGCGCTTCGACATCGGCCTCTACCCGCTGCCGCTCGACGACCAGTGGGTGATGGGAAAGAGCGGCCTGAAAGCCTTACAGTACATGTCGCTGGGCATCCCGACGGTGGCCACCGGCATCGGTGCCAACTACCGCGTTATCGAAGACGGTGTGTCGGGCTACCTCGTTAAATCGAAGGAAGAGTGGATCGAAAAGCTGAAGCTCCTCCTGGACAACCCCGAAAAGCGCCGCCGTATCGGCAGCGCCGCCCACGACCGCGTGGAGGCATTGTACAGCATCAAGACGAATGCACCGGTATATCTTCAGATTCTTGATCGTGTAGTGCACGAAGCTTAGCCGCGTCCCGCTCGCGGGCCTCGGCCACCTTCACTTGGTAGAGATACACGAGGAAGAGGAAATAGAAGGGAAGACAGGGGATTTTGTAGCGCACCAACGTACCGAAGTTCGCCGCGGCGATGCCGGTCATGAACGCGAAGAGGCCGGTGAACATCACGCAGAACTGGAGCACCGGCGTGCGCGCGATGATCTTAAACGTACTGCCGAGGCCGCCCTTGAAGAAGAGCATCACCGTGAAATAAAGCACGAGCATACTCTCGATCGAAGAGAAGAAAATAAAGATCTT
The DNA here is from genome assembly GCF_004343705.1 of Flaviaesturariibacter aridisoli. Lineage (GTDB taxonomy): Bacteria > Bacteroidota > Bacteroidia > Chitinophagales > Chitinophagaceae > Flavisolibacter > Flavisolibacter aridisoli. The sequence continues at coordinate 72,575 of NZ_SKFH01000008.1, forward strand.
GGCATACTCCCATGGGTAGGGCCGGAACAGCGTCAGGTTGATCCCCACGGGGATTGCCGCCAGGATACCAAGCGGCGAGGAAAAGTCTACATTCAGATCGTAGGCCGAGCCAGCCGAGCCACCGTACATCGTGATGTTGTTGTAGGTATTGGCAGCCGTGTCGAGCGCGTTCTCCACCGAATAGCGGCCGAGCAGTTCGTCGGCGTTCCTGAGAAACACCAGGATGGCGGCACCGGCGATGACGAAGATAAATGGTGTGGCCAGCACGCGGACGGCGTCGTTGCGGATCCGGTCCTTGTAGGAGTTGAAGATGAACAGCAGGAAGAACGGCACGAAGGCCGCGAAGATGTACACCTTTACGCTGATGATGAGGTACGCCGCCAGCGCAAAGCCGGCAATGTTCTGGAGCACTTTCCGCGGGCGCACAAAGGCATAATACCCCGTGATAAACAGCCAGCACATCGAGCTGAAGGTCACCGTGTCTTTAAAGATCGAGGAGTCCCACACCAGTACGGATGGAATGAAGATGGTGCAGAAGGCCGCCAGCTGCGTTCGGATGCCGAACTCGCGCTGGATGAACACAAAGAAGTTCCACAGGGCGATGTAGGCGAAGAAGCAGAAGATCAACGACAGCGGCAGGAACATGTGGAAGGCACCGTAGTTGAACAGGGCGCCGATCTTGGCCACGAAGAACGATTCGTTGGCAAAGAGAAAGTAGTTGGACATGTTCAGTCCGTCGAGGTTCGTATTGTTGAAGTCGCCGATGCTGTTGAAGAATACCCGGAACACCTCGCCCGGGTGGCGGCTGAAGTAGGTGTTGAGCACGTTCGCCCCCTCGAAGTACCAGCGTCCGTCGTAAGCGCCGCGGTAATAGTGTTCGTAGATCAGGCCGATGGCGATGCCCCCGATGAACTTGAGCACCATCCCGCGGGTGAAATATTTTTTGAGCTCCGGCTCGTGGCGGTGCTTTCGGTGAAAGTAAGTGAGCAGCAGGCCCCCCAGGATCATGAGATAGATCGGTAAGGCCACATAGTCGTACCAGAAGATAAAATACATATTAACCCGCGTGCGTTCAGTAAGTGGGTAAAGGTAGGAAGCCCGGGCGGAACCACGCCCCCGGCCCACTTTATAATTTCTTTAAAACCGTTTTTTCGTAATGCCCCGAGTCCTTTGTGTGCTGAACCGCCTGATCATCGGCGGCCCCTCGATCATCGCCGCTTACCTGACCCACTATGCCCGTCCCGAGTTTGAAACCCTCATGGTCATCGGGGGCAAGGACGACCATGAGCAGGACGCCAACTTCATCACCGACCAGTTTGGCATCCAGCCGGTGGTGGTGCCGGAGATGCGCCGCGCCATCAAGTTTCGCGACGACCGCGCCGCTTACCGCCGCATCAAGGAGATCATCCGCGACTTCAAGCCCGACATCGTGCACACCCACGCCGCCAAAAGCGGCGCCCTCGGTCGCCTCGCCGCCTTCGCCACGAAGGTGCCGGTTACGATCCACACCTTCCACGGACACGTTTTTCACAGCTACTTTTCGCCTCTGAAAACACAGGCGTTCATCCGCGCCGAGCGCTTCCTGGCCGCCCGCTCCTCGGGCATCATCGCCATCTCGGAACTGCAAAAAGAGGAGCTCGCCGGCGAGTTCCGCATCTGCGCGCCCGAAAAGATCCGCGTCATTCCCCTCGGCCTCGACCTGGCGCCCTTTCGCGAGGGGCAGGCCGAAAAGCGCGCCGCCTTCCGCGGCCGATATGGCGTGGAAGACGACGAGATCGTGATCGGCCTCATCGGCCGCATCGTGCCGGTAAAGAACCACGCGCTCTTCCTGGCCATGGCCGAAGAACTCGCCCGCAACACGGGCCGCCGCCTCCGCTTCTTCCTCATCGGAGATGGCGACGAGCGCCCCCTCGTGGAAGCCGAATGCCGCACCCGTGGGCTCGATTATACCTATTACCCCGAATCGCCGCGCCGCGCGCTGGTAACCTGCACTTCGTGGCAGACCAGGATGGACGAGGTGTACGCCGCCATGGACATCGTGGCCCTGACCTCGCACAACGAAGGCACACCGGTGTCGCTCATTGAGGCGCAGGCCGCCGGAAAGCCGGTGCTGGCTACCAACGTGGGGGGCGTGGCCGACACGATGGCCGATGGCCGAACGGGCTTCCTTGTGCCCGCGGGTGGCGCCAAAGAGGGCGCTGAGCGCCTGCTGCGCTTGGTGGAGGACGAAGCGCTGCGCGCATCCATGGGCGCCGCCGGCCGCGCTTTCGCGGAGGAAAAGTTCTCGGTGCAGAAGATGGTACAGGAAACGACAGCCTATTACCATGAGCTGCTCGAGGGCGCAAGGATGGGGCGCAAAGGGTAAGCTCAGCCATTTCTAATGGCCCTCTAATGGATAACATATAGCGGAAAGGCGCTATCTTTGGCATCTTACTCCAACTCGTGAAGAAAAAATCCATCCATAAGTGGTTCGTTTCGCTATTGCTCTTCACGTCGCTGTTGCTGCTCACGCTCAACCTCATTCCCTACCAGATCGATTATTATAAGGACAAAGGCCATCCCGGCGAGAAGTTCGACCGCGCCCTCGTGCGCGAGATCCGCTCCGTGGACGACCTGCTTGATCATACCGACGCAGTTGCCCGCGACAAGGGCATCGGCCAGGGTACGCTCGACTATACGCTGCTGCTGCTCAACGTGGTGGAAAACCGCTTCATGCACGGCTATTGCTGCTACCGCCTGTCGCAAAACTGGATCGCGTCCTTCAGTGGCGTGGTGCTGCGCGACTATGCCGCTATTGTGCTTCCCGACGACATCCTCAAATTCCCCAACGCCGCCTGCTCCCAGCAGAGCATCGTGATGATGGAAGCCCTCCGCCGCAAAGGCTTCGACGTCCGCAAGATCCTGTTCCCCACCCATTTCGCCTTCGAGGCCCGTGTCAATGGGAAGTGGTACTTCCTCGACCCCGATGTGGAGCCCAACCTGACGGCTGCCAACGCTTCCGACGTGGCTTCGATCGCCAACAGCCCGACGCTGAATGGCATCTACGCCGGCGTAACCGATGAGGTATTGCTCCACGAATATTTCGACAACTACCGCGTGGGTGCCATCAACGAGCCGCCGGCTAAAAACGCCGCACTTTTTCACCGCGTGACCTACTGGCTGTCGAAGCTGGCTTTCCTGTTCCCCCTCGTTCTCGTGTACCGCCTCAACCGCCGCCGCAGCGCGCTCCGCCAGGCAGTTACGCCGGTGGTCAGCTTCCGGGCTAAAACCCGCCCGGAGCGAGTGCTTCCCTAAAGGCGTACTTTCGTCCCATGTTCTTCTGGAAAAAACGCAAGCCGGCAGCCGCTGACCTTTCCTGGCTGGTGGCCGACATGCACTCCCACCTGGTGCCCGGCATCGACGACGGCGCCCCCGACGTGGAAACGAGCCTCGTGCTCATTGAAGGGCTCCAGCGCCTCGGCTACCGGAAGCTTTACACCACCCCGCATATCCTGTCGGATATGTATCCCAATACCCCCGAAACGATCGGCGCCGGCCTGGCGACCCTCCAGAGCGCGCTCCGCGAAGCCGGCAACGACGTGCCCCTTTCGGCCGCGGCCGAATATTTCGTGGATGCCCATTTTGCCGCCATGGTGAAAGAGCAGCAGCCGCTGCTCCGCCTCCGCGACAACCTCATCCTCGTGGAAGCTTCCACCTTTTCGGCACCCCTGGAATTCAAGGAGGTGCTCTTTGAACTGCAGCTCCAGAATTACCAGCCCATCATCGCCCACCCCGAGCGGTATACCTACCTGAAGCAGGATCCAGGCTACCTCGACGACCTGCGCTACAACGGTTGCTTTTTCCAGCTCAACCTGATGTCGCTTGCCGGCCACTACGGTGCCCTGAGTAAGGAGCTGGCGGAAAACCTCATCCGCAAAGGCTTTTACGACTTTGTGGGCACCGACATCCACCACGTGCAGCACCTGCCCGTGCTGGAGCGCGCGGCCGCCTCGCCGCTGCTGCAAAAGCTCCGCGACAGCGGACGTCTTCAAAACGATCGACTCTAGGCAATCCAAACTTTTCCCTGATTCGTTTGTATTAGTGCTGACTATGGGATTTACCATTAAAGAACTGGAGACGCTGACGGGGATCAAGGCCCATACCATCCGGATCTGGGAACAGCGGTACCGTTTCCTGAAGCCTTCGCGCACGTCTACCAACATCCGCACCTACAACAACGAGGAGCTTAAGACGCTGCTCACCGTGGCCCTGCTGAACAAGTATGGTTATAAGATCTCCCGCATCGATGGCATGGACGCCGACCAGCGGCACCGCGAGGTGCTGCAACTCGAATTCGACGAAGCCCGCGAAGAACACCTTGTCAACGAGCTTATCGGTTGCATGGTAGACCTGGAGGCCGCGGGTTTTGAGCGCCACCTCGACAGCTACCTGCAGCGACATGGACTCGAGCGCACCATTACCGGGCTCGTATTTCGCTTCCTGGAAAAGACCGGCATCCTGTGGCAAACGGGCCGAGTAAACCCGGCGCACGAGCATGTGGTCTCCAATATCATCCGCCAGAAGGTGATCTGCGGCATCGAGGCGTTGCCCCGTATGACCGGCGGCGGGCCCCTGTTGCTGCTGCTGTTGCCCGAGGGCGAGCACCACGAGCTGGGGCTGCTCTACGTAAGCTACCTGCTCCGCGCGCGGGGCCACCACGTTCTTTACATCGGCGCCAATACGCCGCTGCGCGACGCCCTGTACGTAGTCAACCTGAAGAAGCCCGAATACATCTATATGCACCTGACGGCCGTGCACCACCGGCCCCAGTTTACCCGTTTCCTGCAGGGCCTTTGCGCCGGCGCTCCCGCGTCGAAAGTGCTGCTGTCGGGCTACGTGGCGCTCGACGCCCCGCGGGCGGCGGCCGAAAACCTGGTGCTGCTCCAATCCCTTTCCGGCGTCCATACGTATATCTCGCAGCTCTGAGACTACCGCATCTCCGATCCATTTTGTTTAAGAAAAAATATAATAAATTAAACAAAAGGAATTCTTGCGGCCTGTTTTTTGTTTAGTTTTGGAGTAGTAAAAATTAAACACGATGGGAATACAGGAGTTCAATACCCTGGTGGTACACAGTGCCGAAGGCCTCCGCCCCTTCGCCATCACCCTCACCCGCGACCGGGAGGCGGCCCGCGATCTTTGCCAGGAGACCGTGTGTAAAGCCCTTACGCACCGCGACAAGTACCAGCCCGGTACCAACATCAAGGCGTGGCTCAGCACCATTATGCGCAACATCTTCATCAACGACTATCGCCGCGACGAGCGCAAGCGATTGGTATTCGATGCGGTGCAATATGCCGCCCGAAACGGCAGCCCCACCGCCTTTGCCGACAGTGGCATCCGCCTCCAGGAAATTAATCGGGCGCTTTACGGTTTGCCCGCTATATTTAAACAAGCGTGTCTCCTGTATCTGCAGGGCTACAAATACCAGGAGATCGCCGATGCGCTCAACGAGCCGTTGGGCACCATCAAGAGCCGCATTCACTTTGCCCGTAAAATGCTCCAAAAACGTCTGGACCGATGAAGCGAACCGTATTGGTGATCGGGGCCGGCTTCGCCGGGTTGTCGGCAGCCGCCTTTATGGCGCGGGCCGGATGGTCGGTGACGGTGATCGACAAAAATGAAACCGCCGGCGGCCGCGCGCGGCGCCTGCAGGAAGCGGGGTTTACCTTCGACATGGGTCCTTCGTGGTACTGGATGCCCGACGTGTTCGAGCGCTTCTTCGCGCAGTTCGGCAAAAAGGTATCCGACTACTACCAGCTTACCCGCCTCGACCCCTCGTACCGTGTGTACTGGAACGACGGCCATACCGACATCCCTGCCGACTACGAGGCCTTTCGCGCCCTGTTTGAACAGTTGGAACCCGGAAGCGGCACCCGCCTCGATAAGTACCTCAAAGAGGCTGCCCATAAATACAGCATCGGGATGCAGCGCCTCGTGTACAAGCCCGGGCGTTCGCTCACCGAATTCCTTGACTGGGACGTAGTGCGCAACGTGCTGCGCCTCGACGTTTTCACCTCCATCAAAAAACACATTGCGCGTCATTTCAAGAACGAGCGCCTCCGCCAGCTGATGGAGTTCCCGGTGCTTTTTCTCGGAGCCTTGCCCGAAAACACACCGGCCCTGTACAGCCTGATGAACTGGGCCGACATCCGCGGCGGCACGTGGTACCCCGAGGGCGGCATGTGGAGCATCGTGGCCGCTATGCAATCGCTCTGCGAAGAGCTCGGTGTGCAGTTTCGTCTTGGCGAGGAGGCCCGCGAGATCGTCGTGCACAACCGCACGGCCACCGAAGTGCGCACCGACAAGGGCACGCATCGCTTCGATGCAGTGATCAGTGGCGCCGACTACCATTTCACCGAAACGCAATTGCTGCCGCCCGAGCACCGTACTTATACGGAAGCCTACTGGCAGCGCCGCGTGCTGGCGCCTTCCTGCCTGATGTATTACGTGGGGCTCAACAAGCGGGTGGACAACCTGCCGCACCACGCCCTCTTCTTCGACGTGCCTTTCGACCGTCATGCCCGCGAGATATACACCGACCCGCAATGGCCCGCTGAGCCGCTGTTTTACGTGTCGGCAGCTTCCAAAACCGATCCACACGCGGCACCGGAAGGCTGCGAGAACCTCGTGTTTCTCATCCCGGTGGCCGCCGGCCTCACGGCCGACACCGAAGAGATCCGCGAGCGCTACTTCAACGGGCTCATGCAGCGCCTCGAACGCCACTGCGGCCAACCGCTCCGTGATGCCATCATCTACAAAAAGTCGTTCTCGGTGAGCGACTTCGAGCGCGACTACCATTCCTTCAAAGGAAATGCCTACGGGCTTGCCAATACCCTGATGCAAACTGCCATCTTCCGACCCTCCTGCCGAAGCAAAAAAGTCCCGAATCTCTTTTACACCGGCCAGTTCACCGTGCCGGGGCCGGGCGTACCGCCCAGCCTCATCAGCGGTGAGGTGGTTGCAACGCAAGTGGTTAAACAGTTTAACGGAATGTCATGACAGAAGCCCTTTTCCATAAAACGAGCAGCGAATGCAGCCGGGTGCTGACGCTGAATTACAGCACGTCTTTTTCATCGGCGATCCGCCTCCTGCACAACGACCTCCGCGGGCCGATCTTTCACATTTATGGCTTCGTGCGCCTTGCCGACGAGATCGTGGACACTTTCCACGGCCGCGACAAAGTGGCCCTGCTGGAGCAATGCCGCGCCGAAACCTTCGACGCTATTGCCCGCGGCATCTCGCTCAACCCGATCCTCAACTCGTTTCAGAAGACCGTCAACGAATACGGCATCGACCACGACCTCATCGAAGCCTTCTTCCGCAGCATGGCCTCCGACCTTACCGAGCAGGCCTACGACCGGCAGGGATACGAGGAGTATATCTACGGGTCGGCCGAAGTGGTAGGCCTTATGTGCCTGTATGTGTTCTGCGGTGGCGACCGCAAGCAGTATGAAGGATTGCGTGACGCCGCCCGCGCGCTGGGGGCAGCCTTTCAGAAGGTGAATTTCCTGCGCGACATCCAGGCCGACTACCAGGTGCTGTCGCGGATGTACTTCCCCGGCTGCGACTTCCACAACTTCAGCGCCCGCGACAAGGCCGGGATCGAGACCGATATCGAGGCCGACTTCCGCGCTGCCTACGAAGGCATCCTCCGGCTGCCGATGAAAGCCCGCTTCGGAGTGTACGTGGCGTACAAATATTACTACTCGCTTTTTCGCAAGATCAAGGACACGGCGCCAGCCCATATCCTGCAAAAGCGCATCCGCATTCCCAACTATTACAAGGCGTACATTGTGCTGCGGGCCACGGTCAAAAACCGCCTGCGCCTGATCGGATGATGGAACCGCAAGTAGTTTTGGTTAACGAGCGGGACGAGCCGCAGGGCACGACCGGAAAAATGGAAGCGCACCAGCGCGGGTTGCTGCACCGCGCCCTCAGCGTGTTCCTGTTTGATCGCGAAGGACGCATGTTGCTGCAGCAGCGGGCCGCGGGCAAGTACCACGGCGCCGGCCTCTGGAGCAATACCTGCTGCAGCCACCCCGCCCCCGGCGAAGCGCCCGAAGCCGCCGCCCGCCGCCGCCTCCGCGAAGAGCTTGGCATCGAGGCAGACCTGCGGCCGGCTTTTGCCTTTACCTACCGCGCCGAGGTGGAGAACGACCTCATCGAGCACGAATACGACCACGTGTTTACGGGTCAGTACGAGGGTACTTTTGTGCTGAACCCCGACGAAGTGGCTGCCGTGCGCTACCTCGGCCGGGCCGAACTGGAACGCGAATTGAGCGAGCAGCCGGAACGGTATACACAATGGTTCCGGATGATCTACGGAAGGGTTCACGATTTGTGGGAAAAACGATTTGAAGGAGAACACCTATGACCGCAATCTATTTTATCGCTGTATGGCTGGCCACTTTCGTGGCGATGGAAGGCATCACCTGGCTCACGCACCGCTTCGTGATGCACGGCTTCCTCTGGTACCTCCACCGGGATCACCACCAGGTGGAGCCGGGCTTTTTTGAGAAGAACGACCTCTTCTTCGTCATCTTCGCGGTGCCGAGCATGCTGCTCATCGGCTTCGGGGTGCACGACGGCGTGTGGTGGCAGGCGGCCATCGGCTTCGGCATCATGGCCTACGGCGCCGCCTACTTCGTTGTACACGACGTGATCATTCACCAGCGCTTCAAGTGGTTCAGCCGCAGCAACAGCACCTACGTGCGCGCCATCCGCTGGGCCCACAAAATGCACCACAAGCACCTCGGCAAAGAGCACGGCGAAAGCTTCGGCATGCTGCTCGTGCATAAAAAATACTGGGAAAAAGTGCGCCGCGACAAGCGGTTGATGAAAGCCCAGAAAGTGGGGTACGCGCCAGAATAAGTTTGTAGTTTGGGGTTTGTAGTTGGCGGACGCTCGACATCCTTCGCCATCCATCTTTATTTGAAGCTAACCCCCAAGCTCTATACTTCAAACTCCAAACATCCCATGCAGGCTACCGCGCTTCCTGATGCACGTTTCGAATACGAATACCTCTTCGCAGGAAGTGGTTGCGCCGGCTTGAGCCTGCTCCATCATATGATCGGAGCGGGTTTGGTGGAAGGCAAACGCATCCTGCTGGTGGACGCCGACGAGAAAAAGGCCAACGACCGCACCTGGTGCTTCTGGGAAGTGGGGCCGGGGCCTTTCGAAGCCATCGTGCACCGCCGCTGGCCGCTGCTCGACTTTTACGGACCCCGTTTTGAACGCGCCCTCGACATCGCGCCTTATGAATATAAGCTCATTCGCGGAGCGGACTTTTACCGGCACTGCCGCGAAGCTGCCGCGCGCTTTCCGAACATCGAATTCCGGCAGGCCCGCATCGATTCGGTTTTTTCATCGGAGGAAGAAGGCGCCGGCATCCGCGTCGGCGGCGAAACGATTCGTGCGCAGCATGTCTTTAGCAGCCTTTATGAGAAACCGGCGCCGAAGCCCGGTACCCATTGGCTGCTGCAGCATTTCAAGGGGCGCCTGATTGAAACGGCCGCGCCCGCCTTCCGCCCGGGCCGCGCCACGCTGATGGACTTCCGGGTAAACCAGGCGGCGGGCACCAGCTTCGTGTACGTGCTTCCCTTCAGCGAGCGGCAGGCGCTGGTGGAGTACACGCTGTTTACCGAATCCTTGCTTGCTCCGGCGGCCTACGATGCCGCGCTGGACGATTACATCGGGCGCTTCCTGGAGTTGTCGGGCTACACGGTTCTGGAAGAAGAATTCGGCGTGATCCCGATGACGAACCACCGCTTCCCACAGCGGCAGCACCACGTGGTTTACCTGGGTACCGCCGGCGGCCGTACGAAGGGCTCCAGCGGCTACACGTTCCGCAATATTCAAAAGCACAGTGCCGCCATCGTGGAGAGCCTGAGGCGCCACGGCCATCCCTATGCTGTGCCGCCGCCGTCGCGGCGCCACCATTTTTACGATGCGGTATTGCTGGAGATCCTGGCGAAGCGCAGTCTCGAGGGCGCCGACGTGTTCACCGACTTGTTCCGGAAGAACGACCCGCGGCGGGTGCTGCGTTTTTTGGACAATGAAAGCAGTCTTGCGGAAGAGCTGGGGATCATCAGTACGCTTCCCACGCTGCCCTTTGCACGGGCGGCTTTGCGGCAATTGATCCACCCGGCAGCAGCACCGGGATAGGGGTGAACGAAGGGGGCGGCCGGGTCGGGCTACTCGAAGCGCTCGATCACCTGGGCCAGGGCGGGCGCCGGCACCACGCCTGACTGCCGCCATTTGACCTGCCCGTTGCGAAACAGCAACAGGGTGGGCACGCTCTGGATGCCGTAGTATTCGGCGGCCTGGCGGTTCCGGTCGATGTCGATCTTGACGATCGTCACCCGGTCGCCCAGTTGGCTCTTGGTCTCCTGGAGAATGGGCGCCATTGTCTTGCAGGGGCCGCACCAGTCGGCGTAAAAGTCTACCAGTACGGGCTTTTCGGAGTTGATCAGTTCCTGGAAGGAGGCCATAACAAAGATTTTACCCCTTAGCCTCTTCCATAATCATACCAGCGGACCCCGAAATCCACAGCTCCCGTATTTCTACGGGAGGAGGATGCTCTGGAGGGCCGTGAAAACCGCGTGAAACGGGAGGGTATGATAATTGCAGGACGAAGGTGTGCGGTTGCCGGCACCCCGGAACCGCTGATTGCTCACCAACCTACGGCTTATGCAATTCACAGAGTTCAAGCTGCTTTCGCTGCCCGTGCAGGCTCATATCGTCTGCGAACGGGGCGTGCTCCTTTGCGAACGTCGGGAAGAACCTTACCTGATCGCGCTCTATAGTGTGGAAGCGTTTTATGTGGAGGTCTATTACCGGCTGCCGGGCGAGGAGATTGAAAAATTCCGCTCTTTCCACAACCCCGAGCTCCTGGAGCCCTACCTGGGCGCTATCCATTTCGAGGAACTGGTTGCCTGACGCGTCCGCGGCACCAAATTGGTATAGGTTCGGTTGTAAAAAAGGAATCTATGGAACCGCAAGACAACAGCATGGACATGCAGGCTAACGACCGGAATACGGAAATGACGGACATGGCGCCGCTCCTCAACAAATTGACCCTCGACGGCTACGCCGACCAGTTCCGCGTAGAAAAGGGCAAGCTCGTCAGTATGGACGATAAGAAATCGTTCAAACCCAAAGACATCAAAGCCGTCAACTTTTACCGCTTCGAGGGCATCTCCGACCCCGAGGATATGTCGATCATCTATGCCATCGAAACCCACGATGGCCATAAAGGCACCCTCACCGATGCCTATGGACGCTATGCCGACGAAGAAGTAGGCAAGTTCATGCAGGAAGTAGAGGTGAAGAAGCAAGTGAATTAAATACGTGAAACGTCAATCCGCGATGTGCGGTTATAGAGAACGTTCCGCCCTTGGTGCGGAACGTTCTTTTGTTGGTAGCTATACGCCCTTCCCTTTCGCCGACGGCCGAAGCCTTTGGCGAAGGACGTGGCAAGGGTTGGGGATGGGCCTCGCGAAAAAACCGCCCGGAGGCGGTTTTTTATGGCCGGGTGAAGCCCAATTCGTAGCGCAGCGCTACGCCGTTGATGCGCCGTTCCTGCCGGAGGCGGAATTCGTGCCCGCCGCGGAGTAGCAGGTAGGCGCTGCCGTCGAGCCAGAGGGTGCTGCCCTCGAGTTGCCAGGAGCCGCTGCGGACGCCGCCCAGGCCGGGCGCGCAGCGCTGCCCGCTGTCGGCCACTTCGTAGCGGCCATCGGGGTAAAAGATCCAGCGGTCATCGAAGCGGCAGGGATCGTAGTAGTATTCACACCACAGGTTTTGCCCGTTGGCCCGCTCCTCGGTCTGCAGCCAGGCGCCCTCGGGCGGAGGACCGCTGTCCGCGCGGCCGCCCTTGGAGCAGGCGGCCAGCAGCGGAAGCAGGAAAAGGATGGTGTTTTTCATAGGCCGAAGTTGGCCCCGCCGCACGGACGTTTCCAAAGGCTTTTCACCAGTATTTGTTGCTTTTTTCCCGGCCGGAACGCGGTGTTTTTCCCGCGTGTTTTTAGCGGTCGGCTACCTTTACGCCCATGGATTATTTCAAGGACTTGCAGCGCCTGCTGAAGCTGGAGAAGGAAGAAGACCGCCGGAGCTGGGAAGCGATGGCCCTGTCGGTGCCGCTGGCCGAGCGCCGCGCCGCCGGCAGCAGCTGGTTCCCGGTGGCCATCCGCGATACCGAGATCGGCCGCGGCGACTACCTCACCGTGGAGTTGGAGCGAACCACCCATCTGGATGTAATCCACCAGTTTCGCTTCGGCGCCGCCGCCGCCCTTTTTTCCAACCACGACCCGAAGGGCGACCGCGCCGAAGGCGTCGTTACCCATGTCGGCGGCAACCGCCTCAAGATCGCCCTGCGCGTAGACGAGCTTCCCGACTGGACGCGCGACGGTAAGCTCGGTGTGGACCTGCTTTTCGACGAAAATTCCTACGAAGAAATGGAGCGTGCCCTCAAGGTAGCGCCTGAGCGGGCGGCCCAGCGCGTGGAAGGGCGGCTGCTGCGGGTGCTGTCGGGGCAGGAAGGAACGGAGTTCTACACGGAAAAGGCGTACACGCCACTGCCGCAGCTCAATGAAAAACAAAACGAGGCCGTGGCCCGTATCCTGTCGGCCTCCGACCTCGCCATTGTGCACGGCCCGCCGGGCACCGGGAAGACCACCACGTTGGTGCAGGCGGTGCGCCTGCTGGTGCGCGAAGAGGGCGGCCCGGTGCTGGTGGTGGCGCCCAGCAATGCCGCCGTAGACCTGCTCAGCGAGCGGCTCGCCGCCGAAGGGCTCAACGTGGTGCGCGTGGGCAACCCGGCCCGTGTGTCGGAGGCGCTGCAGGCGCTCACGCTCGACGAGCGGATGAGCAGCCACCCGCAGTTCAGGGAGATCCGCCGCTTGAAGCGTCAGGCTGCCGAGTACCGCGATCTGGCGCAGAAATACAAGCGGTCTTTTGGCCCGGCGGAACGCGAGCAACGGAAAGCCCTTTTTGCCGAAGCCCGCGCCATCGCCGGCGAGGTGGAGCGCACAGAACAATACATAACGCAGGATGTGCTGGGCCGCGCCCAGGTGATCACGGCTACACTGGTGGGCGCAAGCCACTATTCGGTGCGGAGCCTTAAATACGACACGGTGGTGATCGACGAGGCCGGCCAGGCGCTGGAGCCCGCCTGCTGGATCCCGCTGCTGAAGGGCCGCCGCGCCGTACTGGCCGGCGACCACTGCCAGCTGCCGCCCACGATCAAGTCGGTGGAAGCGGCGAAGGGCGGGCTGGAGCGCACGCTGCTGGAGAAATGCGTAGCCCTGCACCCGCAATCCGTAGTTCTACTGGAGGAGCAATACCGGATGCACCGGACGATCATGGAGTTTTCGTCGAGGGAATTTTATAAGGGGAAGCTGAAGGCGGCGCCGGCGGTGGCGGAACGCACGCTTAGGGGCGAAGCGCCCCTCCGCTTTATCGACACGGCAGGTTGCGGCTACGAGGAAAAGGTGGAAGGCACGCGGCTCTCCAACCCGGAGGAGGCCGTATTTCTACTGAAGCAGGTGGAGCGCCTCGTTGCTTCCTTGCCTGGGGAGGAACGCCCGACCATCGGGGTCATCTCGCCCTACCGCCGGCAGGTAGAACTGCTCAGGGAGCTCGCTGCCGCCCACCCGTTGTTGTCGGTTTACCCGGCGCTTACCATCAACACGATCGACTCGTTCCAGGGGCAGGAGCGGGGCGCCGTATTCATTTCACTGGCCCGCAGCAATGCCGACAACGTGATCGGCTTCCTGTCGGAAGTGCGGCGGATGAACGTAGCCCTGACACGCGCGCAGAGGAAGCTGGTGGTGGTGGGCGACAGCGCCACGCTGGGGCAGTATCCGTTTTACGCCGATTTCATCGCCTACGCCCAGGAGCAGGACAGCTACGTGAGTGCCTGGGAGCTGATGGATTTTTAATAGTGCAGGATGCGGCGGACGCTCAGGTAAAAAATGAGCAGGGCCGACAGTGCGATGAGCACCCGGTAGAGCGGCCGCTTACTGTACAGGAACAGGATGCCGAAAAGCAGCAGCGGGTATACAAAGGAGGCGATGCGGAGCGGGCTTTCCGTGCCGATCCTTTCGGCAACAGGCCGCCCTTGCTGGAGTTTGTCATACACCCAGCTCAACCCGTTCAGCGCCAGCGCGCTCAGGGCGATGAGCAGGTAGCCCGTATCGGAAACCCGTTTGCGCGCGGGCACGGTGTCGCCGGCAAGCAGGGAGGCTTCTTCGTGAAGCGGCTGGCTGCAATGCTGGCAGTAGCGGGCGTCGGCGTCGTTGAAAGCGGTACAGGAAGGGCAGGTCATGGGCGAAAAATACGGCTTCCGGGCAAACGGGCAAGCGGACGTACCCATTTTCAGGTATTGCTGCTGCCGGCACTTTGAACGATTTTTATGCCTCTATCGGAATAGTGTATCTTCTTGCTTTCCTACCAAAACGAACTTTTATGCGGATCCTGATCCTGGCGGCAGCCCTTCTTTTCAATGCAGCGATGGCTTCGGCGGGTGACGGCCCGGAACGACCGGCCGGCCGCAGCCCCCACGCACCGGGAATCATCAGCTCGAGCCGTATTATTACGGTGCACCGCGACAATTATGCCCGCTACCTCAACGGCCAGCGTCCCGACTCGGCGATCGCCTACCTGGTGCGCTCGAAAAAAGGCAGCAGCGGCTCGGACGCGAAAGCCAACAGCGACACGCTCGACCGGCAGCTCCACCAAAAAAACATCCTCTACTTCCGCTGCTTTTACCGCAACGGCCCTGCGCTTCGGCGCTTTGTAGACCTGTCGCCTGGAGGCGCCCTCCAAAAAGAGGTGGCGCTCCAGGATACGCTCGCGATGCAGTTGGAGATCCGGCAGTATTACCCGCAGGGAGCACTGCGGTCGACGGGCGGCTACAAGTATTTGGATTCCCTCAACCTGGTGGGCACGAGCGTCCGGCCCTGGTATGCGCCCGGCGCTGAGCTGCAGCGTGCGGGAAAGGAAATGCGCTACCATCTCAATGGCCGGCCCCAGCTGGAGCTGGACTACATGGATGGAAAGCGCCGGGATGGCGTGTATACCGACTGGGACGACGAGGGTGCCGTGAAGGCCACCTATGAATTTCGTGACGGCAAGCTCGTGGCGGTAAAACGCCTTCAGCCCATCGGCTCGTCGGAGCGCAAGGCCTTCCTGTTCGGGCAAGACCTCTACGAAGGTCCGAAGGGTCGAAAAGAAAAGGATTGGCTGATGGACCTGAATGGTTGCTACAACGACATCACGAAACTGAAGGCAACGTTGGAGCAATCGGCAGGCTTCGAGGCCCGGAACGTGTTGATGACCGGTGGCGAAGACGCCACGCGGGCTTTTCTACTGCGCGCCTTCGACCGCTTTGTGAGCAGCCTGAACCGGGGCGACAAAGTGTTTCTTCATTTTTCATCGAGCGGATTTTTAACCCGGGACGATGCCGGTTTGCACTTTTACATTCCCTGCCGCGACATCTGGAAGTATACGTTGGAAAGGCCCGACTCCGGCGCGATAAGCCAGGCCGAGCTGCTCGCTTTTCTGAACCGCGTACAGCGGAAGGTGGGCCGGCAGGGGCAGGTGCTGCTTTCGCTGGACGCCTGCCACGCCGGTGTTTTTCTGAGTGACTCGGCCAACGTGGGATCCGTGGCCACGAATGCCGGCCTCAGCCTGCGGGGCGAACAACGAAATTTCCTGTTCGATTTTATTCAGAAAGTGGAGACGCCCTCTGCCATTCTCTCGGCCACCACCCGCGAGGGTTACAGCATGGAAACCCGCGGCCCCGACGGGAAAACGTACGGATTGTATTCCTACTACCTGGCCGAAGCCCTTTCCGATCCGACGATGTCGGATCTGAACGAACTCTTCCGCACCGTCAGCGACAGCATTCAGAAGAAGCAGACCAGCCAGCAGCCCGGCTTCCTGGCCCGCGGCCCGATGCGGCTCTTTGAAGCGGGTGCGGTAACCGGCAGCGATGCCGTTTCTCTGCCCGCGCTCCGCCCAAGCGGTAACACCTTCAACCTGTCGGTCGGCATCAGCCAATACCCGCGTTCCGAAAAGGCCGGACTTTCGTTTGCCAATGCCCGCAGCGACGCGGAAAGCTACCACCGCTATTTCGGGGAGCAGTTCGCGCGCCTCAACGGCGACAGCGCCGGCGGTGCCCGTACCGTATTACTACAGGATGAGCAGGCAACGAAGGAAGAGATCATCTGCTTCATCAACGAGGCTATCTCCAGCACGCGGCCGAACGACTACTTCGTGTTCAACTTCTCGGGCTATTGCCGGCAGCTGACCGACAGCGCCGGTAAGAAGCAGACCTGGTTCGTGCCGTACGGGCTGACCAACATCGGCTCCGATGCGGAGATCCGGGAAAAGGGCATCAGCCTCAGCCAGCTGAAAGAGTTGTTGCAGCTCATTCCCGCCAACAACCAGCTGTTCATCTCGGAAGCGGGCGCCACGCCCGACTTTCAGCGCGAATTCATCCAGGCGCTGATCGAAACGAGCCCCACGATCGCCGGCCTGTCGAAGAAGAACCGCGTGTTCCTGGTTCCGAAAACATCGGGCGCCGACAATTGTCCGTGTAAAAGCGTGGTGCTGCAACAAGGGCCACTCAATCACTACATCACGTCGCTGCCGGAGGGGCTGAATATCTACGGCCTCTTCGCCGATTCGCTCAACACCGAAGCGATCCGCTTTGCGCTGGCGAAGGCAGAAGTGGAGTGCGACTATTTCCGGACGGGTTATTTCGACATCTTCTTCGAGCGTGATTTTATCCGGCAGATGAAGCTTTTCCTGCCCGAGGAAGTGATGCAGTCACGCGGGATCGGAATTAAAGAAAAAGAGCGCAAGGAGCTGGTAGCGCGCATCGGCCGGCGCGTGGCTTTTATCGTGGGCACCAACGAATACGCCGCCGCCACGCAGTGGACGCGCCTCGCCAACCCCGTGGCCGACGCCCGTGCCATGGCCGACGTGCTGGCGCGCAACTTTGGCTTCGATACGATACTCTTGCTCGACAAGCCGGCCGATAGTATTTATAGCCGCCTGCTGCAACTGGCACAAACGCTGCAGCCTTCCGACCAGCTCCTCATCTACGTAGGCGGCCACGGCGACTTCGACGAGCGGCTCTTCGACGACGGCTTTATCGTGACGGCCGACTCGAAGCCGCTGACGGAAGACCCGTTCCGGAACACCTATGTGCAGTATTCGAAGCTGTCGCGCCTCATCAACCGCCTGCCGCCGATGCAGATCCTGACGGTGCTCGACGTCTGTTTCGGCGGCACCTTCGACGAGCGGGTGGCGCGCAACAAGGCACGCGGCGGCTACGACGACCTTTCGAACGCTGCGTTTTTACAGGACAAGCTGAAGAAGCGCACGCGGCTCTACCTCACCTCCGGCAGCAAAAACGTGGTGCCCGACGGTTATGCCGGCCGTCATTCACCCTTTGCGCTGCGCCTGCTGGAAGCTTTTGAAACCCGTGGCGGCACGGAACGCATGCTCACGGCCAGCGCCCTGTACCAGTTTGTGCAGAAGTTGCCCTCGAAGCCGATGCTCGGCTCCTTCGGCGACGACGAGGTCGGCAGCGAGTTTGTGCTCGTGGGCCGCTAGATTACCCGCTTTTAAGTATAGGCGGAGCCACCGCTTTTTACGACCTTGCCCATCTGCCATGAAACTGCGCCTGCTCCTGTTGCTCTTCTCTGCCACTATGCTTTCTGCTTCGGCCCAGACCGACAGCGGGCTGCGTGGCCGTACACTTTTTCTAGAGATCGAGCGTGCAAAGCGCCTGCCACCGGGCGATCAGCCCGCGGCCCTCGTGCGCATTGCGCGCGCGGCGGCCGAATCGTCGCAGGAGCTGACCCGCCTGCTGCAGGCCGCGGGCAGCCGCGAAAGCGCTCCCGGAAGTGTGGCGCTGCTGAAAGCGGCCGAAGCGCGCGTGTCGTCGCTTGGCGCGGATCGTAATGCTACGGACGCCCTCACGGTGGCTGATCGCGCCTTGGCGCGCCTGCCGGCCGACACCGCCACGCAGGTGCGCCTGCTGCTGGCCGATGCCGCCGCCTTTGCGGGGCAGCCCGGCCGGAGCGCAGCTTACCGCCTGCAGGCGGAAGCGACCCTGCGTGGCAGCGACAATCCCCTCGACCGGCTGGCCAACCTCGACGCCCTGACGCGCATCAGCAACGGACCGGCGGTGAGCAGCGGCTACCGCGATCTGCTGCGCACGCCTTCCCTGGGCGAAAACGACCGCGTGCACATCCTCAGCCGCCTGCTGATCAACCTGTGCCGCCTCGGCGGCGGGGTGGCGGCTACCGGCCCGGCGCAGGAGCTGCAGGGTGCGCTGGCGCGTCCGCCCCGCGGCTTCGATGCCGCCGAGGCCGACCTCGCCCGCGCGCTCTTTGCCGAAAGCCGTAGCCGCTCCCTGGAAGCTTCCTTGCTCTATCACCGTATTTCTACGTACCCGGCTTCGCCTTCGGCCACCGAGGGCCTCATTGCCGCCGGCGACTTTTACAGCCGCGCGCTGCGCCCCGACTCGGCCCGCTACTACTTCGCGCTGGCGCGGCAGGGAGCCGGCTGGAACGAAGTCCCGGGGCTTGCCTACCTCTGGCGCCGGGCGCAGGCAGCGCATGCGGCGCGCATTCGTCAGGCACCGTTGCCGGCGGCTTTTCGCACGGCTTTGCTACAGCAGGATTCGATGTACCGCGCCGAGCTGCAGGCCAGCAGCCGCGAGCTGGCGCTTCAATACGAAGTGCTCGAAAGCAGCGCCAAGACCCGCGCCCTGCGCGACCAGCAGCAGCTGGAGGGGCTCCGTTACAAGCAGCAGCGCCAGCGTACCTGGATCGCCCTGCTGGCCCTCGGCTGCTTCAGTCTGCTGGCCCTCGGCGCCGCGCTGCTGCTCAACCAGCGGCGCCGCCACGCCGCGCGCCTCCACGCCGCCGAACTCGAACGCCGCGACGTGGAGCACCGCGCCCGGATGATGACGGAGCTCGCGCAGGCGCAGGAAGCCGAGCGCGGTGCCATCGCCGGCCAGCTGCACGACGAGATCGGTACGATGCTGTCGGTGGCCCGGATGAACCTCTCGGCCGGCACCGATCCTGAACACCTGCAAACAGCCGGGAAGCTGCTCGGCGACGTAGCTCAGACGGTGCGCGTAATGAGCCACCAGCTGATGCCCGTGGCGCTGCAGCAATACGGCTTCCGCCAGGCCGTGGAGCAACTCGTGGCCGACATCAATGCCGCGGGAAAGCTGCCCGTGGAGCTCGCCCTCGTGGGCTTCGAGAGCCCCCGTTTCACCGACCTCTTTTACAGCACCTGCTACCGTATGGTGCAGGAGCTGCTGCAAAACGTGCTGAAGCATGCCGGTGCCGGTCATGCGCTGCTGCAGTTGGTGGAACACCCTGAATTGGTATCTTTAATGGTAGAAGATGACGGCTGCGGCCTCGGCCCGGAAGGGCACCGCGATGGGCGCGGGCTCCGGCTCCTGGCTTCACGCGTGGCTTTCCTGCAGGGCAGCCTGCACATTGAAAGCAGCCCCGGCGCCGGAACCACCGTCATCGTCGAGCTGCCGGTGCAACCGGCCTTCTTAATACCAAACGAACATGCCACAACCCGTACGGATCTTCATCGCGGATGACCACCAGGTCCTGGTCGACGGACTCATTTCCTTTTTCGAAAAGACGAAACACATCGAAGTGGCAGGCGCCGCTAACGATGGCCGCACCCTCCTGGAAACCCTCCCGCAGGCCGACCCCGACATCGTGCTGCTCGACCTGAACATGCCGGGGATGGACGGCGTGGCCGCACTCGAACAGATCGTGCGGCGCTTTCCGAAGGTGAAAGTCATCATCTTGTCCAACTACCACCAGAGCGGGCTGATCAAAAGCTGCGCCCAGAAGGGCGCCTGGGGCTACCTGCTCAAGAACGGCTCCATGGACGACCTCATGGCGGCCATCGACGGTGTGATGGCCGGGAAGAGGCAGTTCGCGGCCGGAGAGGAGGAAGAACGCGTGGAGAAACCGCATTTCCTGGACGATTCCTTCCTGCAGCAATACAGCCTCACCAACCGCGAGGTGGACATTATCCGCTCCATCTGCCAGGAATTGAGCAGCAAGGAGATCGCCAGCCAGTTGTTCATCAGCGAGTTCACCGTCAACACCCACCGCCGCAACATCATGCGCAAGCTCAATGTGCGCAACGCCGCAGGGATCATCAACTTTGCGGCGCAGCACAAACTCGTGTGAATGTCAGATCTCTGATTTAGGATTTGTAGGCTCTGTTCAGGGAATCTGAAATCCTAAATCCTAGATCTGAAATCGTTAAGCAGCTGTGAATCACTATTTCTGAGTATAGGCCCCCGGCGGGGCCTTTTGTTGTTTTGCTGTATTCCTCAAACGACAAATACCCGGTTATGAACAAGAAATTCTTTGCCCTCTGCCTGCTGGTGCTCGCCAGCCTTTCGGTCTTTGCCAACGGCATCCGCTTCGTTGAAAACAAAAAATGGAAGGACATTCTCGCGCTTGCGAAAGCGCAGCACAAGCCGATCTTCCTCGATGCCTATGCCAGCTGGTGCGGGCCTTGCAAGTACATGAGGGAAAACGTGTTTAACCAGGCGATGGTGGGGCAACTGTACAACGACAAGTTCATCAACGTAAAAATGGATATGGAAGAAGGAGAGGGGCCGGATTTGGCCAGGGAGCTCAATATCGAAGCCTACCCGAGCTTTTTCTTCATCAATGAAAAGGGCGAAGTGGTGCACAAGTCGGTAGGCGCTCTCAGTGCCGTGGCCTTCGTGGAGTTGGCGCGCACGGCGCTGGATCCCGCCCGCCAGTTTTATACGCTGCAAAAGAAGGCGGAGCGGGGACAGCTGACGCCGGCGGCCTTTCACCAGTGGCTGGCGCAGGCCGAGCGGGTAGACGGCAGCGTGGTAGACAGCACGGTGGCCCGCTACCTACGCCAGGCGAAGTACCCGCTGCTCGACTCCGACATGCTGCATATCCTGGTGGACTACGCGAAGACGCCCTCGCGCGCGCAGGTGGACTTCCTGTTTGCGCACCGCGATGACGTAGCGCGCCTGCTCCACCTGAACGGCGCCGAGCTGGAGCGCAGCCTGCTGCGGAAGCTGCGCGGCTATGCCCTGTCACTGTCGGCGGCCGCCGACTCGCTCAACTTCCCGGCCTTTGAAGGCATCGTGCAGCAGTATGCTCCCGTCAGTGCGTGGGTGGAAACGCAGCGCCTCCGCACGGCCTGGCAGTTTGGCGACGGGCAGGACGATCGCGGAATGGGCAGCCTGCTCGACCTGCTGAAGCGCCCCAATAGCGGCCTTTTTGCCGAAGACCTCGCCGACCTGCTGCTGGAACACGTAGACCGCATCGCGCCACATCCACGTGCCGCCGAAGTGGCATCGGCCGCCAAAGCGTTCGTGTTGCGTCCCGATGAGCCGAAGGGCTATTACCGCGATGTGTCGTTGCTGGTGCTGGCACTGAAGCAGAAAGACGCTCCCGCCATCCGCACCTACGCCCGCGCCGTGTACGACAACAGCACCGTGCCCGATGATCTCCGGGAACGCGTAAAGGACCTGCGCGACTATGAATAAACCAGGGTTTTCGTTTGATAGACAAGCCCCGCCTTTCGGCGGGGCTTTTTGGGGCCAGAGAAAGAACGCAGATCGTTATGATGATTAAGATTTACGCGGATAAAATTTGTACGTACCAAGTGTCGGCGTGAGTGGGCGAACGATTCGAAGACTTTCTGCAAGCAGAATGCTTACTGCTGGTCAATAGGATTCAAATCGCTACGAAGGCTGGCCGGCGGCGAAATGATCCTTCCTATGGCATCAGCATTTCGCTGTAATCCGCGTACATCCTGCAAAATCCGCGTCATCTGCGTTCTTTCTCTTTGTTGCGCGGAGCGTATGAAAAAGCCCCACCATAGGGCGGGGCTTCCAGATCCATGGAGGATAAGCTTATTGCAGCTTGTAGGTAACGTTGGAGTTGGTGCAGTTTCCGGAATCGCTCCACTCGCGGGTGCCGCCAACCGATACAGCGTAAACGGTGGTGTAGCCATCACCTACGGTAACGGTGCCTTTGCCCCAGGCGTCCACCGTGCCGCGGTAAACACCGTCCACATACACCTTTACATAGAGGCTTGTCCAGTTGTCGAAAGTGATGGAGCAGGCGCCGCGGGTCTTCGTGCCCTTCGTCATTACGTCGGTAGTAGAAGCGTCTTTTTTGATGTTGGGGTTGGCGCCACGGTTCTTGGCTACGGCCTTGCCCTGCACGGTGCGGGTGGTCTGGGCGTTGGAGTCCATCGAGGAAGCCATCAGGAGGCCGGTGGCGAGCAGGAGGCTAAACAGTACTTTTTTCATTTTGGTATGTTTTTTAATTTATTCAAATATAGCAGAACCGGCGTGTAATAGTAAATACCAATTAGTGGGTATTTTTGCGTCTCTTCCGAATAAATATTTTCGCCTATCTTACCTGATACAGGATTGTATAAGTACGGTCCGTGGTTCACGAAACTAACGCTAAAGGTTCATATTATGAAAATATCCACTTTCAGATTCCTGCTCCGCGGAGCCTGCGTGCTCCTGCTGGCCGCCGCCGCGGCAACCGCCGGCGCCCAGGAGCAGCGCGCCCTGGTGATCGGCATCGATACCTACCAGCCGCCCGATGGCGTTACCCCCGCCAACGACGGCGGCCGTATCGACTTCCCTGACCTGGACGGCTGTAAAAATGACGCCCAGTCCATGAAAAGCCTCATCACCCGCTACAACTTCGCTGAAAGCAACGTGCGCGAGCTGTACGACCGCGCGGCCACACGCGACGCGATTTTGGCGCAGATGAATGCGCTGCTGGCCGACAGCAAGCGCGGCGACCTGGCGCTCATTTACTACGCCGGCCACGGCAGCCAGATGCGCAACTCCGTGGGCGGCGAAGACGACGGCCGCGACGAAAGCGTGGTGCCGTCCAACACCTGGGAGAAAGGCGTGTCGGACATCCGCGACAAGGAGCTGGCAAAGGTTTTCAACCAGTTTATCGACAAGGGCGTGAAGCTTACCGTCATTTTCGACTGCTGCCACAGCGGCTCGATGTCGCGCGGCAACCCGGTATATAAAGTGAAGTCGCGCTATATCGCGGAAAGCAACTTCGATGTGAAAGATGCTTCGCGCCCGGTGCCGCCGGAGAATCGCCCCAACAGCGACTTCCTCATTCTTTCCGCTGCGCAGGACAACGAGTTTGCGCAGGAGCAGATGGGCAACGACAACATGCCGCACGGCGCCTTTACGGTGGCCCTGCTGCAGGCCATCCAGCTGCATTCGATCAACGTGCCCGTGACCACGCTCTTTCAAAGCCTCCGCGAGATCCTGAAGTCGAACGGCAAGCGCCAGGAGCCCGTGCTCACCGGCTCGCTCGAGCGCCAGCGCCAGAACCTGTTCGGCGTTACTCCCTCCAAACTGAGCGACGACGTGGTGGTACCCGCCTCCCTCGCCCCCAGCGGCCGTGTAACGCTCCGCGGCGGTGTGGCCCTTGGCCTAGGCATCGGCAACGAGCTCGTAAAGGTCAATAATGAAAACGTGCGCTTGCGGATCGTGAAGTTGTCGGGCATGGGTGAATCGGAGGCCGAAATCGTCGCCGGGAAGCCCGCCGACGTAGAAGCCGGGTCCTTTTTCCGCGTGGCCAACTGGGTATCGACCACCGGCCCGCTGCTGAAGGTATACCTGCCCGCGTCCGTTTCCTTTAAAGACGCCCAGCAATTCGCCACCGTGGCCGCCGAAGTGCGCCGCTCGCCGAAGGTGAGCTGGGTGAGTAAGATCGAAGAGCAGGTGCCGCAGGTGAGCGTTTATTACCAGAATGGAAAGTGGATGGTGGAAAGCGCCGACTACCCGGCACCGCAGGAGCTGGGCGCCTTCACTGCCGCCAACATCATCAAGGCGGCCCAGGGCCCCAAGGCGCAGGTGCGCGCCCTGTACGTGGAGCTGCCGCCGGCCAAAGAGCTGGTGGATGCCGTCAACAAAAAATTCGCCGATTACAAAAACCTGCAGCTGGTGACCAATGCCTCTGCCGCCAACTATGTTGTATACGGAACGGTCAGCGCACAGGGTTTGCCCGGCTTCGGGCTGAAGCGCCTCGAAGTGAACATCAGCGACAGCCTGAGCTCGATGCCGCTGCGCACGAATTATTTCCCGGCCAGCGCCGCCACGGCCACCGTGATGAACGACATCGCCGACAGCCTGTTCACCTACGCCCTGCGCCTCGGTAAGGTGCGCGGCTGGCTGATGATGGCCGCTCCGAAGCGCGCTTCCTTCTTTCCCTACCACCTGGAGCTGCTGAACACAGCCACCCATAAGGCGGTGGACAGCACGGGCGACCACATCGGCGATGAGCTCGACCTGAGGCTCGTAGCCAATCCCGACTACCTCGACAAGGCCATTCCTACCAAGTATATCTACGTCTTCGCCATCGACAAGGCGGGCACGATGACGCTGCTCTTCCCGCTCGGTACGGCCGGTGCCGTGGACAACAAGTTCCCGGTGCGCGGGCCCAACGACCAATACCCCGTGGCCAAGACGCTGATTGAAGGCATCCAGGTCATTCCGCCCTCGGGCACGGATAATTACATCTGCCTCGCCTCTGAGGTTCCGCTGAACAATTACCAGCAGCTGTTTACGCAGGAAGGGGTCAACGACGGTGTTCCCCGCGGCGAGCCGGCCAGCCCCATCACGTCGCTGATCGACATGGGCAACATTACGGCCCGCGGCCCGCTGCCGCCGACGCCCGCCAACTGGAACCTCGTTCGCCTCTCCGTTAAAACACGCTATAAATAATACGTCATGACCTTCCGATCCAGCCTCCAAAGCCTCCTGCTCTGTGCCCTGCTGCTGGGCGGCCCGCTGCTCCGCACGGAGGCGCAGACTGCTGCCTCCACTACACTCGAAGGCGCGCTCAGCGCCGTAGTGACCGTGGCCGTTTATGAAACCGAATTCGGTAAGCGCTCCCTCGGCTTCCGAGGCGGCCCCGCCAACGCGGCCGACCAGGCCTACGCCAAGATGCTCGACCTGAGCGGCGCCTCCGGCTCCGGCTCGGGCTTTATCATCAACCAGGGTGGCCGTCCCCTCATCGTCACCAATGCACACGTGATCGAGCAGGCCGCCGATAAGGACGGCGCGCTCTACGTGTTCACCATCAACCGCAACAAGTACAAGGCCCGCGTCATTGGCGGCGACTCTTTTTACGACCTGGCGATCCTCGAGTTCCTCGATACGCCCGGAGCGGAGATCAGCGCCCTCGACATCCGCACCGACGCCGCGCATATCGGCGAGCCCGTATATGCCATCGGCAACCCGCTGGGCGAGTATCCCTATTCGGTGTCGGAAGGCATTATCAGCGCCCGCAACCGCGTGCGCGGCGGCCTTACCGGCAAGTTCGGTTTCCTGCAAACCACCGCCACCGTCATCTGGGGTAATAGTGGTGGCCCGCTGGTGGACGCACAGGGCCGCGTGGTGGGGATCAATTCGCAGATCGCTTTCGCGCAGCAGGGCAACCAGAGCATCTGGCAGCCGCAGATCAACTTCGCGCTCGAAATGCCCATCGCCAAGCGCCTCATCGACGAACTGCTGGAAAACCGCATCGTCAGCCGCTCCTACTTTGGCGTGGAGCTGACGCAGAAGCGCTCGGCCTACAGCCCCAACAGCCGCGAATACGGCTACTACGGCCGCAGCTACCCGAGCGACCCGCTGCCCATTGTGGGCAAGGTGATCGAGGGATCGCCCGCCGCCGCACTCAAACCCTATGCCGGGTACGCCGTGACCGCCATCGATGGCGAGGCCGTGCGCAATCTCGAAGAGGTGCTGGGCAAGCTGGAAGGAAGCAAGGCCGGGCAGGCAATGACCTTTACGCTAAAGAAGGACGGCAGGACCGAGCAGGTGTCTGTAACGCCCACGGCGCTGGACGGCACCAATGCCGCCCGGATCGGCGAGGCCTTCCTGCGTGCGGCGAGCGCGGCCTATTCCGCCGAAGGAAAGAACGTGGTGCTGCGTTTCGGCGCCGCCGGCAGCGAGACCAAAGGCATGAACGGCAGCCTGCAGAAAGGCAACGCCCTGGACTTTACCGCCGAACGTAACCCGGTGAGCCTCAGCGGCGACTGGCAGGCGCTCGGTATCGGCTACTTCCAGCAGCAGGGCCAGGAATCGATGTGGCGCGTGCAGGACCTTGCCGACGTAGGGACCGCCGCCCGCCTCACCGGCCTGCTCGGCATCGTGGATATTGCGCTGTTTCGCAAGGGCTCCAACCCCGACGTGAGCGACAACTACCGCATGAAGCGCATTAACCTTTCGGGCAACGACCACCAGCTGCAGCAGACACTCTGGTACTAAGAAAAGTCGGAAGGCGGAAGTGGGAAGTCAGAGGGGATTGATCCCTTTTCCCGAGTTTTGCGCACGCCTGACGCTTCACGCTTCACGCCTCACGATTTCATTTATGTTTCGATACCTGTTTAAAAGAGATACGTTTTTCGCTACCATCGCCGTGTTCGTGGTGATGGGGCTGCTGGCGCTGGTGCCGCTGAATACGCACGTGCTGGACCCGTTCAAGATGGCCCTGCAGGACTTCGATTATAACGACCTCGCGTTTTCGAAGATGCGCACGGCGAAGCATGGGCCCGGCGACAACGACATCCTCGTGGTCAACATCGATACCGCGGGCCGGGCCACCCTTGCGGCCTACCTGCAGCAGTTGCAGACGCTGAAGCCCCGCGCCATCGGTCTCGACGTTATTTTCGACGAGGCGCGCGATCCGGCCACGGACGCCGCGCTGGCGCAGGTCCTGCGGCAGACGCCCGGACTTGTGAGCGCTTACAGCCTGGAAGAAGAAGGCCACCACAGCGTGGGCCGCGACTATTTTTACGAGACGGGTTCGGTTCATAAAGGCTTTGTCAATTTCGTGGGAGAAGACACGGGCGTGATCCGCTATTTTACGCCCCTCGTGAAAGACGGCGGTCATAACTATATTGCCTTTGCCGCCGCCCTGAGCCGCGTAGCCGACCCGGGGGCTTATCGCCGCCTCGCGGAACGCGGTCACGAAACAGAGATCATTAACTATACGCGCCGGCAAGGCGAGTTCCTGGTGCTGGATGCAGCAGCCCTATTCGATCCCGCAAGCGCCTCGCTCTTTGCCGGCAAGATCGTGCTGCTCGGCGACGTGAGCGATGATCCCAACAACTTCATCGACCGCCACTTTACGCCGATGAACCCGCGCATGGTGGGCAAAAGCTGGCCCGATATGAGCGGTGTGTTCGTGCACGCCAACATCCTGCGGATGATCCTCGACGGGGATTACATCAACCGGGTGCCATCCTGGGTCAACTGGCTCGTGGCCGTGCTGCTTTGCTGGCTGATGTCGGCGCTGTTCATCCGTTTTTACCTCGACAAGCACCTGTGGTTTCACCTGGCGGCCAAGACCGCCCAGCTGCTCTTCGCCATCCTGTTTGTGTACCTCGGCCTGCTTTTCTTCGCCCGCCTGCAGCTCAAGATCAACCTGAGCCTGACGCTGGTGGCGGTGATCCTCGTGGTGGATGTACTGTATTTCTACGAGGCCCTGAGCGTATGGCTGCACCGGAAGTGGGGTTATAAAACGATCTTTTACCGCGAACACCATTAACCATGAAAAAGCTGCTGCTGTCTCTGCTGCTCCTGTTGTCGCTGGCCGCGTTTGCGGCGCCGACCGACTACAAGGTGTATTACGTCAGGGGCGTGGTGAAGAAGGGCGTGCAGGTGCTCCGCCGCGGCGACTCACTTTCCGTGCAGGACGCGGTGCAGCTGTCGGCGGGTGCCGAGCTGTACCTGCTGTGCCGCGACTATAACCTTGTTCAGCTCAAAAAAGCAGGTGCCTACAAGCTCCGCGACGTAGCCACCTGCCCGGCGAAGAATACATCGCTGACGGCCTCGTACTTCCGCTATGTGTGGGACGAGCTGCGCAGCCACCACGGCGACCCCGAAAAGAACCCGCGGCACTACATGCGCAATAAGGGCGCCGTTACGCGCGCTGGTTGCAACGATCCAAAGTTCCGCTCGGCGCTGTTTGTGGACACGATCATTTCTTCCGGGGGCAACCTGCCCCTGTACTGGAAAGCTGCGGCGGATACGTCCTGGCTCACGGTGTATGCCGCCCCCAACGGAGGCGCGCCGCTGCATACGACTGTTTTGCCGAAGGGTGCGCCCCTCGGCCTCATCGACCTGCAGGTGGCTGCTCCGGAGAGCAATGAGCTCTATTGGTTCGTGGGATCCGCCGATGGCGGCGACTGTGCCCGCAAATACCTGCTCCTGCTGCCCGCGCCTGAGTACCAGCTGCGTGTGCAGGACCTGCTGCAGCAGGTGGTGCCGACCACGCCTTTCGAGACGGCGCTGATGAAAGGATTCCTGCTGGAGGAAGCCCATTACCTGCAGGAGGCCCTGCTGTACTACGCCGAGGCCTTCCGCCTTCAACCCAATAACCCGCGGGCGAAAACCGCTTTAATGCATTATTATGAACTCCCTGAGTAAAGTAAGCGCGCTGCTGCTGGCAGCCGCCACCTGCGCCGGCTGTGCCGGCTATCGCGCCGGCGAAGCAAACAAGAATGAGCAGGTGGCCGTTAAGATCACCGAGAAGCCCGATGTAATCAACTATGCCGTGTTGCAACGCCAGGACGTGCCGTCGCTGGCCGCCCGTGGCGGCAGTCGCGGGGTTGTGTCGGGACTTGCCGGTGGTGCCATCTCGCTGGCCACCACGGCCATCAAGCAGATGATCGCCAAGGACAAGGCGAAATACAACGCTGAGTACAGCCAGGCACTCACCGACTTGTATTTCTACGACCAGCTTTCTACGCAAGGTCCATTTGATCCCATCGGCATGCAGTTCAACGGCTTCCGGATGGTGCGCACGTTTCAGAACGGCGACCGTCTCGACACGGCATTGGTGGCCGATTTCGAGCTCGATACCCGCAATCCGTACGAAATCATCAACAACTCCATCTTTCGTCTCAAGTTGCGCTCATTGAAACTCAATTACGCCAAGGCCAAAGTGGCCAACAATGGCAAGCGCACGCTCAACATGGATTTCGAGATCACCTTCAACAGCTCGTATGTAAACGGCGACGGCGTGCTGTTCAAGAACATGGAGCTGGGTCGCTTTTACTTTTTCCTGCGCGATGCACCGCTGGATCCTTCGGCGCCCAACTATGCTGAATACTACAACGGCCTGCAGGGCAAGCCGCTTGAAGGAAAGAGCTTTATCGTGCCGCGCTCGTACGGCTACCACGTCGTGGGCAGCAATGCCACCGAGCCTTCGTTCAGCCAGGGCGCCTACGATATTCACATCAATGTGAAAGAAAGCTCGAAGAATTCCTTCGTCAATACAATGATCATCGACAACTCGGGCAACGTGATCGACCTGGTAGGAGATAAGGTGAAGGCGAAGATCAATTAGGAATACACTTCCGGAAAATTAAAAGGCCCGCCATCGGCGGGCTTTTTAATTATATGTGCGGGCGGCCTATCACCGCTTTGTTTTTCGCTCCGGGAAATATTTCTTCACGAGGGCTTTGTATTCCGGTGTCTCGCGGAGCGGCGCGAGGTCGCCGTCGCACTGCAGCATCTCGTACTGCCCGAAACCGAGCGCCAGCGCTTTCTGCAGGCTGGCGAGCGCCGTGCTGTTTTCTTTTTGCTGAGCCTTCCAGCAAGCGTGGTGGTACCAGCTCCAGGGCTCGTGCAGCTTGTAGTCGAGCATGTGTTTGTACAGCGTGTCGAGGGCGCCGGGGTTATAGCTGCGGGCCGAATCGCGCAGCACGCAGTAGAATACCGATACGAGGTCCATATACTGCAGCTCCAGCTGCAGCGGCTTTTTCTGGAAGGTCTTGAAGAGACTGCTGTCGGTCACAACCCAACGCTTGTTGAAGTACAGGTCGAAGTGCGAAAAGAAAGCCTCTTTGTGCGAGGGCACTTTTTCGTACGAAGCGAAGAAGCCGTTGATCGCCGCTTCAAATTTTCCTTCGTGCGCGTCGATGCTGGCGAGGTTGAACATCGGGAAGGCCGAGGCGTAGGAGCTGTCGGAGGCAATGGAGATTTGGAAATAGCGACGCGCCGAATCATTGCGGCCACCCATGAAGAAGGCATGCCCGATGTTGTTGTAACATATGCCGCAGCCGGGTGTGCCTTCAGCGGCTTTCTTGTAGAAATACACGGCGCTGTCGGTCATCGCCTCAAGCGAATAGTAGATGCCGAGCGTAAAATGCTTGTCGGTGCTGTCTGTGCGGGCCAGCTCCCAGGCTGTTTTCCGCGCTTCCTTTTTGCGGCCGGAATAATAATCGCATTCGAAGAGCAGCGACTTCAGAAAGGTGTACGACGGGTATTCCTCGAGCAGCTTGTGCAGCAGTGGCGCCGCCTTTTCGTAGGCTTTCAGCTTCATATAGATCTGCACGGAGGTATACTTCGCGTAGAAGTCGGAGGGGCGCAGGCTGACGTAGCGGGCAAAGCTGCGCGTCGCTTTGTCGTATTCATCGAGCAGGTAGTAGTTCGTGCCCAGCGCCGAGTACGTGTAGGCGGCATTCGACTCCAGCGCCGCCGATGCTTCCAGCAGGCGGACGGCTTCCTCCACCACCGGCTTTTGCCCGATGTTGTAGTCTTCTTCGCTAAGGGCCCAGGTGAGCGTCATGGCATCGAGGTACAACTTGCGGGCTTTCAGGTTGGCAAAGAGGTAGTGGTCGGTGCCGAGCAGCCCGAGACAGCTGTCGAGCTCCATCGCGGCATAGTAGCATTCGTCTTTGGTAGAGTAGCTCGTTTCTCCCCGCAGTTGCGGCGCCACGATGTCGTTGAAGCGGATGTTGAGGGCCGCGGCCAGGGACCGGCGCATGTCGGCGGTGAGTTCGTTTTGCGGTTCCATCCGTTCAAAGGCGCGGTAGTCGCGGAGGGCGTTGCTGTCGAGCGGCCATACGAGCGCACGGGCGGCCAGCCTGCGCTGGAAGGCGTCGTAAATGCGCCGCGCCGCGGGTTTAAGCGAATCGGGACTAGGACCGCCGGCGGCGCGTCCGTTGTTCATCGCCAGCATCGGGTAGTTCTGCTCCTTCAGCTTGCGCAGCGTAGCCACGGTGGCGGGGTTCACCTTGAAAAACGAACGTTCCAGGTCGCCGGTGACGACGGGGATCTGCCGGCGCTCGCTGTATTTGGCCACATTGGTCTTCAGGTACGATTCGAGCTCATACATGCTCACCTCGCCATTGCCGTCATCGTCGGCCAATCCTTTTACGGCTTCCTCGAAGCACCAGGAAAAGAGGCCGCGGCCGCCGCCCCAGGCGGTGTCTTCTACCGATAGCTGGTTGGGCTGGCAGGAGAGGATCTTGTATTCTTTGCCCCAACTGGCCAGCAGCGCCGCGCCGGTTTGCCGCGTTCCTTTGATACCACCCGACAGGTTGCCGGAATGGCAGGCGTCGATGATGAACATGACGTCCGCGCCCTTGGTTTCGGCCAGTTGCGACAGGTAGCGCTTCAGGTCGAGGATCTGGAGCACATCGTCGTTCATGCCAAAGTAATTGCCGTTGGGTGAGTTCACCAGTAGCAGCAGGCCGTTTTCCATCTGGGTATAGTCTTCCATGTCGCCGTGGCCGGCGAAGAAGAAGTAGAGGCGGTCGCCCTCCTTCACTTTGCGGATGGCGGAGGTGATGGCATCACCTACATTGGAGCGTGTGGCCCGCTCGTTGAGCAGGAGCTCGATGTTTTCTTTCGGGATGGAGCCGCCGGCTTCGCTGCGCAGGAACTCTTCAAAAGCTTGCGCATCGCGGTGGGCGTAGCGCAGCTTTGTTACCTGCTTGTAGGCGCTGATGCCGATAATGATGGCGTAAGTCTGGCCCCTGAAGGTCGAAGCGCCGGATGGTACGGCCACGCCTCGTTGCCCGGGCTGTGCGGAAGCCGGCAGCAGGCCGCAGAGAACGGCAAGCAGCAGGAAGGTCCGGTAATGGAACATGCTCCTGAATTTCCTTCAAGGTAGCTAAAGCGACGCAGGATCGGGATACCGGGAACCGGGTATTTTGGACAAGTAAAAAAGTCGGAAGTTGGCGGCGAGAAGGGCTGCCGGTGACCGCAAGGTTTATACCTTCTTCGACGAATCGCGGAACACCAGCTCGGTCTCCATCACCTTGTTCTGGAACTCGGTTATGGGGCGGCGGCTTTCGATCATCTGGATGAGGAATTCGGTGGCGGTCTGGCCGATCTCGAAGGCAGGTTGCTGGATGACGGTGAGCGACGGCGAGAAAAGGTCGCCCACGGCGGTGTTGGTGAATCCGATGAAGCCCGGTTCTTTCTTGAGCTTCATGCGCTTCAGCAAGCCGAAGCAGGTCATGGTAAGGCGGTCGCCGGCGCCGAAGAATGCGTCGGGCTTTTGCTTGGCCTTCATCAGCGACTGGATGGCTTCTTCCACTTCGGGTACTTTCATGCCGCCGTGGGGGCAGTAGCGGATCAGCTCTTCGCGGAAGGGCACGTCGTGTTTGGCGAGCGCGTCCTTATACCCTTCAAGGCGCTCTTTGGTAATGGAGAGGTGCGGCGACGACGTGATGTGGGCGATGCGCTTGAAGCCCTGGTAAATCAGGTGCTCCGTGGCGTGGTAGGATCCCCAATAGTTGTTGGCCGTAACGGTATGCGTTTCGATCTCGTGGCTCACGCGGTCGAAGAACACGATGGGCATGCCCTTTTCGTGCAGCTCCTTGAGGTGGGCGATGTCTTCCGATTCGCTCGACAGCGAGATGAGCAGTCCGTCGACGCCGCGGGCGGCCATGTGCTCCACGTTGACCTTCTCGCGCTCTGCCGACTCGTGGCTTTGCGTGATGATGACGTGGTAGCCGCGGTTGTAGGCGATCGACTCGATGCCGTTGATGGCTTGTGAAAAGAAGTTGTTGGCGATTTCGCTCACCACCACGCCGATGGCGCGCGTGCGGCGCTCCTTGAGCGAAAGGGCGATGGGGTTGGGCCGGTAGTTGATCTTTTCGGCGTACTCGAGCACCTGCTTTTTGGTTTCCGAGCTGATCTCGTAGGAGCCGCGCAGGGCCCGCGACACCGTCGAAGTGGACAGGTTAAGAGCTTTGGCGATGTCTTTGATCGTGGCGCTTTCGAATTTCATGGTACCGGGGGTAGGTTTCGCTTTCGACGTTTGGCCTTTAAATGTACGACTTTTGAAACGCGTGCTTCCGCGCAGGCCGGAATCGATTGCGCAAAAAAATCAGTGCCGCCTTCCCAGCCACCGACGACAAGCGGCTAATTTGGCGGCCAAACATCCCGCATGATTTGGAATCCTTCGCTTCTCGCCGGCAAAACGGCCCTCGTTACCGGCTGTAGCCGCGGCATCGGCCAGGCCATGGCCGTTGCGCTCGCCGAGGTCGGTGCCGACATTATCGGAGTGTCGCATTCCCTGCAGGCGGGGAGTGCCACCGAGGCTGCCGTACGGGCGACGGGCCGTCGCTTTACCGCTTATTCGGCCGACCTGGGCAACCGCGATGCGCTGTATACCTTCATCCGGCAGGTGAAGAGCGTGCATCCCGTGGTCGACATCCTGGTCAACAACGCGGGCAGCATCCGCCGCCATCCGGCCGTCGAACACCCCGACGAGGCCTGGGACGAAGTGCTGCAACTGAACCTCGATGCCCCCTTCATCCTTGCCCGCGAGTTTGGTCGCGACATGCTGGTTCGGGGCAGCGGCAAGGTGGTGTTCACCTGCTCGCTGCTTTCCTTCCAGGGAGGCATCACGGTGCCGGGCTATGCCGCCAGCAAAGGCGCACTGGCCAGCCTTGTGAAGGCGCTTGCCAACGAGTGGGCCGGGCAGGGAGTGAACGTCAACGGCATCGCGCCTGGCTATATCGCCACCGACAACACCGAGGCCCTGCGCCAGGACCCGCAGCGGAGCGCGAGCATCCTCGCCCGCATTCCCGCCGGACGCTGGGGCGAGCCCGATGACTTCAAGGCGCCGCTGGTATTCCTGTGCTCAGACGCCTCCGCCTATGTGCACGGCACCATACTTACGGTGGATGGCGGATGGATGGGGCGGTAGGGAGAAAGAACAGGAGAACAGGAGAACAGGAGAACAAGAGAACAAGAGAACAAGAGAACAAGAGAAAGAGAGAACGAGAGAACGAGCGTTTGCGACAGGCTTTGCCTTGTGGGAAGCGCTCCCTCACCGGCGCCCCGATCGGCGCGGGCGGGCTCTCCATGACAAAGGCCCCGCACCGCGGGGCCTTTGTGCGCCCCTCTCCCTTGGAGAGGGGTTGGGGGTGAGGTGGGTGCTTATTGCTTCACCACCGTCACCGCTTCGCTCGCCTCGCCATTGGCGGCGATGGCTTTCAGGTGATAGTTCCCGGTTGCCAGCCCGGTGACGTCGAGGCGGACCGTAGAACTACTGCCGGCCTCAGTGAGTACGCTTTGCTGGCGCACGATGCGGCCCTGCATATCCGTGAGCTGGAGCACCACGTTGCCCCCCTGGGCCGAAGCCTGCAGGCGAACCGAGGCAGCGCCCTTCACGGGGTTGGGGTAAATGCCATCCAAGGTGATGATGCCGCTCTTGTCGCTTTTCAGCATGACAACCGCGCTGTACTTCGAGCGGCCGTCGAGGTCTTCCTGCTTCAGGCGGTAGTACCACTTGTTTCCAGCAGCGATCGATTCGTTGAAGGTGTAGTTGATATCCGAAGCGCTGTTGCCCCCGGCCGCGCGGCTGGTCACAAAAGACACCTGTGTAAAGTGGATGCCGTCCGTGCTGCGCTCGATGGCGAAGCCGCGGTTGTTGTTTTCCGAAGCGGTCGCCCACTTCAGCTCATTCACGTTGGCCGTACGCTTGCCCGTAAAGCGGATCAGCGATACCGGCAGCGGGGCGTCGATGTTCGAGATCGCGAAGGGCGAGAAATACGTAAGGTCCGAAACGCTCACCGCTTTCAGCCCACCTGCTGTTGCCGGTATCACGGCGCCGCCACGCTTGGCCCAGCCGGCAGCCCCGTCGTAGTGCCATACCTGCACACCCATGGCGTTGCTGAAGGAAGCGCCCACATCGGTGGAGCCGTTGTAGTAGAAAGTAACACTGGCGCCCGGTACAGGCACGGGGTTGGCCGAGGGCGTGATGATCCACTGGCGAGAAACCGCTTTGGCTACATTCGGTGCATAAGGGCCGGTAACATTCGATACGGCGTCTTCCACGCGCACGCTCCAGTCAAGCAGTGTGGCGGCCGAAAGATCCATCGGGTTGTAGGTGCTGTTGCCCACGGGGAAGGCCGAGGCGCTGTTGGTTACGCCGCGGATGGTGAAAGCGCCGCTGCCCGACGTGCGCACATAAGAAGTCGCGGAGCCGCCGCTGACCGCACCGGCCGCTGCCGACAGGTTCCGCGCGTCGAGGTCGATGATGCC
This sequence comes from Flaviaesturariibacter aridisoli, assembly GCF_004343705.1. Taxonomy (GTDB): domain Bacteria; phylum Bacteroidota; class Bacteroidia; order Chitinophagales; family Chitinophagaceae; genus Flavisolibacter; species Flavisolibacter aridisoli. The sequence continues at coordinate 108,021 of NZ_SKFH01000008.1, forward strand.
GTTGCTGAGCGACAGCGTTCCATTGACCTTGATCGAACGGGAGAGGGTCACTTTGCCGCCGCCGTTGATCGTTACGTCGCGCACGATGTCCGTTGCAGGCACTTCCGCACCGGTGCCGAGGTCGCTGCTGTTGGCAAACTCCAGGTCGACGCTGCCGAGGAAGACGGGCGCCGTGTCGAGCGAGCCGGCATTGCGCACCACGCGTGCGCTGTTGGCCAGCAGGAGGTTCTCGCTGCCCACGATGCCGCCCTCTTCGAGTTGCAGGCGATGGGCCACGTTGATGAAGTTGCCCGCCGTGAGACTGCCCGCGGTTTTCGATACCGACAGGTCATAGAAGTTGCCGGGAGCGCTGCCGCTGAAGGCCTGCGCATTGCCTCCGTAAAAAGATACGGTGCCACCGCCCGGCTGGAAGGTGCCGTCCTGCACCCAGTTGCCGGCGAGACCCAGGTTGTTGCCGCCCGATGCGAGGATAGTTCCGTTGCCGATGGCGACATCGCCGCTGATGCTCATCGAAGTGGCCAGCGTTTTGGTACCGCCCGTAGAAGATTGCAGGCTTTCATAAGGGAAGTCGGGTACGGACTGGTTGCCGCTGCCGTTGAAGTTGATCGTGCTGCCCGTAACCGTGTGGCTGCCTGCAGCCGTCGCGGTAAAAGTTCCCGCCACACCGGTGGTGCCCGACGCAAGGATCTTTTGTCCGCCCGTAAGCGCCAGGTTGCCATAGTTGATCGCGAGGACGTTCTGCCCGTCGCTGTTGCCGCTGTAGCTGACGGTGCCGCCCGTAGCCGACGTGAGGCTGCCACCCGGGGCGCTGACGCCGCCGTTGAGGGTGAGGGTCTGCGTGCCCACGGCCAGGGTGCCGCTGTTGAGCGTAAGGTTGTTCGACACGGTGAGGGCCGATCCGAGCGAGGCGGTGCCGCCGCTGTTTACGATAAAATTGTAGACCGTGCCGTTGCTGAACGTATTGGCGGGGATGCTCTGCGCGCCGGCGCCCTTGAGGATGATGGTGCCCGCCGAGGCGTCGATGCTCCCCGTGCCGACGGAGATCGTGCCGTTCAGCGTCAGCGCATGCGTGCCGATGTTGAGCGTGCCGGCCGTCAGCGTTACATTTTTCGTGCCGCTGCTCAGCAGGTTACTGGCCAGCGACAGCGTGGCCGAAGGCTTGTTGACCACGGTGTTGATCGTGCCCGAAACCACGGAGCCATTGAGCTGGGTAATGGTCTTGCTGTTGCCGCCGCTGAAAGTCAGCGTAGCGGTGCCGGAAGATTGCGTCAGCTCGGCGATGTTGGCACCCGAGTTCAGGTACAAGGATCCTCCGATATTCATCGTGCCCACATTCCCGGTGCGTGCGTTCGTCATATTAAAGACGGGGCGGCTGTAGCCACTGGCGGGATAAGAGACAGTGGCATCGATGTTCACGTCGCCGCCGATGACCAGGTTGGCGGTTCCGTTCGAGCCGCTGAAGGGCATCAGGTTCCAGTTGCCGGCATACACGTTCAGGTTGCCGATGATGTTGATGTTGAACGGCGTACCGCTGGTCATCTGCGTAGCCCCCGTATTTGTACGGGCCAGTGTGAGGTTGCCCGCGATGGTCAGGCCCGATGTGAAGGCTCCTTGCGCAGCGAACACTTTAAAGCCGGCCGAGGTAAGGTTCGGCAGGTCGAACTCGACGTTGCCGAAAAGCGAGGAGGCAGGTGTGCCCACAGCGCCGATCTGCGAAGCCGTGGTGGCGCCGGTAATTTTCAGGGTGCCGTTGCCGTTGACGGTAGACCAGGTGGCCGCGGGGATCTGGCCCGTGCCGGAGCCGGTGAGCACCGCCGTAAGATTATAGGTGCCGAGGCCGGCTACCGATGAAAAGAGCAGTGTGCTTCCGCTGGAGGTGATCGCCGTAGTGCTGGTGCTGGCGTTGTTGAACGTGCCGGTGACGGTCACGATCGAGCCGGTGGTAACGAAGGTTCCCGAATTCAGGGTATAGGTGCCGGCGATGCTGCTGGCGCCGCCGACGGTCAGCGCGGCACCAGTGGCCTGCGTCAGTGCAGAACCGCTGGCGACCGTGATGCCGTTGCTAACGGTAAGGGCAGCCGAGGTGAGCGTAACGCTGGCGGAGTTGGCGAGCAGGAGGCTGTTGATGGTGGTTGTGCTGCCGATGCTCACCGTGGCGGTGGGCACCGTGGCGCCGTCGAACTTCAGCACGTCGCTGTTGGCGGGGCTGCTGCGGAGCGGCGACCAGTTGTTGGCGCTGGCCAGCAGGTTGTCGCCGGCAGCGCCCGTCCAGGTGTAGGGTCCTACAACAGTGACGGTGAAAGGAGCGCTGCCACTGCAACCGCTGCTGCTGTTGCTGACGGTGATCGTGGCGTTGTATACCGCTGCGGCGGCGGCTGGCGGCACGGCGAGGGACAGCGGACTGGCCGTAAGGGTTGTCGTGCTGATGTCGGTAAAGCCAGCGGCCTGCGCCGTAGCGTCGTAGGCAATGGCATACTGGTTGGGCGTATTGCTGGTTGTGTATACGAGGTTGCCTGCGCTGGCACCTTGCGGCACCGTGATGCCGGTTGGTGATATGGTGGGCAGGCCATTGACCGTGGCAGTTACTGCCGTGCGGCTCGACGACACGCAGCCGGTTGTGCTGTTGCGCGTTTCAGCGTAGTAGGTCGTGTTGGCCGAAATAGTTGGCGAGGAGAAGGTGAACGTGCCGGACCCTCCCGTCTGCAGCGTGCCGCCGCTGGCTGCGGAATACCAGTCGATGGTGTAGCCTGCCCCGGGATCATCTACAGCAAGGGTCACCGAGCCGCTGCCGCAGCGCGCCGCGCCCACAGCGCCGGTGGGTGTGCCGGGTAGCGGGTTGACGGACAGGCTGACCGTGTTGTTGCTGGAGAAGTTCGAGGTGCAGGATCCGCCAATGGTCATGCTGCTGATGGTCAGTGTTTGGGCGTCGTTGGCGGCGGTAACCGGCACCGTAAAGCTTGCGTTGCCGAGTGCATCGGAGGTGGCCGAGGTAACGACTGTGCTGCCGCCGGCGATGTTGTAGCTGATGGAGTGAACGCTGCTGGCCGCGAGGCCGGAAAGGTTGATGGAGGCGCTGTTGCCCGAGCAAACGGCTGCGGCCTGGCTCACACCCGAAATCGTTGGCGACGAGCAAGCCACGGCAGGCGTTCCGTTGCAGGTGACGGCGGTCGCGTAGTTGAAGGCGCGGTCAACTGCGAAGATGCTGTAGTAATAGGTGGTGCCGGTGTTGAGGCCGGTGTTGGTAAAGGTGTTGGTGCCGGCGGGAACGATGCCCACCACGGTGCCGCCACCGGAGGCGGCGCTGTTGCCGACGCCATAGATTCCGTTTACGTTCAGGGATTGAGCGGTTGCTGACGTGTGGCGTACAATCACGTAGCCGGCCAGGTCAGCCGCGCCCGAAGCCGTCCAGGAGATATCGAGAGACGTGGTGGAAGCGACCACCGCATTGGCCGACGTGGCCGCAGCAGGAGCGGTGACGTCAACGGTTGAGCCGGGGTAGATCACATAGTCGTCGATGTTGTAGCCGGGGCTGGCGAAGCTGCCCCCATTGGGTAAAAATTGAACGAGTCCGTAGCGGGTGGCTGCAGCACTGGAGCCGGAAGTGACAACAATGGCGGCCTTTGTCCACACGGTGGAAGCTACTGAGTTGACGCCCAGCGTGCCCGTAGTAACATTTGATCCAAGTTGTGCAGTGCCGTCGGGACTGATCGCGACGTTGAAGGCACGGGCTGAGCCGGTTGTTGTTTTAAACCAATAGAACTGGACGACGTATTGTGTGCTGTTGCCGATGCCGGTGCTGGGCGCAGTTGGCGAAAACAAGACGCCGCTTGTGCTACCGGTGATCCAGTTGAGTGACTTGGCGCCGGTGCGGCTTGCGTTCGAAATCGAAGGCGTACTGTTGGTAGCATTGGCTCCGGTATATGCAGCCAGTTGTGCGCCGCTTGCGACACTGGTGGATGCCTGCTGCGCTGCGTTTGCATTTTCAAAGCCACCCTGCATATTCGGAAACGACCCGATCACCTGGTTCTGCGCCTGCGCGGAGCCAGCGGCAAACAGGAGCAGGAGCGACAGCAGGGCCGCGGCCCCCATAGATTTCGCTCTGAAAAATTCAGCGGACGACAAAAGACGACGGAATGGGCTGTTTGCACAAAGGGCAAACGAGCAAGCAAGACTTCTCATAAAGCGCGTTGTTTTAAATGGCCAGGTTTTGGAAGGCTAGGGGAGAGCTTTGGATAGGATATTGGCCAATGAGAAAACGGCGCAGGAGCAGGCGGGAACACAAGGCACAGCATCGACAGTAGAAATACAAGCGAGCAGCGCAACCGTCTAACAAGTTTCATCACAAATCACGACTCGCGCCGATTTTTCTATGCAATCGTTACCGGAAACGTTTGCATAGAAACTTGTTGTCCGGATTTACAAATCAATCTACTTTGGTACCGTTGACCAGAACTATGGGTATCGTTGCAAAGGCTTTGTGTGCTTGCTTTTGAATGTTGCGGATATCCTAGCCAAACACCACCCCCGGAGCCCTGCTTGCTGCTTGCTGTGTGACCCCTGAACGCTTCCGGGATTTCGGATCGCCTCTCCCTTCCACTCGTTTTACCAGGCCTGGTGACCGCCCGATGCGGCCGCCCGGACCATTGCTGCTCTAACTCAAAACCAATAACCGGACTTGCTATGCGCTTTTCCCTTGAATCAACGCCCGCCTTTCTGAAGCTGGCAACGCGGCATCGTCAACGCCTGCTTCGCTGCCTCTGCGCCGCGCTGCTGCTCCTGGCGGGCTGCCCCGCCGGCGCCCAGAACTACACCTACAGCACCGAAACCTTCGACGTTACCACCGAGTGGCCGCAGGCACAGGCACAGGCGCCCGCCACCGAATCGCAGTACGTCACCAGCACCGGTGCCTGGCGCCTTTACAAAGGCTACACGGTCACCGGCTCCGACCCCTGCAGCAGCCCGCGCGCCCTCCGCTTTCCCAGCGGCTCCGGCGCCTACCTTGTGTCGCCCCCGCTGGCGCAGGGCTGCGGCGTCGTGACGTTCAACGATGCGCGCACCAACCGTGTTTATACGTATTATACGTCCACCGACAACGGTGCTACCTGGAGCGCCGGTACCAACACGCCCTCCTCGGGAGCATCCTGCGCTACCGTCACCATCACGATCAACAATCCCGCCGTCAACCGCTTCAAGCTCGGTTATACCGTGGCGCAGGATGCCGGCGTAGACAACTTCCTCATCACCACCGCCACCATCGTGGCGCCCACCGTGACCACTACGGCGGCCAGCGCCATTACGTTTACCTCGGCCAGCGCGGGCGGCAACGTCACTTCCGACGGCTTTGCCACCGTCAGCGACCGCGGCGTGGTGTGGAGCACAACGGCCAACCCGAGCACCGGCAGCAACCTGGGCATCACTCACAACGGCACCGGCACCGGCGCGTTTACCAGCGCCCTGAGCGGCCTCGCCCCCTCTACTACTTATCATTACCGTGCCTTTGCCACCAACAGCATCGGCACTTCCTATGGATCCGATCTCACCTTCACCACGCCGGTAGCCGTGCCCACGCTGACGGCCAGCCCCGCTTCGCTCGACTGGGGCAACGTGACCATCAACACAACGGCCACGATGAACTATTCGCTGTCGGGTGTGTACCTGTCGCCGGCGGCCGGCAACATTAGCATCACCGCGCCTTCGGGCTATGGTATTTCTACAAGTCCCACCGGGCCCTTCGGTGCTACGGCCACCGTTGCCTATACCGGCAGCACGCTGGCCGCTACGACCCTCTACGTTCAGTTTGCACCCGGCGCCGTGGGCGCGCTCAACGGAACGCTGGTGAACAGCGGCGGTGGTGGCAGCGTCAACGTAGCCCTTGCGGGCGCAGGCGCGGCCCAACTCGCCGGCGTCACCAACGTGGGCTTCGACTTCTGGACCGGCTTCGGCTACCAGGTGAAAATGGAGGAGCGCGCGGGCGACAGCAATGAAGCACGCATGTCGATCTACATCTCGGTGCCGCAGGGCACAGTGCCCGCTTCGGTGCGCGTGGAGCTTCCCGGCATCCCCGGCGCCGCGGGCTTCCCGCAGGTGGTTACCGTCAACCCGGGCACCGTTTCGGAAGTAACCGGCTTCCCCACGGGCGATCCCGGAAACACCATCAACAGCGGTGGCTTCCCCGATACGCGCCTTTATGCAACCGGCGTTACGAGTCGCGGGGTGCACATTTACTCGACCAACGGCGTTCCCATTTCGGTGTGGATGCATACCTACGCTCCTAACAATTCGGCGGCTGGTGCCATCCTGTTCCCCTCCAACACCTGGTCGTCGAACTATACGGTGCAGGCCTACGGCGGCGTCGCTAACGACGACAACCCAGCTTCCTATTTCTTTGTCATTGCCAAAGAAGACAATACGCCGATCTGGTTTACGCCCAGCCAGGACGTAGTGGATTCCACCACCGGTTCTTCGGGCACGATCTTCAACGAAGGCCACACGGCGGCCCAGGTCAAGTACCATGCTGGTACGCAATACGGTCCCATCATCCTGAACAAGGGCCAGATCTTTAATGCCATGGGCTTCATCCAGGGCTCGGGACGTCTCACCGCACGCGGCCTCGACCTTTCAGGCTCGGTGGTGAAGACCGATTGCAACAAAAGCATCGCTGTTTTCGGCGGCAACGGCCGTGTGCTGGTGAACGCCAGCGACTGTAATGCCACCACCGGCTCGGACCACATGATCCAGCAGATGTTTCCTTCCGTTGCCTGGGGCAAGCGTTACCTCACGGCTCCTACCAAAACGATGGAGTACAACGTGTTCCGCGTCAACGTAACCGACCCCGCTACGCAGGTGCGCGCCAACGGTACGCTGCTCACCGGCATCATCAACAACCTTTATTATGAATTCGCCAGCAACCAGCCGCAACTGATCACCGGCGACCGCCCGATCTCGGTAACGCAGTTCATTACAGCCGAAGATTGTGCGGTGAAGCACGGCGCCAACGGCATGGGCGACCCGGAGATGATCATCCTCAGCCCCGTGGAGCAAGCCATTACCACCACCACTGTTTACTCGGCTCCCATCAAGCGTTCCGGCAACCCCGAGAATGGCCATTATATCAACGTGATCATTCCGCAGGGCGGCGTTGCTTCTTTCCGTCTCGATGGGGCCGCTACCGCCGACCCCGGCGCTGACCAGACCTCAATCGCGGCTACGTTCGATCACAGCCAGGGCCAGGGTGTGGGCGCTGCCTACGGCACCGGCACGCCGCTTCCCATCAGCAGCATCTTCCAGCCGCACCCGCAACTGGCCGGCTATGCCTATGCCACCTTCCAGGTAACCCCGCGGGCGGCGCATACGCTGTCTTCAGATTCCGCCTTCAACGCCATCGCCTACGGTGTAACCGACGGTGAAAGCTATGCCTACAATGCCGGTGCGGCTGTGAAGGACCTGTCGCAGCAAGTGCTGCTCGCCAACCCCTACGGCGTGTCGAAAGGCATCACCTGCAAGGGCAACGACTTCTACTTCCGCATCGCGCTGCCCTATGCGCCCGCCGATCTCAGCTCGCTAAGCTGGAACTTCTTCAACAACCCCGCGCTGACGCCCAACGCCAACGTGCTGCAGAACAATCCGACGCCTGACAGTACTTATACGGTCGATGGCGTTCCCTACTACGTGTACCGTATTCCTACAAGCTACCGCTTTGCACAAACCGGCACACATACCTTCCAGGTGCTGGCCAACGCCCTCACCGGCGGTGGTTGCACGGGTACGAAAGTGCTCAACAACAGCATCACGGTCACCGAGGGTCCGAAGTCGCGCTTCGAGCCGGTGCTTCCCAGCTGCGGCGGCCTGACGGTTCAGTTCAACGACGTATCGACCTCCGACTCCACGGCCATCAGCAGCTGGACCTACAACTTCGGCGACGGCGCTACGCTGGCCGATACCTCGCACCTGCAGAACCCCTCGTACACCTATCCTTCGCGCGCTCCTTATTCCGTAACGCTCCGCGCCGTGAACGCAGCCGGCTGCTTTGCCGACACGACACGCGTGGTGGACATCTCCGGCGCCTTCACGCCCGCCCTCAGCGTAACGCCGGGCACGACGGTCTGCGCCGGCAACGCGCTCACCTTTACCAATACCTCCACGGCGAGCGGCACCTTCGGCACGATCGTGCGCGACTCGGTGGATTTCGGCGACGGATCGCCGATCGTCTTTGTCAACGGTGGCGCCAACACGACGCATACCTATACGACGGCCGGTACCTACACAGTTACCTACCAGGCGGCCACCACCGCGGGTTGCCGCAACACGCCCCCGGCCACCTTCACCGTTACGGTGAACGCCGTGCCTTCGGTTACCAGCGCCGCTACCGGCACCATCTGCACGGGCAACGCACAGAGCTATACCCTCACGTCGGGTATCGCCGGCAGCACCTACTCGTGGAGCCGCCCCGCCGTCGCCGGCATCACGAATGCCGCGGTGAGTAACCAGAGCGCGAACCCTATCACGGAGTCGCTGGTGAACAGCACCAACGCGCCCGTTGTTGTCACTTATACCATCGTGCCTACAGCCACCGGCTGCCCGGGCGCGGCCTTTACCTACTCGGTTACGGTGTATCCTTCTGTAGCCGTTACCAGCGCCGCCACCGGCACGGTGTGCAGCGGCACCGCACAGAGCTACGCGCTTACGAGCAACGTAGCCGGCGCCACTTTCAGCTGGAGCCGCCCGGCGGTTACGGGCATCTCGAATGCAGCCGTTTCTAACCAAACGACAGGCACCATCACGGAAGCACTCGTCAATACAACCAATGCGCCGGTGAACGTGGCCTACACGATCACACCTTCGCTCAACGGTTGCCCGAGCAGCGCTTTCACCTACAACGTGACCGTTAACCCGGTGGCCACCGTTACCAGCGCCGCAGCCGGAACGGTGTGCAGCGGCACGCCGCAGAACTATCCCATCAGCGGCAACACGGCCGGTACGAGCTTCTCCTGGAGCCGTCCCGCCGTAGCCGGTATTTCCAACGCAGCCGTCAGCAACCAAACCAGCAGCTCTATAACCGAAACACTGACCAACACCACTGCCGCCCCGGTGAGCGCGACCTACACGATCACTCCCACCGCCAACGGTTGCGCCGGGACGGCCTTCACCTACACGGTGACCGTTGCCCCGACCGCCACTGTATCCAGCGCGGCAACCGCTTCTGTTTGCACGGGCGTACCCTTCTCTTATAGCATCACGAGTGCTGTAGCCGCTGCCACGTTCAGCTGGAGCCGCCCCGCGGTTGCAGGTATTTCAAATGTTGCTGCTACCGGTCAGACCGCCAACCCGATCAGCGAAACGCTGACCAACACAACGGGTGCGCCGGTGGTCGTGATCTACAACATCACGCCCTCGGCCAACGGCTGTGCGGGCACGCCCTTTACGCTGAGCGTGACCGTCAACCCTAGCCCCACGGCCACCTTCACGTTCGCCAACAACAGCTGCGCCAACAGCGCGGTGAACTTCACGGCCAACGCTACGGGTGCCGCCACTTATTCCTGGAACTACGGCGACAACACGGCAGCCGGCAGCGGCGCCACATCGACGCATACGTACAACAGCGGCGGCTCCTTCAACGCATCGCTGACGGTGACCTCCGCAAGTGGTTGCACCTTCACCACATCGGCGCAGGCCGTGGCCATCGCCGCCATCCTCGCCAACCCCGTGGTGACCGCCGACGCCCCGCAGCCCAATGCGCTCACCTTCCGCTGGCCGGCCGTAACCGGGGCTACTTCTTATGAAGTGTCTACCGACGGCGGCGCTACCTGGGTGCCCGCCAACGGTGCCGGTGGCACGAGCCACACGGTGAGCGGCCTGCAGCCCAACCAGACCGTAAACATACAGGTGCGCGCGCTCGGGGCGCTGGCCTGCCAAACCGGTACCGGCGCGGCCTCGGCCACCACCCTGTTGCCCGATAGCGGTGTGTTCGTGCCCAATACGTTCTCGCCCAACGGCGACGGCCACAACGACGTGCTGAAGGTGTACGGCAACTTCATCACTGCCATCGAGATGCGCATCTTCAACCAGTGGGGTCAGCAGATCGCCGTGGTAACCAACCCCGGCAGCGGATGGGACGGTACCTACCAGGGCCGTATGCAGCCCGTAGGCGTGTATGCCTACGTGATCAAGGTGACGCTCCAGAACGGGCAGACGCAGACATCCAAAGGACTCTTCAACCTCATTCGCTAATCGATTAACACAGAGAACGCATGAAAAAGTATTTTGTCCTCATCCTGGCCCTTATGGGTGGCCGCACGCTGGTGCAGGCGCAGGTGGACCCGCATTTCTCGCAATACTATGTCTTCCCCTCCTGGGTCAACCCGGCGCTCACCGGTGCTTTCGACGGCGACTACCGCGTGGCCGGCATCTACCGCAGCCAGTGGTCGAAGCTCGATAACGGCTTCAAGACCTTCGGGGTAAACGCCGAAGCGGTGACGAGCAAGAAGCTCAACGTCGGCCTCAACCTGTTCCAGCAATCGACGGGCACGGGCTTTACCTACCAGAACGCCTATGCTTCGTTCAACTACACCGGCGTACGCTTCGGCAAGGAGAACAGTAAGGTGATAGCTATCGGCATACAGGCCGGTATGCTGGCCCGCCGCTTCGATCCCAGCAAGTTCACCACCGGCGAGCAGTGGAGCGTCGGCGGCGGCTTCAACGGCAACAGCGGGACCGGCGAAACGCTGGTGAACAAAGGCGCTACCGTGTTCGATGCGGGTGCCGGTGTGCTGTATTACGACACCAACCCCGAAACGAAAGCGAGCCCCTTCCTCGGCGTTTCGGTGGGGCACCTCACGCAACCCGAAGGACTGTACATCGGCGCCAGCGACAAGCTGCCGATGCGCGTAACCGTACACGGCGGTGTGGCCATCAACCCCGGTGGCACCTTCGTGTTGACGCCCAACTTCCTGTACCTGCGCCAGGGTACTGCCGACGAGAAGATGATCGGCGCCTTCGGTCAGTACCGCGCCTCCGACAATATGAGCCTCCTCGGCGGGATCAACTACCGCTTCGACGATGCGGTGGTGCCCTTTGTCGGCTTCGACTACAAGAACTTCATGGTGGGCCTGAGCTACGATGTGAACACCTCCGACCTCGGCCGCATGGTGGGCAACGTCAACAGCTTTGAGCTTTCTCTTTCCTATACCATTAAACGCAACCGCATCCTGGGCCAGCGCTTTTTCAGCTGCCCGCGCCTGTAACGGTTACAAACAACACATGTGGTTATGACGATCCAGAAAACATTGCGGCAGATACCGGTGCTCCTCCTCGCGGCAGCAACGCTTCCCTGCGCGGCACAGCGCCCGGCCGATTTCAAAAAGAGCGGCGACTTCTACTATGCCAGTGGCAACTACTATTCGGCAGCGGTGTATTACCAGCAATACCTCAGCGGCGCCAAAGGAAGCGGGAATTTTCATCCGTACTCGGTAAGCCTTGCCAAGGCCGGAAAGGGTGGTAGTGGGGCTTCCGGTGAAAGCGAGATTCAATACCGCCTTGCCGAAAGTTACCGCCGCATCTACAACTATACGCAGTCCGCCGAAGCCTACGACCGACTGTTGAAAGGCAAGGAGGCTGCGGCCTACCCCGAGGCCCGCTATGGCTACGCCCTCGCCCTGCGCGCTTTGGGTAAGGATGACGAAGCAAAGAGCCAGTTGGAGCAATACATCCAGGGTGCCGGCAGGAATGCCGCCGCTGCGCAACTCGAGCTGCAAAGCATCGCGTTTGCCGATAAGGAGATCGCCAACCCATCGGCCCGCCAGTACGCGGTGGCCCGGATGGCCGATCCGCTCAACGGTGCAGAAACAAATTACGCCGCACAGTGGTCGGGCGGTAGCCTGCTGTTTACCAGTACGCGCCCCGACAGCACGGCAAAGGGTGGAAACGTATATGCCAACCGTATTTATACGGGCGCGCCGGGCAGCGCGGTACAACCCATCGCCATCGGAAACGCCGATGGGGCCGACCAGGGCGTGGGCTCGCTGAGCCCCGACGGCAACCGCCTCTACTTCACCCGCTGGAGCTACGACCGCGGCGTGGCCGTATCCTCGATCTTCATCAGCCAGAAGAGCGGCGGCAGCTGGTCGGAGCCGCAGCGCCTCGCCGATGCGGTGAATGCCTCCGGAAGTAATGCCCGTCAGCCTTTCGTGAGCCCCGACGGGCGCTACCTGCTGTTTGCCTCCGACCGCCCCGGCGGCCTCGGCGGATTCGACATCTGGGCGGCGCCGATCAACGGCGACGGCTTCGGTGCGGCGCAAAACCTCGGTGCTGCCGTCAACACGGTACAGGACGAAGAAGCGCCCTTTTACCATGAGCCCTCGAAAACGTTGGTGTTCGCCTCGCGCGGCCGCGTAGGCATGGGCGGCCTCGACCTGTACAGCGCAGCGGGAACGCTCCCCGCGGGCTTTAACGCGGCGCAGAACATGGGCTACCCCGTCAATAGCAACAAGGATGATTCGTACTTCTCCACCGCCAGCGCGGATCGCCTGCTCAAAGGCGCGGTGATCTCCTCCGACCGCGGGCAGGACGCCTGTATGTCGCTGTACAGCGTGGATAAGCAATACCGCCAGTTCGTTGCCGGCAAAGTGATTGAATGCGCGTCGCAGCAGCCGTTGGCCGGCGCCCGGGTGCAGCTCGATGGGCACAACGCGACGACCGCCGCCGACGGATCCTACCTAATCGAAGTAGCGGCCTTTGCCAATACAAACGTCAACGCAGCGCTGGAAGGCTATGAGGCCGGCCAGGTTGCGATCGCGAAGCCCGCTGGAGATATCGACACGCTACAGGGCGGTACCCTTTGCCTGAAGGCGATCGTTAAAGAAACGCCCGAGGCACCTGCTGCCGACAATACGGTACGCTTCGACTTCGCCAAGTGGAGCCTGCGTCCGGAAACACAGGTCACGCTCGATACGCTGGCGGCCGTATTGAAGCGGGAGCCTTCGCTGCGCCTCGTTGTAACGGGCTACACCGACCAGGTGGGCACCAACGAATACAACCTGAACCTCAGCCGCGAGCGTGCGCAAGCCTGCGCCGACTACCTGAAGCGCAAGGGCATTCCTGCCTCGCGGATCGAGGTAGTGGCCAAGGGCGCCTGCTGCCCGCTGCAACCCGAAAAAGGGGCCGACGGCCAGGATAATCCCGCTGCGCGTGCGCAGAACCGCCGCGTGGAATTCGACATCAAGTTGATGCGTTGAAAATAGTTGTTAGAAAGCCTGACGAGGAGCCGGTTAGTCCGGCTCCTTTTTTTGTGCGCGAGCGCTTCAAAGCCTTTTGGGACGCGTCGCGCCGCGGGCGGTAACGTTCTCGGTAACGATTGCGTAAATAAAGTGTCTGCTAAGGGTTTTGCCCTGCGGAAAAAGGGGGTAAAATTAACCTGCGAAACTGCTTGTGTGGCGTCGGTATGACGCATTTTCTTACGATCCGATCCTGCTGAATTCCCGCTGCCCTTTCCCCCACGACCGACCAATCCGGAAAAGAACTGCTATATGGAAAATCTCCTGGCCCAAGCTCGTATTGCCCAAACCCTGCCTTCGACGAAACGCTGGAAAAAAGCCTTTGCCCTGTTGCTGTGGCTGCTCCCGGCCATTGCTTTTGCGCAAACTCCGTATAACTACAATTCCGAGGGTTTCGACGGGGGGCAGTTCCCGGCCTCTTCGGGCACGGCGCCCGCCACGCTGACCTATTTTACCACGGCTACCGGTAGCTGGGGCCTGTTCAAGGGGTACACCACCACGTCTTCCGACCCTTGTCCCAACGGTAACAACAACCGCGCGGTGCGCTTTCCGGCGAATGCCGGCGCTTACATCGTGACCCCTTACCTCGCCCAGGGCGCCGGTGTGGTGACCTTCAACGACGGCCGCACCAACCGGACCATCACCTACTGGACCTCCACCGACGACGGCGCCACCTGGAGCGCTCCGCTCACGGTCAGCACCGGTGCCAGCACCTGTATCGGTGCTACGCTCAACATCAACAACCTGGCTGTGAACCGGATGAAGTTCGCCAATATGGGTACGAACGATGCCGGCATCGATAACGTGCTCATCACGCCGGCCGGCATCAACCTTCCGTTTGTAACGACCACTACGGCCAGCGGCATTACGGTCATTACCGCCAACTCGGGCGGCAACGTATGGGCCGACGGCGGCGCCGCGGTGAGCGATCGCGGGCTCGTGTGGAGCACCGGCGCGAACCCTACGGTGGCTTCGAACAGCGGCATCACGCACAACGGAACGGGTAGCGGCACCTTTGCGAGCATTATGAGCGGACTAGCCGGCGGCACCACCTATTACTACCGCGCCTATGCCACCAACAGCGCCGGCACCGGCTATGGCACCGAATATTCTTTTACCACGCCACCGGCCACGCCCACGCTTATTGCCAACCCTACGTCGCTGGACTTCGGGATGCAGACCGTGGGCACTACTTCGCCGGTGATGAGCTTCACGCTGCAAGGCGTTTACCTCAACCCTGCCGTGGGCAACGTAACCATCACGGCACCGGCGGGCTATAGTATTTCTACAAGTCTTTCTACGCCCTTCGCCGCTACGGCAACCATTTCGTACACGGGCGGAACGCTGGCTTCGACAATGGTCTACGTACGGTTTACGCCAAGCGCGGTAGGTGCCTTGAACAGTAATCTTGCCAACAGCGGCGGCGGCGCACCCACCGCCAACGTGGCGCTGACTGGCGCCGGCGCTGCGAAACTCAATGGTGTGACCAATGTTGGGTTTGATTTTTGGACAGGCTTTGGATACCAGGAAAAAATGAGCCAGAAGTCGGGCAGTTCGGGAGAAGCGCTGTTGTCGCTGTACCTGTCGGTTCCTGACGGCGCTACCTCCGCTACCGTGGTGGTGGACCTTCCCGGCATCCCCGGCGCCTCCGGTTTCCCGCGCACCGTAACGGTGACGCCCGGCACGGTTACCGAAGTAACCGGGTTTCCTACGGGTGATGCATCAAGCCAGTACAATGCCGCCGGTCTTCCCGATACGCGGCTCTATTATACCGGTGTCAGCAACCGGGGTATCCATATTTATTCGACCAATGGGGTGCCGATCGCTGCCTGGATGCACTCGTACACCACGGGTAAATCTGCAGCCGGGGCTATGCTGTTTCCCACCAATACCTGGGCCTCCAACTACACCGTGCAGGCATACGGAGGGTACTCGAACAACTCCAACCCCAACTCGTTCTTCTTTGTGGTTGCGAAAGAGGACAATACCCCGATCTGGTTTACACCCAGCCAGGATGTGTTGGATTCGAGTGCCGCCACTCTGTTTACCGACGGACACAGTGCCGCAATGGTGAAATACCACGCCGGTGTGACCTATGGTCCTATTGTGCTTAATAAGGGACAGATCTTCAACGCTATGGGCTTTATCCAGGGCTCGGGTGGCGTGAGCGACAACAGTTCCTTTACCGGGAAAGCTTTCGGCCTCGATCTTTCCGGATCTACGGTTAAGACAGATTGCAGCAAATCGATCGCCGTTTTTGGTGGCAACGGCCGTTGCCTGGTGAACCAGAACGATTGTTTTAATGTTGTGGGGTCTGGTTCGGATCATATGATCCAGCAGATGTTTCCTTCTGTTGCCTGGGGCAAGCGCTACCTGACTGCCCCAACCCGTACAATGGAGTATAATATCTTCCGGATTAACGTAAGCGATCCGACCACGCGGGTGTGGGTGAACAACCCGGGACACACCACGGCACTCACGGGCCTGATCAACAACCTTTATTATGAAATCGCCAGCAGCGCTCCCCAGCTGATTGAAAGCGACAAGCCAGTTACCGTGTCTCAGTTTATCCTTGCCGGAGACTGTGCCGACCGGCATGGCGCCCGCGGACAGGGGGATCCGGAGTTCATCATCCTGAGCCCGGTAGAACAGGCGATCAGCAAGACGACCGTTTATTCGGCTCGTATTAAGAATACTACTTCGACCACTACCAACGGTCATTATATTAACGTGATTATTCCGCAAGGAGGCGTGGCCTCCTTCCGCCTCGATGGTGGCACCACCGCAGATCCGGGCGTACTGCAGTCGGGGCTCACAGGCACTGGTGGAACGGTGACTGCCTATGGAGGCGGAGCGGTTCAGCCGATCGCAAATATTTTCCAGCCGCATCCCCAGTTGCCCGGATATTCCTATGCTACGTTCCGTGTGTCGCCGGGTGCATCGCATACCCTTTATTCCGACTCGGCCTTCAATGCCCTCGCTTACGGCCTGGGCGACGGCGAAAGCTATGGCTACAATGCCGGCTCCTCGCTCAAGGATCTTTCACAGCAGCTGCTCACCAACAACCCCTTCGGCGTCACGAAGGGCCTTACCTGCAAAGACAATCCTTTCTACTTCCGCGTGGCGCTGCCCTATGCACCGGCCGACCTGGTATCGCTTACCTGGGACTTCAACAACGAGCCCACGATGACGCCCAACGCCAACGTGGTGCAGAACGCGCCGACACCCGACAGTACCTACAGCAGCGACGGCGTGCCTTATTATGTATACCGGATCGCCACGCCGTACAGCTTCTCGCAGGCCGGCACTTATTCATTCAAGGTGAAAGCCAATGCCCTTACCTCGGGCGGCTGCACCGGTGAAAAGGTTTACAACAACAGCATCACGGTGGTGAACGGCCCCGTGCCCTATTTCAACTTCACCGCCGGTACCTGCGGCAGCGCGGCGCTGACCTTCTCGGACGTCTCTACCTCCGACTCCACGGCAGTGACCTACTGGACCTGGAACTTCGGCGATGGTACTACGCTGGCTGATACATCGCACCTGCAGAATCCCGGCTATACTTACGGCAGCCTTGGCCAGTACACCATTACACTGAGCGCGGTTAACGCGGCGGGCTGTGTGGCCGATACGACCCGCACGATCGACCTCGCGGGCAACCTCAGCGCCGCGTTCACGATGGCACCCGTCTCGCCGGTATGCGCCGGCACAGCCGTGACCTTCACCGACGGATCCACGGCCGGCGGCACCTATGGCACCATCACCGAATGGACCTGGAACTTCGGCGACGGCAGCCCACCGGTGACTGCCACCAATGGCAACCCGCAGACACACGCCTACACCGCCGTGGGTACCTGGAACGTAACGCTCACCGTGAAGACCTCGCTGGGTTGCGTGAGCACCGCGTTCTCGATGCCGATCACGGTCAACGCCGTGCCGGTCATCAGCAGTAATTCTACGGGAACGATCTGCAGCGGCACCGCATTGGGCTACAACATCCTGAGCTCCGTGCCGGGCGCTACCTACAACTGGAGCCGCCCCGCCGTAGCCGGTGTTTCGAATGCCGCCGTCAGTAACCAGGCCGGCAACCCGATCAACGAGGTGCTGGTGAATACAACCAACGCAGCGGTCAGCGTCGTGTATACGATCACGGCCTCGGCCGCCGGTTGCACGAGCGCGCCCTTCACGTACACCGTAACGGTGAATCCTACCGCAACGGTCACCACTGCCGCTACGGGAACGCTGTGCAGCGGCGCTACGCAGAATTATACGATCCAAAGCAATGTAGCCGGAGCGACCTTCTCCTGGAACCGCCCCGCCGTTGCCGGCATCTCCAACGCGGGCGTTGTGGGCAGCAGTGCCAACCCGATCACCGAAGCGCTGGTCAATACGACCAATGCGCCGGTCGATGTGGTGTACACGATCGCGCCGACCGCCAACGGTTGTGCCGGTGTTACGTCTACGTATACTGTAACGGTATATCCCACGGCGACCGTATCCGGCGCTGCTACGGCCACGGTGTGTAGCAATGCACCGTTCACCTACAACCTTTCCGGCCCTGTTGCAGGGAGCAGCTTCTCCTGGAGCCGTCCTGCCGTGGCCGGGATTTCGAATGCGGCCGCGATCAGCCAAAGCAGCAACCCGATTTCGGAAACACTGGTCAACAGCACGTCCGCACCGGTGAACGTTGTGTACACGATCACGCCCAGCGCCAACGCCTGCGCCGGAACGCCGTTCCCGCTTACCGTGACGGTCAACCCGCGGCCAGCTGTAACAAGCGCTGCAACCGGATCCATCTGCGGCAGCAATGCGCAGAACTACAACCTGGCCAGCAACGTGGCGGGTGCTGTCTACAGCTGGGATCGCCCGGCGGTGAGCGGCATTTCCAACGCGGCCGCCGCCGGACAAACCGCCAACCCGATCACCGAGGCGCTCTTTAATACAACAACGTCGCCGATCGCTGTGCTGTACACCATCACGCCTTCCTTCGCCGGTTGCGCGGGCACGCCGTTTACCTACACCTTAACCGTCAACCCAACGCCGGTGGTGACGAGCGCCGCCATCGGCGGGGTGTGCAGCGGCCAGCCTCTTTCCTACAACATTACCACAACCGTTGCCGGCTCGAACTTTACCTGGAGTCGTCCCGCGGTGGCCGGTATTTCCAATGCGGCCGTGTCCAACAGCACCGCGAACCCGATCTCCGAAACGCTGGTGAATACGACCAGCAACGTGGTGGATGTAACCTACCAGTTGGTGACGTCCTTCAGCGGCTGCACCTCGCAACCTTTCAACTACGTGGTGACGGTTACGCCGACGCCTACGGTAACGAGCGCGGCGACCGCCAGCGTTTGCAGCGGCGCGCCCCTGAACTATATCATCACGAGCGGCGTTACCGGTGCTACTTTCAACTGGAGCCGTGCGGCCGTTGCCGGGATCTCCAATGCGGCCGTTTCCAACCAGACTTCCGCTACAATTGCCGAAGCCCTGGTGAATACGGGCAACACACCGGTAACTGTCGTCTATACCATTACGCCTTCGGCCAACGGCTGCACGGGCAATCCCTTTACGCTTAGCGTGACGGTGAACCCCACCGCTGTGGTAACGAGTGCCGCCACTGGTTCAGTCTGTAATAATACCGCCCTGAACTACAGCGTCACGAGTAACGTGAGCGGCGCCCTCTATTCGTGGAGCCGCCCCGCTGTAGCGGGTATTTCGAACGCGGCCGTAAGCGCACAAACCAATGGTCTCATCAACGAAACACTGGTGAACACCAGCAACGCGCCTATCGACGTGGTCTACAGCATCACGCCTACTTTTGCGTCCTGCCCGGGTACGCCCTTCACCTACACGGTGACGGTAGCCCCCACCGCGACGGTGACCAGTGCGGCCAGCAACAGCATCTGCAACAACAGCCCGCTCAGCTACACCCTGACCAGCGCTGTTGCCGGTGCCACCTTTAGCTGGAGCCGTCCTTCTGTACCCGGTATATCCAACAGCCCCATCAGCAACAGTGCCAGCAACCCGATCGCGGAAACGCTGGTGAACACTACCAATGCGCCCATCAGCGTAGCGTATACGATCACGCCTTCAATCAACGGTTGTGCCGGCACGGTGTTTACCTACACCGTTACCGTCAACCCGACACCGGCTGTCACGAGCGCCGCTACCGGCTCGGTTTGCGGCGGCACTGCTCTTGCCTATTCCATTACGGGCAGTGTGGCCGGCGGCAGCTTTGCCTGGAGCCGTCCTGCGGTGGCCGGTATTTCGAACGCCGCCGTCAGCGGGCAAACGTCCAATACGATCACCGAGACCCTGGTGAACACAACCACCGGACCCGTTGATGTGGTATACACGATCACTCCTTCTGCCAACGGATGCGCCGGTGCGGCCTTTACCTATACCGTAACGGTCAACCCCACGCCCGCCATCAACACGGCGGCAACAGGTGCAGTATGCAGCGGTCAGCCCCTCAGCTACCTGGTGAGCAGCAACGTACCCGGCGCCACGTTTACGTGGAGCCGCCCGGCCGTGGCGGGTATTTCGAACGCCGCGCTGAGCGGTCAGGCGAGCAACCCCATTGCCGAAACGCTCACCAACACGACTACCAATACACTTAATGTGACGTATTCGATCGTGGCCGCCTTCGGTGGCTGCAGCGCGGCGCCCTTCACCTACACGGTGACGGTAACGCCCGCCCCGACAGTCACCAGCGCTGGTACGGCAACGGTGTGCAACAACAGCGCGCAGAACTACAGCATCACAAGCACCGTTACAGGTACGACCTACTCCTGGAGCCGCGCCGCCGTGGCCGGCATCTCGAATGCAGCCGTGAGCGGGCAAACGTCCAACACGATCACCGAAGTGTTGGTAAACACCACGAACGCGCCCATCGACGTTACCTACGTGATCAACACGGCGGCTAATGGTTGCCCGGGCGCGGCCTTCAACTACGTGGTGACGGTGAACCCGACAGCGGTAATTACTTCTGCCGCGGCGGGAACGGTGTGCAGCAACAGTGCGCAGGCCTATGCCCTCACGAGCAACGTCGCCGCTGCCACCTTTAGCTGGAGCCGCCCGTTTGTAGCGGGTATTTCT
This sequence comes from Flaviaesturariibacter aridisoli, assembly GCF_004343705.1. Classification (GTDB taxonomy): domain Bacteria; phylum Bacteroidota; class Bacteroidia; order Chitinophagales; family Chitinophagaceae; genus Flavisolibacter; species Flavisolibacter aridisoli. Next base: position 128,384 of record NZ_SKFH01000008.1, read on the forward strand.
AATGCGGCCGTTTCGAACCAAACATCGGCTTCGATCACGGAGGCGCTGCAGAATACCACAACGGCGCCGCTCAACGTAACCTATACCATCATCCCTTCCATCGCCGGTTGCGCCGGTACGCCTTTCACCTACACGCTGACAGTAAACCCGACCGCTTCGGTAACGAGCGCTGCTTCGGCCGCCCTGTGCAGCAACAGCATGTTTACCTATCCCATTACCAGCGGCGTGAGCGGAACGACCTACACCTGGAACCGCCCCGCGGTGGCCGGTATTTCGAATGCCGCCGTCGTGGGCAGCCCGGCCAACCCGATTGTAGAAACACTGGTCAATACAACCAATGCGCCGGTGAATGCCGTGTATAGCATCACGCCTTCGGCCAATGGTTGCGCGGGCACGCCGTTCACGCTTACCGTGCGCGTCAACCCCGAGCCGGTGATCACGAGCGCCGCCACCAAAGCGGTGTGCAGCGGGGCGCCGGTCAACTATCCGATCACCAGCAATGTGGCCGGCGCCAGCATCCTGTGGAGCCGCCCCGCGGTAGCCGGTATCTCCAATGCTGCGGCAACGAACCAGTCCAGCGCCGTCATCAACGAAGCGCTGGTGAACACGACCAATGCGCCGATCGTTGTGGCCTATACCATCACACCGGCCACCGGCACCTGTGGTGGCGTACCCTTCACGCTCGATGTGACGGTGAACCCGGCGCCCGTAGCTGCGTTTACCGTGAGCCAGGGCAGTCAATGCGTCAGCGGCCCCGTGAGCTTCACGGCCCTGCCCTCCACGCCGGCCATCACGGTCTACTCCTGGAACTTCGGCGACGGCAGTGCGGCTTCCAGCGCCACCGCGCCTTCGCACACGTATTCGAACGGTGGCCAGTACAACGTTGTGCTCACGGGCACGAGCGCCGCGGGCTGCCAATCGGTATCGGCACCGCAAGTGGTAAACCTTCTGCCGCTGCTGCCGCCGCCGCACATCACCTTCACCGCCACACCGGGCTCCGTGCTCTTCAAATGGGATTCGATTCCGATGCCGGGCCTGAGCTACGAGGTGTCGGTCGACGGCGGCGCCAGCTGGGGCGCGCCCTCAGGCGCCTTCAGCCAGCTGCTCGACGGCCTGCAGCCGCTGCAGACGGTAATGATCCTTGTACGCGTAAATGGTACGGTGGCCTGCCAGCAAAACAGCTCGCTGCTTTCGGCCATCGTGCCGCTGCCGGATGTGGGCATCTTCGTGCCGAATACGATCAGCCCCAACAACGACGGACGCAACGACAAGTTGCGTGTGCTGGGCAACAACATCGTGCGCGTGCAGCTGAAAGTGTTCAACCAGTGGGGCCAGCAGCTCTTCGCCTACGAGGGCAAGGATGCTTCGGTGGGCTGGGATGGTACCGTGGGTGGCACGCTGCAGCCGGTGGGTGTATATGCCTATGCTGTGCAGGTGACGCTCAACGACGGACGCGTCGTAACCAAAAAAGGCCTCTTCAACCTGATCCGATAACCGACAAACGGTATGAGTATGAAACGATTCTTTGCTATGGGCATTCTGGCGCTGGCGCTGTCGCAAAATGCGCAGGGCCAGGTAGACCCGCACTTCTCGCAGTTCTTCGTGTTTCCCGGATGGGTGAACCCCGCTTTCACCGGCGCTTTCGACGGCACCTACCGCGTGTCGGGCGTCTTCCGCAGCCAGTGGCAGTCGATGGCCGGCGGCTTCAAAACCGTGGGTTTTTCCGCGGAGGCCAACACCAACCGCAACGTGGCTTTGGGTGTCAACGCCTTCCAGCAAACTACCGGCACGGGCTATACCTACCAGCAGGTGAACGCTTCCTTCGCCTACAATGGCGTGACCTTCGATCCCGACGGCTACAAGGTGCTTTCTTTCGGCCTTCAGGCCGGCTTCATCAGCCGCCGATTCGATGCGTCGAAGTTCCAGACCGAAGACCAGTGGAGCAACCTCACGGGCTATAACTCCACGATCCCCAGCGCGGACCTGCTGACGGCCAACAGCTCGTCGGTGTTCGACGCAAGCGCGGGCGTGATGTACATGGACCTGACCGAAGACAAGAAGATCAACCCGTATATCGGCTTCGCGGTGCACCACCTGACCTCGCCGGAAGAATACTTCGTGAGCCGCTCGGAGAAGACGAAGATGCCGATGCGCCTCACGGGCCACGTGTCGCTGGGTATCAATGTGTCGGAGTTCACGGTCGTAACGCCGTCGGTGCTGTACCTCCGCCAGGGCACGGCCGAAGAGCAGGTGCTGGGCCTCAACGTGCGCCACCGCGTGAGCGACGACGTGTCGTTGCTGGGAGGCGCGAGCTACCGTGTCAACGACGCCTTTGTGCCGTTCGCGGGGCTTCAGTACGGCAACTTCAAGATCGGCGCCAGCTACGACGTCAACGCATCCGACATCGGTAAAAACGTGGCCAAAACGAACAGCTTCGAGGTGTCGCTGAGCCTCATCTTCAATAAAGGTGAAGACAACCGCTACCTGCGCTGCCCCACTTTCTGATTTCAGATCTCAGATTCCGGACTTACGATTCAAATCTGAAACCCGGAATCCGAAATCAAAAATATCTGTGTGTGTGTTCGAAAAACAAAAAAGACCGCTTTTGCGGTCTTTTCCTTTTTAGCGAAGCTCGCCGAGCGGCACCGGGTCCATGTCGGTGAAGGCCTTGTTCTCGCCGGCCATCGCCCAGATGAAGGAGTAGGCCGCGGTGCCCACGCCGCTGTGGATGCTCCAGGGCGGCGACACGATGCCTTCTTCGTTGCGGACGAGGAGGTGCCGCGTTTCCTGCGGCTCGCCCATCAGGTGCACGATGCGCTGGTCTTCGGGCAGGTCGAAGTAGAAGTAGGCCTCCATGCGGCGGCCGTGGGTGTGGGCGGGCATTGTGTTCCAGATCGAGCCGGGCTTGAAGTTGGTGACACCCAGCACCAGCTGGCAGCTCTGGATACCGTCGGCGTGGATGTATTTGTTGATGGTGCGCTGGTTGCTCGTTTCGGGGGCGCCCAGCTCGGCGGGCAGCGCTTCGGCGGGGCGCATCAGGCGGGCCGGGTAGGTATGGTGCGCCGGCGCCGAGAAGTAGACGAAGCGCGCGGGCGTGGCGGCGTCTTCGGAAAGGAAGCGCACGTCGCGCGAGCCCATGCCCAAGTAGAGGCAGTCGAGCTTTTCGAGGCGGAAGCGTTCGCCGTCGGCCTCCACGATGCCGGTACCGGCGGCGATGTTGAGGATGCCGATCTCGCGGCGCTCGAGGAAGAAGGCGGCGCGGAGCTCCGGGTGCGCCTCGAGGGGGAGGGGCGCGGCGGTGGGCACGGCGGCACCCACGATCATACGGTCGTAATGGGTGTATACCGCGCGTTGGTCGCCGGGACGGGTCAGTCCGTCTAAAAGGAACTGTTCCCGTATTTGTTCGGTATTATATTGACGAAAATCGCGCGGGTGGACGGCGTGGAGGAATTTCATATTGCGGGACCCTTTTGGCGGGTCGATGCAAAATAGGCATTCGGAACGCCCGTGCACAGGGGTTTTTCGGGAGGCGCTGCTGCAAACGTTACCGACAACGATTGCGTAAAAAAATAGGTTTGCGCCGCTTGCCCACCCGGATTATGTAATTAGACTTGCTAGGGGAAGTAGTTTGGGACCGCTATGATCCGCCCCTTCACGATTGCCCGGTCTCCTCATGTAAACGATACCACAAGCTTGCTTATGAAAGCAAAATTCTTTCTCTCCGTATTCTGCTGCCTGTTTGCGCTGATGGCCTGGAGCCAGACCCGTACCGTCAGCGGCCGCGTGCTGACCGACAGCACGCGCGAGGCACTTGCCGGCGTTACCGTTACCCTGAAGGGTACGAAGCGCACCCTGCAAACCGACAACAAAGGACAGTTCAGCATCGAGGTGCCCGACAAGGGCGCCGTGCTGGTGTTCACCTCGGTGGGCTACAACCGCCAGGAGATCAACGTTGGCGGTCGCACCAGCCTTGAGATCGCACTGACCACTTCGTCGACCACCCTCACCGATGTGGTGGTGGTGGGCTACCGCACCGTGCAGCGCCGCGACCTGTCGGCCTCCGTGTCGTCGGTAGGCGCCCGCGACCTGAAAGATATTCCTTTGAATTCCGCGGCCGAAGCCCTCAACGGCCGCCTCGCCGGCGTTACGGCTACCACGGCCGAAGGCTCGCCCGACGCCCAGGTGCGCATCCGCGTACGCGGTGGCATGTCGATCACCGGCGACAACTCGCCGCTGTATATCATCGACGGCGTGCCGGTAGAAAATGCCCTGTCGACGATCTCGCCGCAGGACATCCAGTCGATCGACGTGCTGAAAGACGCCGCCGCCACTGCCATCTATGGCTCGCGCGGCGCCAATGGCGTGATCATCATCACCACCAAGGGCGGCCGCGCCGGCCGCGCCGTAGTGGGCTTCAACACTTTCTATGGTGTGAAAAAGCTCGCCAAAGAACTCGAGGTGATGAGCCCCTACGACTACGTGTACTACCAGTCGGAGCGCTCGCGCGGCTCCAGCACCGACAGCAACAACTTCGTGACCAACTTCGGCGCCTGGGATAAGATCGGGCAGTACCGCGGCGTTGGTGCTAAGGACTGGCAGAAAGAAGTGTTCGGCAACACCGGCTATCAGACGACTTCGAACGTGAACCTGTCGGGCGGCAACAACAAGGTGACCTACAACTTCGGGTACACCTTCAACGGCGACAAAGCCGTAGTGCGCAAGTCCGATTTCAACCGCCACCTGGTGAATCTGAAGGGCGATTACAAGATCACTTCCTTCCTCCGCTTCGGTCTCAGCGGCCGCTACTCGCTCCAGAACGTACGCGGCGCGGGTGTTTCCTCGGAATCGGGCTCGGCTTACAACCGCCTCCGCAACGCCGTCAAGTACCGTCCCTTCCTATCGGACGGCATGACCGAAGACGAGCAGGATCCGCTGGCCGATCCCAATGTGGGCAACAACCTGACGCTGACCAACCCGCTGCTGCTTGCCAACGCCGAATACCGCCGCAAGACGACGGAAAACAAGAACGCCACGGCCACGCTGACCTTCAACATCACCAAGAACCTCACCTTCCGCTCCGTATTCGGCTACGACCGCAACGGAGTGATCGACCGCCAGTTCAGCGACTCGCTGAGCAACCTGTCCATCATCCAGGGCAGCCGCAAGCCGGTGGCCGGCCTCGATACCACCTACCGCACCACGATGACGAATTCGAACGTGCTCATCTACACCCTCAAGGGACTGAAGAAGAAGCACGACCTCGACTTCATGATCGGTGAAGAAACCGTGGACGAGCGCTTCGAAGCCCACCGCAACCTGTTTCGCAACTACGCCAACGGTACCGCCTACAACGACGCCTTCAAGAACACCGATAAGGGCGAGCCGTTCGCAGGCTACCCCCGCTTCCAGGAAACACGCGCCACGCTGTTTTCCCTGTTCGGCCACGTGGGCTACGGTTACAAGGACAAGTTCCTGTTCAGCGCCAACCTGCGCGCGGACGCCTCTTCCAAGTTCGGCGCCGGCAAGCGCACGGGCTACTTCCCTTCGGGCTCGTTCGCCTGGCGCCTCAGCAAGGAGCAGTTCCTGAAGAACGTGCGCGCCATCAGCGACCTGAAGCTGCGCCTCAGCTACGGTAAGATCGGCAACAACCGCATCGACAACTACCAGTTCCTTTCCATCTACAGCAACAACGGTACGTATTACTACGGGGTGAACGGACAGCCGGTGTACGGCACCTACCCGGTATACCTGCCCAACGAAGACCTGCAGTGGGAATCGACCGTGAACCGCAACGTGGGTCTCGACATCGCTTTCGCCCGCAATCGATTCAACCTGAGTGTTGACTATTACTACAATACGTCCGACAAGCTGCTCCTCTTCCGCCAGATCGACCCGACCTGGGGTTACAGCGGACAGCAGCAGAACATCGGCGCCACCACCAACAAGGGCGTGGAGATCCAGCTCGGCGCGCAGATCGTGAAGAACAAGGCGTTCAGCTGGAATGCCAACTTCAACATCTCGTTCAACAAGAACCGCGTGGACGAGCTCGCGCCCGGCCAGACGCAGTTCTTCCCCGCCGCCAGCTGGGGCGTTTCGGGCCAGCCCACCGACTACCTCGTGCGCATCGGTGAGCCCGTCGGCTCCATGTACGGACTCGTAACGGACGGCTTCTACACCACCAATGATTTCAACTGGGATCCCGCCACGCACATCTATACGCTGAAGCCTGGTGTGGTGAACAGCGGCGGTGTCACCGGCGTTGCCCAGCCCGGCTCCATCAAGTTCAAGGACCTCAATGGCGACGGCAAAATCGACCTGGACAACGACCGCCAGATCATCGGCAACCCGAACCCCAAGTTCACGGGCGGCCTCAACCAGCAGTTTACCTACAAGAACTGGGATGCGAGCATCTTCGTCAACTTCTCGGTAGGCAACGACGTATACAATGCCAACAAGATCGAGTTCACCAACGGCTACGCCAACAACGCCAACATGCTGGCGATGATGGCCGACCGCTGGAAGGTGGTGCTGCCCAACGGCCAGACGGCACAGTGGGTAGAAACCCGCACCATCGCCGGCACGGCCCAGCAGGTAGTGCTCGGTGTGTCGCCCGAAGAATTGTCGCGCCTCAACGCCAACGCCACCATCTGGCAGCCGTTGAAAGGCACGGGCGCCTTCTACCCGCACTCCTGGGCGATCGAGGACGGCTCCTTCCTGCGTCTCAACAACGTGACCCTCGGCTACTCGGTGCCGCTGCGCGACGCCTTTATCAAGAAGCTGCGGTTCTACTTTACCGGCAACAACCTGGCGATCATCACCAACTATACCGGTTACGATCCGGAGGTGAGCGTGCGCAACAACGGCCTCACGCCCGGTCTCGACTACTCGGCCTACCCGAAGAGCCGCAGCTACATCTTCGGTATCAACGCATCTTTCTAAAATCACGCTGACTCTAGCTATATGAAGACGAAGTTTTCCCCCAAGCTCCTCCTGGTATCGACCGCCTTCCTCGGCCTCGGACTCGCGGGTTGCAAGAAATATTTGGATCAACGCCCCATCACGGAGCTGAGCACCGAGACGGTATTCAACGATGTGCCGGGTGCTTATGGCGCGCTGATGGGCGCCTACAGCCGCCTCGTAGGCGACAACGGCTACGGCATCCGCCTGAGCCTTTACTACACCGTGGACAACGACGAAACGCAGGGGCCCACGGGTAACGTAGGAACCAGCGACAACGACCGCCGCGACATCGCGCGCTACCAGGCTACCGCCGGCAACGCGCAGCTCTCCGGCCCCTTCAACCAGCTGTTCCAGGGCATCGAGTTTGCCAACCAATGCATCGACAACATCCCGCAGATGGCGAAGTATACGGGCGGTACCGAGCAGGAAAAGGCGCAGCTGCGCCGCATGTACGGCGAGGCACTGACGCTCCGCGCGCAGTTTTACTTCGAAGCGATCCGCAACTGGGGCGACCTGCCCGCGCACTTCACTTCGGCCAAGAACGAGGTGACCGACAACCCCAACACGACCCGCGCAGACCGCGATACACTTTACAACCACATTCTCGCTGACCTGCTCACCGCGGAAAGCCTCGTGCCCTGGCGCAACGAGGTGGCCAGCATTGGCGACGCCCCCAACGAGCGCATCACCAAGGGTACCGTGAAAGGCCTGCGCGCCCGCATCGCCCTCTTTCGCGGCGGCTACTCGCTGCGCGCCAGCCGCCAGATGGAGCGCCGCGCCGACTACACAACCTACTATCAGGTAGCCCGCGACGAGGCGAATGACATTATGCAGTCGGGCCAGCACGCCCTCAACCCGAGCTTCCGCGACCTCTGGAAAAACCAGGTGGGCGCCCGCGTATCGGTGGACCCCCAGGGGGAACTCATGTTCCAGGCCAGCGGCATTGGGCTCAGCGGCGCCGAAGACACCAAGCTGGGTTATTACAACGGCCCCACGGTGAACGGTTTCGGCAACCGCGCCATCAACATCCTTCCGACGTTCCTCTATGCATTCGATCCTTCCGACCTGCGCCGCGACGTGACCATTGCGCCCTACATTGTAGGTGCCGACGGCGTGTCGAAAACCGGCCAGGCCATCACCGCCATCAATGACGGCAAGTACCGCCGCGACTGGATCAACCCGGTCATCGCAGCTACGAGCCAGGCCCAGTACTTCAGCCTGAAGTGGCAGATCCTGCGCTATGCCGACGTGCTGCTGATGTTTGCCGAAGCGGAGAACGAACTGAACAACGGCCCCACCGCCGCCGCTTACAACGCGCTGAATATGGTGCGCCGCCGCGGCTTCGGCAAGCCGGTGAGCACTCCCGACCCCAGCGTGGACCTGCCCGCCGGCCTGGGCAAGAATGCTTTCTTCGACGCCATCGTTAAAGAACGCTCGCTGGAGCTGGGTGGCGAGGGCGTGCGCAAGTTCGACCTCCTCCGCTGGAACCTGTTGGGCACGAAGATCCAGGAGACGAAGACCGCGCTCGATCTGATGTCGAAGGCGCAGGCGCCGTACAACAACCTGCCCGCACGGATGTATTACCGCAACGGCGCAACTGCCGATGACGCTTCGATCTTTGCCAACTCGTACTACGGCGCTTCGCCGACCTCGGCCCCCGCGGGCACCACGGCGGTCAACTGGGTGGTGGCACCGACTTCGTCGACGCCCATCAACGCCATTGGCACAACTGCGCTCGCCCGCTACGCGCTCGGTTTCACCCCTGGCCGGTCGGAGCTGCTGCCGATCCCGCAGGCCGCCCGCGACGCCAACCCCCTGATGACTCAAAACCCCGGATACTAAGCGCTTGCGCTCCTGCTGTATGAAACGTGTGACACTCCTGCTTTGCTCGGCACTCCTGCTGGCCTTCGCCCTTCCGCCGCGCAAGACCAAGGTTTACCTGATTGGTGATTCTACCTGCGCCAACAAGGAAGTGCGCGCCTATCCCGAAACGGGGTGGGGGATGCCCTTCGCCTACTTCTTCGACTCCACGGTGGAAGTAGACAACCGCGCAAAGAACGGCCGCAGCACCCGCACCTTTATTTCCGAAGGCCTGTGGCAACCCGTTGCCGACAACCTGCAGGAAGGCGATTACGTATTTATACAGTTTGGCCACAACGACGAGTCGAAAGAAAAGACCGACCGTTACACGACCCCCGAGCAATACAAGGCCAACCTGGAACGCTTCGTGACCGAGACGCGGGCTAAAAAAGCGATCCCCGTTCTGCTCACTCCGGTGTCGCGCCGCAAGTTCGACGACAAGGGCGCCGCCGTGGAAACCCACGCGGAGTATGCCCCGCTGGTGAAGGAAGTGGCCGAAGCGCTCAACGTGCCGGTCATTGAGGCCGATGCCCGAACGAAGGAGCTGTACCAGCAGTTCGGAACCGAAGGCTCGAAGCTGCTGTTCCTGCAGCTCGAGAAGGGCGAGCATCCCAATTATCCCGAAGGAAAAATTGACAACACGCATTTCAACGAGCTGGGCGCCCGCAAGGTGGCCCAGATCATACTGCAGGGAGTGCGCGAGCTGAACCTCGGCCTCGCCCAGCACATCCGCAAACCTGTTGACCCGAAAAAATGATTTCTCACGCACAATCTGCATCTATGCAAACCAATGCTACACTTGCTTTCCTGAATCGCACCCGGCGTACGGCGGCCCTCTTGTTTGGCTGCCTGCTGGGCGTCTCCGCCGTACAGGCGCAGCAGCCGGCTTTTCCCGGCGCTGAAGGCGCCGGCCGCTTTGCCTCGGGCGGGCGGGGCACCAGCAGCACGCTGACTACCGTGTTTGCGGTGACCAACCTGAACGACAACGGCGCCGGCTCGCTGCGCGCCGCCCTCGAAGCAAGCCAGGCTTCGGCACCCTACCGCACGATCGTATTTCGCGTGGCGGGCACCATTCACCTGAACAGCCCGCTCTCGATCAAATCAAACGTGACGCTGGCGGGCCAGACGGCTCCCGGCGGTGGCATCTGCATCGCCGACCAGCCCGTGCTGATTGCCGGCAACAACGTAATTGTGCGGCACCTGCGCTTCCGCCTCGGCGACAAGAACAGCGCGGCCAACAACGGCAACGACGATGCCCTCGGCACCAACGGCAACAGCTACAAGAACGTGATCATCGACCACTGCTCCGTCAGCTGGTCGGCCGACGAGGCGCTGTCGATCTACAGCGGCGACAGCACCACGCTGCAGTGGAACTTCATCACCGAGCCGCTCAACTACTCCTATCACAACGAAGGTTCGGGCGTCGAAAACCACGGCTACGGCGGCATCCAGGGTGGTAAGAAGATGTCCGTGCACCACAACCTCTATGCACACTGCTACAGCCGCACGCCCCGCTTCGACGGCGTGCGCAACCTGTCGCCCAACACCCCGGGCCTCGAGAACGTAGACTTCGTGAACAACGTAATCTACAACTGGGGCACCAACAACGTGTACGGCGGCGAAGGCGGTAACTACAACATCGTCAACAACTATTACAAGTACGGTCCTTCCACCAACAGCGGCGTGAAGTTCCGCGTGGCCAATCCTTATAAGCAGAACAGCGGCCCCGCCATCCCCTACGGTAAATACTATATTAACGGCAACTATGTGGACGGCTCCACCACCAACACCGCCAACAACTGGCGCGGCGTGACGATGGACGGCGGCACCGCTGCCGATACGACGCTCGCCAAGGTGACGACGCCCTTCAGCATCGTGCCCGTGACCACGCAGGACGCCGCTTCGGCCTACAGCCTCGTGCTGCAGCAGGCCGGTGCTACGCTGCCCGCCCGCGACACGCTCGACCAGCGCATTGTGAACGACGTGATGAACCGTACCGGCCGCATCATCGACGTGCAGGGAGGCTACCCGCACAATACGCCCTATGCTACGACCACCGGCGCCTGGCCCGGCCTCTCTTCGGGTACCGCACCGGCCGATACCGACGGCGACGGCATGCCCGACAGCTACGAAAACGCCAACGGCCTCAACGCAGCTTCCGCCGCCGACCGCGGCGTGGTGGCGGCCAATGGCTACACCAACCTCGAAAACTACCTGAACAGCATCACCACGGCACCTTCCTTCTCGGTATCGGGCAACCTCACCGGCTTCGCCCAGACCGTAGGCAGCGCCTCGGCCTTCAAGACCTTCAGCCTGAGCGGCACCAACCTGACCTCGGATGTGACCGTGACGGCGCCCGCCAACTTCCAGGTATCGGCTAATGCCAGCACCTGGAACGGCACTGCCACGATCCCCGTCTTGAACGGAAACCTGTCGACGTCGACCGTATATGTACGGATGAACGCCGCAGCCGCCGGCTTCTATTCGGGCACGATCGCGAGCACGACTTCTTCCATCACGCAGAATATTTCGGTAGACGGAATCGCCGTAGCAGCGCCTGCGGGCGTATCGGTAACCGTTGCCAAAGACGGCACCGGCAACTACAGCACCGTGCAAGCTGCCATCGATGCCTATCCCACCGGCGCCGGCGCGCCCACGGCCACCACGCCCTACGTGATCTACATCAAGAACGGCCGCTACCGCGAGAAGATCGTCATTCCTTCGGGCAAGCCCTTCGTCCAGCTGGTAGGGGAGAGCGTCGCTAACGTGATCCTGTATTACGATGACCCCGCCACCGTGCTCGGCACCTCGGGCTCGGCGAGCCTGACGGTTAACGCCACTGACTTCTCGGCGATGAACATCACCTTCGCTAACTTCTTCGGCGATGGCTCGCAGGCCGTGGCCGTACTCGTGAACAACGACAAGGCGGCCTTCAAGAACTGCCGCTTCCTCGGCAACCAGGATACGCTGTACCTGAAAGGTGCCGGCAACCCGCGCGCTTATTTCAACAAGTGCTATATCGACGGAAACGTGGATTTTATCTTCGGATCGGCCATTGCCCTGTTCGACTCCTGCACCATCTTTCCCAAGGCGCGTACCGCTTCGGGCAACTCCTTTATCACGGCCGCCAACACACCCACGGGCCAGAACTACGGTCTCGTGTTCCGCAACACCCGCATCGCCGACAACGCGGCCACGACCTATTTCCTGGGCCGTCCCTGGCAGAACACCACGACGGCTTCGCCGCTGGTGCTGAACAACCGCACCACCTTCCTCAACAGCACCATGGGCTATTCCATCGCGCCGGAAGGGTGGGTGACCTGGGATGCCACCACCAACACCGCCGGTATCGATTACGGTGAGTATGCCAGCAAGGACTTCACCGGGGCCACCGTGAACACAGCCAGCCGCGTATCGTGGTCGCAGCAGCTCAGCGCCGCACAGGCCGCCGGCTACACCAATGCCGCACTCTTCGGCACCTGGGATCCCTGCGCCGTTACCGCGCAGATGTGCACCTACCAGGCTTCGCCGATCGCCGTATCGAACTTCCGCGGCTCCAAGGGCGCCAACACCGCTTCGATCGACTGGAACATTTCCTGGAACCAGCCAGGCATCACCTACGAGCTGTATCGTTCCACGACCCGCAACGGCGGCTACAGCGTGGTCGATACCCGTGTGAATCCCAACGACACGCTGTATTACTTCCAATACACCGACGCGCTGCCGACCTCGGGCACTGCTTATTACTATTACCTCATTGCTTCGAAGCCCGGCTTCGCCTCGCATACGACCGATACGGTGACGATCTCCAACGTGCAGACCATCAACGTAGCCGGCGCCCTGACGCCCTTCACGCAGAACATCGGTACGCCCTCGGCGGTGCAGTCGGTTTCTGTTTCGGCCGCCAACCTTACCGACGACCTGACCATCACGCCGCCGGCCAACTACGAAGTGTCGAGCAACGGCGCTACCTGGTTCAACAGCAGCAACCCGCTGGTGCTGACGGCTACGTCGGGTGCTATCGCCGCCACGCCGATCAGCGTGCGCCTCAATTCGCCCTCGCTGGGTGCCTGGTCGGGCGACATCGTGCTGAGCAGCCCCGGCGCCACTTCGGTGAACGTGCCCGTGACCGGCAACACCGCGATCATCGTGCCCGTGACCGAGCAAGTGCTGCAGTGGTGGCCGATGACGCAGAACAATACCGACTCCGCTAACGTTCGATCGGTAGCTGTTGCCCCGAGCACGACGCGCTTCGGTAAGCTGGTTCCCTCCAACGGCACCACCGTTGCCGTGGTTCCGCCCTACAGCGTGCAGCGCGGTCAGGCGCTCAGCGCCACCCCCGGCGGCGATGGCCTCTGGTCCACCGCGGGCGGCGGCCCCGGCGGTAACCTCAACCGCACCTTCTACGAGCAGTTCGTGGTGAAAGCCAACACGACGCACCGCCTCGTTGTCGATTCCTTTATCATTACGTCCGCGTTCTACAACTCGTCCAGCAGCACCAAGCTCGGTGTGGTCTGGTCAAAGACAGGGTTCGCAACCGACTCGGCCAACGTCAGCACCAACCCGGGACCGTTTACCAACCCCATCCTGCTGAACAACCAGACCTCCGGGCCGACCGATAACTACCGCCTGGCACTGAACGGCACGACCGGTGTGACGGTGGAGCCCGGCGACTCGCTGACGATCCGCATTTACTTCAGCTGCTCTTCTTCGACGGCCGGCCGCTACGCGCTGGTGAAAGACGCCATCGTGAAAGGCGTTCCCATCGATACGTCCATCCACCCGCCGGTTATCACGGCAAACCCCGCCACCCTTCCGGCGTTCACGCAGACGCTTGGTATTCCTTCAACCCCGCAGAGCTATACGCTGTCGGCTACGAACATGACCACCGCGCTGCTGGTGCTGGCCCCTGCGAATTACGAAGTGTCGCTCGACGGCAACACCTGGTACAACAGCGTTACCCCGATCGTGATCGAACCGGTGTCCGGCATCATTGCCAGCCGTACGGTGCAGGTGCGTCTCAACGCCCCGGCCGTAGGAGCTTACTCGGGCAACGTGCGCAACACGGTCGCCGCCGGCACCAACGCCAACGTGGCCGTCAGCGGTACCACCGCCGCCATTCCCACGATCGTGACCACGAGCAGTATGGGGCCCTTCTCGCAAACCCTTGGCTCTCCTTCGGCCACGCAGACCTATACGGTGCGGGGCCTCAACCTGACTACCGACCTGGTGATCGCGCCCCCGGCCGACTTCGAGATCTCCGCAGACGGCGGCACTACCTGGTTTACCAGCAGCAGCCCGCTGACGCTGACCCCTGTTTCGGGATCGGTTGCCAGCACCACGATCACCGTGCGCCTCAATGCGCCGGTATCGGGCTCCTACAGCGGCAACATCGGCCACACGAGCAGCGGTGCCACTACGGTGAACGTTCCGGTAACGGGCATCACCTCGGGCACGCCGACGCTCATCAGCAACGGCTCGCTGAACCCCTTCAGCCAGACGGTGGGCACGCCTTCGGCCGTGCAGAC
>NZ_SKFH01000009.1 GCF_004343705.1 Flaviaesturariibacter aridisoli
CTTCGGGAGGCGTTTTTATTTGTTGAGCCGAACGCGGTAGTTTCTTTTGCAGGAAGACGCTCATTGTGCCACCTTGACCGATTACGCTATTTTCGAAAAATGGACGAGCGCTCATTTTTCCTGGACCGACTTCAATCTTACGGACCGCTCACGGACGAAAGCCGGGCGGCGATGGAAGGATGCCTGCGCCTCAAAACCTACCCCCTCAACGACTATTTCATCCGCGCCGGCGGCCGCGCGCGCACGGTGGCCTTTGTGTGCAAGGGACTGTTTTCGCAGAACTTCACCACCGACGATGGAGCGGTAATCATCAAGCGCTTTTTCCCGGAAGGATATTTCTGTACCTCCTTCGTATCGCTGCTTTCAGGAGCGCCCAGCGATTTCTCCATTAAGGCCCTGGAAGATTCGGTGGTGCTGGAATACGACTTCGACACATTTCGCGCCCTCACCCGCAATCACCCCGATATCGCTGCCATTTACATCCGCTACCTCGAAGTGCATTGGGTGATCGAAAAAGAACCGCAGGAGATCGCGCTGCGCCACGAGACGGCCCGCAGCCGCTACCTGGACTTCTGCCGGCAGTTCCCAACGCTGGAGCCGCGCCTCCGGCAACACGAGATCGCTTCCTACCTCGGCGTCACGCCCACGCAGCTGAGCCGCATCCGGGCCACGCTGTAATTTTTTCGGGTCTCAACATAGGTACATGTTTTCGCGAAAGAGCGCTTCTAGTTTTGCCGGCACAAAATCACCAGTTATGACAAACAGCAGCACCGAAAACGTATTTACCGACCGCCTGGAGAATGCAGCGACCATCATTCTTCCCGGCGAAGGCGAGCGCCTTACGGCCGGCGAAGGCTCTTGCACCTTCCAGGTTACGAGCGCCCTATCCGGCGGACAGATGGGCATTTACGAGATCGTGGTGCCGCCGCATACCACCGGTGCGCGGCTGCATTACCACCGCTATATGGACGAAGTGTTCCTCGTGCGCAAAGGACTGCTTACCGTGCAACTGGGCACCGAACAGCGCGAGCTGCCCGAAGGCGCCGTCGTGTATGTGCCGCGCTTCACGCCGCACGCTTTCTCCAACGGCAGCGACGAGCCGCTCGTGCTCACGCTGATCTTCAACCCGTCGGAAAAAAGGGAAGGCTATTTCAAGGGATTGTTTACGCTGCTCAACGAACCGGAGCTGGACGTGCAGCGCTTCCTCCAGCTATCGCACAAATACGACAGCCAGCCGGTGGATGAAGTGCAGCTGCGTACCTCCTGGTAAGGATCAGGATTGTGCGGACAGCAGCGCAAGGCATTCATCGAGGCACTCTTCCCAGCTACGGATGCTGAGGCCCCAGGTGTCGCGGATCTTGGCCGTATCGAGCACCGAATAGGCAGGCCTGCGGGCCGGCGTCGGGTACTGGTCGGTAGTGATCGGCTGCAGGGCGCAGGTGAGGCCCGCGCGGTCGCGGATCGCTTCCGCGAAGCGGAACCAGGTGGTGGGTCCTGCGTTGCTGAAATGGTAGATACCCGGCACCCACTTGCCCGAGTCGATGATCTGCAGCAGGGCCCCGGCGAGGTCGGCAGCATAGGTCGGACATCCCTGCTGGTCGTTTACCACCGAGAGGCTTTCGCGCTCGCGCATGAGGCGCAGCATCGTCTTCACGAAGTTGTGGCCGAAAGAAGAATACACCCAGGCGGTACGCACTACGATGCTGTCGGGCGCCACCTCGAAGGCGAGCTCCTCTCCTTTCCGTTTCGATGCGCCGTACACACCCTGGGGGCCCGTAGGATCGTCTTCGCGGTAGGGCCGCTCGCCGTCGCCGGCGAACACGTAATCGGTAGATACGTGGAGAAAGCGTGCGCCCTTGGCGGCGCAGGCCGCGGCGAGAAAGCGCGTGCCTTCGGCATTGACGCGGAAGGCCGGCTCGGGCTCGGTCTCGGCCTTGTCGACGGCCGTATAAGCGGCGGCATTGATGCAGTAGTCGGGCTCTTCATCCGCAATGGCCTTCCACACGGCTTCGGCATCGGTGATGTCGAGGTCGGTTACGGAGCGGAACACAAACTGGTCGGTGGGGCGTGCCGCAGCCAGCACTTCGAGCTCGGAGGCCAGCTGCCCGCCGGCGCCGGTGACGAGTATCTTCATCGGTCGAACGTAAAGTTGTGCGATACGTCGCGCAGCAGTGGCAGCGAGCGATCGCGGTCGGAAGTAATGGCCTTGTCCATGTCGATGCCCCAGTCGATGCCGAAGGCCGGGTCGTCGTAGCGCACACCACCTTCGCTTTCCTTGTGGTACAGGTGATCGCACTTGTACAGGATGGTGGCCGTGGGCGACAGCACCGAGAACCCGTGGGCGAAGCCCGCCGGGATGAACAGCTGCTTCTTGTTGTCGGCCGACAGCTCCACGGAGTAGTGCTGCCCGTAGGTGGGCGAGCCCTTGCGGATGTCGACCACCACGTCGAGAATGCGGCCTTCGAGGGCGCGGATCAGTTTGGCCTGTGCGTAGGGATGCAGCTGGAAATGCAGCCCGCGGATCACGCCGTACGACGACTGCGACTGGTTGTCCTGCACAAAGCGGTTGTGAATCCCCGCGGCGGCGAAAGCGGCCTCGTTATACGACTCATAGAAATAGCCCCGGCTGTCTGCGAAGACGCGGGGCTCAATGAGGAAAAGACCAGGGAGGGGCGTGGTCTGTACATTCATAATTAGAAGCTCCAGTATTGGCGGTTCTTGACTGTAGTGCGGAAGACACCTTTGATGTCGGCGATCATTGCGTTGGGCTTGGTGATCGACGTAAAGAAGGCGTCGTCGTAGGAGGCATAGGTATCGTGGCAGACGGTAACGATCACGGCGTCGTAGTCCTTGCCGATCTCGGGCGTCAGTCCGAAGCCGTACTCGTGGCGCAGCTCGGCGTCATCGGCGTAGGGATCGTGCACGTCAACGTTGAGGAAGAACGACTGCAGCTCGGTCACCACATCGGCCACCTTCGAGTTGCGGATGTCGCTCACATTTTCCTTGAAGGTCGCGCCGAGCACCAGCACGCGGGCGTTCTTCACGTCGTTTACATTCTTGATGATGTGCTGCACCACTTTACGGGCGAGGTAGTTCGCCATGTTGTCGTTGATGTAGCGGCCGGCGAGGATCACGCGCGAGTTGTAACCGAGCTCGGAAGCCTTGTAGGTGAGGTAGTAGGGATCCACGCCGATGCAGTGACCGCCCACGAGGCCCGGGGAGAACTTCAGGAAGTTCCACTTCGTGCCGGCGGCTTCAAGCACCTCGTAGGTGTTGATTCCCATCTTATCGAAGATGATGGAAAGCTCGTTCATCAGGGCGATGTTGAGGTCGCGCTGCGTGTTCTCGATGATCTTGGCGGCTTCGGCCACCTTGATGGAGGATGCGCGGTGCACACCGGCGTCCACCACCAGCTCGTAGGTCTGTGCGATCTCTTCCAGCGACTCGGCGTCGCAGCCCGCGGCCACTTTCACAACGGTGCGGATCGTGTGCTTCTTGTCGCCCGGGTTGATGCGCTCGGGCGAGTAACCGAGCTTGAAGTCGACGCCCATTTTGAGTCCCGACAGCTTCTCGATGATGGGCAGGCAGTCCTCTTCGGTGCAGCCCGGGTACACGGTGGATTCGAACACCACGTAGTCGCCTTTCTTGATCACCTTGCCGATGGTTTCGGAGGCTTTCTTCACCGGCGTCAGGTCGGGCACGTTGTGCTCGTCTACGGGCGTCGGCACGGCCACCACGAAGAAGTTGGCTTCGCGCAGCTCGTCGATGGAGGCGGTGAAGTAGATATCGGTGCCGTCGAAGGCTTCCTTTTCGAGCTCCTGGCTGGGGTCGATGCCCTGGCGCATCAGCTCCACGCGCTTTTCGTTGATGTCGAAGCCGATCACGGAGATGCGGCGGGCGAATTCGAGCGCGATGGGGAGGCCTACGTAGCCAAGGCCGACAACGGCCAGCTTGGCCTTTTTATCTAAGAGTTCCTGGTACATGGTCGTATTGTGCTTAGTGGGATTTCGTAAATTCCTTGGGTTGCTTGCTCCACTCCTCTTTCGGGAGATTCTTGAAATAATCGTAGGTAATGCGGAGGCCTTCGCTGCGGTGCACTTTGGGCTCCCAGCCGAGCAGTTCCTTCGCCTTGGTAATATCGGGCTTGCGTTGCTTCGGATCGTCCTGCGGCAGCGGCTTGTAGGTGATTTTGACGGCATTGCCGGTCAGCTTGAGCACTTCCTCGGCAAAGTCCTTCAGCGAAATCTCGTCGGGGTTGCCTACGTTCACGGGCTGGGCGTAATCGCTCAGCAGGAGGCGGTAGATGCCTTCCACGAGGTCATCGACGTAGCAGAAGGAGCGCGTTTGCGAGCCGTCGCCGAACACCGTGAGGTCTTCACCACGCAGGGCCTGGCCGATGAATGCCGGCAGGGCGCGGCCATCGTTGAGGCGCATGCGCGGACCGTAGGTATTGAAGATGCGCACGATGCGCGTTTCCACGCCGTGGAAGGTATGGTACGCCATCGTGATCGATTCCATGTAGCGCTTCGCTTCGTCGTATACGCCGCGCGGGCCCACGGGGTTCACGTTGCCCCAGTATTCTTCGGTCTGCGGGTGCACCAGCGGGTCGCCGTATACTTCGGAGGTGGAGGCCACCAGCATGCGCGCGCCCTTCGCCTTGGCAAGTCCGAGGCAATTGTGGGTGCCCATGGCGCCGACTTTCAATGTCTGGATCGGGATCTTCAGGTAGTCGATCGGCGAGGCTGGCGACGCGAAGTGCAGGATGTAATCGAGGCGGCCCGGCACGTGGATGAATTTCGTCACGTCGTGGTGGTAGAATTCAAACTGTGCGAGCGGGAACAGGTGCTCGATATTCTTGAGGTCGCCGGTAATGAGATTGTCCATCCCCACCACCTGGTAACCTTCCTTGATAAAGCGGTCGCAGAGGTGCGAGCCGAGAAAACCGGCGGCGCCGGTAATGAGTACACGTTTCTGCTCCATGGTTATACGGTTATAGGTTTACGGCCAATGCTTTCATAATGGAAGCCCTTCTTTTCCATATCTGCAAGGTCAAAGAGGTTGCGGCCGTCGAAGATGACCCTTTCCTTCAGGAGCTCGGAGATCTTGTCGAAGTTGGGCGTGCGGAACTCGTTCCACTCGGTAGCGATAATGAGGGCGTCGGCGCCTTCCAGGCACTCGTACTGGCCCTCGGCATAATTGATTACGGAGTCCATCACCCGGCGTACGTTTTCCATCGCTTCCGGATCGAACACGGTCACGGTGGCGCCTTCGCCGATGAGGGCTTTGATGATGTACAGGGCCGGCGCCTCGCGGATGTCGTCGGTGTTGGGCTTGAAGGCCAATCCCCAGAGGGCGAAGTGCTTGCCCAGCAGGCTGTCGCCGTAGTATTTTTTGATCTTGGGAAGGAGGTGCAGCTTCTGCTCTTCGTTTACCTGCATCACCGACTCCAGGATCTTGAAGTCATAGTCCACTTCGTGTGCCGAGCGAACGAGCGCCTGCACGTCTTTGGGGAAGCAGGAACCGCCGTAGCCGATACCGGGAAAGAGGAAGCGTTTGCCGATGCGCTCGTCGGTGCCGATGCCGCGGCGCACCATGTCCACGTCGGCGCCGACCTTTTCGCACAGGCGGGCCACTTCGTTCATGAACGTGATCTTGGTGGCGAGGAAGGAGTTGGCGGCATACTTGGTCAGTTCGGCCGAAGGCTCGTCCATGTAGATCACCGGGTTGCCCTGGCGCACGTAAGGGGCGTACAGGTCGCTCATTACTTTCTGGGCCCGCTCGGAGGTGGTACCGATCACCACGCGGTCGGGCTTCATGAAGTCTTCCACGGCCACGCCTTCACGCAGGAACTCGGGGTTGGAGATGACGTCGAATTCACCCTTGTAATTGGCGGCGATGGCATCGCGAACCTTTTTGGCCGTGCCTACCGGCACCGTGCTTTTGTTCACGATCACCTTGTAGTCGGTGAGCAGCTTGCCGATGTCGTTGGCGACGCCGAGCACGTATTTCAAGTCCGCGGAGCCGTCTTCGCCGGGAGGTGTAGGCAGGGCAAGGAAGATCACTTCCGCGTCCTTGATGCCTTCGGCCAGGTTGGTGGTGAAGGTGAGGCGCTCCTCTTTGAGGTTGCGCAGGAAGATCTTTTCGAGACCGGGCTCGTAGATGGTGATCTTACCGCCCTGGAGCTTCTTCACTTTGTCTTTATCGATGTCCACACAGGTGACCGTGTTGCCCGTTTCGGCAAAGCAGGTGCCCGATACGAGCCCTACATACCCGGTTCCAATTACCGCGATGTTCATGTTGGTTTATTTATTTGTATAGTTAAGGACGGAAGTGATGATGTGCTGCTGCTGCTCTTCTTCCATCTCGGTGTGGATGGGCAGCGACACAACGCGTTCGGTGAGCCAGTCGGTCACGGGCAGGTCGAGCTCGCCGATGTTGAAGGAGGAGAACATCTGCTGGCGGTGCGCCGGCACGGGGTAATAGATCATGGCCGGCACGCCCTGCGTGGCGAGGTATTCCACGAGACCGTTGCGGTCCACGCCGTCGAGGATGAGCGTGTACTGGTGGAACACGTGCTTGTTGTTGGCGGCGCGGAAGGGCGTCGTGATTTTCGGGTTATTGGCGAAGGCCGCGTCGTAGGTGTCGGCCACCTTGATGCGCGCGTCGATATAGGTGTCGAGGTGCTTCAGCTTGATCTCCAGGATAGCAGCCTGGATCGTGTCGAGGCGGCTGTTGCAGCCCACCACGTCGTGGTAGTAGCGTTTGCTCTGGCCGTGGTTGGCTACCATGCGCAGCTGGCCGGCAAGGGCGTCGTCGTTGGTCATGATGGCGCCGCCGTCGCCGTAGCAACCGAGGTTCTTGGAAGGGAAAAAAGAGGTGCCGCTTACGTTGCCGATTGTGCCCGTCTTCACGGTGCGGCCGTCGGAGAAGTGGTAGTCGCCGCCGATGGCCTGCGCATTGTCTTCGATCACGAACAGGTTATGCTTGCGGGCGATGGCCATGATGGCTTCCATGTCGGCCGACTGACCATAGAGGTGCACCGGCACGATGGCCTTTGTTTTAGGCGTGATGGCGGCTTCGATCTTTGCCGGGTCGATATTGAAGGTCTTGGGGTCCACATCCACGAATACGGGGCGGAGACGCAGGAGCGCGATCACCTCGGTGGTGGCGATATAGGTGAAGGAGGGCGTGATCACTTCGTCGCCGGGCTCGAGGCCGAGGGCCATCATGGCGATCTGCAGGGCGTCGGTGCCGTTGGCGCAGGGGATCACGTGCTTCGAGCCGTTGTAGGACTGAAGGGCCTCGGCGAAGCGTTGAACCTGGGGGCCGTTGATGAAGGCGGTGCTTTCCAGCACGCCCAGCACAGCTGCATCGATCTCGGATTTGATCTTGGCATACTGCTGCTTCAGGTCAACCATCTGGATGGGGCGCATAACGTAAAGGGGTTTGGTAAAAGTGGCGCAAAAATAGGAAAAAGCAGGGCCGGAAGGGCGGCAGCGGCTACATTTGTCGCGTAAGCCACCCATTGTCAAATCGTGTTTTTTTATAATTTATTCATTACGCTCTACGGCCTGTTGCTCCGCCTCGCCGCTCCTTTTGTACCAAAGGCGAAGGCCTGGCGCACCGGCCGCCGCAGTTGGGAAAAAGAACTGCAAAAAAAGCGGGCCGCGGGTCCCTGGATCTGGATGCACTGCGCGTCGGCCGGTGAATTTGAGCAAGGAAAGCCGGTGCTGGAGGCCCTCCGCGCCGCCTGGCCCGGACACCGCATCCTGGTGTCGTTCTTCTCCCCTTCCGGCTACGAGGTGGGGGTGAAATACAAGGGAGCCGATGCCGTTACCTACCTCCCGCTCGACACAGCCGCCCATGCCCGCCGCTTTGTGTCGATCGTGGATCCCGCGCTGGTCGTGTTCGTCAAATACGATTTCTGGTACCACCACCTGGAGGCGGTGCACGAGCGGGGCATCCCGCTCCTCCTCGTTTCGGCGCTGTTTCGCCCCGGACAGTCTTTTTTTAAATGGTACGGCGGCGTGCAGCGGCGCCTGCTGCATTTCTTCACCTGGCTGTTTGTGCAGGACGAAGCTTCGGTAACGCTGCTGAAAGGCATCGGCGTCACCCACTGCAGCGCAGCCGGCGACACCCGCTTCGACCGCGTGGCCACCATTACGCAGGCCCCGGCGCCGCTCCCGCTCATCGAAGCCTTTGCGCAGCACGGCAACGAGCCCATACTGGTGGCCGGCTCCACCTGGCCGGAAGACGAGGCCCTGATCGAGAAGCTTCCCTGGCAGAACGGGCTCCGCCTCATCATCGCCCCCCACGAGATCGACATCGCCCATATCGACGCCCTGCGCGCGCGCTTCGGCGCGGCGGCGGTAGCCTACAGCGAGCTCGAGCTGCACGACAGCGCAGCGGCGCTGCGCGTACTCCTCATTGATAATTTCGGGATGCTCTCGCGGCTGTACCGCTACGGCTCGATCACTTATATCGGCGGCGGCTTCAATAAGAGCGGCATCCACAACACACTGGAAGCGGCCGCCTGGGGCAAGCCCGTTATTTTCGGGCCCAACTACCACAAATTCCGCGAAGCGCGCGGGCTGGTGGCCGCGCGCGCAGCCTTTTCCGTAAGCACGTCCGACGAGTTGGCCGAGGTCGTCGACGGCCTGCTGGCGCACAGTGCCAGGCGGCAGGAAGCCTCCGAAGCGGCGGCGCGCTACGTGCAGCAAAACATCGGTGCCACGCCGCGCATCATTGCCTGGATTCAGGAAAAGCGCCTTCTCACCAACTGATCGAAGAGCCGCACGGTAGTGGTATCAGGCCAGCCCAACTTCAGCTTCAGCTCGCGGTTGATCCAGTATTCGGCTTCCGGCAGGATGTGAAACGCATTGATCGTTTTGATACTGCGGTCATACATCGCCTCGTCGCCGCGGAAAAGCTCCGACACGAAGAGGTAGCGGTCGTTGATGCCGATGCCCTTGCGGAGGTCGCGGATGGGCGTATCCACCAACTTGTGCCCCAGCTCCTGCTCCTCGCGCCGCAGGCGATCGTTGAGCGATTCGCCCGGTGTATGCTGCTCGAATACTTCGCGGCCTGGCCCGGGCGGCGTTTGCTGCGTCAGCGTGGGCACCTCCTCGATCGGGTTGAAAGCGGGTGGCCTCAGGTAATAGGGTTGGGAAGGTTCTGAGGGTTCTGAAGGTTTTGCCGGTTCAGAAGGCGGAACAGGTTCAGACGGTTCAGCGGGTGCGGGAGGTGGAGCAGGTTCAAAAGCGGGCCCGGAAATGGGCGCCGGTTCTTCGCGCTCCGGTGTGGAGAAATGGTCCTGCGCTTCTACCCGTTCATCGCCGGCCGAAGCCTTCGGCGAAGGCAGGGGGGAAGAAGTCGGAGAATGGGTTTCGACCATGGGCTGGCGCAACGCCCCTTCCCTTTGAGTAGGGACCGGGGCATGCGTCCCGGCGGGCATGAGCACCGCCACGCGGCTGCTTTGCGGAAACACCGGGCGAGGAAGCAAAGCCTCCAATTCGGCGGCGAGCTGCCGCACGGTAGACAGCAGGTCGGCGGGGCCTTCCCCGGCGGCTTCCTGCGCACTGATCTTGTGGATTAAATCACGAACACGTTCCATTTGTTTACCCTAGTTTTGGCGGCCCCTGTCCCCCGCGCTTTGTGAAGGATGGGCCGTCGTGCCTAAAAGTACAAAGCACGCGCAATTAACCGGCATAAAGCTGCCTTATGTTTATCGAACCCCATATAAAAGGCGAATTCGGAGGATGGATCGAGGTGGTCTGCGGATCGATGTTTTCCGGTAAGACCGAAGAACTCATCCGGCGCCTGAAGCGGGCCAAGATCGCCAACCTGAAGGTCGAGATCTTCAAGCCCGCCATCGACACCCGCTACGACGAGGTCAACATCGTCTCGCACAACGAAAACTACATCCACTCCACCCCCGTGGATCATTCCAACAAGATCCTCCTGATGGCGCAGGACTGTGACGTGGTGGGCATCGACGAGGCGCAGTTCTTCGACGACGGCCTCCCCGACGTGTGCGACGCGCTGGCCCGCAAAGGCATCCGCGTGATCGTGGCCGGTCTCGATATGGACTTCCTCGGCAAGCCCTTCGGGCAGATGCCCTTCCTGTTGGCCAAGGCCGACTACATCACCAAGCTCCACGCGATCTGTATGAAGTGCGGCAACATCGCTTCCTATTCGTATCGCAAGATCCCCAACGAAGACCGCATCATGCTCGGCGAAAAAGACGTGTATGAGCCGCGCTGCCGGCGCTGCTATACACTCGACGGCGAGCTCGACTAACGCATTTCCTACCCGGGTAAAATAAAAGAGGGCGCCTTTCGGGCGCCCTCTTTTATCAGGTAACGGTGCGTTTATTTCAGCTTGCCCGAAAACGTGCACACGGTGTTCATGATCATGTCGCCGTTGAACGACTGGCGCAGCTCGCCGCTGCGCGTGAGGCCGGTGGCGGTTTCCAGCACCATGTTGCCGCTCTGCGTGCCCTTCATAGACACTTCGCCCGTGAGCTCCAGGTCGGACACTACATCCACCATCACGAGGTCGCCCTTGATGGCCTTTACGGTATAGGTGGTGTTGATCGACATCGGGGTGTTCTGGCTGCGGAAGGAACGCTTCCAGCTGTCGCCTGCCTTCACCACTTTGTTGGGGTACAGGTTGAAGGCCTGCGAAAAGCTTTCCTTCAGCGAAGTGGCGTTGAACTGACGCTCGAAGCCCGCGCGCACAGCGCCTTCGCGGTCGGCGGGGAGGTTCATTTCGCGGAACACGGCGGCGGTCATTTCTTCCACGCTGTCAACAGCTACGACCTCGCCCTCGCGGCTCACGGTCATGTAAAAAGATTTCTCGAGGATGGCGTGCAGCATCCGGTCCATCATCGCGTCGGCCGAAAATACCGCGGTATCCAGCGGGTGGTCGGAGTCGCCGGAGATCGACATCGTGGGCAATTCCATCGAGATGGCCATGCGGCGGTACGTGGAGCGAACGCGCAGGTTGTCGCCGGCAACGCCGGTCACCGAGAGGTCGTAGAGTCCCTCGATGCGCATATGGATCTTCTGGCCCTGGATCTCCTGGTTGATATCGTAGTTGGCGCCATACGAGTAGGTTTTGCCGGCCTGCAGGTTGAAGGCGAGCAGCACTGTAGATTGGGCCTGTGCGGCGGCGCCCAAAAGCAGGAAGAAGAGTACGGTCAGCAGTTGGTTTCGTTTCATATTTATTTTTAAAGTGATGCAAATTACTGATTTTGACGAACGCCGCCGACCGGCGTATTTTCGCAACCTTCCAAAAACATCACAAAACCGGTCAACGCCATCAAAACCTTCTCCGCGATACTGTCGCTTTTCAAGAAAGACCTGCTGCTCGAGATCCGGCAGCAATACAGCTTTTATGGGGTGGTGCTGTACATAGGCTCCACGATCTTCGTGCTGTACATGGCGCTGGAGTCGCCGGAAAGCCGCGTGTGGAATGGATTATTCTGGATCGTGCAGCTCTTTATCTGTATCAACGCGGTAGCCAAAAGCTTCCTGCAGGAAGCGCCGGGGCGGATGCTGTATTACCAGACGCTGGTGAGCCCGCTGGCCTTTGTGCTGTCGAAGCTGTTGTTCAACGCCGGCCTGATGCTGCTGATGAGCACCCTCAGCTACGGGCTGTTCGCCCTCTTCCTCGACCACCCGGTGCTGCGTCCCGGCCCCTTCTTCGGGTTGGTGCTGCTGGGCGGGGTCAGTCTATCGCTGGTGTTCACCTTCCTGGCGGCCATCGCCGCAAGGGCACAGCAGAACGCGGCCATCATGGCCATCCTCGGCTTCCCCATCATCATCCCGCAGCTGATCATGCTGATGCAGATCTCGGCGGCCGCCTTCAGTGCGTCCGGCACCTTTCCCGCCGCACCGATCCTGATGCTCTTTGCCATGGACGTACTGGTGATCCTGCTGGCGGCCATCCTGTTTCCTTTTCTCTGGAAAGACTGATACGGGGAAGAGGATAAGTGGAAAGTCGGAAGTCGGAAGTCGGCGCAGGGATACAGGAATCACTTCCGACTTCCCACTTCGGACTTAAATACTTTGTTTATTCACTTACTTTTGCGCCATTAAATGGCCGTTTCGTATGCGTAAAGCTTGGTGGAAAATACTCTCCGTGGTGCTGCTGGCCTACGCTGTTTTATTCGGACTCAACGTCTTCAACATCCGCTGGTTCGACGTGCCGCGCACACCCATTCTCCACGAAACGATCCGGAATCTCTATTACCATGTAGGCATGTGGTTTTCGATGATGATCCTCTTTATCATCTCGGTAGTGCACGCCGTCAGCTTCCTGCGCACCAACAACCTCAAATACGATATCCTGTCGCGCCAGTACGCCGTTATCGGGATGCTCTTCGGGGTGCTCGGCTACCTCACGGGTTTTATCTGGGCTTCGGTCACCTGGGCCGACCCGAACCAGCCTGCGGGAGCTTCCTTTGGGGCCATTGCCCGCGAGCCGAAGCTCGTCGGCGCCGGTATCGCGCTGCTGATCTACGCCGCCTATCTGGTGCTGCGCGATTCCATCAGCGACATCGACAAGAAAGCCCGCATCTCGGCGGTATATAACATTTTCGCGTTCGCGTTCCTGTTTCCGTCCATCTGGATCATCCCCCGCCTGTTGCCGAGCCTGCACCCGGGTGGTGAGGTGGCGCCGGGCGTCCGCAGCGACAATCCGGCCCTCGATCCGAAAGCGCTCAGCAGCCATATGCGCGCGGTATTTTACCCGGCCGTACTGGGCTGGACCCTCCTGGGCGTGTGGATCGCCACGCTGAAGATCCGCCTGCGCCTGCTCCAACAAAAAACGTTAATCAACGACTGATGAAAAAAGCTTTCTTTGCGCTGCCGTTGCTCTTCCTCCAGCTGTGGGCGTCCGCCCAGGGCAACCGGACGGAAATGGCGGACACGTTCCGTTCCAACGGTAAAATTTATGTCGTAGTTGCGGTGATCCTGACCATCTTTGCGGGAATCATCCTTTACCTGGTGCGCCTCGACCGGAAGATCAGCCGGTTGGAAAGGCACCGGGACTAATAAAACCGGGTATTTAACCTTTTAATAAACGATTCGCTTTATGTCTACAACTGGATACAGCTTCTTCGAGAGCGTTGTGAAAAGCTTCGACAAGGCTGCCAAATTTACCAAATGGGATCCGGGTATCCTCGAACAGATCAAAGAATGTAACTCCGTTTACCAGATGCGCTTCCCGGTGCGTATGGACGACGGCCGCATCGAGGTGATCGAAGCCTACCGCGTGCAGCACTCGCAGCACAAGACCCCCACCAAGGGTGGCATCCGCTTCGCCGCAGAGGTGAACCAGGATGAAGTAATGGCCCTCGCCGCGCTCATGACCTACAAGTGCGCCATCGTGAACGTTCCGTTCGGCGGCGGCAAGGGTGGCATCAAGATCTCCCCCAAGAAATACAGCGTGTACGAGCTCGAGAAGATCACACGCCGCTATACGGCCGAACTGGTGAAGAAGAACTTCATCGGCCCCGGCACCGACGTTCCGGCGCCCGACTACGGCACCGGCCCGCGCGAAATGGCCTGGATCGTAGACACCTACCAGAGCCTGCGCCCCGGCGAGATCGACGCCGCCGGCTGCGTAACCGGTAAGCCCGTCACCCAGGGTGGCGTGCGCGGCCGCACCGAAGCCACCGGCCTCGGCATCTTCTACGGCATCCGCGAGGTGTGCTCCATGACCGACGTTATGGAGAAGCTCGGCCTCCCCAACGGCCTCGAAGGCAAGCGCATCATCGTGCAGGGCCTCGGCAACGTGGGCTACCACGCCGCCAAGTTCTTCCACGAAGCCGGTGCCAAGATCGTAGCCCTCGCCGAATACGAAGGCTCCATCTACAACGACAACGGCCTGGATGTGGATGCTGTCTTCCAGCACCGCAAATCGTCCGGCTCCATCCTCAACTTCCCCGGCGCGCAGAACTTCGCCAAGAACACCGACGCCCTCGAGTACGACTGCGACATCCTCATCCCCGCGGCGCTTGAGAACGTGATCAACGGCGACAACGCCCTCCGCGTAAAAGCCCGCATCATCGGTGAAGGCGCCAATGGCCCCCTGACCCCCGAGGCCGACGAAGTGTTCATCACCAAAGGCACCCTTGTGGTTCCGGATATGTACCTCAACGCCGGCGGTGTAACGGTATCGTATTTCGAATGGCTGAAGAACCTGAGCCACGTGCGCTACGGCCGCATGGAGAAGCGCTTCACCGAGAACATGAACCACCACATCCTCGGCCAGATCGAAGAGCTGACCAGCAAGAAGGTGAGCGATGCCGAGCGTAAGTTCATCATGCACGGCCCCGAAGAAGCCGACCTCGTATACAGCGGCCTCGAAGAAACGATGATCACCGCCACCCGCGAGATCATGGAGGTATGGAAGGCCAACCCGCAGATCCCCGACATGCGCACGGCCGCTTTCGTGGTAGCGATCAACAAGGTAGGTACGTCCTACGCCGAGCTGGGCATTTTCCCTTAAGCCTTCGGCTGCGCTCAGGCTGACAAAGTTCATCGTGAGCCCGTTAACAAATAAACAGGAGCCCTGCAGTGATGCGGGGCTTTTGTTTATTGGTTGGTCCGTCGGTTGATTGGTAACCGGGCCGTACCAGCCTCCTGAACCGTCTGAACCTACGAAACCATCTAACCTCCTGAACCTATCTTTACGCCATGACACCTGACGAAATGAGGAAGCGGCTGGCGGAGCTGCAGGAAGAGTGGAAGCAGTACGAGTACCTCGTAAAGGCAACATTTCCTACCGATACAGAGTGGAAGGCGTTCCAGGCCGCGAACAAGACGCAGCTGGAGCGGGCGCGGGCGCTGAAGGAAGAGCTCATCCGCCTCCGCTGGACACTGCTTTCGCCCGAAGAGCAGGAAAAGGCCCGTGAAGTAGGCCGCATCATGCGGGATGAAGACGAAAAAAAATCCTGAGCGGCCGTGGCCCCTGGCCGGCCGGTAACTTTACCCGGCACAATCCCTGCACCACAAACGCATGGCACAACTTCACAACAGCAGCTACCGCAACGAATTCACGGCGGCCTTCCCGGGCGATGACAGCGGCGACCGCCGGCCCCGACAGACGCTTGGAACATTCTGGGCAAAGGCGGAACCCACCGCCGTGCCGAAGCCCGCGCTGCACGCCTGGTCGGATGCGCTGGCCGAAGAACTCGGTCTCGACCGCCCCGATGCAAAAACCGTAGAAATACTGGGAGGCAACGGACTCGCCCCAGGGATGCATCCCTACGCGGCCTGCTACGCCGGGCACCAGTTCGGCAACTGGGCCGGCCAGCTCGGCGACGGACGCGCCATCACCCTGGGGGAACTCGTAACACCCAACGGCGAAACGCGCGAACTCCAGCTGAAGGGCGCCGGCCCCACGGCCTATTCGCGCCGCGCCGACGGCCGCGCCGTACTCCGCTCCTCGGTGCGCGAATACCTGATGAGCGAGGCCATGCACTACCTCGGCGTCCCTACCACGCGCGCCCTCAGCCTCGTCGGAACCGGTGAGAAGGTGCTGCGCGATATGTTTTACGACGGACACCCGTCGCGCGAGCCGGGTGCGATCGTAGCCCGCGTGGCGCCTTCCTTTCTCCGCTTCGGCTCTTACGAAATGCCGGCGGCACGGGGCGAAAAAGAAGCGTTGCAACAATTGGTCGACTGGACGATCGACCGTCACTTTCCGCAACTGGCGGCATCGGAAGAACGCATCCTGCATTGGTTCGGCGAAGTGGTCCGGCGTACGGCTTTCCTCATGGCCGAATGGCAGCGCGTGGGCTTCGTGCACGGCGTTATGAATACAGACAACATGTCGATTCTCGGGCTTACCATCGACTATGGTCCGTACTCATTCGTGGATGCCTTCGAGCCGAACTTCACGCCGAACACCACCGACCTGCCGGGTCGCCGCTATGCCTTCGGCAAGCAGCCCGCCGTGGCCAAGTGGAACCTCGGCTGCCTCGCCGGTGCCCTCCTGCCGCTGTTCGACAACCAGGACGGCCTTGTGGCAGTGCTCGACACCTACGACGGCATTTACTGGAAATACTGGTTCCGCATGATGGGCGACAAGCTCGGTCTCGCCACCATTACTTCCGACGACCAGGCCCTGTTGGAACAATGCGAACTCGTGCTGGCCACGCTCCAGCCCGACTACACGATCTTTTTCCAGCTCCTTGCCGAATGGGCGCCCACGGAAAAAGATGCGCTGGCCCACTTCGCTCCGTGCTTCTACGGCGCGCCGACCGACGATGGCGAAAGCCTGCTGCTGGAATTTCTCCGCAATTGGAAGGAACGCATCGCCACGGAAGAATCCGCGGACCTGCAAAGCCGGATGCGCCGCGCCAACCCGCGCTTCATCCTGCGCAACTACCTGCTGGTGCAGGCCATCGAAGGACTGGAAAAGGGCGACGATACCCTGTTCCGCGCACTCGAAGCGGCACTGCAGGAACCCTACAGCAGCAATCACGATCAGTTTATGGAAAAGCGTCCCGATTGGGCGAATGCGCGCGCCGGCTGCTCGATGCTGAGCTGCAGTTCCTGAGAAATTTCAGGTGCCAGCTGTTGGATTCCAGATTTTTTAAACGACAAATCAGGAATCAGAGATCTGAAATCAATCCATCCACCAGCGCTTTCCACTGCAGTTTCGAGGCACCGGCGATGGCGCTGCTGCCGATCAGGGCATTACGGGCCTTGTCCCAAAGCGTTTCGGCACCGGCATTGGGCCTTTCGTTGCGGCCGTGCACGGCGGCGATGACGTCGTTGCCTTCGCGGCGCACGAGAAAGTTGGAGGTGGCGTCGCCGGAAAAGAAGTGGGCGACGTCGTTGTGGTCGTTGTTGGGATTGCTGGCGGGGCGCACACGGATGAGCGTGAACGGGCAGTCTTCCGTCTCACCTTCTTCCACGGCTTCGACCTGCACCCAGTCGAAGCCGGCGCCGGTGGCGGGCCCGGGGCCCGGGATGTCGATCTTGAAATGATCGCCAGGCTGCACGGCGCGGTCCACCTCGAGGCCGGAGGCGTCGGTGAGCTGGAAGCGCGCCGTGGCATCACCCGCCAGCAGCTGCCAGCGGTTGACGTTGCGCAGGCGCTTCGCCACCACTTCATAAAAAGCCTGCGCTTCGTCGCTGTCGCCGAAGGAGCGGCGTGCTTCTGTATCGCTCTGGCCACCCGTTTCCTGCTGTGGCACCAAACCTTGTTTTTCGGGATCCATGACTACACAAAACGAAAAGTCGTGCCGGAGGAAACACGACACGACTAGTCATTGCCAAACAAGGGAAATACCTTGATGAAGTTTATAAGTGGGAAGTTGGAAGTCGGAAGTAGTTGGGTTCCTGTGCATCAATTGCCAACAAGGGCGGAAGCAGTCTTCCCACTTCCCACTTCCGACTTTCTTACTTAAATCTTCAGGTTGCCCTGCGCGCTGTCGGCGATCCTGGAATTGCCGGTTGCTGCGCCCACGGCCATTTTGAGGAACTGGACCATCTTGCCGCTTTCACTGTCCCAGTAATAGCAACGCTCGGGATGCACGTGCAGCAGGGCCACGTTGGGATCGTCGGCGCCGCCGGGGAACCAGGCCTTGACGATCGGGCTCCATTTTTCCTTGATGAGGGCGCGGTCGGTCACCACGTGCGACATACCCCAGAGGTCGAGGTAGCTTTCCTTGCCGGGGTGGGCGAAGGTGAGGTGCACCTGGCGGGCCTTTGCTACTTCCTCCACCTTGATGGAGCGGATATCGGTAAAGAACCAGAGCTTGCCATCCTCGTCTGTAGACACCACCGACATCGGGCGGGTGTGGTCCACGGCGTCGTCGGCATTGGTGATGAACATACACACGCGGATCTCCTCGACCAGCTTTTTGAACTTGGCCAGGGCTTCTTCGTTCTGCAAATGCTTTTCCATACTGAGGGATTGTTTTTGTGCGGTGGATACGGTTAAAACATCATGCCACAGACCCATCCTCCCGGTGCCTCCGCAGACCCATCCTCCCGGCCTCTCCGCAGACCCATCCTCCCGGCCTCCTTCCCAAGGGGAAGGAGGAGTGCGACCTCACCCCGGCCCTCTCCGAAGGAGAGGGTGCCTCAGGGGCGACGTCTTTTTTGTTCCTTACAGCTTGTTGGTTGACGTCTCTGAAAAACGCTTGCGGAGGCCGGGGATGGGTCACGCCTTACTCAGTTCTTTCGCCACCTCGGCATCACTGATAAGCCCGATTTTCCGCGAATGCAGGATCGCGTCCTCGCTGTGACCGAAAAAGCAGGTCGCCACGCCCATCGCCTCGATGTTCCGGAGCACGGTCTTGACCTTTTCGTGGTTCTTCTTATATACATCCCGGATATACACCGCGTGAATGCGGCCGGGGAAGTGCTTCACCAATGATTCGTAGATGTAGGGATCGTGCTGCGAGGAATCGCCCAGCAATACAAAGCGCTGCTTCGGGAAGCCCTCGATGATGCGCACGATCCGCGCAAACTTACCCTGGTGGTTGTTTTGTCCCGTCTTGAGCAACTCGTTGAGCTGCTTCAGCACATTGAGCAGAAACACACCGCTGGGCAGGCGCTGCACGCGGGTAAACTCGAGCAGGTAATCGTAGAGGTTCCACTCCGAGCTCGACACGTAAAAGAACGGGTTGGGCGCATCGGGCGTTGTATTGCCGAGAGCCAGCAGCTGGTAATGACGCACGACGCCTTCGAAGGGCATGCGGCTCCGCGCGTTTTGCGTAAACAGCACAAAGAGGCGCTTGCGCATATTGGCCGAGTGCGACACCAGGAAGGTATCGTCCACATCGGAGATAAAACCGTACTGTGTGGGGTAAGGGATGTAGATGGACCCCGTGCCGGTAGCGAGCACCGAGTCGTCATCACCAAGGAGCTCTACCTCGATCTCGTTCCAGCCCTGCTCGAGCGGTGGGATGTCTTTCCATTCAAACTTATAAAAGCCCGCTTTGTCGGCCTCGGTGCAAAGCGTGATGCCGTTCCAGTGCGTGCGCAGGCGGGCGCAGGCCCAGGGCTGCACCATAAAGAGGCGCAGCAGGGCCCAGCTGTTGTTGAGCACACTCTGCCGGTAGCGCTTGCGCGGGAGCGCGCTCTGGCGGAAAACATGCCCGTACAGCACGAGCTGCTCCGCATGCCCATAGCCGTGGTATACTTTTATTACCGTCTCGCGGGTAAGGCCCAGCCTGTGGAAAGCCCAGCTTTTCAGCCGGTGATAAAGCCTGCGTAATCCCATATCAAAGTAAGCTATGCAGAAAGAAGGCCAACTCCGTGTGCTGTTTGTGATCAACCCTGTGTCGGGCGGCAAGGCAAAGACGGATTGGGAGACGCAGATCCGGAATACGATCCGCGACTCCATTCACGAGATGGAATTTTTCCTGCTTACGGGCGAGGACGATGAAAGCTCCGTGCGCCACCACATCGAGCGGGTGCAGCCCGACCGCGTGGTGGCCGTGGGCGGCGACGGCACGGTGAAACTGGTGGCGGGCCTCCTGCTCGACCGCAACATTCCCCTGGGCATTTTGCCGGCGGGCTCGGCCAACGGCATGGCCCGTGAGTTCGGCCTGCCCCTCGACGTGGAAAGTGCCCTCAAGGTCGTGCTCGGGGGTATCCCCACGCCCATCGATCTCCTGTCGGTCAACGACGGCGACATCTGTATCCACCTCTCCGACCTCGGCCTCAACGCGATGCTGGTGAAATATTTCGAGGGCTCCAAAAAACGCGGGATGTGGGGCTACGGCCGCGCTGTGCTCCGCGTGTTGTGGCAGAAGCAGAAGATCCACGCATCCATTGAGACCGACAAAGAATCCGTGCGGCGCGGCGCCTACATGATCGTGCTGGCCAATGCCCGCAAGTACGGCACCGGTGCCAACATCAACCCCGACGGCGACCCCTCCGACGGCTACTTCGAGGTAGTGATCGTGCGGCGCCTCAACCTCGTGGAGATCCTCAAGGCGCTGTTTACGAACCGCTCCTTCGATGCGTCCAAGATCGAGGTGCTGAAGGCGCGGCAGGTGACCATTCAAACGAGCAAGCGGACCTACTTCCAGGTGGACGGCGAATACCGCGGTAAGACCGGCCGCGTAGTGGCGCACATCCTGCCCGCCGCGGTGAAGGTGCTGCTGCCGGCGAAAGATCGTGAAAGCTGAGTCGTCGTCCCTTCGTCATCGTTCCTGCGGAAAGGGGTCCTGTGCCCCCCGGCAGCCTCGACCTGGGACCAACGTCCTGCTTTTGGCCCGGCCCCAACCCTGGGAGGGGTTAAACCGCGTGGATTGAACCGTTCCATAGCCTGGGAAAGGACTAATCGGGCGCGTTCAGCCCCTCCCCACCCTATGGAAAGGACTAATCGGGCGCGTTTAGCCCTTTCCCTACCCTATGGAAAGGACTAATCGGGCGCGTTTAACCCCTCCCCACCCTATGGAAAGGACTAATCAGGCGCGTTTAACCCCTCCCGACCCTATGGAAAGGACGAATCGGGCGCGTTTAACCCCTCCCCACCCTATGGAAAGGACTAATCGGGCGCGTTTAGCCCTTTCCCTACCCTTGGGGAAGGACCAAATTCAAGCGTTTAGCCCTTTCCCTACCCTTGCGAAAGCGTGCTATCAATACGGTGGCCCTTCCCTGCCCCTACAGCCGGGCAGCGAGGCGCCGGAACTGGCACAATTCTTTTCCCCTTTGCCCTAAACTCCCCGATCATGGACAGACTGGAATTAAAAGGCAAATGGAACGAGTGGAAGGGTAAGGCCAAGCAGGCCCACGGCGATCTGACCGATGACGACCTGCGCTACGAAGACGGCAAGGAAGACGAACTCTTCGGCCGCCTGCAGCAAAAGCTGGGCAAAACCCGCGACGAGGTCATCACCTGGTTGCGCGGCCTCGGCTAAGCGCTTTTCCCTGCAACATCCCCAAGCCCGCCCCGTGCGGGCTTTTCTGTGTGAGCGTAGGGCGGGTGCGGAATTGTGCCCTGGAGGGCAGCTGAAAAGAATAGTATACGTTGGTGAGCGACGACGACAGGCTACTGTACCTTAAAAAAAGCGCGTAGCTGTACCGATCAAAAGCACCGGTTGCGGTGTAGCTTAGCTGATGCAAACTTCCGCAGCGCCCAACCCCATTTCGATCGAACGTTCGATCGAGCTCCTCGAACGCACCCCGTCGGTGCTTCGCAGTCTTTTGCAGGACCTGCCCGCGCATTGGACCACCGCCACCGAAGGTCCCGGCACCTGGAGTCCCTACGACGTGGTAGGCCACCTGGTGCACGCCGAACGCGTGGCCTGGATCGCGCGTGCGGAACTCATTCTTTCAGACCGGGAAGACAAGACCTTTCCACCGCTCGACCGCTTTGCCCAGTTCGAGGAAAGCAAGGGCAAAACAATGCACCAACTGCTCGATGATTTCGATGCCCATCGTTCCGCCAACCTGAATGCCTTACGGCAATTACCTTCGGGCGAGGCGCTGCAGCGTACCGGTGTTCACCCGCAATTCGGCAACGTCACCCTCGCGCAGTTGCTCGCAACGTGGACGGTGCACGACCTCGATCATATCAACCAGATCGTACGCGTGCTGGCGAAGCAGTACGGCGAAGCCGTTGGTCCCTGGAAGGCCAACCTGCGGATCCTCCGCTGAACCGCGCCCCGGCACCCCTCTTTGTTTTAGTCGTGCCTGGAAAAAGTTCCCGCGGCAAGCAACAAAAATGCCTTGGCCGGTCGGACCATTTCCAGGCATCGGTGGCGGAACAATTACCACATTCTTCAGCTTTCCTGCACGCGGGGGCACCGGCGCCGGAAACGCCGGCGGATACTAGCAGGCTGGCAATCATATTTTTAGCGCACTTGCTTCGCCCGGCGCGCCGTCTTTTAATTTCCGGGCCACGCAGGGGAACGGTTTTTTTATTTTACGGGATATCCCCTTCTCTTCCCTTCGCTCCTTCCCCGGAGCCACACAGCGGGCCACACCCCGAATACAGAAAGAACAACAAAGCTTTCCGGCGGTTTCCCAACCGTCTCCATCGTTCTTTCATTTATCAACATAAACCGTCCAAAACATGGAACACAATTCCCGCAAGTACCAGTACTGCATCGAAGCCTGCCAGCGCACCGCCGCCCTCTGCCAGCAATGCGCGAGCGCCTGTACGAGAGATGAAAACATTTCGAAGATGGCCCGCTGCATCCAGTTGACCATGGAGTGTGCCGCCCTGTGCACGGCTACGGCGCAACTACTGTGTATGAACAGCAGCATGGCCATGGAGCTGTGCAACCTCTGCGAAGAGCTTTGCGAACAGTGTTGTGCCGAATGCACTGCCTGCAACTCCGACATTTGCCGTGCCTGCGCCGAAGCGTGCAAGCGCTGCGCCGAGGAGTGCCGCCAGCTGGCCCCTGTTGCCGCCTGACCGGTCCAATGAACAAATGCAGCATGCAGGCCCTGGTGCCTGCATGTTGCATTTGTGGCTAACTTTCCGGACCGTTGTTTCTCGTCGCCTCCTGTAAAATATCTGCCATGCATCCCTCTTATCTCGAAAGCGTCATCAAGCAATTCGAATACTATAAGCTGCTGGGCGAAAAGACCTTCGCGCAGCTGAAAGAAGACGACCTCTTCTGGCAACCCAACGACGAGAGCAATTCCATCGCACTTATTGTAAAGCACCTCTGGGGCAACATGCGCAGCCGCTGGACCGATTTCCTTACCACCGATGGTGAAAAGGAATGGCGCGACCGCGAATCGGAGTTTGACAACGACACAGAGAACGCCGCCGCGGTGCACGCCCGCTGGAACGAAGGCTGGTCCGTGCTGCTCGACACCCTACGCTCGCTGACGGAAGCGGACCTGCAAAAGACGGTGTATGTCCGCAACCAGGGACATACGGTGCTCGAAGCCATCAACCGCCAGCTGGCGCATTATCCCTACCACGTGGGCCAGATCGTTTACATCGGCAAGCTCCGCGCGCAGCACTGGGCCTCGCTCTCCATCCCGCGCGGCGGCTCCCGGGCCTTCAACGCCGAAAAGTTCGCGCAGCCCAAACACGATGCCCACTTCACGGATGAATTCCTGAAGCGGTCCTCGGGCTAAAGCCCGAGGCAAAAAAGTAATGCCGCTACGCGGCAAAGCGCCGTGCCCTGTAAGCGCCAGCCTCCACTGCTTGCAACCCTCCCTCACCCCGGATTCCAAACGACCTTCCCTTACCGCAGCACCGCCCGGGTGCTCGTTGGTAGCACACGCGTTCCTGTGCGCTTGGTGAATCGCGCTTCGGCCCATGCAGCAAAATCAACGGTTCATGCGCCCCGCCCCTTCCGCCCTCCGAAGGAAATCGAACCTTTGTGCCGCATTCGCAACGAAACCCAAAAACACCAACATGAAAAAAGTATTGCGGTACCTGCTGTTTACCGTGCTCGGCCTGGTCGTCCTCGTCGGCCTGGCCGCTTCCTTTGTCGCCGTGCGCGGCATTCCCACGCAAAAGGCGCAACATATCGACCTGAAAGTGGACCCTACCCCGGCGCGCCTCGCCCGCGGCGAGCAACTGGCCTCCCTCCTGTGCAAAAGCTGCCACCTCGATCCCAACACCAATAAATTCACCGGCAAGCGCCTCGACGACGCTCCGCAGTTCGGCAGCATCTATTCGCGCAACATCACGCAGCATCCCGAATTCGGCATCGGCAAGTGGAGCGACGGCGACCTCGCCTACCTGCTCCGCACCGGCGTACGTCCCGACGGCACCTACATCCCGCTGATGGTAGCGCTGAAGGAAAGCTCCGACGAAGACATCTACTCCATCATCGCCTTCCTGCGCTCCGGGCACACCTGGGTGCAGCCCGACAACACGCGGCAGCCGCAGACGAAGTATTCCTTTCTTACCAAGTTCCTCACCAACGCCGGCATCCTGCTCAAGCCGGGCACCTATCCCACGAAGCCCATCCCGCAGCCCGACACGACCAACAAGGCCGCCTGGGGCCGCTACATCGCCCTTCAGCTCGATTGCTGGGTGTGCCACTCCAAAGACTTTCTGAAGCTCGACTCCGACCATCCCGAAAACTCGCTCGGCTACTTTGGTGGCGGCAATGCCCTCAAGACGCCCGACGGCAAAGACATCTTCAGCCGCAACCTCACCATGGACGAGGCCACCGGCATCGGCCGCTGGAGCGAAGCGGATTTCCTGCGCGCCGTGAAGTTCGGCCAGGCGCCGGCCGGCCAACCCGCCCTCCGCGAGCCGATGCCCAAGTTTTCCACGCTCAGCGACGCCGAAACGCGCGCCATCTTCGCCTACCTCAAAACGGTGCCGAAGATCAGCAACCCCGTGGAGCGGAAATTCTAGCGGCGCGGGCGGCAAATGCCGGCGCAATGAACGAAAAAGGTACCTTTGCAGCCCTGCCAGCTGCAGTTCCGGGGGAAGGACCGCATCTTCCGTAGAACTACTGAAAGGCCTCCGTATCTTCATTCCTGCCGCCCAAAACGACCGCCCTATGCAAATAAAGAAACTCCTGGCCCTCATCGTGGTGGCGATCCTCATCATGGTGGTGCTCTTCCTGATCAATTCGCAGTTCGACACCTTCAAGGATCCCGCGGAAATGCAGGAATACACCGAGAACTGACCGGGCGACACCCGCCGAATCGCATAAGGCCCCCTTACACAGGGGGCTTATCTTTGCGCCATGCATTATGTGACGGCACAGGCACTGACGAAGTCGTACGGCGTAAAGCCGCTGTTCGAGAATCTTACCTTTCATATTTCCGAAGGCGACAAGATCGCCCTGGTGGCCCGCAACGGTTCGGGCAAATCCACCCTGCTCAAGATCATCGGCGGACAGGAGATCGCCGACGACGGAACGGTGTGGGTGAATAAAGACGTGGACACAGCCTTCTTTGAGCAGGAACCCCGCCTCATCGAGCACGCCAACATCCTCGACAACATCTTTTACCACGACAACCCCGTGCTCAACTGCATCAAGGCCTACGAGGACGCCCTCGATGCCCGCGACGAAGCCCGCACCAACGAGCTGCTGCTGCAGATGGACGAGCTCGGCGCCTGGGATTTCGAGGCCAAGGTGAAGCAAATCCTCGGCAAGCTCAACATCCACAACCTGCAGCAGGCGGTGGGCACACTTTCCGGTGGCCAGAAAAAACGCGTGGCCCTCGCCCGCACCCTCATCGACATCGGCTTCGAGCACAAACACGTGCTCCTCATCATGGACGAACCGACCAACCACCTCGATGTGGAAATGGTGGAATGGCTCGAGCACTACCTCAATAAGGAAAACACCACGCTGCTGATGGTGACCCACGACCGCTACTTCCTCGACGCCGTGTGTGAAGAAGTGTGGGAACTCGACAACGGCATCCTCTACATACATAAGGGCGACTACGCCAACTACCTGGAAAAGAAAGCCGCGCGCGAGGAGAGCGAAGCCGCCTCGATCGAAAAGGCACGCAACCTCTATCGCAAGGAGCTCGAATGGATGCGCAAGCAGCCGAAGGCCCGTACCACGAAAAGCAAGAGCCGCCAGGATAATTTCTACGAGGTGGAAAAGCGTGCCAAGCAAAAGATGGCCGAGCAGCAGCTCGAGCTGCAGGCGAAGATGAACCGACTCGGCGGTAAGGTGGCCGAGCTCAAGAAGGTGTACAAAAGCTACGGCGACAAGGCTATCCTCAAAGGCTTCGACTATACGTTCAAGAAAGGCGAGCGCGTAGGTATCGTGGGCAAGAACGGCGCCGGCAAATCCACCTTCGTCAACATCCTGCAAGGCATCGAGGAAGCCGATTCGGGCAAAATCAATATCGGCGACACCGTGGTGTTCGGCAACTATTCGCAAACGGGTCTCGAGCTGAAGAGCGACCTCCGCGTCATTGAGTTCGTGAAGGGCATCGCCGAAAACTTCCCGCTGGCCAACGGGCGCTTTCTCAGCGCGGCGCAGTTCCTGGAGCTGTTCCTGTTTTCGCCCGAGCAGCAATACACCTATGTGAGCAAGCTCAGTGGCGGCGAAAAACGGCGCCTGCACCTGCTGTCGATCCTGTTTCGCAACCCCAATTTCCTGGTGCTCGACGAGCCCACCAACGACCTCGACCTGCCCACGCTGTCGGTGCTGGAAAACTTCCTGCTCGAATTCAGTGGCTGCCTGCTGATCATCTCCCACGACCGCTACTTTATGGACCGCCTCGTGGATCACCTGTTCGTGTTCGAGGGCGACGGCGTCATCCGCGATTTCCCCGGCAACTACTCGCAATACCGCGAGCAGCAGAAGCTCGACCAGGAAGCCGAAGCCGAGGCGCGCCGG
This sequence comes from Flaviaesturariibacter aridisoli, assembly GCF_004343705.1. Taxonomy (GTDB): domain Bacteria; phylum Bacteroidota; class Bacteroidia; order Chitinophagales; family Chitinophagaceae; genus Flavisolibacter; species Flavisolibacter aridisoli. The sequence goes on from NZ_SKFH01000009.1 coordinate 26,276, forward strand.
GAAGAAAAGGCCGCGGCAGCCACCGCACCTGCCGCCACCGTTGCCGAGAAGAAGCGCAAGCTGTCGTTCAAGGAACAGCGCGAATTCCAGCTGCTCGGCGACGAGCTCGCGACCCTCGAAAAAGAACGCGCAGCGCTGACGGAAAAGATGACAGGCAACCTGCCCTACGACGAATTGCAAAAGGCCGCCGACCGCGTGGCTGCCATCAACGAAGCAATCGATGAAAAAGAAATGCGCTGGCTCGAGCTGAGCGAGCTGGGATAGAGCAAGAACGCAGATCCCGCAAGCGGGATACGCGGATTGATTAAGATCAGGTATGATATTTCATTGATTACATCCGCGTTGATCTTAATAATCATTAAAATCGGCGTTCTTTCTCTATCCCACCGGGGCTAATTTTACAGCAATGCTTACCTGGCCACAACTTATCGGGCAACTGCTGATGGTCGTTCTTGTGGGCGGGCTGATCGGCGCGGAGCGCGAGTTCCGCAGCAAGTCGGCCGGCTTCCGCACGATGATCCTTATCTGCCTCGGCTCCTGGATCTTCACCACGCTGTCGATGACCATTTCGCACAGCTCCGACGACCGCATTGCCTCCAACATCGTTACCGGCATCGGCTTCCTCGGCGCCGGCGTCATCTTCAAAGCCGACAACCGGATCAACGGGATCACCACCGCCGCCACCATCTGGGCAACGGCCGCCTTGGGCATGGGCATCGCAGACGGAGCCTATAAACTCGTGTTGCTGGCTACCCTGCTGGTGCTGGCCGTGCTCTGGCTGCTCACACGCCTCGAGACCTATATCGACCGGGTCAACCAGTCGCATACCTACCGTGTTGTGTCCGATTACCGCGAAGACCTGCTCAAGGAATACGAGCAGCTGTTCGACGACTGCCACCTGCGCTACAAGCGCCTCAAGCGCACGCGCCGCGGCGACAGCATCATCGGCACCTGGTACGCACAGGGTTCCGAAAAAAACCACAACCGGTTCACCAGGCTGCTGATGCACCATCCTTCGGTGCGCGAATTTGAATTTTAACCACGCGGTCCCAACAGGTCTTTCAAGGGCCGCAGCTGGTGCAGCGGGCTTTGGGCGGCATCGATCTTATCGAGCAGGGCCGACAGTTGCGCGCGCTCGGCCGCATCGAGCACAGCCAGCGGGTCGGCGGGGCCGGCGAGCGCCTTGAGGGCGGCGAGCAGCAAGGCATGCCCCTTCGGCGTCAGCACCACGAAGCTCGAGCGCCCGTCGTCGGGGTTGGCTTCCTCGCGCAGCAGGCTGTCGGTGCGTAGCCGCTTGAGTAGCAGGCTCCCTGCGGCGGATTCCAACAGGCACTGGCGCAGCAGCTCCGACTTGGTAGAGCGTCCCATAAAAAGCAGGGTGGCCAGCAAGGTCAGGTCGTCGCTGCCGGAAAGGCCGGCTGCACGCAGGGTGGGCTTGCCGGCCAGCGCAAACAGGCGGTGAAGCCGTGCGATGAGGATGCCCGTCAGTTGCTGCGGCGAAGGCGCAACCTTAGGGGGAACCGCCGCGGCGGGTTTACCGGCGGGGCTCAAACGCGGTTGCTCACGGATCAGCCATACCCCGAAGGCCGTGGCATCGGCAGCACCACCCGCGGCCAGGTACCGACTCCAAAGCTGTTCCATTTGCTCGGTCATGCGCAATATTAGGGGTTGATCGGAAAACAATGTTTGAACAAAAACGTGCGCCACCTGTTTTGGACCGAAACAAGCACCCGGTAAAACTTCTTGATAATGACTTTCCCGCAGCAACGCTTCCTGCTCCTTCTCCTGTTCCTGGCTTGCGGCCTCGAAACGCTTTGCCAGTCCACGGGCCGCCTCACCGGAACCATTGTGGACCGCAACAGCCAGCGACCACTCCCCGGCATTACGCTCACCATTGAGCCCTCGGGCCGCAGCACCGCCAGCGACAGCCTTGGAAATTTTGTTCTGCCCGACCTCGCCCCCGGCTCCTATTCGCTCCAGGTTACCGGCGCGGGTTGGGTTGCGCGCAGTGTGCCCAACCTCGTAGTAACGACGGGCAATGTGCAAACAGTGGTCGTAGAGCTCGAAGCAGCGGTGAAAGAATTGAACGCCGTGATCGTTCAGAGCCGCCGGCCGTCGGTGCGGGCCGCCACACTTGAAAGCCCGCTGAGCGTGCAGCGCCTCAGTACGGAAGAGATCAGGTCTAACCCCGGCGGCAACTTCGACATCAGCCGCGTCATCCAAACCCTGCCCGGCGTCGGGGGCGGCGTTGGCGGCGGGTCGTTTCGCAACGACATCGTGATCCGCGGCGGTGCACCGAGCGAAAACGTATTTTACCTCGACGGCATCGAGGTGCCCGTCATCAACCACTTTTCCACGCAGGGCAGCGGCGGCGGGCCGCAGGGCATCCTTAACGTCAGCTTTATCGAAGACGTAAAGCTCAACACTTCCGCCTTTGAAGCCCGCTACGACAACGCCCTGAGCAGCGTGTTCCAGTTCCGCCAAAAGACCGGCAACCCCGATCGCCTGCAGGGCAACCTCCGGCTCAGTGGCACCGAAGCGGCCGCCACTTTCGACGGCCCGCTGGGAAAGAACACGACCTTCCTCGCCTCCGCCCGCCGCTCCTACCTCCAGTTGCTGTTCCGCCTTATCGACCTGCCTATCCGTCCCAACTACTGGGACTTCCAGTTTAAGACCACGACGCGCCTCAGCCCGCGCACGACCCTCAGCGTACTCGGCCTCGGCGCCATCGATGAATTCCGGTTCGCCGCCCCGCGCACCGCAACGCCCGAAAAGCTCTACGCCATCAGCAGCAACCCGACGATCAACCAATGGAGCTATACCGTCGGTGCCACGCTGCGCCGGCTGACGCCACGCGGCTTCTGGAACCTATCCTTGAGCCGCAACACCCTCAACAACCGAGCGGAGGGGTACCAGGACAACCTCAACCCGGCACCCGGGGAGCAGAACCTCGACATCCGCAGCAACGAAACGGAAAACAAGCTCCGGTTCGACGCCAGCAGCAACTACGCAACGTGGAAACTGAGCTGGGGCGCCGTGGCGCAATACGTGGACTTCGACAACCGCTTCTACCAGCTTTTCCGGCCGCTGCTGACCGATCCGCAGGGGGCCACGCAGCCGGCGCAGGAGTTCCGCACCAATGCAAGCACCCACTTCCTGCGCTACGGCGCTTTCGTGCAGGCGGGCACGCGCTTGCTGAACCGGCGCCTCGCGCTTAGCGGCGGGTTCCGGGTGGATGGCAATGGCGCCGAGAACGGCGAGTCCAACCTGCTTCGGCAGTGGAGCCCGCGCGCCAGCGCTTCCTATGCAATTGCTGATAAATGGAACGTCAGTGCCTCCTACGGCCTGTACTACCGGCTGCCCGGCTACACGCAACTGGCTTTCGGCGGCAACGGCGGCGTACCGCTCAACCCGGGCCGCTACATCCGCAGCACCCACTGGGTGGGCGGCGTGGAATTCCTGCCGACTGCCAACAGCCGAATTACGCTCGAAGGTTTCCGAAAAAAATACGCCCGCTATCCCGTCAGCATTTCCGACGGCATTTCGCTGGCCAACAAAGGCACCGAATTCGGCGCCATCGGCAATGAGCCGATCGTGCAAAGCGGTGAAGGAAGGGCCTGGGGGATTGAGCTCTTTGCCCAGCAAAAACTGACGAAACGGCTCTATGGCTTATTCAGCTATACGTTTTACCGGAGCGAGTTCTCCAATGCCAACGGACGCTATGCGCCTTCCACCTGGGACAACCGCCACCTGCTATCGCTCACTACCGGCTACAAGGCCGGCCCCAACTGGGAGTTCGGGCTGAAGTTCCGCTACCAGGGCGCCGCTCCGTTTACGCCCTACAACCTCGAGGCGAGCCGCCTTAACTACTTCTCGCTGGGCCGTGGCGTCCCCGACTATCTCCGTATTAATACGGAACGGCTGCCGGCCTTCCATGCTGCCGACATCCGCGTTGACCGGCGGTGGAACTTCCGCAGGCTGTCGCTCGACGTGTTCCTGGACATACAGAACGTGTATGGCGCGGGGGGCTCTTCGCTGCCGTTCTACACCTTCCAGCGCAATGCCGACAACAGCGCTTTCGTCACCACTGATGGACAGGCGCCCCAACGTAACGGCAGCAATACCGTCCCGGTGGTGCTGCAGGACAACGACGGCCGGCCGCTGCCCACGATCGGGTTCATCCTGGAATTTTAAGAGGAGCGGAACAAGCGGGCCTCGGCCTTTCCCACCAGCTCGTCGATACTGATGTCTTTCATGCATTTGAAGTGCCCCTGTGGACATTTGTCGCGGCCGATCTTGGTGCAGGGGCGGCACCAGAGCTTGTGTACCTGCACGTCGTCGTACGGACGCCCATGGTGCAGCAGGTAGTTGTCGCCGTAGTAAGGCACCATGCCGAACGACGGTGTCGTGCTGCCCCACACCGCGATGACGGGCTTCTTCAGCGCCGCCGCGATGTGCATCAGGCCCGTGTCGTGGGCTACCACCAGCTTCGACTTCCGCACCAGGTCCACGCTTTCATTAAGCTTGAACTTGCCGCAGGCGTTGTATACTTTGACCGGATCCACGGACGCGATCTCTTCGCCTTCGGCGGCCTCTTCGGGGCCGCCCAGTAGCAGGACGGGATAGGGCATCTTGCGGCACAGCTCCTGTAACTTATAAATGGGAAGCTTTTTCGTTTTGAACGACGCGCCGATCACCACGGCAACAAAACCAAGCTGGTGCGAGGTGGGAATGTCGCTCCAGGGCACTTCGTCTTCGGGGCCGGTGAAATAATCCATCCCCTTTCCATCATTGACGACACCGAAAGACGCCACCGTTTCGAGGTAACGGTCGATGATGTGCACCTTCGGCATCACGTTCCATTTGAGCTTCACGAAAATGAGCTTCTGGAAGTTGAGCTTGTTGAAGGAATGCGCCGGCAGCTTCAGGCTGCGCTTCAGCCGCAGCGTGCGCAGGTTGTGGTGCAGGTCGATGATGTGGTCGAAGCCCTCGGCCTTTAGTTCCGCGATCATCGCTTCCCAGTCGGCCTGCAGCACGTGGATCTTGTCGATATACGGGTTGTGCTGCACCACCGCGCGGAACTGCGGCTTTACCAGGAAATGCACTTCGGCGCCGGGCACCTGCGTCTTGAGGCAGCGCACGACGGGCGTGGTGAGCACGATGTCACCGATGGAGGAAAAGCGGACAACGAGAAACTTGGGCATCGCCGCAAAGCTAGAGAAACCTTGGTAAGGATGTCATTAATCCATGAACCGGTTGATGGATTATTCCTCCACATAGTTCAGGTCCTTCCCGAAGGTTTCCTTCGTCATCAGCGCCGCGGCCACGGTAAGCACCATGATGACCAGCGCGGTGAGCCAGCCGCCGGTGTAGTAGTCGGTGGCGCCGCGAAGGGCTTTGAACAGCGGCAGGATGAGCACGGCGAGCATGCCGCGCACCATGTTGGGAATGGTGGTGGCGGTGGTGGCCCGCAGGTTGGTGCCGAACTGCTCGGCCGCCATCGTAACGAAGATGGCCCAGAACCCGGTACCGAAGCCGAGGCCGGCGCAGACCCAGTACATCGCCGCGGGCGTCGCGTTCTGCAGGGCGGTGAAAAACAGGATAATGAACAGGGCCGTGATCGCGTAGAAGAGGAACAGGGCCTTCTTGCGGCTGCGGAACCACTGGCTGACGAGCCCGATGAGGATGTCGCCGATGGAGATGCCCACATACGCATACATGATCGCCTTGCCGGGATCCACGGAGCCGCGCACACCCATGGCCTTCCCGAAGTCGTTTGCGAAGGTCACGAGAACGCCGATGACGAACCAGGTAGGCAGGCCGATGAGGATACCGAGCAGGTAGCGGCGGAAGCGGTCGCCATTGGTAAACAGCATGAAGAAGTTGCCGCGTTGCACGGTGCTTTCCTTTACATTTTTAAATAGTCCCGATTCGAACATCGATACGCGCAGGAACAGGAGCAGGAAACCGAGGCCGCCACCGATAAAATAGGCGGTGCGCCAAGGAAAATTTTCTTTTACAATAAAGGCCGCTACGGCGCCCGTCAGCCCGATGCCGGCCACCAGCGAGGTAGCCACGCCGCGCTTTTCCTTCGGTGTCAGTTCCGACACCAGGGTGATACCAGCGCCCAGCTCGCCGGCGAGGCCGAGGCCGGCGATGAAGCGGATCCATTTGTATTGGTCCACCGTCTGCACAAAGCCGTTGGCGATGTTGGCAAGCGAATAGAGCAGGATGGAGCCGAAGAGCACGCTCATGCGCCCCCGCTTGTCGCCCATCACGCCCCAGATGATCCCGCCGAGGAGGAGGCCCCACATCTGCCAGGTAAGGATGCTTTCTCCACCCGCTTTCAGCGCATCGCCGCCGAGGCCCAGCGACTGCAGGCTCGGGATGCGGATAATGCTGAACAGCAGCAGGTCGTAGATGTCTACAAAGTACCCCAGGGCCGCTACGACGAGTGCGAAGCTGAAGATGGAGTGGCGCCGGCTCATAACACGGAGTTCGGGTCGTTGGGGCTGTTGGGCACCACTTTCTTCCGGGCGAAGAACAGCTTCCAGATTACCGGGAGTGTTGTAATAAGGATGATGATGATGGCAATCATCTCGATGTGGGCGGCCAGGCTGAAGCCGAAGCGGCTGCTCACCCAGCTTTCCAGGAAGTAGCCGCCAAGCATCATCGAGCACACCCAGGCCAGCGAGCCGAGCAGGTTGTACAGCATGAAGGTGCCGCGGTCCATCCGCACAATACCGGCGATGATCGGCGCGAAGGTGCGGATGATGGGCAGGAACTTGGCAAGGAAGATGGTGCCTTTACCGTTCTGCGTATAGAACTCCTGGGCACGGAGCAGGTGCTTCTTGCGAAACAGCCAGCTTTCCTTGCGCTCGTAGATCAGCGGTCCGGTCTTGCGGCCAAACCAGTAACCGACAACGTTGCCCAGCACGGACGCAAAAACAACGAGGAAGAGGATGAGGGCCACCTTCCAGGCAGTAACGGAGCCGTCGCCGATCTGGCCGCAGAACTTGGAGATGTAAATGCCCGCAGTAAAAAGCAGGGAGTCGCCGGGGAGAAAAAAGCCCACGAAGAGTCCGGTCTCGGCAAAAATGACGAACAGCAAAATGTAAAGTCCGCCGTTTTCAATGATCCAATGGATAAGATTATTCAGCATGAAAAAAGGTTCTGTAGGTTCTTAACGTTGTAAAGGTTTTGGAAGCTCCCGGAGGGTTTTGAAAAGTTAGTTGATGACCTCCTTCGCCATTCCTTGTTCCAAATTCCTGGTTTATGATTCACTCAGCTCTCCTTCCCACTTGCTCACCACCGAGGTGGCGATGGAGTTCCCCACGACGTTGGTGGCGGTGCGGAACATATCGCAGAAGTGGTCGATGGGGAGGATGAGGGCCACGCCTTCGGGCGGGATCTTGAACATGGCGCAGGTAGCCAGCACCACTACCAGCGACGCGCGGGGCACGCCGGCCACGCCCTTGCTCGTAAGCATCAGCACCAGCAGCATCGTGAGTTGCTCGCCCATCGGCATGTGCATGCCGTAGGCCTGCGCGATGGCCAGCGAGGCGAAGGTCATATACATCATGGAGCCGTCGAGGTTGAACGAGTAGCCGAGCGGCAGCACGAACGACACGATGCGGTCGCGGCAACCGAAGCGCTCAAGTTCCTCGGTCAGCTTGGGGAAGACGGCCTCCGAGCTGGTCGTGCTGAACGCCACCAGCAGCGGCGACGAAATACGGCGCATCAGTTCCTTCATCCGCGCGCCGAGGATCAGGTAGCCTACGCCCAGCAGCAGCAACCAGAGCAGGGCGATGCCCATGATGAAGTAAAGGAAATAGCTGGCGTAAAACGTAAAGATGCCGAAGCCGCGCGCAGCCACTACCGAGGCAATGGCCCCGAAAACGCCGAGCGGTGCAAAGTTCATCACGTAATTGACGACTTTGAGAATAATGTGCGAAGCACGTTCGAGGGCCAGCACTACAGGTTTGGCAAAGTCGCCGATGGAGGCGGCCGCCACGCCGAAGAAGATCGAAAACACCACGATCTGCAGGATCTCGTTGGCGGCCATCGCCTCGAAAAAGCTTTTGGGGATGACGTGCTCCACGAAATTCTGGAGCGAGAAGGCCTTGCCTTTCGTGGCCAGGTCGGCGAGGCCGGCTTCGTCGCGCTGCAGCCCCTTGATGAGGGCGCCGGGCTCGAAGTAGTTGACCAGCACCATTCCCAGCAGCAGTGAGGCGAGCGACGCGGTAACAAACCAGAGAATGGCCTTGCCCCCCACGCGGCCCACGGCCTTCAGGTCGCCGAGCTTGGCGATCCCCACCACGAGGGTGGAGAACACGAGCGGCGCAATGATCATCTGCACGAGGCGGATGAAAATGGTGCTGAGGAGTTTGATGTTGGTAGAGAAGGAAGTCTTGAAATCCGGTGCTCCCTGGTAATAGACCAGGGCGCCGGCCGCCACGCCAAGCAGCATGGCCAGTATGATCATGAGGGTAAGACGGCTTCCTTTATTCATAGTCACGCATTCGGGCGCCGAAAATCGGAAAAAATACGGTGCCCCCCGAAACTTAATTCCGGCGTGCGTTTCCGCTTGTATAAATAGCGCGCGAACCGTATCGCTTAAATGCTTTATTTTACGACCTTATTATCGATCAACAATTAATTGTTTATGAGTCTGTTCCTTAAAAAGCCCCTCGACCAGATCATGGCGCAGGCGGCTGACAACGAGAAAGGCCTGAAGCGCACCCTCGGCGCCGGCAACCTCGTGGCCCTCGGTATCGGCGCCATCATCGGCGCGGGCCTGTTCGTGCGTACCGCCGCCGCTGCCGGCCAGGCTGCCGGTCCGGCCGTGACGCTCTCGTTCATCATTGCTGCCATCGGCTGCGCCTTCGCCGGCCTTTGCTACGCCGAATTTGCCTCGATGATCCCCATCGCCGGTTCGGCCTACGCCTATTCGTATGTAACGATGGGCGAGCTGATCGCCTGGATCATCGGCTGGGCCCTTATTATGGAATATGCGCTGGGGGCCGCCACGGTATCCATCGCCTGGAGTGAATACCTGAACAAGCTGCTGGGAGGGAGCATACCATACGAATGGTCGCACTCGCCTTTTGAAAGCATTACCGATGCCGCCGGCGTACTGCACCATGGCATGATCAACGTTCCCGCCCTGATCATCCTGCTCCTCCTCACCCTGCTGCTGATCCGCGGCACCCAGGAAAGCGCTATGGTAAACGCCATCATCGTATTCATCAAAGTCGCCATCGTGATTTTGTTTATCGCGATCGGCTGGCAGTTCATCCGCCCCGAAAACCATACGCCTTATATGATCCCGGCCGGCACCCCCCCGGTGCTTGACGGATCGGGCAAAGTGCTGCATAGCTACGACGGCGTTTTCAAGCACGGCTGGGGCGGTGTGCTCGGCGGCGCGGCCATCGTGTTCTTCGCCTTCATCGGCTTCGATGCCGTTTCTACGGCGGCACAGGAAGCCAAGAACCCGAAGCGCGACATGCCCATTGGCATTCTCGGCTCGCTTGTTGTCTGCACCATCCTCTACATCCTCTTCGGCCACGTGCTCACCGGCGTTGCTCCCTGGAAAGACTTCGTTGACCCCACCAAAGGATCCGAAGCTTCCGTAGCCTATGCCATTTCGCAATACATGCACGGCTACGGCTGGCTGTCCACCGCCGTTACGGTGGCCATCCTCGCCGGCTTCTCCTCGGTGATCCTCGTGATGCTGATGGGCCAGAGCCGCATCTTCTACACGATGTCCAACGACGGCCTGCTGCCCAAAGCCTTTGGCGCCCTGCACCCGAAGTACAAAACGCCTTATAAGGCCAACTGGATCCTGTTCGTCTTTGTAGGTCTTTTTGCGGCCTTCGTGCCCGGCTCCGTTGCCGGCGACCTGACCTCCTTCGGCACCCTGTTCGCCTTCGTGCTGGTCAGCCTCGGCGTGCTGATCCTGCGCCGCAAGGAGCCCAGCATGGTGCGGCCGTTCCGAACGCCGGCAGCGCCGGTGGTTTCGATCCTCGGGGCGGTGATCTGCACGGGTATGATCGTGGCCATCGACACCCGCACCCTGCTCGTGGCCTTCGTCTGGATGCTACTCGGCCTCGTGGTGTACTTCGCCTACAGCAAGAGCCGCAGCACGCTCCGCCGCGGCACCCCGATGGCGGACCTGCTGCCGACCGCCGACGATTTCGAACGCACCCGGCACTAAACGACCTGCTTAACGAAAAAGCCGCCTCTCCCGGGGCGGCTTTTTCGTGGGGTATAATTCGTAATTTTGCGCACCTGTCCTTCGACGGCGCCCCGGATGACAGCAGCCCTGTCAGGGTGAGCGCAGTCGAACCACAAACCACAAACTCCAAACTACAAACTCGTTTTTTTATGGGTCGCATATTCGAAGTACGTAAATCCGCCATGTTCGCCCGCTGGGACAAGATGGCCAAGAACTTTACCCGTATCGGTAAGGAGATCATTATCGCCGTGAAAGCCGGCGGCTCCGACCCGGGCACCAACGCGGCCCTGCGCCGCTGCTTCCAGAACGCCCGCAGCGTGGGCATGCCCAAAGACCGGGTGGAAGCGGCCATCAAGCGCGCCCAGGGCAAGGAACTGGTCAACTACGACGAGATCCTCTATGAAGGCTATGCCCCCCACGGCGTGGCAGTGCTCGTGGAAACGGCTACCGACAACCACGTGCGCACCGTTGCCAACGTAAAATCGATCTTCAACAAAGGCGGCGGCACGCTGGGCAACAGCGGCTCCGTGGCGTTCCAGTTCAAGAAAATGGGCGTGTTCAAGCTGAAGCCGGAAGGCCTCAGCGCCGAAGACCTCGAGCTCGAGCTGATCGACTTCGGCCTCGAGGAACTCGGTGAGGGAACCGGCGAAAACGGCGAGGAAGTACTCGTGCTCCGCTGCGCCTTTTCCGACTTCGGCAACCTGCAGAAAGGGCTCGAAGAAAAAGGCCTCAACCCGCTCAGCGCCGAACTTGAATGGATCCCCAGCACCACCGTGGAGCTGTCTGAAGAGCAGGCCCAGGACGTGCTCAAGCTCGTAGACAAGCTGGAACAGGATGAAGACGTGCAAAAGGTGTTTCATAACCTGCAATAGCGCGTGGCTGACGACTGATGTCTGATATAAAAACGGATCGCTTTGCGATCCGTTTTTTGTTGGCGTGAAATCCGGCTTCCGACATCCGCGATCTTTGCACCATGGAGCCCCCAGTAATCCTCTTCGACGGTGTGTGCAACTACTGCAATGCGATGGTCAATTTCGTGCTCCGTGCGGACCGGGAAAAGAAGCTACGTTTTGCGGCGCTCCAGTCGGAGGCGGGGCAGCGGCTGCTGGCAAAGCACGGGCTTCCGCCCGACAGCCTCGAGTCTTTTGTCTTCATTGAGCGGGGACAAGTCTGGGATCGCTCAACGGCGGTATTGCAGGTGCTGCGGTACCTGCCCTGGTATTTTCAGCCGGCCCGGATCGGCTGGCTCCTCCCCCGCTCCTGGCGCGACGGCCTCTACAACCGGATCGCCCGCAACCGCTATCGCTGGTTCGGCAAGCGCGATGCCTGCATGATCCCGACGCCGGAAGTAAAAGCGCGCTTCCTTGACTAGGGAAGAACGCAGATTCTATAGATTTTTATGATTCGCCCAGATAAACGTTCGCATGCGCCAGCAAAATCATAATGAATCTTAATAGATCTGCGCATCCAGCTTGCGGCCCCGAAGCCTCGGGACTGCGCTCCTTCTCTTAGAGGCTGATCTCCCCTTGCAGGAAGAGCGCGCACTTGCCGCTCATCAGCACGCGGTCGCCGTCGAGGCTGCACCAGAGGTCGCCACCGCGCGGGGACAACTGCCGGCAATGGAGCTTTGTAGTGCCCAGCTTCTGCGCCCAGAACGGCACGATGTTGCAATGGGCCGAACCGGTGACCGGGTCTTCGGGAATGCCGGCGCCCGGGTAAAAGCAGCGCGACACGATATCGGCCTCCCGGCCTTTCGCCGTAACGATCACGCCGATGGTATCGAGCTCCTTCATCAACGTATAGTCGGGCTCCACAGCCAGCACCGCGTCTTCATCGGGCAACACCACGAAATAATCGCGCGAGCGCCGTATTTCTACGGCTGCAGACAGGCCGAGGCTGGGCAGCAGGTTCGTCGGCACGTCGCAGTCTTCGGGCATGCGGGCAGGAAAGTCGAGGGTGTACAATCCGTCTTTCGCGCTCGCCTTCAGCGGTCCTGCTTTTTCGGTGGTAAAATGAATGTCCTGCACATGCGGCTCCAGGAAATTCTTGATCACGTAGGCGGAAGCCAGGGTGGCATGCCCGCAGAGGTCGATCTCGTATTCGGGTGTAAACCAGCGAATGTGATACGAGCCCTCGAGGCCGAACTGCGCGTCTTCGTTCTTCACAAAAAAGACGGTCTCGCTCAGGTTGTTCTCCATAGCGATCTGCTGCATCAGGGCAACATCGATCCATTCTGCAAGCGGGATCACCGCGGCGGGATTGCCTTTAAAAACGGATTCCGCAAAGGCGTCGACCTGGTAGAGGGGAAGTTTCATGCTGTAAAAATACAATCGGGCGACACCGCTTCAGCAGTACAGTTAGGGCTGGAAGCAGCCATCACAGACCTTCCCGGTAAAGAAGAAAAACCGGTCCCCCGGGCCTGGCGATCTCGTATTGCTTTCGGATGCGGACGCGATCAGGCCGCCGGGTCGCGGTAAAAGCGGGGTAGCCCGAGGGCGTAGCGCACCGCGATCCAGCGGATAAAAAAGATCAGGAGGATGCACCCGATCTTGCTCAGGTCTTCGTCGATCGTGGTCCGTCGCAGGAAGTAATAGGCCGTAGCGCCACCGATGGAGGCGAGGGCGTAGATCTCGCGCCGGAAGAGCAGCGGAACCTTATTCAGCAGCACGTCGCGGAGCACGCCACCAAAGCAGCCGGTGACGGTGCTAAGGGCGATGCAACTGTAGCCGGGCAACCCGTTCTTGATGGCGATCTCGAGGCCGATGATGGTAAACAATCCGAGCCCCAGTGCGTCGAAAAGAAACAGCGCCGTCTGTAATTGCTTCAGGTAATGGCCAAACAGCATCGTAACCACCGAGGAGCAGAAGATAACGAGGATGGCCGTTCCGTTCTGCAGCCAGCTTACCGGCAGGTTGCCCACCAGCACATCGCGCAGGGTACCGCCCCCAATAGCCGACACGAAGGAGATAATCAGCACGCCAAAGGGATCGAGCTTCCGCTCCATGGCCGAAAAAGCGCCGGCGATGGCGAAGGCCGCGGTGCCGAAGATGTCGATGAGGGAAAGGAACTGGTTGTAGTGCATGATCGTGAGGCGTGAACCGTGAGGCGTGAGCAGAAAGTTCTAAAGTACAAAGAGGCGTCTAAAAACAGAAACGTGTAGCGCTCCACACGTTTCTCCCGGCGTAAGTGTACTCACGCCCGACGCCTCACGGTTCACGATTTCACTCCTCCATCATCTGGAGCACCACGTCCTGGATCTCTTCGGCGTTGGGCTTCGAGAAGTAATCGCCGTCGGAGCCGTAAGCGGGGCGGTGGGCCTTGGCCGTGATGGTGCGCGGGGCCACATCGAGCCAGCGATAGCCGCCCTGTTCTTCCATCACCTTGGTGAACATAAACGCCGCGGCGCCGCCGGGAACGTCTTCGTCGATGAAGGCAATACGGTTCGTTTTTTTCAGCGATTCGATGATCTTGTGATTGATGTCGAAGGGCAGCAACGTCTGCACGTCCACCACCTCGCAGGAAACGCCCTGCTGTTCGAGCAGCGCGGCGGCATCGAGCACGATGCGGAGCGTGGAGCCGTAGGTTACCAGCGTGATGTCGGTACCTTCGCGCACCACCTCGGGCACGCCCAGGGGCACGGTGTATTCGAGGAGGTTGGCCGGCAGCTTTTCCTTCAGGCGGTAGCCGTTGAGGCATTCCACGACGATGCCGGGGTCGTTGGCGCGCAGCAGCGTGTTGTACATACCAACGGCCTGCGTCATGTTGCGGGGCACGCACACGTGCATGCCTCGGAGCGAGTTGAGCACCATGCCCATCGGCGAGCCCGAGTGCCAGATGCCCTCGAGTCGGTGCCCGCGCGTGCGCACGATGAGCGGGCAGCTTTGCTGGCCGCGGGTGCGGTAGTGGAGGGTCGACACGTCGTCGCTCAGGGGCTGGAGGCCGTAGAGCAGGTAGTCGAGGTACTGGATTTCAGCAATGGGGCGCAGGCCGCGCATGGCCAGGCCGATGCCCTGTCCCATGATCGTGAGCTCGCGGATGCCGGTGTCGAAGATGCGCTGCTCGCCGTACTTCGCCTGGAGGCCTGCAAAGCCCTGGTTCACGTCGCCGATGTAGCCGAGGTCCTCACCGAAGGCAAAGGTTTTAGGGTTCGACGCAAACAGCTGGTCGAAATAATGATTGAGTACTTCAAAGCCGTTGAGCACGGGCGCATCGCCGGCAAATTCGGCGGCTACTTTGGGCACCCGCAGCGCGCTCTTCGGGCCTTCATTGTATAAATACGTATTGTACAGGTCCTTGTTCTCTTTCCGCAGGTCGTTGTAATAATCGCGCAGCCAGTAGGCCGACTCGTGCTTGCCGGTGGCGAGCAGGGCGGCGTTGAGGGTGCGGAGCACGTCGCGGCGCAGGGGCTCGCGCTGGGCCGCCAGCTCTTTGGAGAGGGCGGACAGCTTTTCCGCGGCGGCGGGAATCTTGGCGGCGGCATCCTGCAGCAGGTCGGTGGCGCGGACCACCTGTTGCTTGATGGGCGCGAGGTAACCGTCCCAGGCCTGCTGCTTGGCGGCACGCACCTCTTCGCGCACGGCGCCGTCGATCTCGTCGAGTTCTTCCTCGGTGGCGAGGGCATTGGCCACGATCCACTCACGCAATTTCACGAGACCGTCCCACTGGCGCTCCCATTCGAGGCGCTCGCTGTTTTTGTAGCGTTCGTGCGACCCCGACGTGGAGTGGCCCTGCGGCTGGGTGATCTCCTCCACGTGAAAGAGCACGGGTGTGTGGGTTTCGCGGGCGAGGCGGATGCCTTCCTCGAAGGTTTCGCAGAGGGCGGCGTAATCCCAGCCTTTTACTTTAAAGATCTGGAAGCCGTTGGTGCCGTCTTCTTTCTGGAAGCCGGCAAGGGCCTCGGAGATGGAAGCTTTGGTGGTCTGGTATTTCTTCGGAACGGAAATACCGTAGCCGTCGTCCCACACGAATACGGCGAGGGGCACCTGCAGCACACCGGCGGCATTGATGGTTTCCCAGAACTGCCCTTCGGAAGTGGAGGCGTCGCCGATGGTGGTAAAGCACACCTCGTTGCCGTTGCGGGAAAGACCGGTTTCAGCCGCCAGTTCCGGCACGTTGCGGAAGCACTTGGAGGCGAAGGCGAGGCCGAGGCCGCGCACCATCTGGCCCGCCGTGGGCGCGATATCGGAAGAAACGTTTTTGCGGTCGGTAAGCGGCAGCCACTGCCCGGCCTCGTCTACCCAGCGGGTGGCGAAGTGGCCGTTCATCTGGCGGCCGGCGGAGAAGGGCTCGCGCTCGAGGGAAGGATCGGCATAGAGCTGCGCGAAGAACTGGTCGACGGTGGCCAGGCCGGCGGCGAACATAAACGTCTGGTCGCGGTAATAGCCCGAGCGGAAGTCGCCGGGCTGGAAGAACTTGGCCATGGCCACCTGGGCTACTTCCTTGCCGTCGCCAAAGATGCCGAACTTGGCCTTCCCGGTCAGCACTTCCTTGCGGCCCAGCAGGCTTGTTTCGCGGCTGAGCACCACCCAACGGTAATCCTGCAGCACTTCGTCGCGGAACTTATCGAAGGACAGGGCCTCCGCCGATTCATTTCTCGATTCCATGCGGCAAAAATAAGCGCTTCGCCCTACCTCGTTAAAAAAAGCCTATCGGCAGAAGCGGGCTTTCTCTTTCCGCCGGATTGCCGTATTTTTGGAGCCATCCCGTTGTCTATGAAGCGATTTCTGACCCTCGCCCTCTTCGTTTGCCTGGCCGCCGCCGGCCGTGCACAGGATGCCTCCGCGACCGACCCGCTGCAGGTAAAGGAGGCGGAGTTCAACTTCGGCAAGATCCCCCAGGGGAAGCCGGTATTCCATTTCTTTGAAGTGGTGAACAGTGGCGCCACGCCGCTGGTGCTCAGCAATGTACAGGCCTCCTGCGGCTGCACCACGCCCGAGTGGGACAAGGAACATCCCATCGCTCCGGGCGGCAAAAGCACCATCAAAGTGGGCTACAATGCCGCGGCGCATGGCGCCTTTGAAAAATTTATTACGATCTCATACAACGGTTCGGGTTCCAAAATCATCAAGATAAAAGGAGAAGTGTGGCAGGCCCCGGCCGGTGCGGCCCCTGCGAACGCTTCCGTGGATTTTCTGAAACAGCAATTCAACAACTAGATAACTCCTAAAAAAAACAATAACCGAAAAATGAGAAAGCTCCTCCTCGCCGCCGCCCTGATCGTTGGCGGTTTTGCAGCCAACGCCCAAGACGTGAAAGTTGACCAGGTGGTTAAAGTAAGCACCGAGAAGTACGACTTCGGCAAGATCAAGCAGGGTGTACCCGTGAACACGGCCTTCGAGATCAAGAACATCTCCGACAAGCCCGTTGTGATCGAAAGCGCTACCGGCTCCTGCGGCTGCACCACGCCGACCGTTCCCAAAGAACCCATCGCTCCCGGCGCCACGGCCAAGCTGCCCGTGAACTACAACGCCGCCGCCATGGGCGCCTTTACCAAGACGGTAACCGTGAAATTCGCTGGTGTAAACGAACCCAAGGTACTGACCATCACCGGTGAGACCATGGACGCCACCGCCTGGGATGCCAGCCACAGCGCCAAGCCTGCCGCTCCCGCCGCCGCTGAAAACAAGACCAAGGTGAAGACCAGCAGCACGAAAGAAAAGGCAAAGACGAAATCGTCCAAATAAGTTAAAGCCCCATTCTCTTCTGAAAAGCCCCCGCCTCCAGCGGGGGCTTTTGTTAATTGGTCTATCCGTTTCCTGGCAACGGGCAGGAAGTCGTACAAATGTGCTCTCTCTTCATGCATCATCCCCCCATTCGCACAACTTGCCCCGCAAAGTGCGGGGTTACCCCATTAATTTTGCGCCATGCTTCAGATCTCCCAGCGCGGTCAGCAGATGCCGCCCTCCCCTATCCGGAAACTCGTTCCTTACGCCGAAGCCGCCAAGCGCGCCGGCACCCATGTGTTTCACCTGAACATCGGCCAGCCCGATGTGGAAACACCGCCGGCCATCCTCGACGCCGTGCGTCACGCCGATATCCGGGTGCTCGAATACAGCCACAGCGCCGGCAACGAAAGCTACCGCCGCAAGCTGACGCAGTATTATAAAAAGGTCGGCATCACGGTCTCGCCCGAGGAGATCATCATCACCACGGGCGGCTCGGAAGCCATCCAGTTCGGCTTTTTCACCTGCCTCAACCCCGGCGACGAAGTGATCATTCCGGAGCCTTACTACGCCAACTACAACGGCTTCGCCGTGGCCGCCGGCGTTACCGTGGTGCCCATCACCGCCCGCATCGAAAACGGTTTCGCCTTACCGCCGATTTCCGATTTCGAAAAGGTGATCACCGAAAAAACGCGCGCGATCATCGTGTGCAACCCCAACAACCCCACCGGCTACCTCTACAGCCGCGAAGAAATGGAAGCGCTCAAGACGATCTGCCTGAAGCACGACCTGTACCTGTTCTCCGACGAAGCCTACCGTGAATTCTGCTACGACGGCGCTTATATCAGCGCGTTGCACCTTGAGGGCATGGACCAGCACGTGGTGCTGATGGACACGGTAAGCAAGCGCTACAGCGCCTGCGGTGCCCGCCTCGGCGCTTTCGTTACCAAAAACAAGGACGTGCTGGCCGCGGCCATGAAATTCGCGCAAGCGCGCCTCAGCCCCCCGGGGCTGGCCCAGATCCTGGGTGAGGCAGCCGTGGACCTGCCCGATGCCTACTTTGACGCCCCCAAGGCCGAGTATATGGCCCGCCGCGACCTGCTCGTGCGCCGCCTCAATGCTATGGAAGGTGTGTATTGCCCCAATCCCGGCGGCGCCTTTTACGCCATCGCCCGCCTGCCCATCGACGACTCCGACCGCTTTTGCCAGTGGCTGCTCGAATCGTTCCAATACAAAGGCAATACGGTAATGCTGGCGCCGGCCACCGGCTTTTACGGTACCCCCGGCCTCGGCAAGAACGAAGTGCGCCTTGCCTACGTGCTCAACCAGGGCGACCTGGATGCGGCGATGGATTGCCTCGAAGAAGCCCTGAAGGTGTACCAGCCCAACCCCTAACCCCTTTTTAAAAAAAATGGGACTGCAAAGCCCCGGTGCAACCGGCACCGGGGCTTTGTTTTGGCCGTTCGCTCCGCCCCCCTCCTTCCTGGTGAGGAGCCGGTGCCGTGGTCTGCTCCCCTTCCCGTTAGGAAGGGGCCGGGGAATGGGTCTGGGTCGGAGGCACAAGAATTGCAAACATGCCAGCATCACTTCATTTTAAACAACCCTCTTTGTTATGGCTAATAACGAAAACTACGGCAGCTGGCATGCCGACAACGAATTCCAGCCCCAGGAAGGACAGAGCGGCGTGGTGAATGTGGGACAGACCGAGCGTCTTTTCAGCACCGCCATGGGCGCGTTCCTGCTTTCTTCCGGACTGGGCAACCTGTTTCGCCACCCCGTCAACGGCTTGCTGAAGACTGCTATCGGCGGCTTATTGCTCTACCGCGGCGCCTCCGGGCACTGCCCCGTGTATTCCGCTATCGGCAAGCAGGCCGGTGTGGAGCGCACCGACGCCATCAACATCCGTACAAACCTCATCGTGAACAAACCCAAGGATGAAGTGTATCGCTTCTGGCGCAAGCTCGAAAACCTGCCCCTGTTCATGAAGCACCTCGCTTCGGTTACGGAGATCGACGAAAAGCACTCGCATTGGGAGGCCACCATACCCGGCGGCATCGGCAAGATCAAGTGGAACGCCGAGATCGTGAAAGAGGAAGAAGGCTACATGATTGGCTGGCAGTCGATCCCCAACGCAACGATCTCCAATGCAGGCAAGGTGGTCTTCCACGACGCCCTCGGCGGACAGGGTACGGAGCTGGAAGTGATCATCTCCTACCACGCCCCCGCCGGTGAGCTGGGTGCGGGCCTGGCCAAGGCGCTCAACCCGGTATTTGAGCGGATGATCCGCCAGGACGTGATGAACTTCAAGGAATACATCGAAACGAAGCATAACCCCAACGCGGGAGGCAGCAGCAATACCGCTACCAGCGGTGGCAGCAACGCCACCGGTAGCCATACCGCCGGCGGCACGGGCAGCCAGATGGGCTCCGGCGCCGCTTACGGCAACACGCCGCAGGACAGCCAGCCCGCGGCTTCGCGCAGCAACAGCGAGGGCTCGCCTTCGATGCACGCCGGCAACCAGGGTGGCGGCACTACCGACAACCCGGGCTACCAGGCTCACTGATGTTTCCCGAAAAATGACCGATTCAAAAAGGGCCGCAACTGCGGCCCTTTTGCTTTTGCTTCCTGAGCGGCGTCACCAACCGACCTATTCAGCATCAGGAGTGCGGCGCCCGGGGGTCATGAACGGGGCCGGACAAACGGCGCAGCTTTGTGGGAACAAAATAACAATTATGAAACGGATTCTCGTTCCCACCGATTTTTCGCCGGCCGCCGACCGCGCCTTTCATTACGCCGTACTGCTGGCCGAACGCAGCGGCGCCGAGCTGATCGTGCTGAACGCGCTTTCGCTGCCCCTGCCCTCTTACGCCATTCAGCCCGAAGGCATCCAGGAATACAACCAGTGTCGCGTAGCCGAAGCCGGCGCCCGCTTCGCCGACTACCGCGAACGCTGTCCCAAAGACATCTCCATGACCACGCTCGTGGTCAACGGTGAACTGAAAGACGCCGTGCAAAACGCCGTGGAGCGCTACGACCCCGAGCTGCTGGTAATGGGCACCCGCGGTGCCGAAGGCCTGCGCACGGTGCTGGGCACCAACGCCGCGGCCGTACTTGCCGCCTGCACCGTGCCGGTGCTGGTGGTGCCCGTGCACTACAGCGGGGGCCTTCCCGCCCGCATCGTGCTGGCCGTGGAAAACGAGGAACGCGAATCGCTGCTGGCGCCGGTGTTCCGCCTGCAGGCCCTTTGCGGCGCTACCCTGCGTTCGCTGCACGTAACCGAAGAAAATACCGACCCGGTCCGCCGCAAGGAGCGCGCCGGCGCTCTTAGTGCGCTGTCGCAGAAATGGGAAGCGGATTTCGGCCTCGACGTGATTACCAGCGAAGTGATCAGCGGGAATGACGTCAACGAATCGCTCGAAAAATACGTGCGCGATCAGCAGATCGACCTCGTGGCGATGGTGACCCACCGCAAGCGCGGACTGCAGGCGCTCTTTCATAAAAGCCTCACCCGCGAACAGGCGTTTCATACCCGCGTACCGCTGTTGTCGCTGCACGCCTGATCGCTATAGCCAGACCACTTGCCTGCAAGGCCGCCTTCGGCGGCCTTTTTGCTTTCCGGTTTGCGTTGGCTATTTGGGGGAAAGGTGGGCGGCAAGCGCCTCCGCAGGCAGCTGCGCAAAGCGCAGCGGCACCTCCGGGCGGTCGCTGAAACCGGCGAGGTCGAGTCGCCACCAGCCGACCTTGTGCCAGCTTCCGAGCTTGAACCCGATGTTTTCAAAAGTGGTGAAGTAGTGAAAGCCGCAGCGCTCGTGCAGGCGCACGCTCGGCTCGTTGGGCAGCGTGATGAGCGCAAACACGCTCCGGTAGCCCTGGGCGCGCAGCAGGGCGAACAGTGTCTCGTAAAGCGGCCGGGCCACGCCCTTGCCCTTGAATCCTTCCGCCAGGTACACCGACGACAGGCAGGCCCACTGGTAGGCCGCCCGCTCGTTGTAGGGCGCCGCATAGGCATAACCGGCCACCTGCCCGTCCACTTCGGCCACGAGCCAGGGATAGCGCTGCAGGCATTGCGCAATACGGGCGGCAAAGGCCTCCGTTGAGGGGGACTCCTCTTCGAAGGTGATGGCGCTGTGCTCGATATAAGGCCGGTAAATGTGCAGCAACGCGTGGGCGTCTTCGGTAGTGGCGGGGCGCAGGCGGATCGCGGGCGGGGTCATGCCGCAAATGTCGGGGGTTCCACCGGCATCCGGGCGCCGCCCCAGCGGGCAGGGTTAAAAATTTCTTAGTGCTGAACAACGGTAACGGCGGAGTGTTATATTTGACGAAACCAATCCCCCGCCAACCCCTTTTTTCTCTTTGGCGGCCCCAGCCTCTCGCCTCAATTTTCAGAGCCTCGCATTCAGTACGCCTTTATTCGTTAACCACGTTTAAAACATCTTACTATGCTGCTATCTGATTTTATCGGCCTGTCCGCGGAAGAAAAAATGGTGATCCTCATGCACGACGGCACCGTGGTAGCCCGCCGCCGCCACGCCGGCGGCCAGTATTTTCTCTTTCAGCTCGATCACTTTTACGCCGAGGTCGTGTATGGTTCCGACGACGATGACCCCGCTGAATTCCGTTGCTTTACGGGCACAGCATCGCTGGCCCCCTACCTGGAAGCCATTTCACTCGACGAGATTCTGCGCTAAAGGTCGCGCCTAAGCCAGCGTGTGCAGCGGTACGGCATCTACGTCGGTATAGTCGCGGTTTTCGCCGGCCATACCCCAGATAAAACCGTAGTTGGCCGTGCCGCAGCCCGCATGGATCGACCAGGGCGGCGAGAGCAGCGCTTCGTGGTTGGCTACCACCAGGTGCCGCGTTTGCTGCGGCTCGCCCATCAGGTGAAATACCCGCTGCCCATCCGGCACATCGAAATAAAAATAGACTTCCATCCGCCGGCTGTGCAGGTGCGGCGGCATCGTGTTCCAAACGCTGCCCGTATCCAGGCGCGTCAGGCCCATCACGAGCTGGCAACTTTGGATGCCTTCGGCGTGAATATACTTGTAAATGGTCCTTCGGTTCGACGTGGCGGCATCGCCCAGCGTTACGGGCGCCGCTTCCGCGGCTGTGCATCGGTGCGCCGGGTAGACAGCGTGCGCGGGGGCCGACAGCAGGTAAAAATGAGCCGGGGCCGACGCATCGTCGGAGGCGAAGGTCACGGCCTGCACGCCGCGGCCCACATACAGGCCGTCGAGCTTGTCGAGCGAAAAGCTCTTGCCGTCCACCTGCACCGTTCCGGGTCCGCCGACGTTGATCACGCCCAGCTCGCGGCGCTCGAGGAAATAATCCGACTTCAGTTCACTGTGCGTGTCCAGCTTCAGCGGGTTGCCCAGCGGCACAGCGCCGCCCACGATCATGCGGTCGTAGTGGCTGTAGACCAGCCGCACGACGCCCGGTTGCATCAGCGACTGGATGAGGAAATTGCTGCGTAATTCTTCGGTGTTCATTGACGCGGTTTCGCGACGGCTCGATTCGTATCGTACTTCCATTTCTCGGTTCGTTGTGGTGATAACAATTCATAAAAGGTCAGCGGCCCATCCAGCCACCATCGACGGTGAGCAGGGTGCCGTGCACGTACGCTGAAGCCTGGGAGGCCAGGAAAACCGCGGGCCCTTTGAAGTCTTCCGGCTCGCCCCAGCGACCCGCGGGAATGCGGCCCAGGATAGCTGCGCTGCGCGGCGGGTCGTCGCGCAGGGCCTCGGTATTATCGGTAGCCACATACCCCGGCGCGATGCCGTTGACGTTGATGCCGCGGCCCGCCCATTCGTTGGCGAAGGCCTTGAGCAGCGAGCCCACCGCCCCTTTGCTGGCAGCATAACCGGGCACGTTGATGCCGCCCTGGAACGACAGCAGCGAGCAGGTGAAGATGATCTTCCCGCTCCCACGCGCCAGCATTCCCTTGCCAATCTCGCGGGTGAGGATAAAAGCCGCGTCGAGGTTGATGGCGAGCACCCGGTCCCAATAGTCGTCAGGATGCTCGGCCGCTGGTGCACGGAGGATCGTTCCGGCATTATTAACGAGGATGTCGATCTCCGGGTGGTCTTCGCGCAGCTGCCAGATGAAAGCGTAGAGGCTGTCGCGGTTGCCGATGTCGGCGGCATAGGGCCAAAAGCGGCGGCCCGTGGCGGTTACCATACGCTCGGTGTCGCTGCCCGGCCGCAGGGTGGCGGAATGACCGATGATGTCGGCGCCGGCTTCAGCGAGCCCGACGGCGATAGCCTGGCCGATGCCGCGGCTGCAGCCGGTAACGAGGGCTTTTCGCCCGGCGAGGGAAAAAGATTGCGGTGTCATCATGTTTAATATCCGGGGTTTTGCGTCAGCGGTTGCTGGGTGCTGTTATCGATCTCCCGTTGCGGGATCGGCAGCAGGAGGCGCTCGCGCGTCACGCGGCCCTGCAGCTCCGACAACGTCGTTACCGGCGCGGGGAACAGCGCATAGTGGCGTGCAAACTCGTGGGCGAAGTGGTCCTTCATCGTTTGCTCGGCGCTGACCGTAGTGAGCGTTGTGTTGAAACGAACGAGGTCGAACCAGCGCTGGTTTTCAAAGGCGAACTCAATGCGGCGCTCGGTGGAGAGGGCCTGCTCGAACTGCGCGGTCGTAGTAATCGTGGCCGGGTCGATGGGCGGCTGCTGCGCGTTGCGCACGTGCACCCGGTTGATGAGGTCGATGCTGGCGGGCGTATTGCCCTGCGCCTCGGCGATCAGCAGCAGGATATCGGCATAACGAAGTACCGGCCAGTCGTTTTCTGCATCGCTCACGGTGGTCACCGGCGAGAGGTATTTCTTTGGATAGAGTCGGGTGTTGAAAGCGCCGATCAGCACCGGCTTCCGGGGATCGCCGTTGGTCAGCGTGTCGAGTTCGGCCGTGGGTGCGTTCAGACCTTTGCCGTCGCCATTGATAACCTGCGTGCCGCTGTTGAGGGGCGCAAACAGGTTGGCGAAGGGCGAGCCGGTGCCGAAGCCACCTGCGCGGAAACGGATGGCAAACAGGATCTCACTGCTCATTTCGGAATTAATGGCGAAGATGCCGGCATAGGTCGGTGCGAGGCCGTAGCCGCTGTTGTCTTTCACATCAGTGAGCAGCGGCAGCGCCTCGGCTTTTCGGCCCTGTGTGAGATACACCTTGGCAAGCATTCCTTTGGCGGCCCAGGCGTTGGCGCGGCCGATGCTGGCCGAGGGGATCTGCCCGAAGGGCGCGCTGCCCAGGAACGAGACAGCCGTACGCAGGTCGCCTTCAATTAGCTTGTAGGTGTCGGCCACCGACGAACGCCCGATGCCGAGCGCCGCTACCGGTGAGGTGGGCTGCGTTACGAGCGGAAGACCGCCATACAGGCGCACGAGGTTGAAATAATGATAGGCCCGGATGAACAGCGCTTCGCCCGCAAACTGCTTGCGGTCGGCTTCCGAGATGGCGGCGCCGATGCTGCCGAGGCTGCTGTTGCCCGAAGCGGCATCGTAATTAACACCCAGCTTCTGCAGGATCAGGTTGCTGTTGCGGATATTGGCGTAAGACTCCAGCCAGTACGACAACACGCCGCCGTGCGTGGACGATACGGCGAACATATCGAGTTCGTTCAGGTCCTGGTTCGACACCGAAGTGCTGCCGGTCTCGCCCTGCTTTGCGTTGTCGCTGCGCAGCTCGGTCACCTGCCACTCGTAAAAGAGCGGACCGGAGAGCCCAGAGTAGGCGCCGTTGATGCCGGCTCGCAGCTCGTCGGTGTTGTTGTAATAAGTGAATGAAGTGAGGTTCGACTCGGGGTAGAGGTCGATATTTTTCTTACAGGCGCTGGTGCCGGCGAGCAGCACGCCCAGGAGGATTGCAGTACGTTTCATGAGGAGCTCTTTGGCGGTTAGAAGTTAACGTCGATGCCGAACTGGTAGCTTTTCGAAAGCGGGAAGGCGCCACGCTGGTAGCCATCGATCTGGGGGTCGTTGTAGCCGCCGGAGGTCATCCGCGCTTCGGGGTTGATGCCGCGGTAGCCGCTGGCGAAATGGTAATACAGGTTTTGCGCCGTGAAGTAAAAGCGCGCCGAGCTGAGGCGGATCGCTTTGGTCCATTTTGCGGGCAGCGTGTAGCCGACGATCAGCTCGCGCAGGGCCCAGTAGGAAGCGTCTTCCACCATATAGTCGGTAGCCACCCAGCTCACACCACCATTGGTGGAATAGGGTGTGCGGCCGTCGCCGGGGTTCATCGGGCTGATCCAGCGGTTGTCGATGTAGTTCCGGTTGACGCGCTTCGTTTCGTTGTAGCCGGCGTCTCCGTTCACGATCTGCCCGCCCTGCGATCCCTGGACCAGGAAGCTCAGGTCGAAAGAGCCCATCGTCACGTTGTTGTTGATGCCCCAGGTAAAGTCGGCGTACGGATTGCCGATCACCGTGCGGTCGTTCTGATCAAGCTTGTGGTCGCCATTGAGGTCGCGGATCTTGAGGCCGCCGGCGGTAAAGTAGCTGGTGGAAAGGGCGCTTGCGTTATACAGCAGGCTCAGCGAATCGGCTTCCGCCTTCGACTGGAACACACCGTCGGTCACGTAGCCCCAGTATTGTACCATCGGGCCGCCTACGATGTTGCGGTACTGGTCTTCGCGCTCGCCGGTCTTCGACAGCGTGTCGGGAAGCGAAACGAGCTTGTTGCGGTTCATCGAGAAGTTCAGAGCGGAGGTCCAGCGGAAGCGGTTGCGCACCACGTTGGTGCTGTTCAGCTCCAGCTCGATGCCCCGGTTGCGCACCTTGCCGATGTTTACATACGAAACCGTGGCGCCGGTGATGCCGAGGATCTCGGGACGCAGCAGCAGCTGGTCGCTCTTCGACTCGTACAGATCCAGCGAAACGTTGAGGCGGCCGCGGACCAGCGACAGGTCGAGGCCGGTGTTGAACTGGAAGGTGCGCTCCCAGGTAACGTCCTCATTGGCCAGCAGGTCGCTCGAGGGGATCATGCCGCCCGCCACCGTGCCGTTGCCCCCGCCGAATACGTAAGGCGAGGGGTATAGTTGCTCCACCCATACGAAGTCGGGGATGCGGTTGTTGCCGGTAAGGCCCCAGCTGCCACGCAGCTTCAGCTGGTTGATCCAGACCACTTTCTCCATGAATTTTTCCTGGCTCAATACCCAACCTGCCGACACGGCGGGGAAGGTGCCCCACTTGTGGCCGGGTGCAAACTTCGAAGAGCCGTCGCGGCGCAGCGAGGCGGAAAACAGGTAGCGGTCGTTGTAGCTGTAGAGCACGCGGCCGAGGAGCGAGTTGAGCCCCTGGCGCGATTTGCGGCTGAACGTAGCGAGCGGCGACACGTCTTTGGAAGCCGCCAGGTCGAGGGCCTGGATATCGTCGGTGGGGAAGTCGAGGCCGGTCACCTGCTGCGCGCTGTTGCGGGTGCTTTGCACCGTGTAGCCGCCGAGCAGGGTCATGTTGTGCTTGCCGAGTTTACGGGTATAGGTCAGCGTGTGTTCGGCAAGGAGGTCGATGCCCAGGTTGTTGTTGAACACACCCTTGTTGACCGTACCGTCGGCGCGCGCATTCTTCTTGTCGAAACGCAGGCGGTCGTTGGTATTGATATAAACGCTGCCCATAGCCTTGTAATCGAGGCCTTTGATGATGTTGATGGTAATGTCGCCCGAGCTCACCACGCGGTATTCGTTGGCGAAGTCGGTGGCGTTCTCCATGATCGACTTCGGTGTGTTGTTGGCCGAACTGAAGGGCGTTTGCGGGCCCGAGGAGGTCCACATCGTGCCGTCGGGCATCAGCCCCGAATAATTAAGGCCGCTGAAGTGGCGCGCTTGTACCCAGTCGCCGGCTTTGATGCCCGCCCAGGCCGGGTTCTGGCGCACGAATGCAGCCGTGGCTTCGGTGTGGTATACCGGGAGGAATGAATAGAAGCGCACGAAGTCCATGTAGTTCACCGAAGGCTGCTCGCGCTTCGAATAGGAAGGGTTGATGTTGAAGGCCACCTTCACGCGCTTGCCGAGGTTGGCGTCGAGCTTCGCGCGGATGTTGAACTTCTCGTATTCGCTGTGGTACATCAGGCCCTGGTCGCGCTGGTAGCCGCCCGACAGGTAGTAGCGCAGGTCGGAGCGGCCGCCGGATACGGAGAACTGCGCGTTCTTCTGGTTGGCATTGCGCAGTGCCTGGCTTTGCCAGTCGGTGGCCTGGCCGCCGAGGAGGTCGTTCTCGATCACGTAGCCCGCGCGCTCGTTGCTGGCGATAAGATTCGCATTGCCGGTAACGGTAGGATCTTTCGCCCGCAGCGACGCTTCGTAAAAAAGCAGGTTGGTGTACTCCGTTGTGGTCAGCATCGGGTAGGTCTGATACGCGTACTTGACACCGGTGGAAAACTTGAAGTTGTAGCGGGTGCGGTTGGCCGATCCGCTCTTCGTGGTAATGAGGATGACGCCTGCGGAGCCGCGCGAGCCGTAGATGGCGGCCGAGGCGGCATCTTTGAGCACTTCCACCGACTGTACGTCGGCGGGGTTCACGAACGCAAGGCCGTCGGGCACCGGGTGACCGTCCACCACCACCAGCGGGTCGGAGGAGGCGCCGAGTGAGGTGACGCCGCGCACGCGGATCCGCGGGTCGGAGCCGGCTTCGGAGCTCAGGTTCTGCACCTGTACACCGGCAATGCGACCCTGCAGCGCCTGGTCTACCCGCGACACGGGCGCCTGGTCGAGCTTTTCGTTCTGGTACTTCGAAACAGCGCCGGTAAGGTGCGACTTCTTCTGGGTGCCGTAGCCGATCACCACCACTTCGTCGAGCGCCTTGTTGTTGCGCTGCAGCTGTACCTCGATAACGGTGCGGTTTCCGATGGTAACCGTCTGGGTGCTGTAGCCGATGGAAGAAAAGATGAGCGATTTACTGCCCCCGTTCACGGTAACGCGGTAGGAACCGTCGCGGCCGGTCTGTACCGGGGTGTTCGTTTTCTCGGCCAGTACGCTGACGCCGGTCAGCGCTTCACCCGACGTGGCGTCGAGCACCCGGCCGGTCACTTCGCGCTGCTGGGCGTCGGCGGAAAGCCAAAACAGGCAATTCAGGGTAAAAAGCAGCAGCAATTTGTGCGTTCTCATAATAGCAGGTTTGGAATTCGGACAATCGTTTTGTTCGGTTCGTATCCGGACTAAATATAGAGACAAAATTGGTCGACCAATTGGCGAGTGAGCGTTGAAGTGACCACCATAAAAATTTGAGCGATTTGTATTCGTTTGTTTTTGAATGACTTACAATTACCGGTAACGCTACCGGAAATTCCTGAATTGGTCGACCAATTTTTTTAGCCGCGATTTTGCACTAAACTTGTCCCCAAACGACAGCTTATGAGTGAAGTATTGCCGGCCTTCCGGGAAGTAGCCCTCGAAGGGCCCGTCGACCTGATCATCCGGCAGATCAAAGAGCTCCTGATTTCCGGCGCCCTGAAGCCCGGCGACAAGCTGCCGCCGGAGCGCAAGCTCTCCGAGCAGATGGGCGTGGGCCGCACGCACGTGCGGGAAGCGCTGCGCAAGCTGGAGTTTTACGGCATTCTCCGCACCCGCCCGCAAAGCGGCACTTTCGTGGCCAGCATCGGCATCACGGCCCTCGAAAACCTGATCGCCGACGTGCTCAAGATCGATACGCCGTCCTTCGTGTCGCTTGTAGAAACACGGGTGCTGCTCGAAGTGGCCGCCGTGGAGCTCGCTTGCCAGCGCCGCACGGACGAAGACCTGCAACAACTGCAGGCCGCCCTGGACGCTTACCTGGCCAAGGCCGAGCGCGGCATCAAAGCCGTTGACGAAGACCTCATGTTTCATCTCAGCATCGCCGACTGTGCCAAGAACAAAGCACTGAAATCGCTGCTGCTCATCATCATTCCCGACATCATCACCAACTATTCCATCTTTAAGGTGTGCGACACCGTTACCAATAAGGCGCTGCAGGAACATCAGTCGCTCTTTGAAGCCGTGCGCGACGGTGATGCCGCCGCCGGCGGTGCCCTCATGCGCGAGCACCTGCAGGGCGTGGTCAACTTCGCCCAGTCGCTCGTGCAATAACCCCTACCAATCCCTTGCTTTATGAAACCAGCTTCCCTCTTCTCCTTCTTCGCCCTGCTCGCGCCGGCTGCACTCTTCGCACAGTCCGACATTGCGGCCATCAATGCAGCCGTGCGGTCCGCCCGTCCCGGCGACACGATCGTGATTGCTGACGGTGAATACCGCGATGCCGAGCTGAATCTCGTTGCCCGGGGCGATTCGCTGCGCCCCATCGTGCTGCGCGCCGCCACACCGGGCCGCGTGCTGCTCACGGGCAATTCGAGCCTGCGCCTCGCCGGCACCGGCATCGAAGTGAGCGGGCTGTATTTCACCCGCGGCTTCTGCACGCGCGGCGCCGCCATCGAATACCGCAGCGGCAAGGAAGTGGCCAACTGGTGCCGCGTGACGGCCTGCGCCATCGACGATTTCAATCCGCCGGCTCGGGAGACCGAATCTTCCTGGATCCTCCTCTACGGCCGCCACAACCGCTTCGACCACAATAGCGTGGCCGGCAAGTTGAACCAAGGCGTCACCTTCGCGGTGATCCTCGATGGCGAGCGCAACCAGCAGAACGAGCACCGCATCGAATACAACTACTTCGGCAGCCGCCCGCCGCTGGGGGCCAATGGCGGCGAAACGATCCGCGTGGGCACTTCGCAAACCTCGCTTACCTCCTCGCGCACGCGCATCGAGAACAACTACTTCCAGGAATGCGATGGCGAGGTGGAGATCGTATCGATCAAATCCTGCGATAATAGCATTCGTAAGAACACCTTTTTCGAGAGCTCGGGCGTGCTGGCGCTGCGCCACGGCCACCGCAACCTCGTGGAGAACAACGCCTTCATCGGCAACGGCAAGCCCAACACGGGCGGCGTGCGCGTCATCAACGAAGGCCACACGATCCGCGGCAACTATTTCTCCGGCCTCACCGGCGACCGCTTTTTTGCCGCGCTGGCCGTGATGAACGCCGTGCCCAACTCGCTGCCCAACCGCTACCACCAGGTGAAGGACGTACGCATCATCGGCAACAGCTGGGTAGACTGCGCCCATATCCAATTCCACGTGGGCAAGGATAACGAGCGTACACTCGCGCCCGAAAACGTGACGCTGGCGGACAATTTTTTTTACAACCGTCATTCTGATACAGTATTCGTCGCCTTCGACAAGACCGACGGCTTTCATTTCGCCGACAACAGCGTGGTAACGCGTTCGGGACGATTCAGCCAACCGGGCTTTGCTGAAGTACGGTTTACCGCACTGCCGAAAAATACGACGGGCGCAGCCACGCGCACCCAATGTGGCGCACCCTGGTATGGGGTGAAAACCCCGCAGCAACGACGTCTTTCAGGACGCATTATCCCGGTGCGCGCGGGGCAGAATACACTGGCGGCAGCGCTGGAAAAAGCTTCCTTCGGCGACGTGCTGCAGCTGACGGACACGGCTACCTATCTCTTCGACGGGCCCACTACGGTGCGCACCTACGTGCGGATTGAAAGCCGCCTGCCTAAGGAGGCCAAAGCTTTGCTCCGTTACAACGGCACGCGCGGCCGCGCAGCCCTGCTTCAGCTTGCCGACAGCGCCGTACTGGAACTGTCGGGACTCGCCTTCGACAACGACGCCTTTGATGAGCGCGCATCCGCCTCCGCGGCCATCGCACCGGTAACGCCGATGAAGGGTCACTACAGTGTGTTCGTGGACCGCTGCGATTTTTACAACTATACCGAATCCAGCTTCAGCCCGCTGCGCGCGCAGCGGAACACCTACGCCGATACTGTCCGCTTCACTAATTGCCTGTTCCGCGATCTGTCGGGCGATGCCATCTACCTCGCTGCTGAAAAAGACGACGCCGGCAAGTACAGCGCGGACTTTGTAGAAATACGGAACTGCGCCTTTTACCGCGTACTCGGTCACTCGGTCGACCTGTACCGCGGCGGCTCCGACGAAAGCACGAGCGGCCCCACGCTGGTCATGGACCACTGCGTGCTCGAAGACGTCAACAATAAGGAGCGCGGCGCCGGCCTGCGCCTGCTGGGGGTGCAGAACATCGTGGTAAAGAACACGCTCTTTTCCAACACGGGCCGTGGCGGCGCCTCCATCCGCCTCGACGAAACAAACTGGGACAAGATCATGATTACCAACTGCAATCTCTACCAATCGGGCCGCGTCGCTTCCTTCTGGGGGAAAGCCGTCAAGGGCCCGATGTATACGCTGAAGCCCGCTTACCGCCGGTCGTCGGCCTATAATTTTTCAAACACGGTCACTTCTCCCCTGCTGGGTAAAGCCACCGACGGCGGTGCTATCGGCCTGCAGGGAGCCTTATAAATAAACAACCATTTCAACGATATGAAACTACAAGGAAAAGTAGCCATTGTAACCGGCGGCGCCCGCGACATCGGGCGCTCTGTAAGCATGGCCCTCGCACGTGAAGGCGCTAAAGTGGCGATCAATTACTTCGGCTCCGAAGAAGAAGCAAAAGAAACGAAACGATTTATCGATGAGGCCGGCGGCACCTGCATCCTCGTGCAGGGCGACATGACGCAATGGGACGCCGTGCAGGCGCTCGTGGCCGACACGCAGAAAGCCTTCGGCAACGAGATCCACATACTCGCCAACGTCGTCGGCGGTCTCTTCGGACGCAAGACCATCGAGGAGCAGGATGAAGCCTGGTACGACCTCCTGATGAACGTCAACATGAAGAGCATCTTCTTCACCACGAAAGCGACGGTGGCCCACATGCCCAGCGGCAGCGCCATCATCAACTTCAGCTCGCAGGCGGCCCGCGATGGCGGCGGCGGCGGCGCCTCGCTGTATGCTACGGCCAAGGGCGCAGTGATGACCTACACGCGTGCCATGGCTAAAGAGTTCGGTCCCCGCGGCATCCGCGTCAATGCGGTCGCACCGGGCATGATCGCCACCTCCTTCCACGACCGCTTTACGAAGCCCGAGATCCGTACCAACGTGGCCGCTTCCACACCGCTCCGCCGCCAGGGCGATGCCGCCGACGTGGCCGACCTCGTGGTGTACCTCGCGTCTTCGGAATCGTCGTTCCTCACCGGTACCAACATCGACATCAACGGCGGCACCTATTTCTCCTGACCTCAAAACAAGAAGCCAT
Organism: Flaviaesturariibacter aridisoli; assembly: GCF_004343705.1. Lineage (GTDB taxonomy): Bacteria > Bacteroidota > Bacteroidia > Chitinophagales > Chitinophagaceae > Flavisolibacter > Flavisolibacter aridisoli. The sequence goes on from NZ_SKFH01000009.1 coordinate 58,315, forward strand.
GAAACTAGCGCCCTACCTGTTGCTGGCCGCCTCGCTGCTCAGCGGCTGTGCCACGATCCGCGCGGGTAACCCCGAGCCCGCGCCCCGCGTATTCGTGCTCAATGCCGGCGTGTTGCAGGCCAACCGCGGCCGCATTCGCAACGACCTGAAGCCAGCCTACGACAAGCTGCTGAGCGATGCCGGCAAAGCCCTGAAGGAAGGTCCCTTTTCGGTGATGGAGAAAAAGGACAACCCGCCGAGCGGCGACCGCCACGACTACATGAGCCTCGCGCCCTACTTCTGGCCCGACCCCACGAAGCCCGACGGCCTGCCCTATATCCGCAAGGACGGTCAGACCAACCCCGAGGTGAAGGAGTTCAAGGACAAGGAGTATATGCCGAAACTCTGCGAGTTGGTGCACACGCTCGGACTTGCGTATTATTTCTCCGGCGACGAACGCTACGCGGCGCATGCGTCGCTGCTGCTGCGCACCTGGTTTCTCGACCCGGCCACGCGAATGAATCCCAACCTCAATTTCGCGCAGGCCATCAAGGGGAAAAATGACGGCCGCGGCGCGGGCCTCATCGACGCCCGCCACTTCGTGAAAGTGGTGGACGCACTGGGCCTGTTGCAGGGATCGAAGTCCTGGACGGCTGCCGACCAGAAAGGCATGCAGCAATGGTTCGGTTCTTTTTTGAACTGGATGCAAACCAGCCCCATCGGCCGCGACGAGCTCGACGCCCGCAATAACCACGGCACCTTCTACGACGCGCTGCGCCTGTCGATGGCGCTGTACATCGACAGCAGCGACCTCGCCCGCCGCATCGTGACGAGCGCGCAGGAGCGGCTCGACTACCAGATGGATGCCGAAGGAAAATTCCCCAAGGAAATGGAGCGCACCATCGCACTCCACTACAACACCTTCGACCTCGACGCCTTCTTTCTCATCGCCTCTATGAGCGAAAAGCTGGACATCGACTTCTGGCACTACCACAGCCCTTCGGGCGCTTCGCTGGAAAAGGGTTTCAACTTCCTGTATCCCTTTCTTTCGAAAGAAAAAGTGTGGACGGGCCAGCAGATCAAGCCCTTCGAATTCGAGGAAGGCTACCCGCTGCTGCTCGCTGCAGGCCGCCACTACAACTGTGTGCCCTGCCCCGCGAAAGTGGATGCGCTCGCCGGCGACAAGGCCGCGACGCTGCGCTGGAAACTGCTTTATTGAAAGACCACGATAAACCATCAAAAAAGGGCAACGATCTCGTTGCCCTTTTTACGTTTCACAGGTTTGTTCAGTAGATGCCCGCCTCGCGGAGGAAGGCCATGATCGCGATGTTGATCTCGCTATTCTTCTCCTTGTCGAATTTGCCGTGCTGGCCACCCGGAACGGTGATGAACTGCGTACGCACACCGAGTTCGCTAAGGCGTTTATGCAGGTCCACCGAATGCTGGTAAGGCACCGTGGGATCGGCATCGCCGTGCACGATGAACACGGGCGGGTTGGTCTTGGCCAGGTACGTCATCGGCGACACCGAGGCGGCAAAGGCTTTGTCCTGCGCACGGGCACCAAGCCAGTTCCTGGCCGACTTGCTGGTGACGTTGCTGCCGTAGCCCCAGTCCCACACATCGGTGATGCCGTACTTGTCGATGATGGCGGCTACTTTGATCGGCTCTTTGTGCGGGCAGGCGCCGTCGAAGCGGGTATCGTTGCCCATAAGGCCGGCCATCAGGGCCAGGTGGCCGCCGGCGGAGCCGCCCATCACCACGATGCGGGCCGGGTCGATGTTGAGCTCCTTTGCATGCTGCACGAGGTACACGAGCGCGCAGCGGCTGTCTTCCACGGCAGCGGGCGCCGTGGCCTGCCCCGTAAGGCGGTATTCGATATTGGCCACCGCAAAGCCTGCCTTGAAGAACGTGTTGAACCCCGTCTGCGATTCCTTCACGCCGTGGTTCCAGCCGCCGCCGTGAATGTTCACGATCACCGGCGTGGGCTTACCCGCAGCCGGCAGGTAAAGGTCCATCTTGCCGTCCCAATCGCCGGCCTTGGTGTACACGACGTCCAGGCGGCTCGTGAAGCCCGCGGGCAGCACGACCGGCTTGTAGGTCTTTGCCGAATCTTCCTGTGCATGCAGGGTAACGGCACTTCCGAGCAGCAGCAACAGGAGCGCAGCAGAAATGAATGTTTTTTTCATAGCAATGTTTAGTGTCCGACGAGGACGGTTTTCGTAAGGTTGACCGACTTACCGATGACCCGCGCCACGTAGATGCCGGGCGGCAGTCGGTGTACCAGGAATTCGGCGCTGGTGAAGCCTTGCTGCACGAACACGTTGCGGCGCATGATGGGGTGGCCGGCAATATCGTACAGGTACACATCGGCGAGGTCGGGCTTGGCGCTGTATACGCGCACGCGCAGGCTGTTGGCGCCGCTCATATAGGCCTGGATATGATCCAGGTCGGCACCCGTTGCGGGCAGCACCGACAGGCGGGCGTTCGTGTACACGAAATTGTAGTTGGCCGATACGCCCGTAGTGAACGTGATGGGATAATAGCCCGGCGCCGAAGTGGCCGTGGCCGTGCTCGTGGGCACCGGCGCCGTGGGCAGGCTCGCCACATTCTGGCCCAGCACGAAGCCGGTGATGCTGTAGCGGAAGGCAGGGTTGGCGTCGCCCTGCATCCGCGTCGAATCAAAGGCGCGTACCGTGAGGTTGGCTTTGTTTACGGTCAGCGTTTGCGCTTGCGCTGCGGCCGGGAAGAAGAACGGGCTACCGGGCTGGCTGGCCGTGATCGTGGTCGTGCCGGCACCGGTTACATGCACGGTGTTCCCCGTGACGGTGGCCACCGACGGATTGCTGCTCGTGAGCTGGATCGGAATGGTCAGGTTGGAGCTCGATACGGCCAGGGCGAAGTCGGCCGCACCATAGGTCTTGGGCTGGATCGCGTTGAACGTGATCGTTTGCGCGCTGCGCGGGCTCACGGTCAGCGTACCGCCCTGCATCGTGATGCTGTAGTTGGCGGCCGTCGCGCCGCTTACCGTGATCGGGTATGTGCCCGGGGCGGAGGTCAGGGTGGCCGTGGTGGTTGCCACGGGAGGCGTAAGCAGTACCGATTCGTTCTCGCCATTTACAAAGCCGGAGTAGGAAACCGTCAGCGTTGGGTTCGCGTCGCCTTCGGGACGCGTCAGGTCGGTCGCCCTAATGGTCAGCGGCGCCTTGTTGACGGTCAGCGTATGCGTGACGTCGGCGGCGGGGTAAAAGCCGTCGCTGGCCTGCGTGGCGCGGATGTCGGTGGTGCCTACACCTGTCACGTGGATCTCGCCTGAAGCGGTCACTGTGGCCACGGCGGGGTTGCTGCTGGTATACTGCACCGCGGTGCTGCTGTTGGCCGTCAGTACGCCCGCAGTGAAGTCGGCATCGCCGTAGTTCTTGGCGGGCATGGCATTGAATACAAAAGGATTGGCCGGAGGACGTGCCCCGACGCTGAAGGCGCCGAAGGTGGCGAAGGTCGACTCGATGTTGTTGGCGGTGTTGTCGCCGCTGCCTACCGGCGCCGACCAGCCCGTACCACTATTGGTAATAAAGCCGATCTCGCTGTCGGCGAAGGAGGCGAACACCGAGCCTTCGAGCGGGCTCACCCATTGGAGCTTCACGGCGCTGCTGCCGCTGCCGGCCACCTGGCTGATGTTCCAAACCGCGTTCACCACGGTCTGGCGCTCCTGCAGGGTCAGCGGCGTGCCGTTGGGCGTGCCGTTGGTCGTGATGCCTTCAAACACGGCTACCGTATAGTCGGAGGCGACCGAAGGCGTCAGCACAGCGGGCAGGTAGTTGGCGGCCGTTCCTACGGGGAAGGTCGAAGGAGTAGTAAGTCCGTCGCGGCGGAGGAGGCCCTGGCTGCCCGTTGTGGCATCGGTAGCCGTAACGAAATAGTTGCTGCCGCCGATCGCACCGCCGATGCTGGCGCCCGCGAGCAGGTGCAGCACGTCGCCGGGGCGGATGGTGAGCCTGCCGCTGTTGAGGGTGAGGGTACCCGAGAACTCCGCGCTCGCATTCGTTGTGCCGGCCGCATTGAAGGTTGCATCGCGGATCGAGAGCACCGCGGGTGCCGTGGTGGAAATACCGAAAGGCTGCGTGGTGGCGGCATTGATTACGTAGCTGATGCCATCCTGGTACGTGCGGGCATCGCTCACGCCTACCGAACCGGCGGCGGCATCGAAGCCGTCGGGGCTGGCCGTGATGAGCGTGGCGCCGCTGCCGCTGATGCTGAGCGAAACGCCGGAGGCTGTGGCCGTGAGGGGACGCGACACCCAGATGGAGTCGAGGTTGGACGTCACGCTCACCACGCGGGTGCCGGGCGTGATGCCAGCGCCGGCGATGCTGACACCCTTGGTCAGCGTAGTTGTACCTGTGGCATTGCGGATCAGGAAAGCACCGGCAGTAGTTGTGCCCGTAGCCGTGAACGCGGTGGCGGGACGGCGGGCCGTAAACGTGGCCGTACCGACCAGCTGCCTGGTACCGAAGTTGAGGCGCCCGTAAATGTTCGCGTTGTTGCTGACGGTCACATTGCGCTCGAGCGTCACCTGCGCATCATCCGATACGGTAAACGAGGGCACCGTGATGTTGCCGATACCGCTGATCGTTTGCGGCACGTTGCCGGCAAATACAAGCTCGTTGGTGGAGCCGGCGGGCGCGCTGAGGTTGCCGTTCGCCTCGAGGTTGCCGAGGATGACCGTCTGACCGCTGGTATGCGTTACAAAGGTGGAGCCGGGGGCGATGCTGAGCGTGTCGATGCGGTTGATGCTACCGTCGGAGGTCAGTGTGGCGCCGTTCTCGACGATCACGTTGGGATACGATTTGCGGTTGAAGAAGGTGCCGGAGCCCGTCGCCGGGTTCGAAGCTTTCATATGGAAGTAAGAACCCGGACGAAAGTCGATCGGCATGAAGAAGCCGCCGCCGGAAGCCGAGCCCATAGGACTGAAGCCGCCTTCGTAATAGTAGTGCGCGCCGGCCTCGAAAACGACCCACTGCTCGCTCGACTGCGTGCTGTTGCCGAAGGGATAAGCCGCCGAGGCGGCCGTGATATTGCTGGTGAATTTCGAGCCGGCCTTGAATACCAGCGACCCCGGCGTGCCTGCGGTGCTGTTGGCGATGCGGGCCTGCAGGTTGGTGATCATGCTGAAGTTGCCGCTCACCGTGCCGGTGCACACCGCCGCCAGCGCGATCACGGTGCTGCCGCCGGCCGTGGTCATTGCCAGCGAGGAGCCGGCCTCGATCACAAAGTCGTCACCCGCGCCGCCGCTCACGTTGATGGTGCCGGTGCCCGTCAGGCGGGTGAAGGCTACGTTCGCGCCGTTACGGAACTTCAGTTGCGCGCAGGTAACGCCGCCGTTGATGTGCACGATGGCCTGCCCCGTGGCGGGCGTTGCCCCGCCGATGTTGCTGCCGTCGAAAACGAGGATGTCGGAAGCGCCCGTGGCCGAAGGTCGCGTGCTGCCCGAGCCGTCCAGCGCCGTGTTCCAGCTCGAAGCGGTGGTCATGTTGACACCGCCGGCCGCCGTGCCGCCCACCCAGTAGTAGGTGTTCTGTCCGAATGCCGCGGCCAGGCAAAGCATGGCCATGCAGGTAAGCAGGTATTTTCTCATATAGCAGTATTTATACGGTTGCAGGGGATGGTTTGACGTTCTTTTTAACCGGGGCGGCGCTGGCGCGGCGGCCCGACAGGAAAGCGATACAGGCCCAGGATAGCGGAACGAGCACCGCGCCCAGGATGAAGAAGGTGACGTAGCCGCTCCGCGTGATAAACGGCACCGACCAGGTAACCAGCAGGGTGCCCGCCACGGCGGCGGTTCCGCCCATGCCCGCTACGGTGCCCACGTTCTTGCCGTGGAAATAGTCGGAGGGCAGGGTTTGAATATTGTTGATGATGAACTGGAAACCGAAGAGCGTTGCGCTGATGAGGCCAAGCGCCAGCGGGATGTTGGCGCGCAGCGTGGGCAGGCAGAAGGCCGTGGTGGCGAGGGCGGCCAGCATGAGGGCCGAGCCGATGCCGATCGCTTCCTTGCGGGCGCGGGCGGCTTCTACCCCGCCGCGGATACGCCGCGCCGCATAGAGGCCTCCGAGCAGGCCGCCGATGGCGGCCATGAGGTAGGGAAACCAGGCGAAGGCCGCCACCTGCTTCAGGTCGAAGCCGAACTGCTCTTTGAGAAAGGTAGGCAGCCAGGTGACGAAGAGCCACCAGATGGGGTCGGCAAAGAAGCGCGCCAGCAGGATGCTCCAGGTGTTGCGGAAGCCCAGCAGCTGCCGCCAGCCCATGGGTTGTGCGGTCGCCGCGGCTTGCTCCGTAGATCTACGGTCCAGGATATGGGCGCGCTCTTCCTCGCTCAGCCAGGGGTGCTTGTCGGGTGTTGCGCGGTTGACCAGCATCCAGGGAAGGATCCAGACCAGGCCCAGCACCGCTACCAGCACAAAGGTGCTGCGCCAGCCGAAGGCGAGGAACAGCGCGGCGATGGCAGGCGGCGCCACTACCCCGCCCAGCGAAGCGCCGGCACCGAAGATGCCTTGGGCAATGCCGCGCTCGCGGGCGGGGAACCACTCGGCGTTGCTCTTGGTAGCGCCGGGCCAGTTGCCGGCCTCGGTGAGGCCCAGCATAAAGCGGAACACGTTGAAGGAAGCCAGCGAGCGCGCCGTGGCGTGCAGGGCAATGGAGATGCTCCAGCCGATGATCGACACGACCATGCCCAGGCGGGTGCCGATGGCGTCCATCATCTTGCCGGTCAGCGTTTGCCCCAACGCGTAGGCGATCATAAAAAAGGTCGTGATCAGCGCCAGCGCGTTCTTGCTGTCGGCCTCGGCAACGCCGAACTCCTTGTAGATGAAGGGCCACATGTAGTTGATCGCGCTCCGGTCGATGTAATTGATGACCGTGGCCACTCCGATGAGGGCGATGATCCACCAGCGCAGTCCTTTGATTTTCATAGAGGGATTTGAAACATTCTTTATTGGGTAACGGGGATGTTGGTTAGCCCGCCGCCCGCGCCGCTGGCGCTGTTGTCGGCGAAAACTTTATTTCCTACCGACGCCCCCTCGGTAGGGCTCGTGAGGCGAATGAGGATGCCATAGCCGGGTGCATTTACCACACAACGGTTGCCCCGGAATTCGTTATAATTGCCCCAACCCCTGGAGGCGATGTGTACCTGGTAGCCATCCACCAGCAACGTACCTTCCGGGTTGACGCCCGTATTATTTTCGATGCGGTAGCGGTTGCCTTTTACATCGATCCAGCTGTCGGCCCCGTTGGCACCCTGGATACCAATGGAGTTGAAGCTGTTGCCGCGGATGAGCCCGCCCGTAGTACCTTCCTTGATATCGACGCATTCCGCTGCGATGCCGGGCCCGATGCGGTTCTCGAGCACCTCGTTGGAATCGCAGCGGTCGGGCGCGCCGTTCGTATACACGGCCCAGTTGTTCTTGGCCGACCCGATGTAAACGCCTTCACCGTAATCGGGCGTTTTCAGCCCGGTGTTGGCAATTTGGCAGTGCGCCACTGTATTCCGGCTGCTGAAGGTGCGCAGGTGAATGGCCTCTTCTCCGATGTCGGTGACCTCCAGCGAATCGAACCGGCTGTAGCGGGTGCGGTCGGCCACGATGCCTTTGAGCGCATTGCGGATGCTGAAGCCACGGATGATCCAATGGTCGGCCTGCAGGTACAACGCGTAGCCGGTTTGGATACTGCCGCCATCGATTATGGCCGCCGTGCCGCCGCGCAACACGATGGGATGATCGGCCGTGCCGTCGCGGTCGGCCGCGATTTCGAAATTGCCGTTGTACACGCCGTCGGCAAGCTCAATGTCGTCGCCGGGGCGCGCATCGAGCAGCGCGGCCTGCAGTTCGTCCGCGGTATGCACCCACACCGTGCGCAGCGGTGCCGGCTCTGTCGAAACGGGTATGGGCGCGGGAGACGGCACGTGGGGCGTATCGGCCGGCTTTCCTTTGCTGCAACCAAGCAGCAGGAGTCCAATCAGGGATATCATTGTTGTGCGGTACATCTGTTTGGTCAGGAACCGAGGAAATCTTCACGCGCGGGGCTGAACGTATCGATCAGCACGCCGGCTTCGAGGCATACGGCGCCGTGAATTACATGCGGGGGCACATAAAAGGCGTCGCCGGCCTTCAGCACTTTCTTCTCCCCTCCGATCTCCACTTCGAACACCCCTTTTTCGATGTGGGTGATCTGCGTATGAAAATGCTGGTGAAGGGTTCCCACACCGCCTTTTTCAAATTCCACTTTCACCAGCATGAGGCTTTCGTCGTAAGCAATGATCTTACGGCGCATACCCGGTGCAGTCGGTTCCCACGTGATGTCGGCGCTCTCAATAAACACTTTCGTTCCGGTCGTTTCCATTATTACTAATTTACTAAATATTCAAGCTAGTTCAAGGACTTTCCGTTGCACAGCACAGCATAAGGTCCGGTCCACTGCAGGGCCTCACCGTTACTGCTCAGCGCATGGTTCGAGGTCTTCGAAAAGTCGCGGTTGGCCTGCATCAGCAGCAACCTGTCGGTCCCGGTGCGCACCTCGGCCACCGTGTAGTCGGCATCGTCGCGGAGGATCCGCATCGTCTTCACCGACGGGTAGGCGTTATAAGAAAACTCACCCACCGGATCGTATTGCCCGTGGATCTCCACCACGTTGAAAAAGGTGCCGTTGCTGCCCTTGCGGCGGATGATGTAAGAAGGCTCGCGGCGCAGGTTGAACGAGGGGTCGCCGGCCCCGCTGCGTGCGAACACGATGGTGGCCGAATCAGGCACGAGGCTCGACACCGTGTAGTAGGTTTTGTTGTTGAGGAAGGTGAACTGCGCTACGGTATCGCGCAGCCCCGCTTCGGCTTCCTTCCACAGGAACTGGTAGCCGCTTTTGGTGCCGAGGGGCTTCAGCGTGCCCGCGGCCTGGTAGCGGAAAGACGTTTGTATGAGCTGCCCGCTGTACTGGTACGGAAGGTCGTACTGGTGCGCTTCCGCCGAGCGGGCCTGGAAAAGGTCTACCAGCAGGCGGCGACCGGCCGGCAGTTCCAACAGGTACAGCGAGCGGCGGAGGCGTGTGCCGGTATAGGCGTGGTCGTCGGCGGCGCTCACCACCTGCAGGGCTTTGCCCGACAGGTTGCTGAAGAGGCGTTCCCCGTGGTAGCGCTCGGCCGTGTCTTCTTTGCCGTTGAAGTGCGAGGCGCCGTCGACCACCAGCGTGCTGTGGGCGATGGTCTGCGCCGCATAGGTTTTGTTTTCGGGGAGGTAGCGTCCGCCCCACTTCTGCTCCACGCCGATAAAGCGTACGGAGCCGTAGTCGGTGAGGATCTCGGAGCCGCGGTCGAAAAGGGAGATGCCGAGCTGGTCGTAGTGGCCATGCGAAAGGCCGTGCGAGGCGTATTTGAAAATAACGGTCGTCAGTTCTTTTCCCTGCCCGAGGCGCATGAGGCTCACGCCGCCTTCGTTGCCGCGGGCGCCGTCGTTGTATTCCGCGGGGCGGTAGGGATAGCCCGCTTCGGGCTTGCCGGCCGTTGCTTCTGCGGCAAGGAGGGCGCCACCGCGGTGCAGCAGCACGCGGCCCTGCTTCTGGGCCACGGTGCGGAAGCCGGGCTGCGGACCGTATACGTCGCGGGCGATGCCCAGTGCGGTCACGAGCTCGTTGGAAGTGTAATCCTTGTCTTTCAGCGCATCGTTGATGGGAAAGAATACGCCGTTGGTATTGGTTTGCTGCAGGCAGGCGTCGAGGGCTTTGCGCAGAACCGTATCGCGGTAGGCGAAGATGTGGAGCGAAGGCTGCGCGTTTTGCAGCGCGTTGGCAAACAGGTAGTAGGGAAGAATGGCGTACCGCACGTAGTAAGGCCCTTCGGTATAGTAGCCGTCGGGGGAGAACAGCCCGTTGAGTTGCGCGAGAAAGCCGCTCTTGCCGTTCTTTTCGGTGCCGTAAAGCGCCATGTCGACGTACTCCTTGTTATCCGTGGCGATGCCCACGATGCCCACGCCGGCGCAGGCCCACACGCCGTGGTTGTGAATGAGGTTGAACCAGGTCTTGAGGTCTTTCGTAACGAAATCGACCTCCGGCTTAAAGGCGCCCTGCTCGATGCGGCGGCGGTCGGCGGCGCTGAGGCCATTGTATACGAGGTCGTAGGCCATGCCGGCATACACGAGCCAGTTGGCGTCGTTGAGGGCCTGCCAGAAGAGACGGCCCGGCGAGGAGCTCGTGGCCTGCGGGTGGTTGGGAAGCGTAGGGTTAAGGGCGGCGTATTTGAGAAAGATGCCGCGGGCGAACTGCGCGTAGCGCGCGTCGCCGGTCATCTGGTAGAGGATACCTGCGTTGAAGAGCAAGCCGTAGTTGGCCTTGTGTCGGTCGTGGGTGTAGCCGCCGGCGGGATCTTTCGGGAAGGGAACGTCCACGTCTTTGCCGAGCCAGGCGTCCACCTCGCGTTTCATCTCGGCAAGCGAGCGTTGCAGCATCAGGTTCTGCCGGCTCTGCGCGTACACCGAGCGCAGCTCCGCGGCGGTGGCGAAGGCGCGCGGGTGCTGGGCGTAAGCCGGCCGGGCAAAGGTCAGCAGGCAGAGCAGGGCGGCAAGCAGGCGGGACGGTACATTCATCGTATTCGGGGGCGCTGTGGCCGTTTAAAATTAGACCGCCCCGGAAGCCATTTCCAAATAAATTACCGGAAGCGTTACCGGTAACGTTACCGGTAACAGCCGGCGGATGGCAGTACCTTTAAAGCGACAACGCTCCCATCATGAACAAGCAGGCTACTATCAAAGACATCGCCCGTACGCTCAACATTTCGGTCTCCACCGTATCGCGCGCGCTCCGCAACGCCCCCGACATCAAGCCCGACACGCGCAACGCCGTGATGGCCCTCTGCGAGGAGCTCAGCTACCAGCCGAGCCGCCTCGCCCTCTCCTTCCAGCAGCGGCAAACGCATACCATTGGCGTCATCGTGCCCAACCTCGACTGGGTGCTGTCGCAGATGGTGAAGGGCATCGACGAAGTGGCGCTCGAAGCGGGCTACACGGTGATGGTGTGCCAGAGCAACGAATCGTTCGGCCGCGAGATGGTCAACACGCGGCGCCTGCTCGAAAGCCTCGTAGACGGGTTCATCATTTCCGTATCGAGCGAAACGAAAGTGTTCGACCACTTCCGCAAGATCCAGCAGAAGAAGATGCCGATGGTGTTCTTCGACCGCGTGAGCCCCGACATCGCCGGCCCGCGCGTCCGCCTCGACAACGTGGACGGCGGCTACCAGGCCACGATGCACTTGCTGGAGCAGGGCTACCGTAGAATTGCGGTGCTCGCCGGCCCGCGCAACCTCGGCATCGGCAACGACCGACTCGAAGGCTACCTGCAGGCGCTGAAACAACACCGCATCAAGGTCGATCCGGACCTGATCAAGTATTGCGACTTCAACCAACAGAATGCCTTCGAGGCCACCAACGACCTGCTGCGTCGCAAGAAGCGCCCCGACGCCATCTTCGCTATCTCCGACCGCATGGCCATCGGCGCCCTGCTCGCCATCCGCGACTGGGACCTGCAAATGCCGCAGGACATCGGGCTTGTGGGTTTCAACAACGAGCCGGCCGTGAGCCTCGTTACACCGACCATCTCCAGCGTGGAGCAACCCGCTTTCGAGCTGGGCAAGACCGCCGCCAAATTGTTCATCGAGCGGATGCACAACGATTCGGGGATGGACGACGTGGAGATCGTGCTCAAGCCCAAGCTCTTTGTGCGCGCCTCTTCGCTCAAGAAAGAAGCGCCCGCGAAAGTGCTGCCGCCGAAGCGCAAGCGCGGCGTGTAGTGTCTGTGGATGGCGAAGTACTTTTTTAACGCAGAGGGCAGGGAGCTATTCACGGACGACACAAAGGACGTTTGAGCTACCAACAAACACAGTTAGTTAACGCAAGATTTGAAAGAGCATTTCCTGTGCGCCTGCGAGAGACGCCGCAAGCGGCAGAGAAGAATCCATTCGTCGCAAGGGAGATTCAATGTCCAGCACGTATAGGGCTAGGCTGCTTTTCCTCAGCCGCTTGCGGCGTCTCTCGTCCCCTCGGATGACAAGTTGATTCAGACCAGTAGTAGTGCCAAGAAATTTGTTGGTAGCGTTTAGGCTGCTCCGTGCGCTCTGTGAATCGCTCCCTGCCCTCTGCGTTGAAGACTGCTGCCACGCAAAGCTTCTTAACGTCCACCACATTCCACCGGCCGCAACGCGCGCTTGCTGTCAAACTGCAGCGCGGCACCGGGTGCGAAGCGGGCCGTATCGCCTTGCTGTACTATTTCGCCATAACCCGGAACGAGGGCGTCGCCGTCCTTCCGGAACACTTCTTCCCGCACGCTCTCCATCCCTTCGGATTGAAAACGGTACCAGCCGCGCAGCAGCCCACCTTCGTTCGTGGCAATGGTAAAAGTTCCACGGTTGCGGTCCTTTTCTTTCAGCTGGTATTCGAGCGGGCCGCTACCGGTTGGATCCAGGCGCAGATTCACCGTGTCGCCATTGCCGGTATAGCGGTAACAGGCCGCTGCGGGCGCAGCAGTTGTGCCGGTGGTCGTTGCGGTATCGGAGGCAGCGGATCCGGAGGCCGGTACCCGTTCATTACAGGCCATCAGGCCCAGGAGGACCGGCGCTGCGAGGCGGAGCAATTTCATACGCGCTTTTTTGAACCGATGGTATTCAAAATCAACGCCAGCTTTCCGCGCCCAACCCGAAACTGGTTTTGCACCAGCACGTACCGCCAATACCAGGGAACATGAAGCCTTATCTACCAGCAGCGGTCAGAATTTTTTAAGATACCCTATGCCTATAAATTCCCGGAACTGCATTCTTGCCCCGTTTGAGTTTTCACCGAATATCCTTACGTCATCATCGTAAATCAGGTCGAGGCCGAGGTTGAATGAAAGTCCTTTAAAGACATTTGCACTAACCAGGTTGGTCAAATACACATCAATATTCTGGGGATTATGTTTGTAATTGGAAAACAATTCAAGCTTCCCCTTGTAGGTCAGGTTTGTTACCAGTTCTTTCAGGTAACTGGCATTCAAGTAAGCGCCGATCTCATTGTTTACGGTTTTGCCCGGTGGTACGCCATATACATTGCCTTTTTGTGTGGGTGTCAACGGGTTTAAACCGGTAGCTGTGACGATAACCCATCGGCTGGTGATCGGTGATACGAACAGGGAGAAATTTTTATTGGGCTTGTAATCGAGTCCCAACGACAACAAAACATAGCCGGGGGATAGAAAATCAGAAATTTTAGTAGACGTTGTGGCATCGGGATAGGTAAAGCCGGGAGCAAACTGCGTTCGGAAATTAAACAAGGCACTGGCATACCACTTGCTGGTGGGCGTTAGCTCGTAGCCGTACTTCGAGGTGAAATCAATTTTGTCATCGCTTTTACGGCTGCCCAAGGACGTGGTTTTTATTAATCCAAAGGCGAGGTCAAGACTGTTATCCCAGGCTTTCCTGTCTTTTGCATAAAAGGCATACAGGTTTAAAAATGTGTTTACGTTTAATTGAAAATTGTCGCCGCCGGCAGCCCAGTTTGAAAGCGATGTTTGTCCAAAATTGAAATTGAACAAGCCGCCCTTTTTCCATGTTTTTGGAATAGTATCCGTGGCATCTTTGACAAGGGCTTTTGAGCTTGCATTCTTTAGTTCCTGTACGGTTTGGTCCTGTGCGATCAATCTGGTAACGGCAATGAATAACGGTACCAGCACGAGTAGCTTTTTCATTGGTTTTGATTTTAATCGGTACGCGGAAAGGGAAGCAAATGTGAAGGTAACATAGGAACAATCCTATCCGGGGTCCCTGGTGCAGGATGAATGGAATCGAACCGGGCCATTCAGGCTAGTGCCAATTAGTTCCCTGGTTGTGCACGCGATGGGGTGTCGTGCTGAGCAATAAAAAAGTATCCAGCTTGCGGCTGAGGAGGTGAATCGGGGGTCGACATGCCGTTACCTGCTTCGCGCCATGCATTCGCGCGCCCCCCGGAACAGCAGCAGCGGTGGGCGCCGGTCACCGGCCTTCCGGCAACGCATACGCCACCAGCACATGCCCCGGGTAGTGCTCCTTGTTGACCACGCCTACGAGCGTTGCGTCCTTATGCACCAACTTCGAAAGTGCCTGCCGGTAGTGCGCCAGGAAGGCTTCCTCCTGCTCCGGTTTCGCCAAGAGGGCCGTTTCGGAAGGGTTTTCCGGGACCAGCTTTATGGAACACATGGTCTCGCTCAATTTCTCCACGCGGTATTTCATAGTACATGTTTTAGGCGGCTCCCGGAACCAGGCACCGTTACGAAGAGGCCAAAGATAAAGCCGGGTACCGGCAACGGCAGCCGGCGGCGTTTTGGGGTCGCGGCGGGTGCTGCGGCCCCTTGCCGGCCGCCTCAAAAGGATTGGAATCGGATGTGCTTGCGGAAAAAGTAAAAGCCCTCCATGGGGAGGGCTTTGTACCGAGGAGCAGACTTGAACTGCCGACCTTCGGGTTATGAATCCGATGCTCTAACCAGCTGAGCTACCTCGGCCTGTCTCCACCCGGGGGCGGAAAGGGCTGCAAAAATAAGGAATGCGGCTCTTCCGCCCAACAAAAATCCGCATTTTTTGCCCCCACCGAGGGCTACCGCAGCGAGCGCAGGTACAACTCCTCCACCTTTTTGCGGGCCCAGGGCGTCTTGCGCAGAAAAGTCAGGCTCGATTTGATGCTGGGATCGCTGCGGAAACAGTTGATGGAAATGCGGTCGGCCAGCCCATCCCAGCCGTAGCGGGCCTGCAATTCCGTAAGGATCGCCTCGAGCGTTTTGCCGTGCAGGGGGTCGTTGAAAGACATGCCGTAAAGATATACCGGCGCCCGCGCTTCCCGCCCTGCATCCGTCCCTGGTCTTTCGGTAACTTACCCTACGGGCGGTAACCGCTGCCGCCACCGCGATGGGCACCGATGCCCCGGGAACCCAATCGGATTCGCATTCCTAACCATAAAGCAGACGATTATGAAACAGCCATTTTCAGAAGCCGGTGTACCCTGTCTTTTCCTCGTCCTTTTACTGGCTTCCTGCACCGGCAATCAGCCGGCTTCGCAGCCGGCCTCCCGGACGACCACGGAGCAGCAGCCGGCGCCAACCAACGACGCGCTGACCCAGGAGCGGCTGCGCCGCTTTGACAGCCTCGACTTCCAGTTTTACAGCAATCAGCAGTGGGACAGCTTCGCCATCAGCCACGACCAAAACATCCGCGTGATCTACCCCGATGGCTCGGAAACCACCGGGCTGTTCCCGCAGCACATCAACCAGCTCACACCGATGTTTGCCTTTGCCCCGGATACGAAGATCATCGCCCACCCCGTCAAGTTCGGCAGCGGCGACTGGACCGCCGTCATCGGCGAAATGGAAGGCACGTTCTCCAGGCCGATGAATATGGGCAACGGCAAGGTCATTCCACCCACCGGGAAAAAGTTCCGGCTCACTATGTCAACTATTGGCCACTGGCGGGGTGGAAGAATGATTGAAGAATACCTGCATTGGGACAACCAGTCGCTGATGAAGCAGATCGGGCTGGCGCAATAGTTTTCTTTTCCGAAGAGTGCACCCGGCAGCCCGCACAAAGGCGGCAGCACTAACCATTGCTTGCCCGCCGGTCAGCAACCGGTAACCGAAGGTGCCGGAAGCGGAAATGGACTACCTTTTGCCCGGATCCGGCACCGGTCGTTTCCGATTGTGTCACAACGAATGCAGCTGCCGCTATGTATGAATTGTTCTTCCAGAGTTTCGAAGAGAAGGTTCCGCTGACCGGGGAAGAGCGCGCCACGATCCAACAGTTCCTGACTCCCAAAAAGCTGCGCCGGAAGCAATACCTGCTGCAGGAAGGCGATCCCTGCCGCCACATTGCCTTCGTGGAAAAAGGCGCGCTGAAATTATACCACGTCGATGCCGGCGGGTCGGAGCACATCGTGCAGTTCGCGCTCGAAGGCTGGACCATTTCCGACCTCTACAGCTTCCTGACGGGCGAGGCGGCCACCTACAATATCGAGGCGCTGGAAGACGCCGAACTGATCCTGATCAGCAAGGCGGCGCACGAGGAGCTGCTCCGCAAGGTGCCCAAGTATGAGACCTATATCCGCCTGCAAATTACGAGCGCCTACCTGGCGCTGCAGCGACGGCTTACATCCATCTTCAGCCAGTCGCTGGAAGAGCGGTATAAGAACCTCCTGCAGCAATACCCGACCATCATCCAGCGCGTGCCCCAGCATATGATTGCTTCCTATATGGGCATGACCGCGGAAACGCTCAGCCGCGTGCGCCGCAAGTTGAACAGCCCCCGGTAGCACCCGTTTCTCTTGATTTAGATCAACGTCGTTTCTTGCCCAAACGCAAGGGTGCGCCCCCCTGTGGATGGTAGCTTTGTGTTTTAAACGAAAGGATCATGAACACAAAACAAACCATCGCCATTATAGGGGCTACCGGGAACATGGGTTCCGCCCTCTCCACTGCGCTGGCAAAAGGCAACAACCGCCTGCTGCTCAAAGCAACGGATAAAGACAAGCTGAACGCGCTCGTGGATGCGATCAGGAGCACCAACCCGCAAGCCGATATCGAAGCCGCCGCCTGTCCCACCGACGCCAGCTGGGAAGCAGACATCATCATTTTGGCCGTGCCCTATGCCGCCGAAAAAGATGTGGCCGCGCAGATCCGCGAGGTGGCCAACCAAAAGATCGTGATCAGCATCGCCAACCCGCTCAATGAAACTTACGACGGCCTCGTTACAGAACCGGGCACGAGCGCGGCCGAAGAGCTGCAAAAGCTCCTTCCCCACTCGCGGGTGGTCAAAGCGTTCAATACAACGTTCGCCGCCGACTTCGCCACGCCGGTGATCGACGGCAAGCAGGTAGACGCCTTTGTGGCCGGCGATGATGCCGAAGCGGTAGCCACCGTATCGGCACTGGTCAGCACCGCGGGCTTTCGTCCGATCGAAGCCGGCAAGCTCTCCGTCAGCCGCACACTGGAAGGCATGCAGCTGCTGCTCATCACCCTCGGTATCCGGAACAACTACAACTGGCTCGCCGGTTGGAAGATCCTCCACCAATAAACACACCCACATAAACATTCAACGACATTAAAATCATTCATATGAAAAAGATCGCAATCATCTCCTCCGCACTGATCGTACTGACCGCCTTTACCACGCCGTCTGTTTCCTGGCAAAACGACGACCCGCATACGCAGCTGGGCTTTACCGTAACCCACCTGGGCATCTCCGATATCTCGGGCGCCTTCCGGGACATCGACGTGACGGTTAAATCGGCGAAGCCCGACTTCAGCGACGCCAGCTTCGAGCTGGTCGCCCAAACGGCTTCCATCGACACCCGCGTGGAAGCACGCGACAAGCACCTCCGCAGCGCCGACTTCTTCAACGTGGAGAAATACCCCACGATCACTTTCAGCAGCAACTCGCTGAAGAAAGTATCGAAGAACAACTATAAGGTGAGCGGCAACCTGACCATGAGCGGCGTCACCAAACGCGTGACCATGGACCTCCGCTACAAGGGCCAGGTGGAAAACCCGATGTCCAAAAAGCAAACGGCCGGCTTCCAGCTCACGGGCGTCATCAAGCGTTCCGACTTCAACATCGGCGCGGGCTTCCCGGCAGCGATGATCAGCGACGAGGTGCGCATCAACGCCAACGGCGAGTTTGTTCGCCAGTAAGAAATACTGACCCTCAAATCAGCCGGCAATGGAACGAAAACAATTTATCCAAACCATCTTAACAGGAGCAATAGGCATGAACACATTATCTGCATTCCGCCAGTTTACCAGCGGCCTTCCCGAAGAAGACCACCTGATGCCGGTTCTGTTCGTGGGGCATGGCTCGCCGATGAACGGGATTGAAGACAACGGCTTCAGCCGGCGCTGGACCGAAATGGCGAAGGAGATCCCGGTACCCAAAGCGGTATTGGTGATCTCGGCGCACTGGTTCACCAAGGGCACGAAGATCACGGCCATGAACTTCCCGAAGACCATTCATGATTTCGGTGGCTTTCCAAAGGAACTGTTTGCCGTTCAATACCCCGCGCCGGGCAACCCGGCGCTGGCGAAGGAAACGGCGCAGTTGCTGCATTCCGCCCACGTGGAGCTCGATCACGACTGGGGCCTCGACCACGGCACCTGGACCATCATCCGGCATATGTACCCCGAGGCGAACATCCCGGTGCTGCAGCTGAGCATCGACTACAGCAAAAGGCCACAGTATCACTACGATCTCGCCCGCGAGCTGTACAGCCTCCGCAAGAAGGGCGTGCTCATCATGGGTAGCGGCAACATGGTGCACAACCTGCGCATGGCGGCCTGGGACCGGCTCAATGAAGAGCAATACGGCTACGACTGGGCGCTGCACATGAACGATAAATTCAAACAGCTGATCGGCGACGGCGACCACGCACCCCTGGTCCGCTACGAGCAGATGGGACGCGACGCGCTGCTGGCCATCCCGACGCCGGAGCACTACCTGCCCCTGATGTATACGCTCGGATTGAAAGGCTCGAAAGATGCCGTTTCGTTCTTCAACGACAAAACGATCGCGGGCTCGCTCACGATGACGTCGGTGAAGCTGGGCTAACGAACTCGTTCACGACCATCTACCTGAAAGGACCGGCAATGTGCCGGTCCTTTTTGCATTTACAACAATTTATCTCAGGCAGATGCTCAGCGTTTTTTGCCCCGCTTGATCGGCTTGCCGTATTTCTTCATCATCTGCTCCTTACGCGATACGCGGACGTTGACCTTCCTGTTCTTGGCTTTTTTCTCGTGGAAAGAAGCACCCCGCTCCTCTTTGGGCGGCAGCTTCATCGAAAGCTCCTTCATCGGCACTTTCGGCAGCTCTTCATCGATCAGCTGCTCCGACAACTCGAGGTCTGCCGGCAGCGGCGATACGGCAAGCGGCGCGCCCAGGTAGGCTTCCAGCGCGGCCCGCTCGCCGGCCTGGAACGGCGTCAGCAGGGAGATGGCCACGCCATCGCGGTCGGCGCGGCCGGTGCGGCCGATGCGGTGGATGTATTGCTCCGGGAGCTCCGGCAGGTCGAAGTTGATGACGTGCGAAACACCCGTCACGTCGATGCCGCGCGCTACGATGTCGGTGGCGATGAGCAGGCGCAGCGTTCCTTCCTGGAACTGGCGCACGGTGTTGAAGCGGTAGTTCTGCTCCTTGTTGGAGTGAATGACGCCAATCGTTCCCGGCCATTCGGGCTCCAGCAG
The DNA here is from genome assembly GCF_004343705.1 of Flaviaesturariibacter aridisoli. Lineage (GTDB taxonomy): Bacteria > Bacteroidota > Bacteroidia > Chitinophagales > Chitinophagaceae > Flavisolibacter > Flavisolibacter aridisoli. The sequence continues at coordinate 77,542 of NZ_SKFH01000009.1, forward strand.
CGCAGCGAGCTCGTCGGCCTGCTTTTTCGACGCCGTGAACAGCACGGCGCGGCGCAGCGATTCTTCATGGCGCAGGAGCCATTGCAGCATCCGCACTTTCGAATGATAGTTGGGTAGCTCGTAAACGATTTGCTGCACCCGCTCCACCGGCGTGCCCGCGGGCGCCGCTTCCACGCGCTGCAGGCGGTCGAAGTATTCGGTAAACAGCGCCTCCACTTCGGGGATCAGCGTGGCCGAAAAGAGCAGGTTCTGCCGCCGCTCCGGTATCAGGTCGAGGATGTTCCGCAACTGGGCGCGGAAGCCCAGGTTGAGCATCTCGTCCACCTCGTCGATCACCAGCTTTTTGATCGAGCGTACTTTGAATGCACCGGTGACGGCCAGGTCGTAAAAGCGGCCCGGGGTGGCTACGAGCACGTCCGCGCCATCGGCAAACTGCAGGCGCTGCGTGTTGATGTTCACCCCACCGTATACACCTTTGATCGTGGCGCCGAGGTGGGCGGCCAGGCCGGTGGCCACATCCACCACCTGCTGCACGAGCTCGCGCGTCGGTACGAGGATGAGGATCTGTGGCTCGCGGTCCTTGTTGTATTTCCACCCGTTCAGCAGGGGCAGCAGGTAAGCCAGCGTTTTGCCGGTGCCGGTCTGCGCAATACCGCATACGTCCGCGCCGCTCATTACGAGCGAGAAGACCTTTTCCTGGATCGGCTTCGGTTCGGTGAAGCCCTGGTCGTCGAGGGCGCGGAGGAGGCGTTTGTCGATATTGAGATCGCGAAACATAGGCGGCAATTGAGCGCCGAAGGTAACACAGGACGAGGGCTGCGGTATCGTATTTTCGGGCCACCCAATCCCAGGCCCATGCGACCGATCCTCCTGCTCCCCTCCCTCCTCGCCGCCGGCGCCGCTGCAACCCAGACCTACAAAGACCCGCGCGCGACGCCGGATGCCCGCGCCGAAGACGCCCTGCGCCGCATGACCGTCGAAGAAAAGATCGACTACATCGGCGGCCACAACGCTTTTTACATCCGGGCCGTTCCGCGCCTCGGGCTGCCCGAGCTCAAAATGACCGACGGCCCCGTGGGCACCCGCAACGACGGGAAGACCACGGCCTACCCGGCTTCGGTGCTCGCTGCCGCTACCTGGGACACCGGCCTGGCGCGCCGCCTCGGCGACGCCCTCGGCGCCGACGCCCGCGCCCGCGGGGTACACTTCCTGCTGGCACCGGGTGTGAACCTGTACCGCGCCCCCATGAACGGCCGCAACTTCGAATACCTGGGCGAAGATCCCTGGCTCGCCGCGCGTATGGCCGTTAATTATATCCGGGGCGTTCAGGGCCGCGGCGTGGTGGCAACCGTAAAGCACTTCGCCGCCAACAACCAGGAATGGAACCGCCACCACGTATCGTCGGACTTGGACGAGCGCACGCTGCAGGAGCTGTACCTGCCGGCCTTTCATGCCGCCGTGCGCGAGGCCCGCGTGGGCGCCGTGATGAACAGCTACAACCCGGTCAACGGGGTGCACGCCACCCAAAACAAACACCTGAACCTCGACCTGCTCAAAGGCGCCTGGAAGTTTGACGGCATCCTGATGTCGGATTGGGTGGCCACGTACGACGGCATTGCCGCAGCCAACGGCGGCCTCGACCTGGAGATGCCCTCCGGCAAATTCATGAGCCGCGCCAACCTATTGCCGGCGCTTGCTGACGGCCGCGTATCGATGGCCACTATCGACGACAAAGTCCGCCGCATCCTGCGCATCCTCTTTCGCTTCGGGTTCTACGACCGTCCACAGGCCGACGACCGCATCCCGCGCGACAACCCCGCGGCTTCCCGCACCGCGCTCGACGTCGCCCGCAGCGGCATCGTGCTGCTGAAGAACGAAGGCGGCATTTTGCCCCTGGGCCCGGGCGTGAAGAAGGTGGCACTCATTGGCCCGAATGCCGCACGTTACGTAGCCGGAGGCGGTTCTTCGTACACCGAGCCGTTTCACGCCGTCACGCTGCTGGATGGATTGCGGCAGGCCGACAGCACGCTGCAGCTGACCTATGTGCGCGGCGCGGCCGGCGAAATGGAAGAACATACCGCCGACCCGGTGTTCTTCCCGGATTCTGCCGGACGTAGCCGCGGCCTGACCGCTACTTTTTACAACAACCAGGATCTAGCCGGCGCACCCGCTGCCGTAATCACCGACACTGTCGTGGATCATAACTGGCCAGACGCGCCCCCGGGTATTCCGGGTATCGGGGCCGACCACTTTTCCGCGCGCTTCACGGGCTACCTGCGCGTATCCAAAAGCGGGCGCTACCACCTCGCCGTGCGCGGCGACGACGGCTTCCGGCTTTGGCTGGATGGCCGCAAAGTGATCGAGCTCTGGGAAGACCAGGCCCCGACCCTTCGCGGCACCGACGTCGACCTGGAAGCCGGCCGCTCCTACCCCATCGCGCTGGAATGGTACGAGAACGGCGGGGGCGCCCGCATCGCTCTTGCCTGCTACCAGCAGGTGCTCGACTTCTCCGATGCTATTACGGCCGCAGGGGCCGCCGACGTGGCCATCGTGGCCGTAGGCTTCGATGCGCAGTCGGAAAGCGAAGGCTTCGACCGGACCTTCCCGCTGCCGCCCTACCAGGATACGCTGATCAATGCCGTGGCGAAAGCGAACCCGAATACGATCGTGGTGCTCAACGCCGGCGGCAACGTAGACATGCAACGCTGGCTGCCGCAGGCGAAAGGATTGCTCCACGCCTGGTATCCCGGGCAGGAAGGCGGCACCGCCCTGGGTGAGATCATCAGCGGACGAATCTGCCCGAGCGGCAAGCTGCCGGCCTCCTTTGAAAAGCAGTGGAGCGACAATCCCGTGTACCCGTATTACTACGATAGCACAGGCTCCCGCGCCGTACGCTACGGTGAGGGCCTCTACCTGGGCTACCGCTATTACGACCAGGCTGCCCTGAAGCCGCAGTTCGCCTTTGGCTACGGGCTGTCGTACACCACGTTTGCTTATTCCGACCTCAAAGTAACGGTCACCGGCAAGGGCCGCGCGCGGGTACAATTCACGGTGCGCAACACCGGCGGCCGCGACGGCGCCGAAGTAACGCAGGTGTATGTCCACCAGCACCATTGCCCCGTAGACCGTCCTTACAAAGAGCTCAAGGGCTTCAGTAAGGTGTTTGTTCCGAAGGGTGGAACCGCGCGGGTATCGCTGCTGCTCGATGAAGGCGCATTTTCTTATTATAAAGAAGCCCGGAAAGCTTTCGGCTACGACCCGGGCTATTTTACCATCTTCGTGGGAGCCGCTTCGGATGACGTCCGCCTGAAGGGCACCATACGTGTGCGCTGAGCAGCTCCGGAAAACGTAACTTGCTCACCTTATCGCAACCAAAACCAACCCAAATGAAAAAGTTCCTCTGCAGCCTGTTCCTGTCGCTGCCGTTCCTCGCCTTCGCCCAGCAAAACGTAGATGGCATCGGCCAGATCCGCGTGGGCAGAACCTTCAGCCAGATCACCGCAGACCTGGGCATCAGCAAAAACAAGATCCATGATGTATCCGACGGCAATGCCCGCTTTGCAGACCTGTACCATCCTTCGCGCATCACGCTGGCGCGCTGGGTGCCGGGCAACAGCTACGGCTCCGACATCGAGCACTATTACCTCACTTGCCCGAATGCGTACAAGCTGTACCTGCCGAAGTACGAGGTGGCCGGTATCGAGATGGAAGACCTGGAGCTGCGCTTTCTGAACGACACGCTGTATGCTCTCAATATCTCCAACCCGTCGGTGGCGTTTACCAACGCGATGAAGACCAAATACGGCAAGGGTCGAACAGAGAAATCGAGCAAGAAGGCGGAATGCAACAGCGACCTCGAGGAAGTACGCTACGAAACAAACTGGAATGGCGAGAACGACGAAACCATTGCCTTCGAAGTAGTGGAAGAATACCGCAACAGTGCCTGCGACAAGAAGTACCTGAACTATTTCGCCGTCTGGTACAAGCCCAGCTACTTCTATGTTTCGGACTGTGCCACCGAGGCTTTAAAAAAAGCACGGCAACGCAGGGACGGTGATGATAAATCGAAGTTGAACGACTTCTAACTTTGCCGCAAATACGAAACCATGAAGGATCAGGTAGCCTATATCACCGGCGGCTCGAAAGGCATCGGATTTGGCATTGCGCAGGCACTGCTGGCACAGGGCATGAACGTGGCTATCACCAGCCGCAGCCAGGAAGCGGCCGACGCTGCGGCGAAAGCCCTCGGCGGCGGTGACCGTGTGCTCGCCCTGCAGTCGCAGGCCGGGTCGCTGGCCAGCGAGCAGGCGGCTGTGCAGAAAACCATCGACCGCTTCGGCCGTCTCGATGTACTGGTAGCGAATGCAGGCATCGGCCACTTTGCTCCCATCGAAGAGCTGACCGAAGAGCAGTGGCGCGAAACCATCGACACGAATCTCACCGGCGTTTTCAACAGCGTGAAAGCCGGCGTCGAAGCACTGAAAAAATCGGAAGGCTACCTCATCACCATTGCCTCGCTGGCCGGCACCAACTTCTTCGAAAACGGCGCCGCCTACAATGCTTCCAAGTTTGGTCTCGTCGGCTTCACGCAGGCCGTGATGCTCGATCTTCGCAAGCACGGCATCAAGGTGACCACCATCATGCCCGGCTCGGTGGCCACGCATTTCAACAACCACACACCCAACGAAGCCGATGCCTGGAAGATCCAGCCAGAAGACATCGGCCAGATGGTGGTCGACCTGCTCCGGATGAACCCGCGCACGCTGCCCAGCAAGATCGAGGTGCGTCCGACGAAGCCCGGCGGCAAGTAAGCTGCCCGGTTTCGTTTTACCTTTCCCCCATGCAAACCCGCTCCCTTGCCGCGCGCAAGCGCATCGCGCTCGTGGCGCATGACCATAAAAAAGGTGAACTGATCGACTGGGCCCACTACAACCGTGATGTGCTGGCGCAGCATGAGCTCTATGCCACCGGTACCACGGGCACCCTGCTCGAGAGAAAAGTGGACGCGCCCGTGCACAAGCTGCTCAGCGGCCCCCTCGGCGGCGACCAGCAGATCGGCGCGCTCATCGCTGAAGGGCGGATAGACATGATCATCTTCTTTTGGGATCCTATGGAAACGCAGCCGCACGACAGCGACGTAAAGGCGCTGATCCGTCTCGCCGTGGCCTGGAACATCCTCATAGCCTGCAACCGCAGCACGGCGGATTTTATCCTGACGTCGGCGCTGATGAAGCTGCCCTACGAAGCGCAGCTTACCGATTATTCGGGTTACCTGAAGCGCATCATTCCTGAGTAGGGCTTACTTACGGAACAGCCGGTCCGGGATTTCCACGAAGCGGTTGAGTGGTGCCTTATTGTCCCAGCGCAGTTTGTTGATCCACTTCTTCGGCGTCATCCCGGTAGCATCGTGGCGGGCATCGAAGGTCTGCTCGCTCTGCGGGTTGGCGCGCCCTACGGGTGTGCCGGGCTGACCGCCGCGGATGGTCACGGCGCGGCCCGTTTCCGGATTGGTGCCACGAGCCATCCAGGTATGCTTGCCGCTGTCGTCGCGGCTCAGTTTGAATCGTGCCATGTGTCGTTATTTTTTATGTGCCCAGTTGTCTTCCATCGCCTCGTAGCTTTCCTTTGAAACAGACGATTTCTTTTTCGTTTTCGACGTGCCGCTCTTCTTCTTCGCATTGATGTTGTTCACCAACGAGTTTTTGACGCCCAGCTTGTTCTTCTTTGCCGTGCCTTTGCTGGCTGCCTTTTTCGGGGCTGCTTTCTTCGCTGCCCTTTTCGGTGCGGCCTTCTTCACACCTCGTTTGACCGCTGTTTTCTTCGGAGCCGCTTTCTTGCGCGGTGCTGCCTTGGGGGTTGTTGCCATAAACCTTTTTTCCTACCTGCACCAAGCAATATGCCGGGCCCCGGTTGTTGAAGCAATGCGTTGCTGCCGGCTTCGTATTTATACAAACGGCCAAAAAAACCCGGTAGAAACCGGGTCTGACATTGGATAAGCCAACGCTTAAGGAATGATTTTTACGATTTTGCCCGTCGTGCCCGCCAGGCCGAGGCTGGAAGAAACGGCCACGTAAACCTCACCGGAAAGATCCTGCCCGAAGCCTTTTACAAAGTAGCCGAAGGTGCTGCGGTCGCGGAAGCGGAGCTCACTGAAGTTCCAGGTGCCGCCCGATGGCGTGGCCACATACAGCAGGCCGTCGGGCGCGGTGAAGCCCTGCGAGAAAGCACCGAATACATACGATCCCACCAGCCCCGGCAAGGCGCTGCCGCGGTATACGTTGCCCCCAACTACCACGGTGGTATGGCCATCGCCTTCCGGGTGGGCGAGGTTTTTAAGCACAAGCACCGGGTCTTGCAGCAGGTTGCCCGCCGAGTCCTGCAACGGGCAGGTCGGACGCACCAGCAGGTCGCTGTCGGTATTGAAGCAAACGCGTCCCTCGCGCACATTCCATCCATAGTTGCCACCGCGCGTCACCACGTTGACTTCTTCCCAAAGCGACTGGCCTGCGTCGCCGAGGATCAGCTGCCGCGTACCACCCATGTCGAACGAAAAGCGATATGGGTTACGGAAACCGAAGGCATAGATCTCGTGCCGGGCGTTGCTGGCCGTCGCGTAGGGATTGTCGGCCGGTATGTTGTAGGGCGTTCCGTTGACATCGATGCGGAGCACCTTGCCCAGCAGGCTGTTGAGGTTCTGCGCGTTCCCGCCGGCATTGGCTGCGTACCAGTCGGGGCCATGCCCGGGGCCAACGTCATCCTTGTTGCCGCCGTCGCCGATGGAAATGTAGAGGAAGCCGTCGGGCCCGAAGGCCAGCGTGCCGCCGTTGTGATTGAATTGCGGGTGATCATATTCGAGCACAACTCGCTCAGTAGCCAGGTCGACCGTGTTAGCCGTTGCGGGACTAACGGTGAACTCGGAAACGCGTGTCAGGTTGTCCCAGGAGGCGCCCGGAGCCGGCCCGCCGGCACGCGGGGGCGCCGTGTAAAACACGTACAGCTTACCGTTACTGCTGAAATTGGGGTGGAAGGCGAGGCTCAGCAACCCGCGCTCGTCGTAGGCGGGCATCAGCGGAACGATCCGGCTGCTGAGGTCGAGGAAGGGCGTTGCCGCAACGCTGCCGCCGGGTGGCAGCAACCAGATTTTGCCGGCCTGGTCGACGATGAACATGCGCCGGCTGCCGTCCGGCGCTTCGACGATCGACAACGGGGAAACGAGGTTTTCGGCCACGACCTGCAGCGCCGGCTGCACATCGACGGGTGTATTGTCGTCATTGTCTCGCTTGCACGAAAGGGCGCTGGTCAGCAGGAGCAGCGCAAGTACTGCTGGGATGGGAAAACGAGTGTTCATGGGATGCCGTTTAGGGTGATAGACCTCCCGGGGTGAAAGTGATGGCAACCATGAATACGCAGGGCAAAGAGCCGGGTTGCCTTTGGTATAAAATGCCGCGAAGGGGCTCAGCGGGCGGGCGGCTGCTGCTCCACGAGGTATTTCCAGTACCGCTTCGGCATATGCTGGAGCTGCAGCTTCGTGTTCTTGCGCGCCGGGATGTTGACGCTCCGGAAGTACTGCTGCCACAGCAACTGGTAAATCGCTTCCCCGGAATCGTAGACGGCCGCGAGATCTTTGCCTGCGCCCACGTCGCCCGAGAACTGTATTTCTACGGTATGCGTTTGCTGGCCGTCGTAGTGAAGTCCATAACGCCGCCTGCCGTCGTAGATCACCCAGCGCTGGTCCGCATAGCGGCTTTCGAAATGTTTGACGATGAGCGGCAACACGTCGTAGTCGGGCTCGATGAGTGCAAAAAACAAACCGTCGGCCGTCTTCTGAAAACGTACAAAGGCTTCCATCCGGTGCTGCTCGCGCCACACCTTTCGCGCCACCTGCGTCACCGTAAGCACCGCCGGGTGGCTGAAGTCTTCTTCCACGGCGGCTTCATTCGAAAACACGTATTGGACGAAGCGGAGCAGGGTATTTTCGATGCCGCCGATCTCCGACAGGAAGCAGCGGTACACCTGCTGCAGCCCATCCGCGCTGAGCTTGCGTTGCAACCCCTTCCAAAGGCGTGTGCTGTGCCGTGCATCCATCCGCGCCTCGTGCACGCGGTCGAAAATGTTTCCGAGGAAGCGCCCCTGCGACACGATGTCGGCGTCGCTCCATTGGTAGTCGTACACATCAAACACCGCGCAGAGCCAGCCCTCGAAGCTACCGTCGTAGAGTACCGTTTGCATCAGAAAATACTCAGTTGGGGTGAATGGTTGGCGGCGAACTTGCTCTGCGCGTTCCCCACGATAAAACTTCGGATCTGGTCGGCGCTCCATTCTTTGCGGTACTGCCCGTCTACCTTCAGGTTCACGAAATAGCGCGCACGGTTGCCGGCGATGTTGAAGCCTTTCAGGTGCTCCCAGCTGAGGCGGCGGAAGCGACGGGCCGCCACGATCTTTTCGGCCGACTTGATGCCGATGCCGGGAATGCGGCGGATCAGGGCGGGATCGGCCTCGTTGATATCCACCGGAAAAAGGTGCAGGTTCCGCAGGGCCCAATGCAGCTTCGGGTCAATCTGCTGGTCGAGGAAAGGATCGCCGGCCAGCAGCTCATCGGCGCGGAAGCCGTAGAAGCGCAGGAGCCAGTCGGCCTGGTAAAGGCGGTTCTCCCGCACTACCGGCACCGGCGTTCCGACGGCCGGCAGGCGCTGATCGTCGCTCACCGGCACGTAGCCCGAGTAGTACACCCGCTTCAGTCCCATATCGCGGTAAAAGGATTCCGACAGCTGCAGGATCTGCGCGTCGTTCTCGATGCTGGCACCCACCACGAGCTGCGTGCTTTGCCCCGCCGGTGCAAACAGCGGCGCCTTCACCAGCGTCCGTCGCTCATCGCGGTTGGCCACAATGGTTTCCTTCAAATAATTCATGGGCCGCAATACATCGGCCTGCGTTTTCTGCGGTGCCAGGAGTTGCAGGCTTTGCTCGGTGGGCAGTTCCATGTTCACGCTGAGGCGGTCGGCATACAAGCCCGCTTCGTGCAACAATTCAGGACTCGCCCCCGGAATGGCCTTCAGGTGAATGTAACCGTGAAAGCGCTCCTCGGTGCGGAGCTTTTTGGCAATGCGCACGAGCCGCTCCATGGTGTCGTCGGGCGAGCTGAAAATCCCCGAACTGAGAAAGAGTCCTTCAATGTAGTTGCGGCGGTAGAAATTGATCGTCAGGTCCACTACCTCCTGCACGGTGAAGGCGGCACGCTTCACCGGGTTGCTCTTGCGGCTCACGCAATAGGCGCAATCGAAGATGCAGTGGTTGGTAAGAAGGATCTTCAGCAGCGACACGCAGCGACCGTCTTCCGTATAGGCATGGCAGATACCCATCCCTTCGGCGTTGCCCAGGCCTTTGTCCGTATTCTTGCGCTTGCTGCCACTCGAACTACAGGAAACATCATACTTCGCGGCATCGGCCAGCACGCCCAGCTTCTCCAAAACTCGCTCATTCATAGGGGTCGAATAACCCTCGAATTTACTAAATTATTTAGCAGAACACAGCAAGCCTAAGAAGCTTTAAGAAGGTGCTAGGGATTGTGGAAGATATAGGCTCCAGCCGGCTTCGGGCTTCTACAAAATCAGTCGCCCGTCTTGCTGTCGGGTGCCTCTACCGGCTTCGACTGGGCCGATCCCTTTTGACGCAGGAAGATGGACAAGGCCACCATCGCAAAGACCGACAGGAATTCGCTTTGCCAGTTCTGGAACGATTCAAACCAGAATTTGCTGTTGCCCAGGTATGCGAAGAAGGCGTCTTGGGGCTTGCCTTCCAGGCCCTGCAACTTGTTGTAATGCTCCCAGCTTCCCAGCCAGTGCAACAGGAACGAAAAAGCAAAGAGCACAAACAGGGCGATGCTCAGGGAGTTCTCATAAATCTTCCGCACCAGGCCGCCGCGACGAACGGGCCAGGGCGAATCTTTCGTAACCGGCTCCTGCGCTTCCTTCTTGTCGGGGTCGTTCGATTCGGACGAACCGCGCTGGTAGAGGCAGGCGGTGAGCACCACAAACAGTGCCATCTGCAAAAACTCGCTTTCCCAGTTTTCGAATGTGGCTTCGATAAAGTGGCCCGAGCCCAGGTATTGCACAAAGCCGACCGTGGCGCCGCCCTGCTCCTGCATTTCTTCGTTGAACTGTCGGAAGCCGGTAAAGGCCTGGGCAATCCAGGTGAAAAAAAACAAGCCGATGAACACGATCGATAAACCATTGTTTTTCCAGATCCCGCCTTTTTTCCTGTTGCTGTGTTTCATATTTCGCGGCAATCGCCTGACCGGAACTATACAAACGCGGTGCCACTGCCCAGGTCTGTTGAAAACTTGCCGGGCGGGGGTCGTAAAGAACGTTACCGATTCGGGATCTGCCTACAGCCCGTAGTGCTTCCGGATCATCTTGTCGAAGCGCTGCGAAGGCAGGAGGCGCTTCAGGAGTACCGACACCTTTTCGAGGGGCTTTCCGAGGCGGTACACGCGCTTCAGGCGCGGCGTTCGCAGGAGCTCCTCCAGCAACCGGCCGAAGGCCTCAGGCGGGAGGCCCTTCTCCACGCTTTCGTTGATGAGGCGGTAGGTATGTTCAAAAGAAGCGCGGTAGGGGCTGTCGGCCGGCAGCTCCACGCGGATGCGGTTCTTATTGATGTCGGTACGCACGCCGCCGGGCTGCACTACGCAGGCCTGTATGCCGAAGGGTGCCAGCTCGGTGCGCAGGGCCTCGGTCAGTCGGTCTACGGCCGCCTTGCTGGCGCTGTAGAGGCCGCGGTAGGGCAGCCCGATCTCCGATCCGATGGACGATATGTTGATGATCTTCCCGCTCCCCTGCCGGCGCATGTGCGGCAGAACGGCCTGGCAGGTGCGCAGCACACCCACCACGTTGGTATCGAGCACGCGCTGCACGTCGTCTACCGACAGTTCCTCCACCGGCCCGGCGATGCCGAGGCCGGCATTGTTTACCAGCACGTCGATGCGGCCCGCCTGGGCCAGGATGCGGCCAAGGGCCGTAGAAATACTGGTAACGTCGGTCACGTCCATATTGACCGTATGAAACGGCTTTTCCTGCCCTTCGATGCGGCGGGAGGTACCGTACACGGTATGACCCGCGCGGGCAAGGTGGGCGGCCATTTCTTCACCGAGGCCGCTGGAGGCGCCGGTCACGAGGATCACTTGTTTCACGATAGCGGGAATTGTTTCGCCTGCAAAGCTGCCGCAAAATGACCAGATTGCCACCGGTAAAAGCCATTGGCCCCTAACTAAAAAACCCCCGTCTTGCGAACGGGGGCCTTTTAAAAACACACACTTGCTTATTGGTACACGCGGATATAATCCACAATAAGCCACTGGGGGAAACGCGTCGTCGCGTCGGGGTTGCCGGGCCAGTTGCCGCCAACGGCCAGGTTGAAGATCAGGTAGAACTGCTCGTTGAAGGGCCAGTTGGCCGTTCCTACGTCGGCGCGGTTCACCGTCGAATACAGGTTACCGTCTACGATCCACTTGATCTGATCCTGCTTCCATTCAAGCGAGAATACATGAAACTCGTCGTTGAAAACGCCGCCGTTGGGGAGCGTATAGCCACGGCTGATCTGGGTGCTGCCGGGGCCGGGGCCGTAGTGCACGGTACCGTACACTTTGCCGGGCTCATGCCCGATCGCTTCCATCAGGTCGATCTCGCCACTACGCGGCCAGCCACCGTACACATTGTCCTGCGGCAGCAGCCACAGCGCCGGCCAGATGCCTTTGCCGCGCGGGAGACGGGCGCGGATGTCGATGCGCCCATACTTGAAAGACTTCTTACCCGCCGTGAGGATCTTGGACGATGTGTAGTTCTTACCGCTGTACGACTCGGGCCGCGCCTCGATGAGGAGGGCGCCGTCCTGGAAAAACAGGTTCTCCGGGCGGTCGGTATAATATTCAAGCTCGTTGTTGCCCCAGCCGCACAGGTTCGGACAACCGTCGCCATTCTGGTTGGTCCAGAAGGTGGAGCTGAGCGCGCCGCTGTTGAACTCATCGCTCCAGGCCAGCGTGTAGCCGGGGTAGCCCGAGGGCGCGTTATAGCCGGCGTTGGTAAAGGGCACCCGGGTATCGTCGTTTGTAAGCGTGGCCGTTGCCGTTGCGCGGTACAGGGTGGCGCCGGTGGGGTTGCTCAGGATCACCTGGAAGGTCTCGTCGCCTTCACGCGCGTCGTCGCCCGACACGGTGATCGACAGCTGCTTTTCGCGCTCGCCCGCGGCGAAGGTCAGCGTGCCACCGGATACGGCCACGTAGTCGTCGCCCGATACAGCCGAGCCATCCTGCGTGCGGTATTGTACGGTCACGGGACCGGCAGCGGCCACATCGAGCGCCACGCGCAGCGTGAACGAGTTGCTGCCGTTGCCCTCGGCGCGGCTGTTGTCGTCGATGCTGATCTGCGGGGTGACAGACGTATTGCCGCCATTGCCGCCGCTGCCTTTCTTGCAGGCCAGCGCTGCCACGAGCATCAGGGGGATCAGGTTCATTTTCATATCCTCGTTTCGTTTCTTTTAAATTACCATACAAAAGTAGCGGCCGAGCCGGCGTTCAGCACCGTGGCCGCCCAGCGGCCCCCGTAGCGGATGTTGAAGGCCTGCGGCGAACCTCCGTCGTTGAGTACCAGCAGTACCTTCTTTCCGTCGGGGCGACGGAAGGCAACGCTGTACAGGTTGCCCGTGTTGCCTGACTGGATACGCACGGACCCAGGTGTCACAAAGCGCGAAGCCTGCGCGATGATGTAATACGATACGTTGCGGGTGACGTTGCTCCCGGAGATGGTCAGCGCGCCCTTGCATACGTCGCAACCACCCGGTGTATGCGGCCCGAAGGAAAGGTCGTTGGCCAGGTTCCACTCAAGCGCATTGCGGCTCCAGTTGCGCATCGACCCGATAATGACGTTGCGCAGGTGCCAGCGCAGGTCGCCGCCGAATGATCCGTTCGAAGCGGTGTATTGCTCCGTGAAGTATATGTTCCGGTCGGGGTGAGCGTTGTGCACCTGCGACAGCGCGCTGATGTCGCCGGCATACAGGTGAAAGGCCGATCCGTCCACGAAGGCTTTGGCGGCAGCGTCGGCCAGCACGTTCAGCGGGTAGTCGGGGCGGTCGCAGTTGTGGTCCCAGATAATGATCTTGGTAGTGATCCCGGCAGCCTGGAAGGCAGGCCCGAGGTGGTTCTTCACAAAATCGGCCTGCTGTGCGGCGGTCATCACCATGCTCGGGTTGTTGCCTCCGTGCAGGGGTTCGTTCTGCACCGTGATGGCCTGCACCGGTAAGCCGCGCTGTTGCATCGCCTGCAGGTACTTGACGAAGTACTGCGCATAGGCTCCGTAGAATTGCGGGAGCAGGCTTCCGCCAACGGAGGAGCCGTTGTCCTTCATCCAGGCCGGCGGCGACCAGGGCGAAGCCAGTAATTGCAGCGACGGGTTGATGGAGCGGATCTGCTGCAGCAGGGGCAGCAGGCTTTGCTCTTCGGCCGCGATGGAAAAGTGCTGCAGCGTTGGGTCGGTTTGGCCCGCCGGAAGGTCGTCGTAGGAATACACTGAGGCGCTCAGGTCGGAGGCGCCGATGCTGATGCGCAGGTAGTTGACGGCGATGGCGCCATCGTCGGAGGAGAAAAGCTCCCGGAGCAAGGTCTGACGGGCGCCCGCGGGCAGCGACTGCAGGAGGCCGGCGCTGCCCCCGGTGAGTGTGTAGCCGAAGCCGTCAACCGTTTGAAAGGTCTGGGCCGTATCGATGTCGATATTGGGATAGCTGTTTGCCGTAGTGCCGAAGTTGAGCGGTGTTGTCAGCGGCTGCAGCAGTTGATTGCCGTCGCTGCTCGTTACCCAGGCAGAGAGGTCGGATCCGGTGGGGCCCGGAGCGGGAGGATTGCTCCCCCCGGCCCCGTTGGCCGACCCGGCGCCTTTCTTCGCGCAACCACCCGCCAGGGCCAGTGCGCTGCAAAAGGCGATACCGTAGAAATACAGGCGTTTCATAGTAATTTATTGCAGGGTGATACGCGCGCTCAGCGGAAGGCTGCGGGAAGAACCGCCTACGAGGATATCGTAAGCGCCACCGTCGCTGACCCATTTGCTTTGCACATCATTGTAATACTGGAAAGCGTCTTCGTTCAGTGTGAGCGTCACTTGCTTGCTTTCGCCGGGTTGCAGCCACACTTTCTGGAAGCCCTTGAGCTCGCGCTCGGGGCGCGGCAGCGATGGGCGCTGCTGGTGTACGTATAGTTGCGCCGTTTCAGCGCCGGCCACCTTGCCCGTGTTCGTCACCGTGAAGGTTACCGTGGCGCGCTTGCCCTTTGCCGCCGTCTTGATGTTGCTGTAGCGGAAGCTGGTGTAGGAAAGACCGTGACCGAAGGCGAACTGCGGCTCCACCTTCCAGGTGTCGAAGTAGCGGTAGCCCACGTAGATGTCGTCGTTGTAATTCACGATGCCGTCTTTGCCGGGATACTCACCCAGCTTGTGGGCAGGCGCTTCGGCAAGCGTTTTCGGGAAGGTCATCGGGAGCTTGCCCGACGGGTTCACTTCGCCAAACAGGATCCGGGCGAGGGCGTTGCCGCCTTCCATACCGGGATACCAGGCCTGCAGGATGGCGGGCGCAGCGTCTACCCAGCGGGTCATGTCCATCGCGCCGCCACCCATCAGCACCACGATGGTGCGCGGGTTGGCTTTCAGCACAGCGCTGATGAGCGCGTCCTGGTTGAAGGGCAGGTTCATGTCGGGCTTGTCCACGTCTTCGGCATCGTAGGCATTGTCGGCCCAAACGGTATGGTTGTAGCCGTGGAAGGAGCCACCCACGTAAACCACCACGTCGGCCGCAGCGGCTGCGTCGGTGGCTGCCCGGATCGAAGCTTCATCGGCCTGGGCATCGCGGGCCACGGCATAGCCGGGCACGTAGGTAATCTGCGCGCTGTTGCCTACGAGTTTGCGCAGCCCTTCGAGGGGCGTGATCTCGTAGAACGCTTTCACCTGCGAAGAGCCGCCACCCATGGCCTGCTTGCGGTCGGCGTTGGCGCCGATGACGGCGATGCGGCGCACGGCGCTTTTCTGCAGGGGCAGCAGCGCGTTGCTGTTCTTGAGCAGCACAATGCCTTCCTCGGCAATGCGGCGCGCCGTTTCCTGGTGCCCTTTCGTGTTGTAAGCACCTTTCTTGCGCTTGCCATCGATCACGTTGGTCTTCAGCATCACGTAAAGAATGCGGCGCACTTTATCGTCCACCAGGTATTCGGGCATACGGCCGCTGCGCACTAAACTGAGCACCGAATCGGCCATGTAAAATTTGTTGTAATCAGGGTTGGGCAGCATCGCCAGGTCGGTGCCCATCTCCACGTCGGTGCCGTTCCACATTGCCTGCTGCGTGTGGTGTACGGCGCCCCAGTCGCTCATAAGCACGCCTTTGAGGCCCCACTCCTTTTTCAGGATGTCGTTGACGAGGTAGTGGTTCTCGGTAGCCCACTGCCCGCGCACTTTGTTGTAGGACCCCATGATGGTGTTGGCCTTGCCTTCCACGATAGCGGCGCGGAAGCCGGGCAGGTAGATTTCGCGGAGCGCCCGCTCGCTCAGGTGCACGTCGATGGACGTACGCTTGACCTCCTGGTTGTTGAGGGCATAGTGCTTGACGCAGGCAGAGATGCCCTGGTCCTGAACGCCATTTACGTAGCCCACTACGAGGCGCGAAACGAGGTACGGATCTTCGCTCTGGTATTCGAAGTTGCGGCCGTTGAGGGGCGTGCGGATGATGTTGATACCGGGGCCGAGGATGACGTCCTTGCCGCGGGCGGCGGCCTCGCTGCCCAGCACGGAGCCGAAGGCATAGCCCAGCTGCGGGTTCCAGGTAGCGGCGAGACAAACACCCACGGGAAGTGCCGTGCCCGAATCGTATACGTTGCGGTCGGCATCCCAATCGCGGCCGTGCTCCACGCGCACGCCGTGCGGGCCGTCCGACATTTTCCACTCGGGGATGTGGAGGCGCGGCACGCCGCCGGAGGTGAAGGAGGAAGTGGCGTGGATCATGTTGACCTTTTCTTCGAGGGTCATCTGGCGCAGCAGCGACTCGGCCTGTGCTTCCAGCGAAGATTCCGAGGGCGTACCCTTGGCCACCTTCACCGGCGTTTTATTCTGGGCCGCCGCGGGCAGGCTTAGGGCCACGCAGCCCGCAAGCAGGAAGCGCGTGAACAGAGGTATCGTTTTCATGTTGGTTCTTTTAAGGGTTAGAGATCATTGGCTGCCCTTCTCATCGGGCAGCGCCTCAAAGCGCAGGTAGTTCACCGCCAGTCCTTCCCCGGCCGACCCGATGCGGATGCGGCTACGTCCTGCGGGCAGGTACACGGGCTCGGAGCGGGTATACTTCCAACTTTCACCACCCGTTGCGTCCAGCTTCACCGCTGCTCCATTGACCCAGAGCAGGGGCTGTGCATCCCCCTCGGCGCGCAGGCGCAGCCCAAGGCGGTAGGTGCCCGGCGCAGTCACGTCCACCGAGTATTGCAGCCATTCCCGGTCGCCGAGGCTTGCCACCTGGAAACCAATGCCGCTGTCGGCACAGGGCAGTATATCTACGGGATCGTTGCGAAAGGTCCAGCCGCGGTTCCATTCGGTGCGTTTGCCGGAAGAAACCCAATAGTTGCCGGAGTCGCGGGCGAAGTAAGCTTCCCCGTTGCGGCCCAGGTCGAAGTGAACGGCCCAGACGGTCGTATCGGGACCGATGGAATGCGGTTGAAACGGACGTGTATCGTGCGACCCCACCTGGCGAAACAGGGCGTCTACCACGTCGGGGTGGTAGTGCGCGCGGTCGGTGCGGCTGTCGCGCGCCAATTGCATCAGTCCGCGGAAAGCAGCGTCCGGAGCGGGCTTCCGACCCCGGCCCTTGAGCCAGGATTGCACGGCGCGAAAGTCATCGTTGTTGGGAATTTCGAACGGGTTATTCATCCCCATCTTTTTGTGCGGCCACCAGGCCCAGCCGATGTCGTGGCGTTCGAGCAATTCCACCGCGTCGCGAAACCAGGCGTTCGAGTTCTCACCCGATTCGCCCATCCACACGGGAATACCGTAACGCTTCCGCAGATCGGCGATGCCGGCGATCGCACCTTCGTTGTTGTCGTTCCAGTACTTGTGAAAGCTAAGGGCCATGTTGCTGTCCCAGGGAGGCAGTACTCCGCGGTAGTTGTTGCCCCAGCAGTTGCCCTCGATGATGACCAGGTGGTTTTTATCCACGCGGCGGACGGCTGTCGTCAGGCGCATGTAAAACGCGCGCAGCGGTGCATTGCTGCTGTCGTTGCAGCCGTTGCGGTCCTGTGGGTTGCTGAAGTTCCAGTTGGGTTCGTTGATCAGGTCGTAAGCGCCGATCCAGGGTTCGCGGGCATAGCGTTCGGCAAGGCGGGTCCAGAGGGCCACGGTCTTGTTTTGAGCGGCGCTGTCCTGCCAGAGTGGTGCGCGGCTGCTGTCGCGGTCGGAAATGGGCAGGTCATTGCCCTGCCCGCCCGGCGCGGCGTGGAGGTCCAGGATGAGGTACATCCGCTTGGCGGCACACCAGCGCAGCAAGGAGTCGGTGAGGGTGAAGCCTTTGGAAAGCCAGGTGTTGCGGCCTTTTACGGGCTCGCGGTCCACCGGGAGGGTAAAGAGGTTGTAGTGCATCGGCAGCCGCACGGAATTGAAGCCCCAGGCCGCGAGGGAATCGATATCGGCGCGGGTGACAAAGCCGTCGAGCCAGGCATCGTAAAATGCTTTTGTACGTTCGATTCCCACCAGGGTCTCGAGTTGCTGGCGGATCTCCTGCTGGTTGACCGGGCCGCCCGAAAGCTGCAGCATGTAAGGCTCCTGGAGCATCCAGCCGCCGAGGCCCATCCCCCGTAGTAATACGGGACGTCCGCTGCCGTCGGCGAGGCGGTCGCCCTGCGCATGCAGGAAACCCTGCGCGGAGCCGTTGACGGCGCCGAGCAACGCGATGGTACAGGCAATAAGGGATCGTATCGTTCGGAGGTAACGCAAAATCGGGAGGTTAGCGCCGCAGGTAAGAAAGGGGGCTCGGGACCTGGAAAGGCCCCGAAGACCCACCTGTTCTTGTGACTGCTTGCTTATGTCAGAGAAAACTGCGCGAAGGGATTAAGGCTTCGGAACGAGCGTGAATTTCCAGTAGCCCCAGCCGTACATCTTGCGTACAACGAGCTGGTTCTGATCGATCGACATGATCTCGTACGTGTTTTCCGGCTCGGGTGCAGCGATGGTGCCGTTCTGGCCGGCTTTGTAGAGACCGAGGTGGGCGCCGTTGCCGATCACTTTGAGCTGGTTGTTGTTGATCACCTGGTAGGCAAAGTTGCCCGAGCCCCAGGCACGATACTGCGGCTGGATCTGAGCAACGGGGTAGCAGGCGATATTGGTAGTACCGGCACCGGCCATGTCGGCTGGCCAGGGCTGACCGCTTTCGTCATCCACACGCATATCGCCCTTGTCGTCGAAGAGGAAAGAGCCGTCCATCTTGAAGGTATACTCGTCGTTGAAGAGGCAGGTGCGGTCGGCGGCCGTAACGTCGGCGGCGCCGTTGGACCACCAGACCGAGTTGTCGGTAGGGCCCACTACCAGTGCAGCGGAGCCGGGCTTCAGGATCCAGGTTTTGGTGCTGTTGCCCGTGAGGATCTTCTGCGGCGTGATGGCAGCCGGATCGTCGTTGGGCACGTTCAGCGTCTGGCGGGCGCTGTCCACGCCGCCCTGGCCGTAGGTCAGCAGGCGGATGGTGTAGTTGCCGCGATCGGGGAAGTAGAGCGTATCTACCGCCTGGCGCGTGGCATAGGCGCCGCTATTGAGGGCCCAGTCGTAGCGGAAGGCGTTCGTCGACGTGCTGGTGACGAGGTATTTGTTGGTCTGACCCGCGATCGGCGTTACCGTGAAGGAAGCCTTCGGAGCCGGCTCCAGGTCTTTGACGTCGTATTTGCAGGCGGCGAAGCCAACGCTGACCACGAGGGCGGCGAGGGCGGAAACCTTATAGAAAGAATGCTTTTTCATGTAGTTGTTTTTGATGGAATGACGACTTAGTAACCGTTGTTTTGCGACAGGTTGCCGGACTGAACGTCGAACTGCGGGATGGGCAGGTGTTCGTGCTTTCCGGTAACGAAGCCAAGAGGACCGAGCTCCTGGGAAGCTTTACCCCAGCGTACGAGGTCCTGGAAGCGGTGGCCTTCGAAGGCCAGCTCGAGGAAGCGCTCGGTCATGATGTCGTTCATCGTCACCGTTCCGAGAGCGGGCAGGTTCGTTCCCGAACGCTGGCGTACCAGGTTGATGTAGGTGAGTGCCTTCGGGGCGCTGCCGCCATTGAGGTTGGCTTCGGCCGCCATCAGCAGCACGTCGGCGTAGCGGATCAGGCGCCAGTTGGTGCCGTAGTTCAGCTCACCCACGGGGGCGCCGGTCTGCGACTGGAAGGAACCGTATTTGCGCTGGAAATAACCCTGGTAGTCCCAGGCCGTGGGGCTCGTCCAGTTGCCGCCGGCGGCGATCAGCTCCTGGTCCGACATCATCGTGGCGCGGCGGCGGTTGACATCACCGGCAGCCTGGAAGGCATCCCACAGTTTCTGGCGGGGCAGGTTGAAGCCCCATCCGCCGAGGAGCGAGTCGCCGGGCGCCTTCGTGTAGAAGTCGGCACGGGGGCCCATCAGCTGGATGTGGATGTTGCTTTCCGGAGCAGCACCCCAGGGAAAATTACCCCAGTCGTAGTTCTGCATGTTGGTGTAGTTGATCTCGAAGAGCGATTCCGCACCGAACTCGCCGGCCTGCGAAAACACCTTGCCGATCGTGGGCTCCAGGTTGTACTGGCCCGAGGTGATCACCGTCTCGAAAGCGGTGGCCGCGTCGCTGTATTTCTTCTGGTACAGGAGCGCCTTGCCGAGGATGGCCTGGGCAGCCCCCTTCGAGATGCGGAAGCGGTCGCTCGCGCTGTAGGCGCTTTTCAGCGGCAGCTCGGGGATGGCTTCGTTGAGGTCCTTCTCGATCTGTGCATACACTTGCGCCTGGGCAGTGCGCGGCGTGGTGGTGAACTCCGACGGCACGAGGTCGCCGAGCACCAGCGGAACGTCGCCCCACAGCGAGGTCAGCTCGAGGTAGTTGTAAGCGCGGAGGGCCTTCGCTTCGGCCACCAGGCGACGGCGCAGCGGGTTGTTGGCCTCCGTGCGGCCGATCACCTTGTTGGAGCGGTAGATGGAGTAATACAGCAGGCGCCAGGCATCGCGCACCTTGTCGTTGTTGGCGCTGAAGTTGTAGTCGTCGAGCTGCTGGTAGCCGGGTTGGTCGCCGTCGTTGGAGCCGCCGGCGTTGCTTTCGTCGGAAAGCAGGGTCTTAACGAGATACGGGCTTGCCCAGTTGTTGTTGTAATGGGCCTGCATCATATCATAGATGGCCACCGTTCCCTGGTTGATCTCGGCGTCCGTCTTGTAGAAGTCCTGCTCGGGAAGCGTGCCCTGCACGGGCTGGTCGAGGAATTTCTTGCAGCCGCTGGCCATCATACCGAGGCCGAGGCAAAGAAAACCGGTTTTTATAAAGAGCGATTTCATGAGGCAATCGTTTTGAGTTGTTTAGAAAGTTAAGTTCACGCCGATGGTAGCCTTGCGGGGGATCGGGTAGCCGCCACGGTCGATCCCGATGGAGGCGCCGCCGTTGTTGCCTACTTCAGGGTCCACACCGGGATACTTGGTGAAGGTGAAGAAGTCGTCGAGCGAAGCGTAGATGCGGGCGTTGCTCATGCCGGCCTTGCGGAGCAGCGACGGGGCGAAGTTGTAACCGAGCTGCAGCTGGCGGATGCGCATGAACGAACCGTCGAACACCATAAGGTCGCTGTTGTACGCCTTATCGTTGGACGTGTTGGCGGCAAACCAGGTGTTGGTGCTGCCTTCGCCGGTCCAGCGGTTGGCGTAGAAGAACTCCGGCTTATTGGCCGTGGGGCGGTCGGTACGGTTGAAGCCCATGAGCACCTGGTTGCCCGTCTGACCCTGGGCCAGCACGAACAGGTCGAAGCCTTTGTATTCAAAGCGAACGTGTGCGCCGAAGATCAGGTCCGGGTGCGGCGAGCCGATGTTGGTCATGTCGCTGGAGTTGATCAGGTGGTCGCCGTTCACGTCCACCACGATGGGCTCACCCGGCTTGGGCGTGTACCCCGTCAATCCGTTCTTGGCGATGTAGTCGTTCACCTGCGCCTGGTTCTGGAAGATACCGGCGGTCTGGTAGCCCTGGAAATACCAGATGGGGTTGCCCACCTGCATGGCCGTGGCCGTCCAGCCGGTGCCGATACCGGCGCCGTTGATGACCGGCGAGTTGGGATCGAGGTAGGTTACCTCGTTGTGCAGGGTCGTGATGTTTCCCCCTACTTCCCAGCTGAAGCCGCGGTTGCGTGCCGAAGGCTGGCGGTAGTTCAGTTCCAGTTCCCAGCCCTTGTTCACCACGTTGCCCACGTTCACCGTCGAGATGAAGTTGCCCACGAAGTTGGGCACGGTGCCGTTGGTGAGGAGATCCTTGGTGGTCTTCTTATAGTAGTCAACGGTCAGCGTGAGGCGGTTGTTGAGGAAGGCGAGGTCCGCACCGAAGTCGAGCTGCTCGCTGGTTTCCCAGGTGAGCTCGGGGTTTGGCAGCGAGCCCGGGCCGGCGCCTTGCAGCGGCGTGCCATTGGCATCGTAATAAACGCCCGTAGGTACGATCTTATTCATCCATTCGCCAACGCCCAGCGAGCTGACGGAGCCCACCTGGCCCCAGCTGGCGCGAAGCTTACCGTAGCTCAGCGCGCGCTTGATGCGCTCGGGGAAGAAGTTTTCATTGGTAAACATCCAGCCGGCCGAAACACCGGGGTAAGTCTTCCACTCGTGGCCGGGGGCCGCTTTGGAAGTCCCGTCGCGGCGCAGCGACGCCATGAACAGGTACTTGTTCTCGTAGTCGTAGTTCAGACGGCCGAAGAACGAAGCGAGCGAGAAGTCGACGATGTTGCCGCCGGTGCTGGGCGTGTTGATCGGGGTGCTGAAGTAGGCGTACGAGAAACGCTCTTCCTGGCGGAACAGGTTGGTGTACGAACCACTGGTGTGGAACTCGTGCCAGCGCTGTGCGGAAACGCCACCCAGCAGGTTGAAGTTGTGGCCGCCGAACTTGCGGGTGTAGTTGGCGAAATTTTCCAGCTGCCAGTAGTTCCAGTTGTCGTAATAATTATAGGCGCCGGAAGCTTCCGCGAGGTTTTCGCTGGAGAACCAGAATTTGGGATTCCATCCGTGGCCGTTCTGGAAGGCGTTGTCGACACCGAAGCGCGAGGTGAACTTGAAGCCTTTGAAAGGCGTCAGTTCCACGTAGGCAGAACCCTGCACCTTGTTCTGGATGTTTTCGCCGTGCTGGTTTTCGATACGGGCGATGGGGTTGGCGTATTCGCCGCGGAGGTAACCCGACAGGCCGTAGAGGCGGCCCTGGCCGTCGTACAGCAGGAGGCTGTTTACCGGGGTGCCGTTGGCGGTAGTAGTGGCGGGGTTGAGGGCCGCCTGCACATGCGCCGGGTAGTTGTTCGGATCGTTGTATACGACCGGTGTAGTGGGATCCATCACCAGGGCGCTGGACAGGATGGAGCCGAACTCATTGTTTTCCGAGATGGCGGCGCGGTGGTGGTTGATGTAGCTGATACGCACACCCACGGTTACCCAGTCTTTTACTTTATAGTCGCCGTTGAAGCGGGCAGTGTAGCGGCGGAAGAACGACTTTGGCCCACCGACGATACCGTCGGCGGTGAAGATGTTGCCGCCGAGGTAAAAGTTACCGCGGTCGCTGCTGCCGGAGAAGCCCACGGAGTGGTGCTGCTGGGGCGCGTCGCGAAGCACTTCGTTGAGCCAGTTGGTGCCCTTACCCAGGTTGGCGGCGTCGGCGAAGGTGGGTGCGCCCACCACACCGGCCTCGTTGAGGTACTGGGTGTATTGCTGGGCGTCCATCATTTTGATGAAGTCCTTTTTCACCGACTGTACCGTGTACTGGCCGGAATAGGTGATCTGCGAACGGGCGCCTTTGCCGCCTTTGGTCGTTACGAGGATCACCCCGTTGCCGGCTTCGGCACCGTAGATGGCAGCCGAGGCGGCGTCTTTCAGGATGTCGATCGACTGGATGTCGGAGGGGTCGATGGATTCGATGCCGCCCATCCGCACACCATCTACTATATAGATGGGGTCGGTGGCGCGGTTGGAGGCGGTGCCGCGGATGCGGACGGAGAGCCCGGCGCCGGGCTGGCCCGAGGTGGGCAGCACGGTCACGCCCGCCACGCGGCCCTGGAGGGTCTGCTCAAGGCGGGTGTTGGACACGCTCTTGATCTGGTCGGCCTTCACGGAAGAAATGGAACCGGTAACTACCGCTTTGCGCTGCTGGCCGTAACCGACCACCACCACTTCATTCATGGTGCCGGCGGCGCCCGCAAGCGAAACGTTGACCGGGGAACCGCTTCCGCTGACCAGCACGTCCTGCGTTTCCATACCTACATAACTAAGGCGTAGGGTGGTGCCGGCCTTCGGCACCGTAATGGAGTACTGCCCCTGGGCATTGGTAGTAACGGCCGACTTCGAGCCGGGAACGGTTACGGTAACACCAGACAAGGGTTCATTATTCGCGTTGGTCACCCTCCCGGTGACCGTCAACTCCTGAGCGAAGACGCCGGAGCCGGAGGCTGCAAGCACAGCAGAGAGCAAGGCAATTTTTAGTTTCATAAACAAGCGTTTTAGCAGAGTGTACTAGAATCGTCCGGGCGGCCCATACGGTGCCGAACCCTGCGGTAAAAGTAGACTACACCGGAGGCAAACCCCTCATCAGCCACTACATCACTACTACATCAAAGCCCCCATTTTGCTGAAAATGAGCGGTTTTTCACCCCTTCACCACTACATCAATAAAAATTTCGTTAAATTCACAGCACGATTGTTTCATGAAACCGGCTGCGCTCCTTTTTGTCCTGCTCGTTTTTTTTGCCCGCCTGAGCGGTCAGAATACGATCGGCCTGCCCGAGATCCGGAACTATGGCAAACAGGCCTACCGGGCGGGCACCCAAAGCTGGCAGATCCGCCAGGATAGCCTCGGCCTCCTTTATTTTGCCAACAACGAAGGCCTCCTCACCTACGACGGTGCTTACTGGAACACCTATCCCCTGCCCAACAAGACCATCGTCCGCGCGGTAGAGGTTGGCCGCAACGGCCGCATCTACGTCGGCGGGCAGGATGAGCTCGGCTATTTCGCCCCGGGCCCCAACGGCCAGCTCGCCTACCACAGTCTGAAAGAATTCATTCCCGCCGCCGACCGCGCATTTGCCGACGTATGGAACATCGTCACCTATGGTAACAGCCTGTTTTTCAGGACTTCCGACAAGATTTTCCAGTTTACCGGCGAAAAGGTGACCGTGTCGCACAGCGCCGACTGGCGCTTTATGGCCGAATGCAACGGACAGCTGCTGGTGCAGGAAGCCCCGCGCGGCCTGCTCCGTTTCCGGAACGGCCTCTGGGAGCCCCTGTTGCCGGGAGCCACCTACCCGAAAGACTTCCTCTGCACCGGGCTTCTCCCCTTCGGGCGCGATTCGATGCTGATGACCACCTTCCGCCACGGCACCTTTCTCATCGCCGGCGGCCGCCTGCAGCCCTTCGAAACGCCCGACCTGAAAAAGATCGCCGGACTCCTTATTTATACTGCCACCGTGGCCGACCCACAGCACTATCTGCTGGCCACCACACTCGAAGGCTGCTATATCGTTGACCACCAGGGCCGTATCACCCAAAACTTCTCCCGCCGCGAGGGGCTGCAGAATAATAACATCCTGTCCGTCTTCTTCGACCGGGAGCGGAACCTCTGGCTCGGCCTCGACAACGGCATCGATTACATTACCTACGACAGCCCCGTGCGGCATATTTACCCGTCGCTTCAGAACGAAGGCTCGGGCTATACCTCGATGCTGTTCGGGGGAAAGCTTTATATCGGCACTTCCAACGGGCTGTACGGGGTTTCGCTCGACGACACCCGCGACTTCAGCTATGCGCGGGGCACCTTTGAGCCTATTCCGGGCGCGCAGGGACAGGTCTGGAACCTATCAGAGGTCAATGGGCGCCTGCTGATGGGCCACCACGAGGGCGCCTTCGAGGTACGTGGCGATGCCGTGCGCAAGCTGGCCGGAAATACCGGCTACTGGGCCTTTTTCCCCTACTCCAACGTGCTGCCTTCCGAGCTGGTGGTGGCCGGCACCTACAACGGCATCCGCCTGTTCGGTTTCGACGGCGGCTCTTTCGGCGTCCGCGACCAGGCCGCCCCCTTCGAATCGGCGCGCTTCATCAGCATCGACAACAACGACCGCACCATCTGGGTGGCGCACCCCTACAAGGGCATCTACCGCGTACGCTTCGACGCCGCGCTCCGGCCCCAGCTCCGCCGCTACGCCAGCGGCGACGGCCTCCTTTCGGTCAACAACAACTACATCTTCAAGGTCCGCAACCGCATCATCGCCACCACCGAGAACGGCGTGTTTGAATACGACCCGGCGCACGACCGTTTTATCCCATCCGCCTATTTCAGCGGACTGCTCAACCAGCCCAACATTCACCTGATGAAGGAGGACGGCGAGGGCAACATCTGGTTTGTGCGCGACAAAAAGGTGGGCGTGCTACTCGCCGGCGACAAGCCCCAGGTGCTGTACCTGCCCGAGCTCACGGAAAAGCTGGTCAACGGCTTCGAGTTCATTTGCCCCATCGACCCGCAGAACGTGCTCATCGGCGCGGAGCGGGGCTTTGTACACATCAACTTCCGCAAATACCTGCAACGCCGTCACCGCCTGGAAGTGCTTCTCCGGAGCATGCGCAGCAGCGGGTCTTCCGACACGCTGCTCTACGGCGGCTTCGGGGCGCTGCCCGCCCACCTGCAGGTGGCCAACGGCTCCAATACGGTCCGCTTCGAGTTCGCCTCCACCTCCTATGGCGACCTCGACAACATCGAGTACAGCTGCCGCTTGCGCGGCCTCGACAAGAGCTGGCCCGAATGGTCGAAGCGGATTGAGAAGGAATACCAGCACCTGCCGGCCGGCACCTACACCTTCGAGGTTAAGGCGCGCAACAGCCTCGGCCAGGAGTCGGCGGTACAAGCCTACACGTTTACGGTGCTGCCGCCCTGGTACCTCAGCTGGTGGGCCTACGCGTTCTACGCCCTGCTCTGCGGCGCCGCCCTCTTCGGGCTCGTTCGCTACCAGCGCCGCAAGTTCCGCCTGCAGCAGGAGCGCCACGAAGAAGAGCAACGCCGTCTGCAGTACCTGCACCAGCTGGAGCTCGAAAAGAACGAAAAGGAGATCATCCGCCTGCAAAACGAAAAGCTGGAGGCCGAGATCGTGCACAAGAACTCGCAGCTGGCGTCCTCAGCGATGCACCTCGTGCAGAAAGGCGAGATGCTGGGCCGCCTCAAAGACGAGCTCGCGCGCATCCGCAAAAAGATCGACAACGAAGCTGCGACCGAAGATTTCAAAAAAGTGATCCGCATCCTGCACGAAGAGGAAAAGGTGAACGAGGAGTGGGACAACTTCTCCCACCACTTCGACAAGGTGCACGGCAACTTCCTCTCCGCCCTGAAGGCACGCTTCCCGGCCCTGACACCCAACGAGCTGAAACTCTCCGCCTACCTCCGTATGAACCTGAGCAGCAAGGAAGTGGCCCAGCTGATGAACATCTCCGTTCGCGGCGTGGAGATCAGTCGCTACCGCCTGCGCAAGAAGCTGCAACTTCCCACCGAAACCAACCTGTTCGAGTTCCTCATCTCCATCCAGCCCCTCGATGGCCCGGCGCCTTCGTCGAACTAAGCAAAGTCCCTTACACACCCGTTTTTTTTAACGTTGAACAAGGAACCGGGTTGCTATATTTGCGCTTTCAATCAATGAACACAAGCACACACAACAAACACTTCATCTTCTTTACACCGGCGCTGACCCGGATGTACGATGTGTGCTTCGACCTGTTCCGCTACCTGTCGCGACGCAGATTCTGATAGGCCGAGCCGTTCACCAGGGCCCCTATCAGTGAATGTCTCCGGAACGGTTTTTTCTTGGGATTGGTTATCCTTTCAACTCTTATTTTTTACGGATATCGTGGAGAATCAGCAGATCATTATCAGGGTCGCTACCCCTGCGGATGCAGTATATGCAGAGCTCATCGTGGACGAAATGGCGGCATCGGCAAAGGCGCGCGGCACGGGTATTGCCCGGCGCAGCCCCGATTATGTAGCCCAGAAAATGGCGGAAGGCAAGGCGGTCATCGCCCTGACGGCCGACGGCACCTGGGTGGGCTTTTGCTACATCGAAACCTGGGAGGGCGAATACGTGGCCAATTCGGGCCTTATCGTGTCGCCCGAGTTCCGCAAAGGCGGTGTGGCCAAGGCCATCAAGCAGCGCATCTTCGATCTGAGCCGCGAGAAATACCCCGAGGCCAAGATCTTCGGACTGACCACGGGCCTCGCCGTCATGCGTATCAACAGCGAGCTGGGCTACGAACCCGTGACCTACTCGGAGCTGACGCAGGATGAAAAATTCTGGGCCGGTTGCCAGAGCT
The DNA here is from genome assembly GCF_004343705.1 of Flaviaesturariibacter aridisoli. Taxonomy (GTDB): domain Bacteria; phylum Bacteroidota; class Bacteroidia; order Chitinophagales; family Chitinophagaceae; genus Flavisolibacter; species Flavisolibacter aridisoli. The sequence goes on from NZ_SKFH01000009.1 coordinate 105,098, forward strand.
GCGTCAACTACGACATCCTGATGAGCAAAGGCCGTAAAAACTGCCTGTGCACGGCCATGCTCTTCGACCCGAAGGAGCACGCGGTAGCCGAGGAGGTGAAGAAGGATTTCGAAAAACGCAAGCCCGTCTTCGAACGCCTGCTCCGGTTCAAGCAGAACCGCTTCCTGAAGCGCTTCAACATCGACCGCAACAGCGGCCGCAAGATTAAAATGTTTTTGTTTAACCTTTTACCGTAAGCAGTGCGTGGTGAATGGCCGACGGTCAATCCCGTTTCACCATGCACCATGCGCCATTGACCCACCACCATGAAGAAAATCGTTCTGGGCTTCAGCGGAGGATTGGACACCTCCTATTGTGTGAAATACCTCACCGAAGACAAAGGCTACGAGGTACACAGCGTGATCGTCAACACCGGCGGCTTCAGCGCCGACGAGCTCGGCGCCATCGAGGCGCACGCCTATGCGCTGGGCGTCAAAACGCATACGACCGTGGATGCGGTGCGCCCCTACTACGAGCGCATCATCCGGTACCTGGTGTTCGGCAACGTACTCAAGAACAACACCTACCCCCTCAGCGTGTCGGCCGAGCGCCTCGTGCAGGCGCTGCACATCGCCGAGCATGCCCAGAAGCTGGGTGCCGATGCCGTTGCGCACGGCTCCACCGGCGCCGGCAACGACCAGGTGCGCTTCGATATGATCTTTCATATCCTGGTGCCGGGCCTCGAGATCCTCACCCCTATCCGCGACCAGCGCCTCAGCCGCGAGCAGGAGATCCAGTACCTGAAGGACAAGGGCGTGACGATGAACTTTGAAAAAGCCCAGTATTCCATCAATAAAGGCCTCTGGGGCACCTCCGTGGGCGGCCGCGAAACGCTTCGCTCCAACGGCTTCCTGCCCGAAGAAGCCTGGCCGACGCCCGTGACCAGAACGGGCAGCGAGGACGTCACGCTGCGCTTCGAAAAGGGACAGCTGCTGGCGGTCAATGGCACCGAATACAGCCACCCCGTGGAGGCCATCCAGGCCTTGCAGGAACTTGCCGCGCCTTACGGCATCGGCCGCGACATCCACGTAGGCGACACCATCATCGGCATCAAGGGCCGCGTGGGCTTCGAAGCCGCCGCGCCCATCCTCATCATCAAAGCGCACCACGCCCTCGAAAAGCACGTGCTCACGAAGTGGCAGCTCACCTGGAAAGACCAGCTGGCCCTCTTCTACGGCAACTGGCTCCACGAAGGCCAGATCCTCGATCCGGTCATGCGCGACATCGAAGCCTTCTTCGAAAAGAGCCAGGAGCAAGTAACAGGCACCGTATTTCTACAACTCCACCCCTACCGCTACCAGGTGACCGGCATTGAAAGCCCCTTTGACCTCATGAGCAGCAAGTTCGGCGCCTATGGCGAGATGAACAGCGGCTGGACCGGCGAAGACGTACGCGGCTTCAGCAAGATCTTCGGTAACCAGACCGCCATTTTTCACCAGGTAAAAAACAGTAGCCATGATTAAGGCCGGCATCGTAGGCGGCGCAGGCTACACCGGCGGCGAACTGCTGCGGCTCCTGCTGCGCCACCCGGGCGTTGCGATCGCGTTCGTGCACAGCCGCAGCCAGGCCGGCAGCCCGGTAACTTCGGTGCACAGCGACCTGCTGGGCGAAACGGAGCTCTGCTTCGCGGGCGAGCTGTCGCAAGACATCGACGTGCTTTTTCTCTGCGTCGGACATGGCGAGGCCAAAAAATTCCTGGCTGAAAACGAAATTTCGGCTTCCGTGAAGGTCATCGACCTGTCGCAGGACTTCCGCCTTTCGGGCCGCGCCACGATCGGCAACCGCAGCTTCGTCTACGGCCTGCCCGAGCTGCAGCGCGACGCGATCCGCGCCGCGCAAAACGTGGCCAACCCCGGCTGCTTCGCCACGGCCATCCAGCTGGCACTACTGCCGCTGGCGAAGGCCGGACTACTTGGTGAAGTGTACGCCACGGGCATCACGGGCTCCACCGGCGCGGGCCAGGGCCTCAGCGCCACGTCGCACTTCAGCTGGCGGGCCCAGAATATCCAGGCCTACAAAACGCTGGCGCACCAGCACGGCAACGAGATCGGCCAATCGGTCATGTCGCTGCAGCCCGAAGGTTTTGCGCTGAACTTCGTACCCTGGCGCGGCGACTTTCCGCGCGGCATCTTCGTCAGCGCTACGCTGGATTTTGCGGGCACGCAGGAAGAAGCGTATACCCTCTTTGAAGATTTTTACCGAACGCATCCGTTCACCATCGTCAGCCGCGCGCCCATTCACCTGAAGCAGGCCGTGAATACCAACAAATGCGTGTTGCAGCCCGAAGTGGCCGGCGGCAAGCTCGTGGTACACAGCGCTATCGACAACCTGCTCAAAGGGGCATCAGGACAGGCAGTGCAGAACATGAACCTGATGTTTGGACGAAATGAAGCGGAAGGAGTACAACTGAAACCATTGGCATTCTGATATGAAAGCAGCCATCATCGGTGCGGGCAACATCGGGCGCGCACTGGCACAGGGACTCGTAGAGTCCGGGGCGGCGGTGCCCGCCGCCATCACCGTTACCCGGCGCAACAGCGCGGCCCTGGCCGAATTTGCAGCCGAAGGCTTTATCACGGGCACGGACAACCGCGAAGCTGTTCGGAACGCAGACGTGATCTTCCTGTGCATCCTGCCGCAGCAGCTCAACGCCGTACTCGACGAGATCGCTCCCATGTTGCAAGCGCAGCGGCAACTCGTTGTATCGGTGGTGACGGGCGCGCACAGCAGCGACCTGCGCCGGCACCTCGGCGACGAGGCCCGCATCATCCGCGCCATGCCCAACACGGCGCTACGCGTGAAGGCCAGCATGACCTGCCTCGCCGCATCCGGGGCAACCGATGAAGACCTGCGCTTTGTGCAACACCTTTTCGGCACCATGGGCTCCTCCATCGTAATCAACGAAGAACTGATGAGCGCGGCCACGGCCCTGTGCGCCTGCGGTATCGCTTTTTTCCTGCGCAGCATCCGCGCCGCGGCGCAGGGTGGCGTAGAGATCGGCTTTCACGCCCACGACGCCATCACGATCGCGGCACAAACGGCGCTCGGCGCCGCGCAATTGCTGCTGCAGAACGGCACCCACCCCGAAGAGGAGATCGACAAGGTCACCTCGCCGAAAGGCTGCACCATCGCCGGGCTCAATGAAATGGAGCACCAGGGCCTTAGCTCGGCGCTCATCAAAGGCATTAAACTGTCGGCCAGCATTGCCGGCGAACTCTATAAGAAATGAAGCTATTCGACGTTTACCCGATCAACGACATCACCATCGCCCGCGCCGAGGGCAGCTACGTGTGGGACGATGCCGGCCAGCGCTACCTCGACCTGTATGGCGGGCACGCGGTGATCTCCATTGGCCACACGAACCCGCACTGGGTGCAACGCATTGAGACACAGCTGCACCAGATCGCTTTTTATTCCAACTCGGTACGCATCCCCCTGCAGCAGCAGCTGGCCGATAAGCTGGGCGCCGTCAGCGGCCGACCCGATTACCAGCTGTTCCTGTGCAACAGCGGCGCCGAAGCCAACGAGAACGCCCTGAAACTCGCCTCTTTTCACACGGGCCGCAAAAAGATCGTGGCTTTCAAAAAAGCATTTCACGGCCGCACGTCGCTGGCCGTAGCCGCCACTGACAACCCCGCGATCGTGGCGCCGGTGAATGAAACCGGCAACATCGTATTTCTACCGTACAACGATGAAGCGGCTCTGCACGAATGGTTCAACGCCCATGGCGGCGAAACCGCGGCCGTCATCATCGAAGCCATCCAGGGTGTAGGCGGAATCACCGTCGCCACCGATGCCTTCCTGCAAGCCATCCGCGCCCGGTGCACGCAGCACGGCGCCGTTTTTATTGCTGATGAAGTGCAATGTGGGTACGGACGCAGCGGTCGTTTCTTTTGCACCGATACCGCCGGCGTGGATGCCGATGTCTACAGCATGGCCAAAGGCATGGGTAATGGTTTCCCGGTCGGCGGCATCCTCATCGCACCGCATATCGCGCCCAAACACGGGCTGCTGGGCACCACCTTCGGGGGCAACCACCTCGCCTGCGCCGCCGCACTGGCGGTGCTGGAAGTGATCGAACAGGAACGACTGCTGCAGGCCGCCGCTGAAACCGGCACCTGGCTGATGGAGGAACTGAAAGCCATCCCACAGCTGCAGAACGTCCGTGGCAAGGGCCTCATGATCGGCTTCGACCTGCCCCCGCAGCTGAAAACGCTACGCGCGAAGCTGCTGCAGGAGTACCGTATTTTTACGGGGGAGGCGAAGCCCGCTGTTGTGCGCCTCCTGCCCGCTCTCAACCTCGGTCGCGCCGCCGCCGGCGAATTCCTGGAAAGCCTCCGCGCGGCGATTGCCTCCCTGGAGCGCGAAGCCACCCCAGCTCACCTCTAATTTCCCGCCACAACCATGAAGCATTTTCTCTCCGCCTTAGATGTGCCCGATGTAACCGCGCTGGCCGACAGCGCCGCGGCCTTCAAAGCAGCGCCGCGTTCCGCCGAAACGCTCGGACGCGGCAAGCGCATCGGCTGCCTCTTTCTCAACCCAAGCCTGCGCACGCGCCTCAGCACGCAGGTAGCTGCGCAACAGCTCGGCATGGAAGCCATCGTGTTCAACGTGGGGGCCGAGGGCTGGGCCCTCGAGTTCGCCGAAGGCGCCGTGATGAACGGAACCACCGTGGAGCACGTGAAAGACGCAGCGCCCATCCTCGGCCAATATTTCGACATCCTCGCCATCCGCACCTTCCCGGGACTGAAGGACCGCGCTGAAGATTACAGCGAGCGCTACATCAGCCAGTTTGTAAAATACGCCGGCGTGCCAGTAGTCAGCCTCGAAAGCGCTACGCTGCACCCGCTGCAAAGCCTCGCCGACCTGCTGACCATCCGTGAGACATTCGCCGGCGGCCGCCGGCCCAAAGTAGTGCTCAGCTGGGCGCCGCACGTAAAGCCGCTGCCGCAATGCGTGGCCAACTCCTTTGCCCAGTGGATGACCGTATGGGGCGGTGCCGACTTCGTGGTGACGCATCCCGAAGGCTATACCCTCGACCCGCAATACACGAAGGGCGCTAGCATCACGCACAACCAGGACGAAGCCTTCGAAGGAGCCGATTACATCTATGTAAAGAATTGGAGCTCTTACGAGCAATACGGGCAGATTCTCAGCAACGATACCGACTGGATGCTAACCCTTGACAAGCTGAAGGCAACGAATAACGGAAAGGTGATGCACTGCCTGCCCGTGCGCCGCAACGTGGAGCTGAGCGACGAAGTGCTCGACTCCGCGCACAGCCTGGTAACCCAGCAAGCGGGCAACCGCGTGTGGGCAGCGCAGGCTGTTCTCGCCGACATCTTAAAATCGAACGCATGAAAGAGCTGACGGTCATCAAGATCGGGGGCAACATCATCGACGACGAAGAGCGCCTACACGGTTTCCTGCTCCGGTTCGCGGCCGTAGCGGGAGCGAAGGTGCTCGTGCACGGCGGGGGCAAGCTGGCCACGCGCCTCGCGGGCGAGCTGAAGATCCAACAGCAACTCGTGGATGGGCGCCGCATTACCGATGCGGAAACACTCAAAGTAGTGACGATGGTTTATGCCGGCTGGGTCAATAAATCGATCGTGGCGGGCCTGCAGGCGCTGGGCTGCCCGGCCATCGGCCTTAGCGGCGCCGACGGCGACGCGGTGCGGGCGCAGAAGCGCCAGGCGAGCGCCATCGACTACGGCTTTGTCGGAGATGTAACTGCTATCAATGCGCCTTTTTTGCATACGCTGATCGAAGCCGGGCAGACGCTGGTGCTCGCGCCGATCACTCACGATGGCAACGGTCAGCTGCTTAACACCAATGCCGATACCATCGCGCAGGAAACGGCCACAGCCCTCGGCGCGCTTTATTCCGTGCGGCTGGTGTATTCGTTTGAAAAAGCCGGTGTGCTGCGCGATGCGGACGACGACCAATCAGTTATCTCCGAAATAAACCCGGAACGCTACGCGACGCTGAAGGCCGACGGTATCGTTTCGGGCGGCATGCTGCCGAAGCTGGACAATGCCTTCCGCGCCCTCGCGGCCGGTGTGCAGGAAGTAATCATCGGCCAGGCTGAAGCGCTGCCGGCGCTGCTTTCGGGCCAAAGCGGAACCCGCATTCATCATGGCTAACTACACCCTCGAACAGTTACAGGAAAAGGCACTGGCGCTATTGCGGCAACTCATTGCCACTCCTTCTTTCAGCAAAGAGGAGGAGCGCACCGCCTCGCACATTGCGCGTTTCTTTGAAGCCGAAGGTATTCCCTGTTACCAGGAGGGCTACAACGTCTTCGCCCGCAACCGGCACTGGAATGAAGGCGCCCCGACCTACCTGCTCAACTCCCACCACGACACGGTGAAGCCGGCGCCTTCCTACACCCGCAATCCCTTCGAGGCAACCATCGAAGACGGTAAATTGTACGGGCTGGGCAGCAACGATGCCGGCGGCCCGCTCGTGGCACTGATCGCGGCCTTCCTGTATTTCTACGACAGAGAAGACCTGCCGTTCAACCTCATTATGGCCGCCACCGCCGAAGAGGAGATCTCTGGCCGCGGCGGTATTGAAAAGATCCTGCCCCTGCTCAGCGACATTGACGGCGCACTCGTGGGCGAGCCCACGAAAATGCAGCTCGCCGTTGCCGAGCGCGGCCTCCTGGTGATCGACGCCGTGGCTGCAGGGAAGGCGGGCCACGCCGCGCGCAACGAAGGCGATAACGCCATTTACCGGGCCTTGCGCGATATCATGCGCCTGCAGCAACTCACCTTCGAACGCGTGTCGCCGCTCCTTGGTCCCGTAACGGCGCAAGCCACCGTTATCGAAACGGAGAACAGGGCGCACAACGTGGTGCCGGCCCGGTGCCGGTTTGTGATCGACGTGCGCGTGAACGAATGCTATACGCTGGAAGAAGTGCTGGCGCTGCTCCGCTCCGAGCTTTCGTCTGCACTGACGCCCCGCAGCCTCCGCCTGCGCTCTTCGGTGATCGGCGACGACCATCCGCTCGTGCGCGCCGGGCGTACCCTCGGCCGCGAAGCCTACGGTTCGCCTACTACCTCAGACAAGGCGCTGCTGCCCTTTCCCGCGCTCAAGATCGGCCCGGGCGACTCGGCCCGCAGCCATACCGCCGATGAATGGATCGGCATCGACGAACTGAACGAAGGCATCCGCCTCTACATCGAACTCTTAAAGCAATTGGAATGAAACTCTGGCAGAAAGACAGTACCGCTACCGCCGCCGGCATTGAATCGTTTACCGTGGGCCGCGACCGTGAATTCGACCTCCTGCTGGCACCTTACGACGTGCAGGGCTCTATTGCACACGTTACGATGCTCGGCGAAGTGGGCCTGATGACCGCGGAGGAAGCGGCCACCGCCGCGACCGCCCTGCGCGAGATCGCCGTCGAAATCGAAAAAGGCAGCTTCGTTCTGGAAGAAGGTGTGGAAGATGTGCATTCGCAAGTGGAGCTGCTCCTCACCCGCCGCATCGGCGACACCGGCAAGAAGATCCACAGCGGCCGCAGCCGCAACGACCAGGTGGCTGTCGACATCAAACTGTTCCTGCGCGCACAACTACTGGAGCTGAAGAACGACGTGCGCGGCCTTTTCGACGTACTGCAAGGGCAAAGCGAGCGTTTCAAAGACGTGTTGCTTCCGGGGTATACGCACCTGCAGCTGGCCATGCCTTCGTCCTTCGGTCTCTGGCTCGGCGCTTATGCCGAAAGCCTTGCCGACGACCTGCTGCTGCTGGCAACAGCCTACGAGTTCTCCAACAAAAACCCGCTGGGCAGCGGCGCGGGCTACGGCTCGTCGCTGCCCCTAAACCGGCGCCGCACGACGGCGCTGCTGGGCTTCAGCGACCTGCATTATAATTCTGTGTACGCGCAAATGAGCCGCGGGAAAACGGAACGCTTTGCCGCAACTGCGCTGGCCGCCATCGGGGCCACCGTAGGTCGCCTGGCGATGGATTGCTGCCTGTACCTGAACCAGAACTTCGATTTCATCTCCTTCCCTTCCGAACTCACCACGGGCAGCAGCATCATGCCGCACAAGAAAAACCCCGACGTATTCGAACTTGTTCGAGGTAAATGCAACCGCCTGCAATCGGTGCCCAATGAGCTGGCCTTGTTGCTGGGCAACCTGCCTTCTGGCTATCACCGCGAACTGCAGCTCACTAAGGAGATCGTATTCCCCGCTCTCGGCGAGCTCCGGGCCTGCCTGCAGATGACCACCCTTATGCTCGGACAGATGGAGGTGCGCCGGGATATTCTTAACGAAGAAAAGTACCGCTACGCTTTCAGCGTGGAAGCAGTCAACGCGCTGGTCAACGAAGGCGTGCCCTTTCGCGAAGCCTACCGCCGCGTAGGCAACGACATCGAATCGGGCAACTTCCGCTACGACACGTCGACGGAGTTGCGGCACACGCATGAGGGCAGCATCGGCAACCTGTGTACCGCAGAAATACGGGAGGTCTTTGAAAAGGTAGCGGCGCGCTTCCAGGACTGATCTTTTTAGCCGCCCGCGGCTCATTACAGCCACCCGTAGGGAAACAGGAAGGAACATCGGGGCATCTCCTTCGGGCACCAGGGGCAGAAGGAAACAGCGACCTCCAACGGCACCGGACTAAAAAATACGTTAATCGGTCCGGAAAATGGTCCCGTTCGGCCGCAGGCGGCGAACTTTACCTCCATGACCCTGCGCGCCCAAACGCTTCGCCTCGGCATCGTGATCGCCACCGTTGTGATCGCTACCATCATTTGCTTCCAGCTCGTTTGGCTCAACAAGATCTACCGGCTCGAGCAAAAGCAGTTCGACCATGCCATCGCCCGTGCCGTGCGCTCCCTCTACGACGACATCGGGCTCAAGATCAACGCCGATTTCAACCTGAGCCAGCTGATTGAAACTCCCGACAGCCGCACCTTTTTCATCCGCCTCGACAGCCTTCCCACGACCGACAGCCTCGGTAGCCTCGTGCGGGACGAGCTGGAGAATGAAGGCGTGTTCACCAATACCTATGTCGGATTGTACGACGGACGCCGGCGTGCCTACACCGACACCGCCTTCCTGCCCTCTCCCACCGCGCCGCGCGTCACCAGCCTGCGGCTGCCCGAGCCGGCGGGACGGCACGACTACCTGACGCTGTTTTTTCCGTTCCGCGACCAGTACGTTCTTTCCCTGATGCATCTCTGGATCATCGCCTCCGTGGTACTGCTGATCGTACTGCTGCTGCTCGGCTTCAGCCTCTACTATTTTTACCGGCAAAAGTTTCTCAACGAAACGCAACGCGATTTTGTCAACAACTTCACGCACGAATTCAAAACACCGCTGTCGGTGATCACGCTGGCCGCAGAGGTGCTTGAGGGGCCGAACATCGCCGACAAGCCCGACAAGCTGCTGCGCTACGCCACGGTGATCAAGGAACAAACGGTGCACCTGCAGCACCAGATCGAGCGGTTGCTGCAGCATGCTCACGCCGAATCGCAGCTGCTGCACCTCAACAAGCGCCCCGTGAACCTGCACGAGCTGGTGACGCAGGCCATCGACAACCTCGAACCGTTGGCCGCGGCTAAGAACGCCGAAGTGCAATGCGCCCTCGATGCGCGCCACTTCATGCTTGAAGGCGATCCGGCCTACCTGCTCATCGTAATCACCAACCTGCTTGAAAACGGCCTCAAATACGCCGACCAACCGAAGCTACGCGTCAGCACCCGCAACGAAAACGGATCGGTGCTGCTGTCGGTGAAAGACAACGGCCGCGGTATCGAAAAGCGCTACCTCGACCGGATCTTCCACAAATTCTACCGCGTGCCCACCGGCGATGAAGCACCGGCACGCGGGTTCGGCCTCGGGCTCGCCTTTGTGAAACGCATCGTGCAGGCCCACCACGGCCGCATCATTGTGCAAAGCATCCCCGGTGTGGGGAGCGAATTCGTGGTTAAATTGCAAACAGCCAACAACAGCCACCATGGATAAACCCAAACGCGTGCTGCTCGCCGAAGATGACCTTCCGCTGGGCGCCCTCATCCGCGAAGAGCTCGAAGAAGACGGCTACGAAGTCCTGCATTGCCCCGACGGCAACACTGCCTGGGACCAGTTTCAGCGCCAGGCGCCCGACATCTGCCTGCTCGACGTGAATCTGCCAGGGCGTGACGGCTTTAGCCTCGCCCGGAAGATCCGGCAGCGCAACGATGTGGTTCCGATCCTGTTCCTCACCGCGAAATCGATGGAGGAAGACAAGCTCCAGGGATTCGCGCATGGTGGCGACGACTATATTACGAAGCCGTTCAGCATGAAAGAGCTTCGGAGTCGGATGCAGGTATTTCTGCGCCGCACGGGCATGCTGCTACCGCAAACACAAACCGAGATCCGTCTCGGCAAGCTGTTGTTCCTCCCGGGTGAAAACCGGATCCTCAACGGCACGGATGAAGTGCTGCTCACCGCCAAGGAAACACAACTGCTTGAATTCTTCTGTACCAATCCGAACAAGATCCTGCGCCGGGAAGACATCCTTCTCCACGTGTGGGGAAAGAACGATTATTTCCTCGGGCGCAGCATGGACGTGTTCATCACCAAGATCCGCAAGCACCTGAAGCTCGACCCGGCGCTGGTGCTTGAAACGATCCCGCAATCCGGCTACCGCCTGCACCTGCCCTGAACTCAGTCCTGGGGCACGGGCACGAGGTCCCAGTCATAACCCGCGTTTTCATAGCGTGCCAGCGGCTGCTGGCGGCCGGCCGTCAGTTGCTGCACCAGCGGGTACACAAATTGTTTCAATTCACGCACCGACAGGCCGTTGTTGTAGTCCTTGTCGAGGTCGCTCGCGCTGCCGAGGGCCTGCAGGATGGCGTAAGTAAAGACGCCGTTCTGCCACTTTTCCGACTCGTAGGCAAACGCATTGCCGGCGGTGGCGGCGATGATCTCTGCACCGCTGCGGCCACTGCTTTGCGAAAAAAGCTGGCCGAACACTTCAGTACTGCTCATGCCCGCGGGCTTCGGCACCACCACGCCGCGGCTACCATCGGGCGCGCGGTGTTGCAACTGCACGCCCGCACTGACTTGCGCCAGTGTAGCCGTATCCTTGTCCACATTACCGCTGTTACAGGCGTCGATGAGCAAGAGGCGGCGCCGCGCCGGGATCCCGGTGAGCAGGCCTTCGAGCTCGCTGAAGGAGAACCCGTATTTCTGCGGGTCCGAAAAGTCCATAGGCGCCGTAGCGTAGTAGAAGTCGAGGTTCTTATCGAGCATGCCGTGGCCGGAAAAGCTGAGCACCACCCGGTCTTCCACGCCGGTGCGCAGCAACTTGCCACGCAGCGCCCGCAGCGCTTCCGGCGTTACTGATTCATCGAAGAGCGAGTCGGTCAGCACCTGGCCGCCACTGGCCCGGAGCGCCGCCAGCAGGTCGTGGCCGTCTTTTACGGCGAAACGCAGGCTGCGCGCGGTATCGGCATAGCGGTTCACTGCCACGCTGATCACCCAGGTGCGCGCCGGCAGCGGCGTTGCGGGCGCATACACCACGCGGCGGAATGCCGGCAGGCTGCTGGTTCCCGCGTTGTCGGTGGCCACCAGCACCAACTGGTTCTCACCCGATACCAGCGGCAACTTCAGGGCCCCGTCCCACTTCGCCAATGGCTGTAGAAATACGGTATCCCATACCGGCACCTGGTTGGCATAAAGCTGCATGCGCTTGAGGGGCTGCGCCCCTGCCTGAACGTTCCAGCTAATTCCGAGCACCCCCTGGGCCGTGCGGCTACCTGCGTCGGTCCGGAGGGTGAGTGCGGGCGCGCCGGCGGTGGCGGTGCGCAGGGCGGCGGCGGCTTTCTTTTCCACGGCGCCGCGATACAGGCGCAGCAGCGTCGCCACGTCCTTATTGCTTGTATCGGCGAGTTCGGCCAGCACCCGGTCGGGGCGGTTCAGTTCCGCATCCAGCCATTGCGCCGGGATGCCGCGACCGCCGCGCAACAAGCCGATCTGCGGCACGGCGCCCGGTGTGGCGTAATAGTAACCGGAAGCCGCCTGGAGCACGAAATTCTGGTCGTCGGTGATCAGGAGGCGGAAACGTTGTTGCTCGTCGGTGAGCGACCAGCATTCGTACAGACCGCTGGCCGCGCTGCCAATAACGACCGCTTTTTCGGCCGGCAATACCTGGATGAAATCAACACGCCCGTTCAGGTCGGAGCGAAAACGGCGGGCGGGCGCATCGTTATAAATGGTGGCACCGGTATCGAGCGCAATGCCGCCGGCATTAACGTGTACCCAATAGCCCCTTTCCGGGAGGAAAAATCGGATCGTACTGTCACGGCGCAGTACCGAGGTCAACGGCGCAGGGCTGACAGTAGCAGTCTGCAGGCGGAGGCGATCGAACCGTATTTCTACAATCCCTTTACCGCCGGCGGTGCGGTTGACGCGGAAGGTCCGTGTACCGGGGTCGTAGCCTGCCGAGTCGGCAATCAGGCCTCCGGTGGGCTTGCGCAGCGGCAGCAGCGTATAGCGGTCCAGCCACTGGCTGTTCGCCAGCAGCAATCCCGCGTCTTCGAGCAGGAATGGTGCATCACCCGGCAACGACGCGTATTCCCCCGGCGGCTTGCGCTGAACGGATTTACGGATACGCAGGTCGTATTCCACCAATCCTGAAAGCGTGCTCAGGGTGACCACGTTTCCTTCGTCGGAAAGCTCGAAACCGTATACCTGTTTGTCTTTATCCAACGGCACGAAGCCATAGGTCGGGAACAGGCTGCGCATTTCGACAGGCGCGAAATAGACCGAGCGTCCCGGTGCACGCAGGTTGGCGAGCAGGTACCCGCTTACGTCGTTGTAGCGGAAGGTGCAGAGCAAGCTTCCCTGCCCGGGGCTCCCCTTTTGCTCGGAAGCGTGGAAGATCTCTTCCTTCAGCACCGCCGGCGGCAGCGACCAGCGGGCGGCATAGGCCAGCACCTGCCGTGTCAGCTGGGCGGAGGGTTGTCGCCACTCCGCTTCGGTAAGATGAAAGGCGACGGCGGCCACGCATTCCACTTTCGAGACCGGCCGCTCTTTTGCGTCGCCCCAGGAGCCACGCTCAAACGGGAATTCTTTGCCAAGGCGGACTACGTGGGTGAGTTTCCAGAAAGGCTTTTGCTGCCAGAGGGCCATGTAGTAAGACGAGTCGGATTGAAACACGCCGCTCAGCAGCTGCGTTACCGGGTTCCACTGCAGGCTTTTGAGATCGATGACACCCTGGTACAGGCTGCTGCCGGTTCCGAGCGCGGCGTGCTTTAAGGGCAGCGCGGCTACGGGACGGTCCCAGTCGCCCACGCGCAGCACTTCGGCCTGCTGGCCGCTGTAGCGCAGCACGTACGGTTGGCCGTCAAGCGCCAAAAAACGTTGCCCATAGTCATCTGTTTTTTTCCGGTACACAACCAGTTGGGCGTCAAGGTCGATCACCTGCCACTCGGCCTGGTTGTATTCGATCAGGTAGGGAGTGCCCTTCAGGCGCAGGCGCGTATCGGCCTGGAAAGGAAGCTGCACCTGGATCTCGCGGTTCTCCGCAACGGCCGCCGGCAAGTGCGTTTGCAGGGTCAACCGGTTGCTGTCCACCAGCAGCGTGCGTAGTGTATCCTGAAGGAAAAAAGCAGTTTGTGGCAGGGCGGCGCGCAGGTCGGCGTGATGCACTACCCGTCCGTCGGCATGGAGCACCCACAGTTCGTTCTCGGCAAAATGTTGCGCTTCGCCGATCACCAGCAGGCGCCCGCCCGCGGCCTGCATCCGCAGGCTTTTGCTTCGGTGCAACGGTTGGTAAAAAACGAGCCCGAACCCGTCCGGGCGGTAGCGGTAAATGCTTCCTTCGGTTTGAAGTAACAGGTCTGTGCCCGCCTGTACGGATATCTGTTCGATGCTTTCGTTGCGCAGCAGGCTTTCGGCGCCGAGTGCCTTGAGCCTGGCGGTAGCGAAATCAACCTGGAACAGGTCGAAGATCGTTTGGTACTTCACCGGCTGCGCACCTTTCAGCAACAGCGGCGTGCCTTTCCAGAAGCCCGCGAAACGCAGGTAAGTTGCATCCACGGGCAACAGCTCCACGCGGCCGCTTTCGAGGTTGATGCGCGCCAGCTGGTACCGGTAGGTCTTGGCCTCGGAAAGGATTGAGTTGAGCTCCGACTCATACGCGGCACCTGTTTGCGGAAGGCTGTAGAGCACGGCCAGGGCCGTCGTTCCGGCGCTGTCGATCACCCAGTTGAGCAATTTGTACCGAAGCCCGCTCGCCGAATCGGCCAGGGGCAGCGATAGGCGGCGCCGCTCCGCCCCGGCACTATCGAGCAGGAGCAGCCCGGGTGCTCCGTAGTCCCCCGCGTTGTTTCCGTACAACAGGAGGCGCCGTCCGTCGGCACTCCAGGCGCCATTTTCCCAGCTTCCGCCCAGCACAATGCTATCGGGCGCCGCCAGGCGGCGCAGGTTGTAGAAATACAGGCGGGTCTCCGAAAAATCGTTGCGGAGAAACGCGAGGCGCCCGGCGGCGGGTGCCAGAAGCCTGCTTACGTTGAACGCACGGGAGTCGATGCCTGCCGGCAACGGCACCGATTGCTGCGCACAGGAAACCACGCCTGCAGCAGTGGCCACGGCGAAAAGCAGGGAGCGGAGCAGCGGGCGGAAGATCATGAAACAAAGCTAAGCCCCCCGGCGCCAGCCCGGCAATACCCAATTCCGGGTAGTAGGGAGTAAAAAAAATGCGGCTCCAAAAGGGAGCCGCGGTGTTAGGATAGGTTAGCAACTATTCGCCAGGTAGCGAATCAATAAGGTTGAAGAAAGCGGCCGACCTCACACACACCTTTTCACTTAAACACTCATGCGGCCTGCTTGCTTCGTGTATATTAATCGAAGGATTGTGCCAGTTTTTTATGGAACAAACGGCTGTGCAGTTAGTGTTTCCGGGTTTTCCCGATTTGCCCGTCTCAATCCTCAAACCTGCCTGCGCCCACCGCCCGGAGGTACGAAAAAGCGCCCGCAAGTGGGGCGCCCAGTAGAATTACAACCACAATTGGTCAGGCCAGCAGCGCGAAAATGTCCACACCGGCAAGATACGGGTCCAGGTGGGCGGTGTCGCGGAAGGTGGCGACGCGCAGTACCACGTTGAAATGGCTGTGGTGCGTTACTTCGATGTAGTGATCCTCCAGCTGGTAGAGGCTCAGGGTGTGGAAGCCCTCGGTGCGCTGCGCGAGCAGCACGCCCTTTTCCCAGATGGGAAGGATAGGGCTGCAAGAGGAAAAGGGGCTTTTCATATCGGATTGTTTCCATAAAGTTCCTACTCCTTTCGATGCAAAAAAAATCAAAATAGGCCGGTTTCGGCTTTTCTACGGCAAGAGGCCCCGGGGTATCGCCCACCACCCAGGAGACGCCAACCGGTCCGTCACCTAAAAGCCGCAGTTCATGCAGGCATTGCGGCCCCCGGCCCGCCCGGGGCGTGCTGTTCGACGGAAACGCAATAACTTGGGCCCTGATGAGCTGGCGTTTGTTCCATATGCCTCGCTATACCGGCCGCGACGGCACCGTACTGCTGAGCAGCATGCTCCCGCTGACGGTGATGCTGAACCTTTTTTTGTACGGGAAGCGCTATTGGACCGAGCCCGCCCTTTGCGCCGGCACCACGCTAAGCACCTTTGCCGTACTGGGCGGCGCCTACCTGCTCTTTACCCAGATCGGCGTACTGCTCGTGGAGCGCTTCCCCGGCCCCGGCCAGATGTACCGCCGCATGTCGCTGGCCCTCTCCCTGTTCCTGCTCACCGATTTCGTGGTGCTTTCGCTGATGCTGCGCGGTTACGACTATGTGAACTATTTCGGCTACCACTTCCAGGAGGGCGACTTTGTGCTGGTGTACTGCTTCTGCGCAATCCTGACGGTCTTTCTCACCTTTCTCAACGAGGGCATGGCGCGCTTCGGGCGGTACAAGGCCACGCTTGCAGAAACCGAGCAGTTGCGCCACGCCTACCTGCAAAGCCAGCTGCTGGGCCTCAAAAGCCAGGTCAACCCGCACTTCCTGTTCAACAGCCTCAACACCCTCTCTTCGCTGATCCCGGAAGATGCCGAGGCCGCCGAAGCGTTCCTCGACGAGCTGTGCAAAGTGTATCGCTACCTGCTGCGCAACAACGACGACTACCTGGTGCCGCTCCTCCGCGAACTTTCCTTCCTCCGCTCCTATGCCTACCTGTTGCAGGAGCGCTACGGGCCGGCCTTCCGCCTCGAAACGGAAGCCGCAGAGAACGAGCAGGAATTGCTGCTGCCGCCGATGACGCTGCAGTTCATCTTCGAAGACATCCTGGAGCAGAATAGCTTCTCGCGCGACGAGCCCCTGCGCATCCACGTAAGCGCTGCCAACGGCCGACTACTGGTGCGCCACAACAAGCAGGACCGCTTCCAGAGCGAACGCGCCCTCGCCGGCGAAGCCGTGCTCGAAAACCTGCGCTCCAAGTTCCAGCTGCTCGTGGGCCAGGAGCTCCACATCGCCGAAGAAGGGCGCGTACGCACCATCACCGTTCCCCTCATTCACGAAGAAAACCACGCATGGACAAGCAAAGCGTAAACTGGATGAAGCCCCTGCGCTCGGAATGGCTGTCGTTTCTGATCGCCATGCCCTTCCTATCCATTTTGCTCAACAACCTGCTGTTCAACATACGCCTTTTCACCGACCGCGACATCTGGCTGTTCGGCCTGCCCACGGTGTTTCTTATCGGCCTGGCCACCTGGTACGTACAAATACTGGTCATGCACTGGCTGCGCATCCGCCTGCCGCATGTGGGTCAGACATCTCGGCGGCTCACCTTGCTGGCGCTTGCCCATATAAGCGTTACCGTGGCCAGCTACACCCTCATCTTCTACGGCTTCGACGCCATCCGCTTCCTGGGCTATCGCCTCGAGACGGGCAAATATCATTTCGCCCTGCTGGTAGGCCTCGCCGTGTCCATGCTCGCCACCGCCCTCTGGGAAGCCGACCACTTTTTTGTGAAACTCAAATACAGCCTGGACGAAAAAAAGCGCCTGCAGCAATTGACCGTGCAGCAGGAATTCAATACACTGAAAAGCCAGGTAAACCCGCACTTCCTGTTCAACTGTTTCAATACGCTGTCGTCGCTGATCTCCGAGGACAGCCGCCAGGCGGAGGCCTTTCTCAACGAGCTGAGCCAGGTGTACCGCTACCTGCTGCGCAACAACCAGGACGGTCTCAGCACGGTGAAGACCGAGATGCGCTTCATCGAATCGTACTTCCGCCTGCTGCAAACGCGCCACGGCGACTCGATCCAGCTGCGGGTCGAGGTAGACCGCAAATACGAGCCCTACCTCCTGCCCTCGCTAAGCCTGCAATTGCTGGTGGAAAATGCCGTCAAGCACAACATCCTGTGCCGCGAGCAACCGCTGGTGATCGACATCTTCACCACCGCCGGCAACAAGCTCGTGGTAAGTAACAACCTGCAGCGCCGCAACGCGCAGCCCTTCTCCAACAAGATCGGACTCAAGAACATCGAGCACAAATACAGCCTGCTCGACGCACCGGGCTTCCACATCCTGCAGGACGAAAAGAATTTCTGCGTTGTGCTTCCGCTGATCTGGAGCAAAAACGTAAAGCCTACCTTTATCTCGCCAACAACTGCAACCACACAAAACGAAAGCTTATGAACATCCTGATTGTCGAAGACGAAGAACTCGCCATCAAGAAGCTGAAAAAGACCCTCACCGCCGTGGACGAAAGTGCCGTGGTGGTGGGCGAAAGCGACTCCATCCGCGGCACGGTCAACTGGCTGGAAAAGAACCCGGCGCCCGACCTTATCCTCATGGACATCGAACTTGCAGACGGGCAAAGCTTCGAGATCTTCAACCACACGAAGGTGAAAAGCCCCGTGATCTTCATTACTTCCTACGACGAGTATGCGCTCAAGGCGTTCAAGGTAAACAGCATCGACTACCTGCTGAAGCCCGTGCAGAAAGAAGACCTTCAGCAGGCCCTCGAGAAGTTTCGCCAGGTGAAGAACCTGTACCAGGTAGACAACGTGGCACCGAAGCTGAGCGTGGAGGAGATCGTGCGCGAACTGCAGCAAAAGCTCCAGTCGAAAGACTACCGCAAACGCTTCCTCGTAAAGCTGGGCGTGAAGCTCGTTTCCATCGAGGTGGAGGAGATCGCCTACTTCTTCAGCGACGGTCGCCTCAACTTCTTCAAGACCTTCGACAACCGTAAGTTCGTGGTAGACTATACCATGGACGAATTGGTGACGGAGCTGCGCCCGGACTCCTTCTTCCGCATCAGCCGCTCCTTCCTCGTGGCAGTGAACAGCGTGCACCAGATCCACGACTACTTCGGCAACCGGCTGCTGCTGGAGCTGAAACCCGAGATCGACAAGGAAGCCGTCGTGAGCCGGGAGAAGGTCTCCGAGTTTAAAACCTGGTTAGGTAAATAGGCCCCCTATCCCCCGAAGGGGGCACTTCGATCGATGTTTCCTATCCTTCGATCATTCCGAAAGCTCATTGAATCGAAAACCCCGCCTATGGCGGGGTTTTCGATTCAATGCTTTAGGAGTAACTGAAACCGTCGTAATAACCGACCTAGGTGCCCCCTTCGGGGGACAGGGGGCTTTACAGCACGACTCGCAACACAATGGAGAGGTTCGAATGGTCCATCGTGATCTCGAGCAGCCCCTTCATGGCCTGCACGCGGGGACCGACGGCCTGGCGGTAGCGGCTACGGAATTCGGGTACGTCTTCTTCGCAGGAGGTGATGATCTCCAGCAGCAGCATGGGTCCTTTGAGTTTTAGGTTGATGAATACCTGGTCGCAGATCACGTGCTGCAGCAGGAACTGCATCGACTCTTTATAAAAGAAAAACAGCTCGTGGCGCAGGGCCATGCTCAGGCCGAGCTGCTCCACCTTGCGGTCCACGATGAGGTCGATGTCCATGGTGTGATTACGCGTGATGCCGTCGGTGAATTCGCGGATGCGCATCAGCATTTGCTGCATGCCGTCATTGGCGGGATCGATGCTCCACAGCACATCGTCCATCGCCTCCATCATGTGGCGGCTCTTGTTGCTGATCTGGTCGATGAAGGCCTTGGACTGCTCCAGGTCGGTGCCGGCGCGGATCTTGGCGATCTCGCTGAGCACGTGGATGTCGCCGAGCGTTGTCTCCACTTCCTGGTGCAGGTTGCCGGCAATCTGCGTGCGCACCTGCTGCAGGGCCCGCAAGCGACGGATCCGCTCCCGGTCGATGAGGTAGAGTCCGAAGGCGGCGATGAGGATCATCAGCGCATAGAACCACCAGGTTTGCCACACGGGCGGGCGCACGCGCACCGGCACCGACAGTGCCACCTCGCTCGTAAGGCCGTCGGCGTCCTCACTCATCACCTTGAACGTGTAGCGACCCGGCGGGATGTAGTTGTAGATGGCGCGGTTATCGTTCTCGATGTGCACCCAATCCTTGTCGAGGCCTTCGAGCATGTAGTAATAATGAAACTTCTTCTGCGGGGTGAAGCTGAGCCCGCTGAACTCGAAGCTGAGGGCGTTGCGGTCGTAGCGCAGGTTGAGGGTGCCGGCGGCCTGCAGCGAATCAAGCGGCAGGTTGGCGCCCTGAAGCGTGATGCCGGTGATGGCGGGGCGAGGTGGAGCCATGCTTTGCGTGAAGCGCCGCGGGTCGAAGGTGAGGATGTTGTGGTCGGTGAAGAACAGCAGCTTGCCGTTCGACAGCAGCTCTACACCCGAGCGGGTAAAGTTGTCGTACAGCATGCCGTCGCGGCGGTCGTAAAAAACCACCGTCCGCTTGTCGAGGTTGAGGCGGCAAAGGCCGTTGCTCAGCCCGATCCAGAAGATGCCGCGGTAGTCTTTCTGAATCGACATGGCGTGATCGGAAGGCAGCCCGTCGGCGGTACTGAAGAAGCGCACGCGGCCCGTCTTGGTGTTGATGATGTTGATGCATCCTGCCGTGACCAGCAGCGTGGAGTCGTCGAGCTGCGACATGTCGGTCACTTCGTTGTTGAACAGGCGGTACCCTTCGGGCCCGGATGCATTCCAGGAGCGCAGCAGCTTGCCCGTGGCGGCCTGGACGCAATACAGGCCGTTGAGGAAGCAGCCGACCCAGACGTTGCCGAGGCGGTCGCGGTGGATCTTCGATACCTGCCCGGCCTTGAGCACTTCCTGGTAGCCGGTCATCGGGTCGCCGCCGGCCTTTTCGTAGTCCCACTTCAGCACGCGGCCGTCGTTGAGCCCGATCCACATATTGCCCACCAGGTCGGAAATCACCTGGCGCACGGTCTGGTTACGCAGGACGGGCGGGTTATACAAGCGCGAACGGCCCGATGCCGGCTCGTACAGCACAAAGCGGCCCGGCTGCAGCCCCATCCACACGGCACCGCTGCGCCGGTTGATGGCCATATCCCAATACGAATACTTGTTGTAGGGGGACAGGCTTTGCGGCAAGGGCAGCGGGTTGAAATCCTTGTCGTAGTAAAATAGTCCCTGCGACCAGGTGCCGATAAAGAACGAGCTGTCGGGCAGCTGGCACACGGTGAGCACGGGTGCTTCTTTGGGCTCGCCGCCAGGACGGAAAAGGCCGTAGGAAGTAAACAGCTGCGCGTCGGGGTTGAAGAGAAAGAGGCCGTTGTCGGTACAGAGCCATACGTTTCGCTGCGCGTCTTCGAAGGAATGATACAGCTGGTCGTAGCGGATGCTTTGCTCGAAGCGGCCCTCGTTGGGCACGGGGAGAAAAGGACGTGCCCGCTCGGTCCATTCGGCGAGGAAGGCGTTGCCGTGGATCCAGGTGCGGCCGGAGCGCTGGTGCAGAATGCCGGTGGGCTCGTGGTAGCCGATTCCCATTTCCTGCGACAGCATATACGATTCGTTGCGGTGCGTTTTCTTATCGATCCGCCGCACATAGGGCCAGCCGTGCTCGGGGCGCCAATACCAGTAGTAAATGTACCGGTCGGTGGGTTCAACAAAGTAGCAATTCGTGTCGCCCGCGAAGAGCGGCACGTCGGCGTCGGCGTGGTGACCGCGGCCGTAGATCTTTTTCTGGCGCGGGTCCCAGGCGAAGAGGCCGTCGTCGCCACAAACCCAGTAGCGGCCGGCCGTAGAGTCCCAGGTAATGCGCGCCAGCAGGCGCTTGCCGGCGGCTTCAAGCGGGAAGCCTTCCGCCTTGCGAAACGAAAACGAGGCGGCGTCGAAGCGGTGGAGGGGACCGAAGTTCTCGTGGAGGTACAGGCTGCCGTCGTGCCCGTAAAAGAAGTACTTGCTGCGGTAGTGGGCCACGCTGTCGCGTGCGGCCAGCACGCGGGCCTCGCGGTACCGGAAGCGGCGCGGGTCGAAGAGGGCCACGCGGTTGTTGCCGGCCAGCAGCCAGATCTGCCCGGGGCGGTCCGACCATACGGAAAGCACGCGGTCGATGGGCCCGTCGGCGGCCGATTGCGGTTGGGGCTGCACGGTGAGGAAGCGGTTGCCGTCGTAGCGTTGCAGGCCGTTTTGCGTGGCCAGCCAGATAAAGCCGTCACCGTCCTGCACCACCGAATACACGAAGTTGGACGCCAGCCCCTGGGCGGTAGTAAAATGCTGAAAGGTATACTGGCGCGTTTGCTGTGCACCGCACAACAGCACCAGCAGGCACGAAAGGGCAAGGAAAAAGAGACGCACGCAGAGGTATGTTTTGGTCAACTAAAGATAAGCTGCCGGGCCGACATCGGCGGGCAAATCATCGGGCTCCGCAGCAGTTCATCACACCGCGGCGGCAATTCATCCGCAGGGCTCGGTAGAAATACGGCAAACCTGCGCCGGAAGCGGGTTTACAGCCCATACCGAAAACGTTGCAGTTCATGCGGCTGCCCCTTGACGAAGCTCTTCGCGGGGTACATTTTTGTGTCACGAAACCAGGAATAGCCTTTGAAAAATCGGTAACTTCCCATACCCTCCTGAACCATTAAAACCAACCAACCATGAAACGCACCAACTTTTTTCTGCTTATTCACCAGGCGCTCCGCCGCCTGCTCTTCGATACCGCGCAGCTGCTGCAGCAGACGGATTTTTCCAACGAAGACGCAGCGTCGGCCGCGCTCGATGCCGTTCGCGAAACGATCCTGCTGTTTGAAACGCATGCCGCCCACGAGGACCGCTACATTCTTCCCGCCGTTGCTGACTATGAACCTTCCGTGGCCGATTGCTTTGCCCGCGAACACGCCGAAGACCACCGCATCGGGTGCGAGCTGCTCGCCGCGGCAGAAGCCGTGACGGTCGCCGACGCTGCGGCCCGTGCCGGGTGCGGTGTCGCGCTGCAACAGGCCTACCGCAGCTTCCTTGCCTTCAACCTCCAGCATATGGACAAGGAAGAGCGCATCCTCAACGACCTGCTGCTTCGCTACTATACCGTGGCGCAGGTGATGGGCATGCAGTTCCGCATCGTGCAAAGCACGCCGCCGTGGATCCACGACCGCATCGCGCACTGGATGCTGCTGGGCAACAACGAAGCCGATACGGTGCAATGGCTCAAAACCGTGGCCGCCGGCGCGCCGCAGCTTACCTACGACACCCTGCTTCAGAAAGCCGAAGCCTTGTTGCCGCCGGCCCGCTGGGCCTCGCTCCGGCGCCGCCTTGAAATTACCCCTGTCTTCGCCTGACCCTTCACCCGGCCTGTGTCTTCGGAAACAGGCCACAAAACCACGCATATGAAACGGACACTTCTTGTTCTCGGCGGCGTCGTAGCGATCACGGCCTCTGCCCTGCTCTCCTGCAACAATGCTAAGGAACCATCGGCAAACACCGAGGGCCTCAACGATGGGCCGAAAACGGCCGCACAGCCCACCGAATCCGAGTTGATCGCACGTGGTCACTACCTCGTAAACATGATGGGTTGCAACGATTGCCATTCGCCGAAGATCATGACGGCGCAAGGGCCCGCAATTGATTCAGCGCACCTGCTTTCCGGTCACCCGGCGAAGCTGGCGCTGCCCCCGATCGATCAGAAAGCGGCCAAGGATTGGGTGCTTTTCCATCCCAACCTCACGGCATTCGTGGGTCCCTGGGGGGTGTCGTTTGCAGCCAACCTGACCTCCGACGCCAGCGGCATCGGCAACTGGACCGAAGAGCAGTTTTTCCGCGCTATCCGCCAGGGCAAATACAAAGGGCTGGAAGGCGGCCGTTCGCTGCTGCCACCGATGCCCTGGCCGCAATACCGCAATGCTTCGGATGACGACCTGAGCGCCATTTTCCACTACCTGAAATCGACGACGCCGGTAGAGAACGTAGTGCCCGCATCGATCCCGCCGCAACACTAGCGTGAAACCAAAACCGAAAACACCGCAACCATGAACCCGCAAGCCCTGCTTTCCCTGCAGCCCGGCACGAAGGTGCTCTTTGCCTGCGTGCCCTTCGACGGCCACTTCAGCCCGCTGACCGGCCTCGCCCGTTACCTGTCTGAAAAAGGCTGCGACGTGCGCTGGTATACCTCGGCCGATTACCGGGAAAAGGTGGAGCGCCTCGGCCTGCGCTTTTACTGCCTGCGCAAAGCGAAGGACGTCCACGCCGACGACATCGACACGCTCTTCCCCGAGCGGGCGCGGCTGAAGTCGCAGGTAAAAAAGCTCGTGTTCGACCTCGTTCATTGCTTTATCCTGCGAGCCCCGGAATATTTCGAAGACCTCCAGGCCATCCGCAAAGAATTCCCGTTCGACGCGCTGGTGTGCGACGTAGCCTTCGGCGCCATCCCGTTCGTGACCGACCTGATGCGGGTACCGGTGTTTGCCATGGGTATCGTTCCGCTCACCGAAAGCTCGCGCGATCTTCCCCCGGCCGGCCTCGGCATGACGCCCTCCGCCTCCTTTGCCGGACGCCGCCGCCAGGACCTGCTCCGCTTTGTAGCCAACCGCATCCTGTTTGCACGGCCCGACAAGGTGATGCGGCGCCTGCTGCGCGCGCATGGTATCGAGCCGGTGGGCCGGAACGTGTTCGACCTCAATACGAAAAAGGCCACCCGTTTGCTGCAGAGCGGCACGCCGGGCTTTGAATTCCGCCGCAGCGACCTCGGCCGCAACATCCGTTTCGTGGGCGCACTGCTGCCCTGGCGCAAGCCTTCGGGCACCCAGGCCTGGTTCGACGAGCGACTCAACCGGTATGAAAAAGTGGTGCTGCTGACACAGGGCACGGTGGAGAAGGATATAACGAAGCTGCTGGTGCCTGCCCTCGAAGCCTTCCGCGACAGCGACTGCCTGGTGCTATGCACGACGGGCGGCAGCGACACGGCCGCCCTCCGCGAGCGTTTTCCCGAGCCGCACATGATCATCGAAGACTTTATTCCCTTCAGCGACGTGCTGCCCTATACCGACGTGTACGTGACCAACGGCGGCTACGGGGGCGTACTGCTTGCCCTGGAGCACGGGGTGCCGATGGTGACCGCCGGTGTGCACGAAGGCAAGAACGAGATCTGCGCCCGCGTGGGCTACTTCGAGCTCGGCATCAACCTGCGCACCGAGCTGCCGGGGCCCGTACAGGTCCGGGAAGCTGTAGACCAGGTGCTGGGCAGTTCCGTATACGCGCACAATGCCCGCCGGATGGCTGCCGAGATCGCACATTACCCCAGCAATGAGCTCTGCGCACACTATATGGCGGAGCTGCTCGGCGCGGCGCCCCTGTCGCTGGCAGAGGGAGCTTCCGCCCTGCATCAGATTTAGCAATTTTTGTTCGGAAATAAGCAAGGCAACAAGGCTACCTGTCCAGGTGGCCTTTCTTTTTGGCCAAACGGGCATGAAAAAGCCCCGACGAAAACGTCGGGGCCATTTCTTGCGAACTATCGTTGCTTAGTAACGGTTCTTGTTGTAGCCGCCGCCGTTGTTGCCGCCGAAGCCGCCACCACGGTTGCCACCGCCGAAACCACCACCCGAACGCTCCGGACGAGCTTCTTTCGGACGGGCTTCCATTACGCGGATCGTGCGACCTTCAACGATACCGTTGTCCAGTTCGGCAATCGCCTTCTGGGCAGCCTCGTTGTCGGGCATTTCTACGAAACCGAAACCACGGCTCTTGCCGGTGAATTTGTCGGTGATCACTTTGGCAGACGATACGTCGCCGTACTCGGTGAAGAAGGCGCGGAGGTCTTCGTCCTGAACGTTGAAGCTCAGGTTGGAAACATAAATGTTCATGCTTTACTTTTTTAAAAAAAGAACGATTAAAAATTTTGAGTAGTCGGGGCAAAAAAGTAAAGGACGATTGACAGAACAGCGGGGGGAAAGACTGAACAGAAGCAAAATCACTTGTACTTAACGCGAGGCACTCAAATAACAGGACAAAGATACGGGTTTTCGGGGGACGGGCTATGCTGCTTTTGATTAATCTTCTGTTAAGCACCCCCGATGCCCCCCCGGGATCGGCGGCCCTCTTTTCAACCCCGGAAAAAGCAATGGTTGACGCTGTAGAAAAGGCTCCACAGGGCCCTTTCAAAAGGCAGGGTCTGCTATTTGCCTCCATAGGGCTACGCCAACAGGACCTTCCGATGTCAACAGAAAAAAACACCCTGACCGTTCATCGTCGCACGCCCGTGCAGCGCATCGCCCGCGTGCTTCTCAAAACCGTGCTGTTCCTGCTGCTTTTTGTTGTGGTGGTAGCCCTGCTCCTGCTGCTGCCGCCGGTGCAGCGCTATGCCAGTCACAAAGCGGCCGGCTACCTGTCGGAAAAACTGCACACCCGCGTGGAGATCGGCTCCATCCGCATCGGCCTTCCCCGCCTCGTGACCATCGAAAACCTGTACATGGAAGACCGCACGCACGACACCCTCATTGCCGGTGGCCGCGTGCATGCCAACATCGACCTCTTCCGCATTTTTTCCAACGAGCTGGCGATCAAAGACGTCCAGTTTGAAAACGTCACCGCCAAGGTGAAGCGCGTGCTTCCCGACACGGTCTACAACTTCCAGTTTGTGCTCGATGCCTTTATGGGCGAACAATCCAAGAACCCCGATACCGCCGCCTCGCCGGTGATGAAGCTCGAAGTACGCAACCTCGGGCTGAAGAACTGTCACGTACTGTACAAAGACGTGCTGACCGGCAATGATATGGACGCCACGATCGCCCGGATGGACGCGAAGATCGACACGCTCGACCCCTACGGCTTACGCTTCAACGTGCCACTGGTGGACGTGCAGGGCCTGCGCGTGCGCTATTACCAGACGCGCCCGCTGACCGCGCCGCCCGTGAATGCATCGGCCACGCCCGCCCGGTCGCCCGCGCCGAAGCTGACGCTCGGCCAGGTGCGGCTCCGCGACTCCTGGATCGACTACGGCAACGAGACCTCCGCCTTTTATACCCAGCTCAAGATCGGCGACCTGCTGCTCCAGGGCCGCGACATCGATTTGGAAAAGCAGGTGCTGCACCTGGCTTCCCTCCGCCTCGACCGAAACGACATCGTCATCCGCCTCGGCCGCAAGCCCGAGGCGCGTGCCGTAGCAGCCGCCATTGCGCACAAGGCCGACTCCATTGCTTCGGAACCTTGGGCGGTGCGTGTGGACGCGATCGAGCTCAATGGCAACCATATCCGCTTCGACAATGACAACGCGCTGCGGCAGCCCTACGGCATCGACTACGCCCACTTCGACGGCTCCGACCTGACCCTGGGCATCCAGAACCTCGTGTTCCATAAAGACTCCATCGCCGCCTCCGTGACTAAGGGCAACTTTCGTGAAAAGAGCGGCTTCCAGCTCGACGAGCTCCGCGGCGACCTGCTCTACGCCAACCAGGTGGCCTACCTCCGCAACCTGTCGCTCCGCACCCCCGGCACGAGCCTGCAGCGTTCCGCCGAGCTGCGCTACGCCTCGCAGGACGCGCTGGCAAAAGACTTCGCCCATACCTTTTTCGACGTCGACATCCGCGACAGCCGCGTGCAGGTGAAAGACATCCTCGCCTTTGCCCCGCAGCTGCGCAGCAATCCCGCCTTCCGCAACCCCTCGGCCGTGTGGACCCTCAACCTGCAGGGCTCCGGGACGATGGACCGCCTCCAGATCGCGGCCCTGCAGTTCAGCGGACTCCGCAATACCCGCATCGACGCCTCCGGCACGCTCGCCGGGCTGAACAACCCCAAAGCCGCCGGCGGAACGTTCCGCATCCGCCGCCTGCATACGTCGCAGACCGACATCGCCACCTTTACCGGAAAGCGCCTCGACAACGCTCAGATGGACCTGCCCGAGAACTACGACATCAGCGGCACCCTGTCGGGCAACATGGAAAGCATCTCGGCCAACCTGGCCATGGCCACCGAATACGGCAACGCTGCGGTGAACGGCACCTTCAGTAACCTGACCGTGCCGGAGAAGACCCGTTACCATACAACGCTGTCCACACGCAGCCTCCGCCTCGACCGCATCCTGCGCGGCAAGGCACCCGTTGGCGCGCTGACGGCCAACTTCCGCGTCAACGGCTCGGGACTCACGCCCAATACGATCAATGCCCGCTTCAACGGCTCGGTTCCGGCGGTGACCTACAATAAGTATAACTACAAGAACATCCGCCTCGACGGTCGCCTGACGCCCTCCACCTTCGCGGTGAAGACCGATGTGCGCGATCCCAACATCGACCTGACGCTCAACACGACCGGCACCTACGGGAAGGCACTTACGTTTAAAGTGAACGGGTTTGTAGACAGTGTGAAGACGCTACCGCTCGGATTTACAACGCAGCCCCTGACCTTCCGCGGACGCATCAACGGCGAGGTGACCGAGCTGAGCACCGACCACCTTGACGCGCGGTTGTTCGTTACCGAAGCCTTGCTGGTATCGGGCAAGGAGCGCGCCCCCTTCGACAGCCTGAGCCTCGTGTCGTACCACAACGGCTCCAACAACATTATGGAAGTGCGCAGCCCCTTCCTCAATGCCGACCTCAACGGCCGCTACCGCTTCTCCGACCTGGGTTACATCATTCAGAACAACATACAGCCCTACTTCGGTGTGGGGAACAGCTACAAGGCCGCTACGGTGCAGCCCTACAACATTACCTTCCGCCTCGATGCGACGAATGCGCCGCTGTATAAAGCGTTGCTGCCCGGGCTGTCGTTCAACCAGCCACTGCATGCCGACGGTACGATTGCGAGCGGCCGCGGAATCAACGCCAACGTCACCGCGCCCGACCTGGCCTTCAACGGCAACAACATCAGCGGCCTCAACCTGACCGTGACTACCACGCCGGCCGGCCTGCAGGTGTCCGGCGACCTGAGCCGCTTCTTCAGCGGCAGCACCTTCAATATCTACAACGCACGCCTGACGGCCACGGTGCAGAACAACGTGATCGACTTCAACCTGGGGGTAAACGACAAGGCCAATGCACCGAAGTACCGCCTCAGCGGGCTCCTGCGGCAACCGGCCAAGGGCACCTATGTGCTGTCGCTGCGCCCCGACAGCCTCCTGCTGAACTACCAGGCCTGGAGCATCGGCGCCGGTAACCAGCTGACCATAACGCCTACCGCCATCGGCGCCAATAATTTCGTGCTGAGCCGCGACGGGCAGTCGCTCGCCATCAACAGCCAGGGTGGAACGGGCAGCCCGCTGGATGTGCGCTTTACCAACTTCCGCCTCGGCACCATCACCGGCTTCCTCCGGCCCGACTCGTTGCTCGCCGACGGCCTGCTCAACGGCGGGGCCAGCTTCCGAAACCTGCCCAAAAACCCGCTCTTCACCAGCGACCTGACGATCTCCGACCTCAGCTTCCGCAAAGACACCATCGGCAACGTGGCCCTGCGGGTGAACAACGCGTCCGGAGACCGTTACGTAGCCGATGTGACGGTAACGGGCAAGGGCAACGATCTCGGTATTTCGGGTACCCTGGATCCACAGGCCGGCGGCGACATCGCCCTGGACCTCAATCTCGCCATCCGCGCCCTGCAGCTGCAGTCGCTGCGCGGCGCACTCGCCTCCTTCGTGACCGACGCTTCCGGCAACATCTCCGGTGGCGCATCGATCCGCGGCACGACCGCCGCACCCAAAGTCAACGGTACGCTCCGCTTCAACAACGCCTCGCTGAGCACCGTCGCCCTCGGCGGCCCGCTGACCATCGATAACGAGGAACTTACCGTTACCGAGCAGGGCTTCCGCTTCGACAATTTCGTCATACGCGACTCGGCGCAAAACGCGCTGACACTCAACGGCACCGTGGCCACCAGCAACTTCACCAATTACAACTTCGATCTCGACGTCAACGCCAATAACTTCCGCGCGCTCAATACCGAGAAACGCCAGAACAGTCTCTATTACGGTAAACTTTACCTCGACACGCGCGTACACATCGGCGGCACCGAAACGGCTCCCGTGGTGGACGGAAATATCGGCGTGAAAGACGGCACCGCCTTGTCGATTGTCATCCCGCAGCGCGAGCCCGGCGTGGTAGACCGCGACGGCGTTGTGGAGTTCGTCGACTTCAGCAACCCGGCCTCGGATACGCTGTTCAAAAATTACGATACACTGAACCGCTCCGACATACTCGGCTTCGACGTGTCGGTGAACATAGACATTGCAAAGGAAGCGGCCTTCAACGTGATCGTGGACGTGGCCCAGGGCGACCTCCTCAACCTTAAAGGCCAGGGCAACCTGACGGCCGGCGTTGACCCGAGCGGCAAGATCTCACTCACCGGCACCTACGTGATCAACGAAGGCGCCTACCAGTTTTCGCTCAACTTCCTGCGCCGCCGCTTTACGGTGGATGCCGGCAGCCGCATTACCTGGCTGGGTGAGCCCACCGCCGCGCAGCTCGATGTAACGGGCCGCTACGAAGCCGTCACCGCACCGCTCGACCTCGTGGAGCAGGTGGTGCCCGAGCCGACGCAACGCAACTACTTTCTGCAGAAGCTGCCGTTCCAGATCCTGCTGTACCTGCGCGGCGAGCTGATGAAGCCCGACTTGAGCTTCGACATCCAACTGCCGACGGGCCGCAGCTTCAACGTGGCCGGCGACGTGGTGAACACGGTCAATACGCGCCTCGCGCAGTTGCGCCAGGAGCCTTCGGAACTAAACAAGCAGGTTTTCGCCGTGCTGCTGCTCAACCGATTTGTGGGTGAAAACCCGTTCCAGTCGAACGGTGGCGGCTTCAATGCCGGCTCCTTTGCCCGCACCAGCGTGAGCAAGCTGCTTACCGAGCAACTCAATAACCTCGCGTCCGGTCTTATCAGCGGCGTGGACCTCAACTTCGACGTCGCCTCCAGCGACGACTATACCACGGGCGAGCGCCGCAGCCGCACCGATCTCAACGTGGGCCTCAGCAAGCGTTTGCTCAACGACCGCCTGCAGGTGACCGTGGGCAGCAACTTCCAGCTAGAGGGTCCGCAACAAGGCAACCAGTCGTCGAACAACATCGCCGGCAATGTGCAGGTAAACTACCAACTGAGCAAAGACGGACGCTACATGCTGCGCTTCTACCGCCGCAACGATTATGAAGGCTTCGTGGATGGTTATGTGATCGAGACAGGCCTTGGCTTTATCCTCTCGGTGGATTACAACCGCTTCCGCGAGGTGCTGCAGGGCCGCCGTGTGCGTCGCGAGGTAAAGAAGCGCGAAAAAGAAAACCAGGAACAACTGCCGCCGCAGAACCCCGACCGCACTCCGGCCGTGGCACCGGCGCCTACCGCAAACGAACAAGGATCTAAAGAAAAGGAACAAGAATGAGCAAGGCATTTTACGCACTCGCCCTCACGGGCGGCATCCTGCTGGCCGGCTGCAGCGGGACCAAGCACCTGCCCCCAGGCGAACATTTGTATACCGGCGCCCGCACCAAGATCACCCAGACCGACGACCTGACGGTGCGGCAGCGCAAAGTGCTTGATGAAGACCTCGAAAACCTGGTTCGCCCGCGGCCCAACTCGAGCTTCCTCGGCCTCCGCTTCAAGCTTGGCATCTACAACCTGTTTTACAAGGCGAAACCAAACTCTTTCTTCGGCCGCCTGCGCGACCGCCTCGGCGAGCCGCCCGTACTCCTGAGCAGCATCGACATCAACAACAACATCAAGCTGCTCGACAACCACGCGCAGAACAAGGGCTTCTTCCTCGTGCACACGACCATCGACTCCGTGGTGAGCGGACGGAAGGGGCACCTCAACGTGAACGTCGCCGCCGGACCGCAATACACCATCAACAGCGTCCGTTTTCCGACCGACAGCATCGAGCTAACGCGCGACATCCGTGCCGACGTTGACAAAAGCCTGCTGAAGCCAGGCGATCCCTACGATCTCGACGTGATCAAGGGCGAGCGGACCCGCATCGACGCGCGCCTTAAGGAAAAAGGTTATTTCTACTTCAACCCCGAATACCTGCTCATGCAGGTGGACAGCACGATCGGCAGCCACAAGGTGGACATGGTGCTGGTGGTGAAGCCCGACGCGCCGCAGGACGCGCTCGTGCCCTACCGCATCAACAATACCTACATCCTGGCCAACTACCGCATTACAGGCAACAATCCCGATACCAGTATTTCTACGGCCCATCCCTACGAGGGCTTTCAGATCGTAGACCGTCGCAAGCGCTTGAAGGACTGGTTCTGGCCGCGGATTATGGTCTTCCGTACCGGCGACCTCTACAACCGCACCGACCACAACACCACGCTGGCGCGCCTCATCAACCTCAACGAGTTCCGCTACGTCAAGAACCGCTTCGAGCCCGTGGGCGACAGCGCCAAGCTGGATGCGTACTACTACCTCACGCCGCAGCCGAAGAAGAATCTTCGGGCCGAGATCGGCCTCACCACCAAGTCGAACAACCTCAACGGGTCGCAGATCAACGTTACCTGGCGCAACCGCAACACGTTCCGGCAGGCCGAGCAACTGGTGGTGAGCGGCTACATCGGCACGGAAACGCAATTCGGCGGCACCTTCCAGGGCTACAATACCTACCGCGCGGGTGCCGAGGCCACCTTCTCGATCCCACGCTTCGTAGTGCCTTTCTTCAAGGTCAATACTACCAGCGCATTCGTGCCCCGCACCAACATCCAGCTGGGCTACGACGCACTGCAGCGTATGAAGCTCTATACGGTCAATTCCTTCCGCGGTCAGTTAGGGTATTCCTGGAAGCCGAAGCCGCAGGTAAGCATCGAGGCCAACCCGGTCAGCATCAACTACGTGCAGCCGATCAACGTAACGCAGGAATACCGCGACAGCGTACGCAGCCATCCCTACCTGAGGCACGTGGTCGATTCGCAGTTCGTGCTGGGGTCCAACTTCCAGTATAATTTCAACGAGGTGGCCAACGGCCTGGTAAAACTGAACTCGTTTTACTTCAACGGGCTGGTGGATGTTTCCGGCAACGTAGCCGGCCTCCTTACCGGCGCTACGGCCAAAACGCGCCCGAAGCGGATCGCCGGCGCGATCTTCGACCAGTATGTAAAGCTTGAGGTCGATGGCCGCTGGTACCGCAAGGTGGGCCTCCGCTCCAGTTGGGTCAACCGCCTCATTCTCGGTTACGGCATCCCGTATGGCAACTCCAGCCAGATGCCCTATATCAAGCAATTCTTCGTGGGGGGCAACAACAGCCTGCGCGGCTTCCGCAGCCGCTCAGTCGGGCCCGGCACTTTTTTCGACACGACGGCAACAACGTTTCTGGGCGACCAGACCGGGGATATCAAGATGGAACTCAACACCGAATTCCGCCCGCATATTTCGGGGCCGCTGTATGGCGCCGTGTTCATCGACGCCGGCAACATCTGGCTGGCCAAGGAAGATCCCGAACGACCCGGGTCCGGCTTCGGAGGGAACTTTCTCAACCAGCTGGCGGTGGACGTGGGCATCGGCATTCGCCTCGACGTGACGATCTTCGTGATCCGCCTCGACGGCGGCTTCCCGATCCGCAAGCCCTGGGAACAGAATCCGTGGGTGATCAATGCGATCAAATTCAGTCAGCGCGACTGGCGCCGCTCCAACATCATCTACAACCTGGCAATCGGCTATCCTTTCTGATAAGCAGATTCCTGTAGCTCTTGTATAGCGAAACCGATAGCGCCGGCAAAAAAGATGCGAAGCATTCCGGGCGGGAGTGGGCCAACCGTATTTTTACGGTCCACCTCCCCTATGCACGAGAAAGCCATTCCCTCGATCCATTTCAGCACCGTACTGTTCGTTGACGGACAGCCTGTGAGCTACGAGCTTGTACAGCACAACAACATGGTACGCCTCGTGCCCGACAGCCTGCTGGCCATATGCCGCAGCGTACCCGAGATCGAAGCCACGCGCAGCGGCCGTAGCTGGCGGCTGGAGCCGTCGCTTCACCGCGACCTCGCCGACCAGGTGCTCGAAGACCTGGCGCGGCTCGTGCCTTGCTGACTCAATCAGAATTTCATTTCAGGAATATCGCCGTCCACCAGCAGCTTGCCGGCGGTCTTGGCCTGGATCTCCTCCACCGACACGCCGGGCGCACGCTCCAGCAGTCGGAAGCCTCCGGGTGTAACGTCCAGTACGGCCAGCTCGGTCACGATCTTCTTCACGCAACCCACACCGGTAAGCGGAAGCGTACAGGCCGGCAGCAGCTTCGACTCGCCCTTCGGATTGGTATGCATCATTGCCACGATGATGTTGCGCGCGGAAGCCACGAGGTCCATGGCGCCGCCCATCCCTTTGACCATCTTCCCGGGGATCTTCCAGTTGGCGATGTCGCCGGTTTCGCTTACCTCCATGGCGCCGAGCACCGTGAGGTCGACCTTGCCGGCGCGGATCATACCGAAGCTTTCGGCCGAATCGAAAAAGACACCACCAGGGACCACCGTCACGGTTTCCTTGCCGGCGTTAATGAGGTCGGCATCGATGGCTTCTTCGCTGGGGTAGGCGCCCATGCCCAGCATGCCGTTTTCGCTTTGCAGCATGATGAACATGCCTGCGGGAACGTAGTTAGCTACCAGCGTGGGAATGCCGATGCCGAGGTTTACATACATGCCGTCGCGGAGTTCCTGCGCGATGCGTTTGGCAATACCATATTTATCTAGGGACATAGTGCAATCAGGTATAGAGTGGTTAAAGTCGGAAGGGCGAAGTCGGAGGCAGTGATGCCGGAATAAAATCAGGCATCAGCGATCAGACATCCGCCATCTTCACGGTGCGCCGCTCGATGCGCTTTTCGTAGCCCGAACCCTGGAAGATGCGGTGCACGTAAATGCCCGCCACATGGATGCTGTCGGGGTCGAGCGCGCCGGGCTCTACCAGCTCCTCCACTTCGGCAATGGTGATGTGCCCGGCCTTGGCCATGGAGGTAGAAAAGTTTCGGGTGGTCTTGCGGAAAACGAGGTTGCCGTAGCGGTCGCCCTTCCAGGCCTTCACGATGGCGAAGTCGGCGTGCAGTGCATGTTCCATCAGGTATTGCTTCCCGTTGAATGCGCGCACTTCCTTTCCATCGGCGATCTCGGTGCCGACACCTGCGGGTGTAAAGAAGGCCGGGATGCCCATGCCCGCCATCTGGATGCGCGTGGCGAGGGTACCCTGCGGGATGAGGTCCACTTCGAGCTCGCCGCTCAGCAGCTGCCGCTCGAATTCGGCGTTTTCGCCTACGTAGGAAGCCATCATCTTGCGAACCTGGCGGCTTTGCAGCAGCAGGCCCAGGCCGAAGTCATCCACGCCGGCGTTGTTGGAAATACAGGTGAGGTCTTTCACACCCCGGTCGCGGAGCGCCGCGATACAGTTTTCTGGTATGCCGCACAGGCCAAAGCCACCAAGCATGATGGAGGCGCCATCGGCAATATCGGATACGGCCGCGGCCGCGTTTTCATAAACCTTGTTCATATAGCGCGAATAGGCTCCAAAAATAAGGAACCGCGGTTCACCGCTCCCGATTTTTACCGGGCGCACCTGCTATTGTACATTGCCCGGTGTAGCCGGGCGTCCTTTACGGCGCAAGCCCGCAGGAGCCGCGGCCGAATCGATATTGGGCTGTCGCTGCAGCGTGTCGAACAGGCTGCGCAACAGTGCGGGATGTGCTTTGTAGTAAGTGAAGGAGCGGCGGAATTCGGCTTCGCTCACACCGGCGTCGCGGAAGGCCGCGCGGTAGCGGTGAATGCGCTCGGCGTTGGGATCTGCGAGCGGTCCCTGCTCTTGCTGCAGGCCAACGTATTCATCGGCGGCGATGACGCCTTTCAGCACCGGAGCCATGCGCGCGGGCGGCAGCACGTCGTCGGGCAGGCGCTCGTTTTGGGCGCAGGCGCCCAGCAGGCAAAGTGCCGCGATCGGGATCCAGCGCATCATTTAAGGTCTTTGTAAAGTTGGGTGTTGGTCACGTCGAGCCGGGAGAGCAGCTCGCGCGCGCGCTGCTTCTGCTCGGGTTTCGCCTTGCTGAACACGCGGAACAGCTCGTTGCTCTTGCCCTGGAAGAACACTGCCAGGAACATCATATTCGGGTTATCGCGGTTCACACTTTCCAGGTTGTTGAGCACCGTGAGCAGGTTGGCGCGGGCCGCGTCTTCATTGCTGGTCAGCTGGTCGAAGCCGTTGCGGTAGTAACCGTAAACAGCGTCGTGAAAAAGGGTGAACCGGTTGTCGGTAAGATTCTCTATGAGACGAAAGCGGTTGCGCACACCGTCGAAGGCTTTCCAGCCCGAAATGTCGCGGCCCTCCGGGGCCTGGTTCACGATGTTCTGTGCTTTGATGAAGTAGGGATCGCCGCCGCGGGGACCGAAGGAATCGTAGTCGAGACCGATAATCAGGTTGGCGTAGTAGGCCAGCATCGCGGTGATGTTGGAGGCCAGCGGGTCGTTGCCCTGCACACGGTTCTCGTTGAATTCAACGGGCTGAAACTCGATGTATTTGAACACGAAGTCGTTGTCCTGGAAGTTGAGTAGCGCCGACTCATACGAGGTGCCGTACACGGGCCTTGCGGCCTGTACGGTGAGGGAAGCCTTGAAAACGTTATTACCCAGGTCTTCGGTGACGGTGATGAGGAAGTTGCATTTGATGCGCTCCTGCGGCTGCCAGGTGTCGGTGGTCCACTTGCGGGCGTTCATGAAGTTGTTGAGCGCCGTTTGCAGCGTAGTGAAGATCTTCTTGTCCACCTGCGAAGAAACGCGTTGGGCCACTACCGACACGCGTGCCTGCAGTTCCTGCGCCTTTCCGGCGCTGCCCCACAGCAGCAGGGCGATCACGAGTATTTTTTTCATTCAGATCAATTCGGTTATTGCGTCTACGATCGAGCGGGCCACGTCCGTTTTGCTTTGCAGCGGCAGGGGACGCTGGCGGCCATCTTTGTAGAACAGGGTCACTTTATTGGTATCGGTGCCGAACCCGGCGCCCGCATCGTTGAGCGAGTTGAGCACCAGCAGGTCGGCGCCCTTGCGTTCGAGCTTCTGGCGGGCGTGCGCTTCTTCGTTTTCTGTTTCGAGGGCAAAGCCCACCAGCACCTGTCCATCCTTCTTCTGCTTCCCGAGGGTTCCGAGAATGTCGGCGGTTTTCTTCAGCGTAAGCGTCAGTCCGCCTTCCGCCTTCTTGATCTTTTGTTCGCTTACCTCCACCGGCGTGTAGTCAGCCACGGCAGCCGCCATCACGGCAATGTCGTAGTCGTTGCGTTCAAGGCAGGCTTCCAGCATGGCCTGCGCCGATGATGCCTTTACGACCTCTACCCCCGCCGGTGCCGGCAGCGACACCGGGCCCGACACCAGGCGCACGTCGGCGCCCCGGAAGGCGAGCTCCACCGCCAGG
This sequence comes from Flaviaesturariibacter aridisoli, assembly GCF_004343705.1. Classification (GTDB taxonomy): domain Bacteria; phylum Bacteroidota; class Bacteroidia; order Chitinophagales; family Chitinophagaceae; genus Flavisolibacter; species Flavisolibacter aridisoli. Next base: position 141,748 of record NZ_SKFH01000009.1, read on the forward strand.
GCATAGCCCATCTTGCCGGAAGAATGGTTGCCGATAAAACGAACGGGATCGAGGGCTTCGTATGTGGGCCCGGCCGTCACCAGCACTTTTTTGCCCGCCAGCTCTCCGCGTACGGCGCAAAAGCGGCGCAGCCAGTCGCGGATCGTTTCCGGCTCGGCCATACGGCCCTCTCCTACCAGTCCGGAGGCAAGCTCCCCGTGCTCGGCCGGCAGCACCTGCACGCCCCAGCTACGGAGCTTTTCAAGGTTGCTGCGGGTAGAGCCGTGATGCCACATGTCTTCATCCATCGCCGGGGCCACCAGCACAGGACAGGTAGCCGAAAGCCAGGTGGCGAGCAGCAGGTTGTCGCACTGCCCCGAAGCCATTTTGGCGAGCGTGTTGCAGCTGAGCGGTGCCAGCACGAACACGTCGGCCCAGCGGCCGAGGGCCACATGGTTGGCCCAGGCAGCCTCGTCGAACAACTTGCTCAGCACGGCACTTTTCGAAAGCGTGGACAGCGTCAGCTCCGACACAAAGTCTTTGGCCGCATCGGTCATCAGCACCCGCACTTCGGCGCCCTCCTTTACCAGGAGGCGTACGAGCATCGGGATCTTGTAGGCCGCGATGGAGCCGGTGATACCGAGTAAAACTTTTTTGCCAGAAAGAGACATGCGGTTAAAGATAGAAAACAGGGCGTGAAAGAAATGTTCAATGTTCAACGCTCAATGCTCAATTTTCAAGGGGCTGTTTACCTGGAGCCTTGAAAATTGAGCATTGAATATTGATTATTTCGAAAGTAAAAGCCATATCGGTACGATATGGCTTTGTATGCGATAGGCGGAAGTGTTCCTCAACGGAACAGGTCGTCTTCGTTCTTGCGGTGGTAGATCTTGTCTTCCAGGAATTCCTGAGTGGCAAGGAGGGCCGGGTTCGGCATCTTCTCGTAGGCGCGCGAGATCTCTATCTGCTCTTTGTTCTCGTGCACTTCCTCCAGGCTGTCGGTGTGGCTGGCAAACTCCTCGAGCTTGCTGTGCAGTTCCTCTTTCAGGGAGATGTTGATCTGGTTGGCGCGTTTGGCGATGATAGCGATCGACTCGTACACGTTGCCGGTACGGTTCTTCATATCATTCAGGTCCTTTGCCTCCACATTGTTGGAGAGGCTGGCGCTATGCTGGCGTCTTAGACGGCTCATGGGCAATTGCTTTTAACTGATTTTGCGACAAAGATAAGAATTGTTGCACCTCCTTCACGTAGCTACTTTGCGGGAAGCGGTCCATGAAGTCGGTGCATTCGTCCACCACCTTGCCGTAGCGCTCCTCGCGTTTTTCTTCCACGCTGAGCTGGGCAAAGAGGTAGTAAGATTTGATGGCCATGAACAGGTACATGTCCGATTCCTGCGAATCGGGGTAGTTGTTCATGACGGCTTCGTAGGCGGTGGCGGCCGCGCGGTACTGGCCGAGGTCGAAATAAAGTTTGGCCGCGCTGCGGTCCTTCGCCTCCAGTTTGGCACGGCTCGCGTCTACGATGGCGCCGGCTTCCTTGTTGCGGGCAGAGCCGGGGTGGGTGTTGATGAAGGTCTGCATCATTCCCATCGCCTTGATCGTGTTGGTCTGGTCCAGCTCGGGCTTCGGCGACTGACGGTAATAGGTGTAGGCGCGCATGTACTCCATCTCTTCGGAGCGCGTGCTGTGCGGGAACACCTCCACATAGGTCTTGAACAGGTTCTCGGCATTCACCCAGTCGTGCTGGTAATAAGCCGTATAGGCGTACTTGTAGTAGATGTCCTCGAATTTCTGGGTACCCTTGAAGTAAGGCATGATGTCTTCGAAAATCTGCTGGGCGAAGCTGTACTTCTTTTTGGCGAAGTAATCTTCCGCCTTGCGCAGCTTGTATTCGGGATCCTTGCTCTTGAGCACCTTCGACACACTGTCGCAGGAGGCCAGCATCAGGCCCAGGCATAAAACGAGGAATAAACGCATAAAGAGGGGCAAAGGTAATTAGTTCCGGCAATATTAGCGTTTACCGCGGCTGAGCAAGGGGCCCACCCGTTAAGATTTAACTAAAAGGCACCGGGTTCAGGAGGTTCAGGAGGTTGGTTGACGGGCAGGTAGCAAATAACGAATAAACTAATCGACCAATAAACAAAAAAGCCCCTCTTGCGAGGGGCTTTGGTATAACGGACTTAAAAGACAAGCCTGGATTAGCGGTTGCGCAGGTTCGGGTGGGGAGCCGGAACGTTGGCCGGGCCTTCTTCACCTTCGTTAGCGCCGCGGAGGTCAACCGTGTTGCAGTCGCCGCCGGTCTGGCCGTACTGGAAGATGAAGCGGTCAGCGCTGAGGCCTTCTTTCTCCACCATGTAGTTAATCACTGCGTTCACACGCTCCCAGCTACGCTGCTGCTCGGCTTTGGTGCTCTGGCAGTAGCCGATCACCACTACTTTACAACCGGGGCTGTTGCGGAGGCGGCCTGCTACCGAAGCCAGCATGCTCTTGGCATCGCTGCTCAGGGTAGCGCTGCTGCCGCTGAAGGTAACGGCGGGCAGGGTACCGAGGGCGGCGGCGCAGGCGTTGCTGTCCTTCTTGGTACCGCAATCAGCGGGGCAGGGGCACTTACCAACACCATCGGCGTCAACCGGCTGGCAGTAGGTCGGGGTAACGAGTTCTTTATCGCGGCAATCGGGAACACCGTCGCCGTCCGTGTCGCGGCTCACACCGTGCGCGTCAACCGGGCAGCCGGCGGGGGTCTGCTCGAGGTCGAGCTGGTCGGTCACACCGTCGCCGTCGGTATCAGGCAGTACGGGCTTCGGCAGCTTCATCAGGCGGGGGTTGCGGATCTCGCTGTAAGCGTAATCCAGCGGGTTGAGCCACCACAGGGGTTCTGTCGACTTGGCGCCCAGGTTCATGTTGATACCGAGCGACGCGTAGTTATAGGTATCGAAGTTCTGCGTGAGTACGGGCGAACCGGGGGTTTGCTCGGCCCAGCGCTGACCGTCGTACAGGTCGTCGTTGGTGAAGGTAAAGCGGTCTTCGATCGCTACGTTGAAGCGGTTGCTCAGCTTGAAAGCGATACCGGCGCCTACCGTACCTACGGTCTTGTAGCTCATGCCGAACAGTTTCGGACGACGCTCACCGTGGTTCTCACCGGCGGTCTCGTAGGTGTTGTCCATCAGGCTCTTCAGGGCCTTGCGGGTGTCTTTGCGGGTTTTCCACGTGCCACCGGTGATGGTGTTGTAGTTATAAGCCTGACCGTTGGCATCCAGGGCGTTCACCTTGGTGTCGTAGATCGAGCCGCCTACACCGGCGATTGCATAGAGGGCGAAGCCCGTCTTGGCACGGTGGAAGCGAACGTTGTTCAGGGTGATGATGCCTTCCAGCATCAGGTCCTGGATGTTCGTCTTGTAGTTGTAATAAACCGGTACGATCGCGGGAGCGCCGGTGGAGCCGCTCGTGGGCAACAGGGGCGAGTACACGTTGTTTACATTCGTCGTGAACGCCGGGTTGTACCGGTAGTTATACGAAGGGCGCCAGTTGAGGCCCTTGGCAATGCCATACATGTACTCCAAACGGGCGGAGAACAGGTAGCCGAATGCCTTCCGTACGTGGATACCGGCAGCCCAGCTCGGCAACGCGTCCACATCACCGGAGATGTTGAGCAGACCGCCCTTGATACCGATTTCCCACTGGTTGCGGGGTTTCGCGGGGAAGTTATACGAACCGTTCATGAATTCCGTATGCTGCGGCATCCGGCGCGAAGGGATTACGGAAGAGTCGCTTACTGAGCTCTTTCCCACAGACGTGGAAGTGCTCGTCTGGGCGAACCCGGCCGATGCCAACAGACACAATGCGCCTGTCAATAGAGTAATTTTTTTGCTTGCCATACACTGGGTGTTAAAATTTGAAAAACTAAGTCCTGGGGACAAAAATAAACGATGACGTACAAATACCAAACTTTTGTATTTAATTCAGTTAATTTCTCTGTCAATTTGATTCCGGGAAACAGCAATTCTTATACCATAGTGAATTATTAATCAGGCCCTTTGTACCTTGCCTGCCAATTACGAATGCGGCTACCTGTTAATTTGATCGAAGAGGAGCTGCGGATCTTTGAGCAGAAATTCAAGGAAGCCGCCAGCAGTCAGGTGTCCATGCTGGACCGTATCATGCGGTACATTGTGAAACGCAAGGGCAAGCAGCTCCGGCCCATGTTCGTTTTTCTTTCGGCAAAACTCTGCGGCACCGTGAACGAGGCCACCTACCGCGCGGCTTCCCTGGTGGAACTGCTCCACACCGCCACACTGGTGCACGATGATGTGGTGGACGATGCCTCCGAACGTAGAGGTTTTTTCTCGGTTTATGCATTGTGGAAGAACAAGATATCGGTACTCGTGGGCGATTACCTGTTGGCCAAGGGCCTGCTGCTTTCGCTCGACAACAGCGACTTCCGCATTCTCCAGCTCCTGTCGAACGCCGTGCGCCAGATGAGCGAGGGCGAGCTGCTGCAGCTCGAGAAATCCCGTACCCTCAACCTCGACGAGTCGGTGTATTTCGAGATCATCACCGGCAAGACCGCTTCCCTCCTCTCGGCCGCCTGCGCCGCGGGCGCCTACGCCGCCTCCGGCGACGAAGCCCTGACGGCCACCATGAGCCGGTTCGGCGAGAAAGTGGGCATCGCCTTCCAGATTAAGGACGACCTCTTCGACTACGCTTCCGAAGACGTCGGCAAACCCACGGGCAACGATATCCAGGAAAAAAAGCTTACCTTACCTCTGATCTATACGCTCAACAACGCCGACCGCCCCACGCGGCGGAAGTTGATCTACATCATCAAAAACGAAAACAGGGACAAAAGGAAGGTTCAGTATGTGCTCGACGCCGTGCAGCAACACAACGGCATCGCGTACGCACAGGGCGTCATGCAGACGTACAAGCAGGAAGCCCTCGACCTGCTGGCAACCTTCCCCGAGTCGCCCATCCGGGCCGGCTTTGCAGATCTTGTGAACTACGTAACCGACAGGAGGTATTAAGATGGATGCAAAAACGACAATCCCTGTTTCCGCCAAACGCTGGCGGATCGCTCATGCCGAGCAGGAAAAAGCCCAGGAACTTTTCCGCGCCCTGCGCATACACCCGGCCCTGTGCCAGGTGCTGGTACAACGCGGTATAGAAACCTTCGACGCCGCCAAGGCCTTCTTCCGTCCTACCATCGACCAGCTGCACAGCCCCTGGTTGCTGAAAGACATGGACAAGGCCGTGGACCGCGTGCTCAAGGCCTTCAACGAAGAAGAAAAGATCCTCGTGTTCGGCGACTACGACGTGGACGGTACCACTAGCGTCGCTTGTATGTACCATTTCCTGGCGCGGCACTATAACCGGCTCGACTTTTACATTCCCCACCGCTATAAGGAAGGATACGGCGTGAGCAAGGCCGGTATCGATTTCGCGCACGAGAACGGGTTTACCCTCATCATCGCGCTCGACTGCGGCATCAAGTCGGTAGAGCTCATCGCCTACGCCAAAAGCCTGGGCATCGACTTCATCGTGTGCGACCACCACCTGCCCGACGAGCGCCTGCCCGACGCGGTGGCCATCCTCAACGCCAAGCAACCCGGCTGCCCCTACCCTTTTAAGGAACTGTGCGGCTGCGGCGTCGGCTTCAAGCTCATTTGCGCGCTCTGCGAAAAGATGCAGCTCCCCATGGAGGAAGCCTGGTGGTACCTCGACCTCGTGGCCACGGCCATCGCCGCCGACATCGTGTCGATGAGCGGTGAAAACCGTACCCTCGCCTTCTGCGGGCTCGAGAAGGCCAACCGCGACCCCAACTTCGGCATCCGCGCCCTCTCCGTGCTGAGCAACCATCAGGGGCCGCTGCAGATCAATAACCTCGTGTTCATGATCGCGCCGCGGGTCAATGCGGCCGGCCGGATGGACGATGCGCGCAAAGCAGTGCAGCTGTTCCTCTCCGAAACGCTCGAAGAAGCCACCCGCTGGGCCGAGCAGCTGCACACCGACAACAGCCAGCGCAAAGAGGCCGACAGTAGTATTACGGAAGAAGCCCTCGCGCTCATCGGCGGCGATGAAACATTGCTGAACCGACTCAGTACCGTATTGTACCAACCGCATTGGCACAAGGGCGTGGTGGGTATCGTTGCCTCCCGCCTCATCGAGCACTACTACCGCCCGACCATCGTGCTCACGCAGAGCGGCGACGTGGTGGCGGGCTCCGCGCGCAGCGTTACAGGCTTCAACGTGTATGAAGCCATTCACCAATGCCGCGACCTGCTGCTCGGCTACGGGGGCCACTTCTATGCTGCCGGCATGACGATGCACCCCGACAACGTGGAGGCATTCGTGGAGCGCTTTGAAGAGGTGGTGAAGGAATCCATCCACCCCGACCTGCTGATCCCCGAGATCCTTATCGATATCGAGCTCAACTTCCGCGACATCACGCAGTCTTTTTATAACATCCTGGCACAGATGGAGCCCTTTGGTCCCGACAACCTGCGCCCGAGTTTCATCAGCCGCCGTGTGATGAACACCGGCTACAGCCGCGTGGTGAAAGAAAAGCACCTCCGTTTCTCGCTGCGTCAGGACGGCGTGACCTTCACGGGCATCGGCTTCGGTATGGCCGACAAGATGCCGCTGCTGGAGCAAAACAAGCCCGTAGACGTGGTGTACAAGATCGACATCAATGAATGGAACGGCGAAAAAAGCCTGCAGCTGAGGATGGTGGACGTCAAACTGAGCGATCCCAGCCCCCTCCCCCCCGAGGGCGGCGCTTAGGCCGACCACTCTGCTCTGTTATTGAAGCCTGCTTTCGAGCGGGCTTTTCCATTTTCGATCCTGCTTGGATCAGAGCAAAAAAAACCTCGCTCCGGAAGAGCGAGGTTTTTTTTATAAGAACCGTCTGGTCTTAGTGGCGGATCACGATGGTCTGGCTGGCAACCGTACCGTCGTTGTTTACAACGCGGAGCACATAGGTGCCGGCGGCCAGGGAGGCCGGCAGGCTGATGCGCTCGTTGATGTAATTCGCCTGGAGGAACAGGTTGCGGCGATACACCTGGGCACCAACGCTGTTGTACAGCACGATGCCGTGGTAGCCATTGTTCACTCCGGTCAGGGTCAGCTGGAACGACTGTCCGGCCACAACGGGTACCGGCCAGATGCGCAGACCGGCAACGAGGCCCGGCAGGGTCACGCTTTTCAACGTACCGAAGCCGATGGCGCCGGCGTTGCGGGCATAGGCGCGGTAGTAGATCGTGCTGCCCGGAACGAGGTTGCCGAGGTTCACCAGGTAGCTGGCACCCGTGGGGATGCCCGGAGCGGCCACTTGCGTGCCGGTGCCCGGTGCGAAGCCGGCGATGGTGCTCCACTCGATGCCTTCTTCCGTAAGGGCCGAGCAGCCATTGGCCAGCACGGCGCCGCGGAGCGATACCGAACCGTGGCTGATGTTGGTAGAGTCGAGCGTAACCACCGTGGGGCCCTGCACCTTACCGGCACCGGTAGCGTTGACGATGATCGTGCTGCCGAAGCCGCCACCGCTCACCTGGATGCCGTTGTTGTAGGCCTGCACCGCTGCGGGCGCGAACTGTACAAATACGGTCTGGCTGTACGAGCCGCCGGGTTGCGCGAGCGCCAGGGCCGGGCTGTAGGGGCCGGTGGCCGTGGTGGCAAACTGGTAGCCGCTGGTAGCTGCTACAGTGATGTTGCCCGCGGTGAGGTTAGTACCCGTGATGGTGAAGCTTTTCGGTGCCGAAACCGTACCGACGCAAGTCGTGTCGAAAGCAGCCAGTGCTGAAGCCGTCAGGGAGATCACCGGGCCGGCGGCCGTGGTGAAGGAACCCTGGGTGCTGTAGGCCGTGCCGCCGCCGTTGGTGGCGAAGCTGTGGTAGTAGTAAGTCGTGTTCGCCGTGAGACCGCCCAGGTTGACGCTGAACGCGCCGCCTGCGAGGTTGGTGGCCGGCACCTGCGTGCCCGAACCGTTGGCGAAGCCGCTGGTAGTGCTGTATTCAACACCGTAGGTCGTTACCGCCGTGCAACCGTTGTTGCTGATGGTAGCCGGAACGGTAGCCGAAATGTTGGTCACGCTGGTAGCAGCGCCCGCCGTTACCGTTGGGGCGTTGTTGGCACCGGTGCCCGAAGCGGCTACGTTGATGGCCGTTGCGCCGCCACCCGATACGGGGATGTTGCCGTTGTAGGCCTGGAGCGCCGTGGGCGTGAATTGTACAAATACGGTCTGGCTCAGCGCGCCGCCCGTAGTGGGGATGGTCAGCGAGGAGCTGTACGTACCGCCTGAGGTAGTGCTGAAGGCGAAGCCTGCGAGCGGGCCAACGGTCACGTTGCCGGCGGCGAGGTTGCTACCGGTAATGGTGAAGCTGTTGGCAGCAGACGTCACATTCTGGCAGATGTTGCCGAAGGCCGTCAGGGTCGTAGCGGTCAGGCTCGGACCGATCGCCGTGGTAACGGTGATTTCGTTCGAATTAACCGAAGTACCCGATGCATTCGTAGCGCGCACCACGTAGTAGTACGTCGTGTTCGGGGCCAGTCCGGTCACGTTGTAGGAAGTTACGTTGCCTACGGGGAGGTTCTGGTAGCCCGTTACGTAAACAGGTGTCGAAGCACCGCCGGCAGCTTTTACATAGATAGCGGTCATGCGGCTCGTGCCACCCGAAGCTACCGTGCTGTTGTTCACCGAAACCGTGCTGGCTACTACCCAGCGGATCTGCACGAGCGGCTGGTTTTCAGCAGCGGCCGGAAGGGCCAGGTCGGTCACACCGAAGAAGGTGGCCGGGTTGGCGGCAACAGGAGGCGTGGTCACAGCGATGGTACCGCCGGTCACGTCGTTCCAGGTGCCGGTGCTGCCTACGCGGTACTGCACTTTCCAGTCGCGCGGGCCGGTGTTGGAACCACCCTGCAGCGAAGAAAGCTTCAGGTTGGTGGCACCGGTCGTGTTCACACCGATCATCCAGTATTTCGTATCCACACCGTTGTCCCAACCGCTCGTCGATACCGACTGCGGGTTGGTTCCGCCGAGGGCCGAAGGGCCAGC
>NZ_SKFH01000010.1 GCF_004343705.1 Flaviaesturariibacter aridisoli
AGAGGCTGTCTAAAATTAGTTAGTTGGTTTTCAGTATGTCTGGTTTGAGCTGAGCCAAAAGGAAAAAGGGCGTCTTGCTTGCTGATAGAGAGGTGAACAAACATTGGTTACAATGCAAACTCTGTATCAGGTGCCTGACGCCCTTTGGAATAAAGTAGCTACAATATTTGAGCCGAAGGTGCGGCGGCGCAAGCATTCCCTTCAACTGATCTTCAGCGGCATCATTTATCTTTTGAGCAACGGCTGCAAGTGGCGCTCGCTTCCGCCGCAGTACGGCGATTACCGCCTGGTATGGTACTACCTGAACAAGTGGGCCCGCTACGGACTGCTGGACCGGGCGCTATACCTGGTGGGCATTCAGCTGCGGCGCCGGCAAGGCAGAAGCGGCGAGCCTTCGATGCTGCTCATTGATGCCCAGTCGGTAAAAACCGTGGCCGGCACAGGCGACGAGGTGGGTTATGATGCGGGCAAAAAGGTAAAGGGAAGAAAGCGCCACCTGGCTGTGGACACCCAGGGCACCGTCATTGCCGCCGGCGTTACTTCCGCTTTTGTTCATGACAAGACCGGGGCGCGCGTGCTGCGCGATGATGTGGAGGACCGCCCTTCGGTGCGCACTATTGTCGCCGACGGCGGCTACGACGGACCACCGGCTTTTACCGCAGGAGGCAGGATCCGGTGGGTGCTCATTCAGCGCAGACACTCCAACCGCTTCTCCCCCCTTCCTGTCAGATGGGTGGTGGAAAGAATCTTCTCCTGGTTGATCAATTACCGAAGACTCGCCAAGGACTATGAAAAAACTATCGTTATGTCCCGCGCCATGCTCCTGATGAGCGCCATCCACATAACCCTCAAAAAACTAATGACTTAAATTTAGACAGCCTCTAAACACTTTAAACCCCTTCGTCATCCTTAGAAGGCAATTAAATCCGGCCCTGTTTTGGGATATATGGCGCAAAATTGCTATTTTGAACAGGTGACCGCACATTGCGGGCGCTTAAGGAACGAACTAGCTTGCTTCCGGGCAGCCCCAGGGGTGCCGCCGGCCGGGAGCACATTGCGTTTTGGGCTATATTTGCGCCTTAAGGTTCTTCAGTAAGTATTCTTTAAAAAACACATGGTCAATATCATTCTTTTTGGGCCTCCGGGAAGTGGAAAAGGTACGCAGTCAGACAAGATCGTCGCCCGGTTCGGGTTGGTTCACCTGTCTACAGGAAACCTCCTGCGCCAGGAAATCGCCGATAAAACGCCGCTGGGCCTCGAAGCCCAGAGCTTTATGGATAAAGGTCAGCTCGTGCCCGACGAGGTAGTGATCGGAATGATCGACACCTGCCTCGAAAAGAACAGCGAGGCCAAAGGCTTCCTTTTTGACGGCTTTCCGCGCACCGTGGCCCAGGCCGAAGCGCTGGACAAACTCCTTTCGCTCCGCAAAACCGCGATCAGCAAAGTGCTGGCCCTCGACGTGTCGGAAACCGAGCTGGTGCGCCGCATCGTGGAGCGCGGCAAGATCTCCGGCCGCCCCGACGACAACGAGGAAACCGTGATGAAGCGCCTCCAGGTGTACCGCAACGAGACCGAGCCCGTGGCCGCCCACTACGCCCAGCTGCAGAAGGTGGAGCACATCCCCGGCGAAGGCTCGGAAGCCGAGATCTTCGAAGCCCTCTCCGGCCGCATCGCCCCTTTTTTTTTAGCTAAAGTCGAAGAATAAAACACCCTTTCCTGGGCGTCATTGCGAGGGAGCGCAGCGGACGAAGCAATCGCATACACCTCGACGCAGAGGTATCATGTGGCGGCAGACCGGCCAGTTTCAGATTGCTTCGTCGACACACCTACCGGTGCGTCTGCTCGCAATGACGGTTTAAATGTGATTCATGGAGAATAAGCTCGCCTTTCTGAAGGATCAATTCGTTCCGCTGCTCCAGCAGATCCCCTCCGATACGCTTCCGCATTGGGGCAAGATGACGCTGCAGCAGATGGCCGAGCACTTCAGCGACTACGTCCGCATCGCCTCGGGCAAGACGATCGTGCGCGAGCTTGTAACGCCCGCCGATCAGTTGCCCCGGGCGCAGGCCTTCCTCCAGAGCGATAAGCCGTTCAAAGAAAATACACCCAACCCGCTGATGCCCGAAGTGCCCGCGCCTGTGCGGCACAGGACCATCGGCGCCGCTTTTGCCGAACTGCAGGAGGAACTGGACGACTTCGTGCACCGCTTCGAAGCCAACCCACACCTGCTCACGCTCAACCCCTTTTTCGGCGAACTCAATTACCAGATGAACGTGCAGTTGCTGTACAAGCACGCCGTGCACCATTTGCGGCAGTTCGGCGTGACGGTGGCATAATCTGCAAAGGTGACTAGTCTGCTAATAGCCAAAGGCGTCGCGCAAGCGACGCCTTTGGCGTCATTGCGGGCGCAATGACGGGCATTCGCCCGTCGCCATCCGGCTACCAACCTTCTAAACCCAATCTAGACCTTCCTGAACCTTTTCCCGCATTATCTTGCAACCCTCATCTATTGGCTATATGAAAAAACTTGAGAATTATATCTCCGGCAGCTGGGTCACCGGCGACGGCGACGGGCAGGCCCTGTACGACGCGGTGAACGGCGAGGCCATCTACTCCGCCACCACCAAGGGCCTCGACTTTGCTTCCGTGCTCGACTACGGGCGCCGCGTGGGCAACCCTGCCCTCCGCAAGCTCACCTTCCACGAACGCGGCCGGATGCTGCGCGCCCTGGCGCAGTACCTGATGGGCCGCAAGGAAGAATTTTACGCGCTCTCCTACCACAGCGGCGCCACCCGCGCCGACTCCTGGATCGATATCGAGGGCGGCATCGGCAACCTGTTTGCCAACGCCTCGCTGCGCCGCAAGTTTCCCGACCTCCCCTACTGCACCGACGGCGAAGCCATCGGCCTGTCGAAGGGCGGCACCTTCATGGGCCACCACATTCTCGTTCCGAAAGAAGGCGTGGCGCTGCACATCAACGCCTACAACTTCCCCATCTGGGGCATGCTCGAAAAGTGCGCCGTCAACTGGCTGGCCGGCATGCCCGCGGTGGTCAAGCCCGCCTCCATCACCTCGTACCTCACCGAAGCGGTCGTGCGCGCCATCATTGAATCGGGCATTCTCCCCGAAGGCGCCCTGCAGCTGCTTTGCGGCTCCGCCGGCGACCTGCTGGAGCACGTCACCGCGCAGGACGTGGTGACCTTCACCGGCTCCAAAAGCACCGGCCTCCTGCTGAAAAGCAACAGGCGCATCCTGGAAGAAAGCGTGTCCTTCAACATGGAAGCCGACTCGCTCAACTGCATCGTGCTGGCCCCCGACGTAAAACCCGGTTCGCCCGAGTGGGAGCTGTTCATCAAGGAAACCCGGAAGGAGATCACCGTCAAGGCCGGCCAGAAGTGCACCGCCATCCGCCGCATCTTCGCCCCCGACGACGTGCTCGAAGACGTATACATCGCCCTCGGCAAAGCCCTTTCGCAAACGCCCATCGGCTCGCCGCGCAACGAAAAGGTGCGCATGGGCGCCCTCGCCTCGCTGGGGCAGCGCGAAGAGGTGCGCAACAACGCGCAGAAGCTGCTGGCCACCGCGCAACTGGTTTACGGCTCGCTCGACTCCGTAGAACTACTGGACGCCGACGGTGAGAAGGGCGCCTTTCTTTCGCCCCTGCTGCTGCTGGAAAGCGATCCCTTCCGCAACGAGGCGGTGCACGACATCGAATGCTTCGGCCCCGTAAGCACCGTGATGCCGTATAAAGACCTCGACGAGGCCGTACGCCTCGCCAAGCGGGGCAAAGGCTCGCTTTGCTGCTCGATCGTGACGGCCGACAACAAGATCGCCACCGAGTTCGTGGTGGGCGCCGCCACGCACCACGGCCGCATCCTCGTGCTCAACCAGGAGTGCGCGAAAGAAAGCACCGGCCACGGCTCGCCCCTGCCCCTGCTGGTGCACGGCGGCCCCGGCCGCGCCGGCGGCGGCGAAGAGATGGGCGGCGTCCGCGGCGTAAAACACTACCTGCAACGCACCGCCATCCAGGGCTCGCCGACAACGATTACGGCGATTACACAGGTATACCAGCCCAACGCACAGGGCATCGACCCGGGCAAGCATCCCTTCCGCAAATACTACGAGGAGCTGCAGGTGGGCGACCAGATCGTGACCGGCAAGCGCGTCATCACCCCGGAAGACATCGACGCCTTCGCCGACCTCAGCGGCGACCACTTCTATGCCCACATCCGCGAAACCGACTTCACCGGCACCATGTTCGAACGGCAGGTGGCCCACGGCTACTTTATCATGAGCGCCGCGGCCGGCCTCTTCGTAGACGGCTCCGACCTCGGCCCGGTGCTGCTCAACTACGGCATCGACGAGCTCCGTTTTACAAAACCCGTTTACCCGGGCGCCGAGCTGACCATCCGTTTTACCTGCAAGGAAAAAGTGCCCCAGGACCAAAGGGAGGCCACCGACATACCGAAAGGCATCGTGAAATGGCTGGTGGAAATGCTCGACGAAACCGGCGAGCACGTGGGGATAGCCACCATTTTAACGATGGTAAAACGGAAAGACGCCTAACCGGATTTTGGCATTTCCCCAAAGCGCCGCGGCCCGAAATTGGATTAACTTCAGTTAAAGAACACCCATCATGAGCAAGGATATCATCAACGGCTATGTAGACGTAGAAACGCACAATGGCATTACGACCATCGAGTTCTTCCACCCCCAGAGCAACTCGCTCCCGCGCCGCATTCTCGAGGCCCTCGCCCACGAGATACACGCGGCCGGCACCGATAAGGACACCCGCGTTATCGTGCTGCGCTCCGGCGGCGACCGCACCTTTTGCGCCGGCGCCTCTTTCGATGAGCTGACGCGCATCGAAAACGAAAAGGCGGGCTTCGAGTTCTTCAGCGGCTTCGCCAACGTGATCAACGCCATCCGCAAGTGCGGCAAGCTGGTCATCGGGCGCATCCAGGGCAAGTGCGTCGGCGGCGGCGTAGGCCTGGCGGCCGCGGTGGACTATGCCATCGCCACCGACGGGGCCGACGTGAAGCTCTCCGAGCTCGCCGTAGGCATCGGGCCTTTTGTGGTGGGCCCCGCCGTGGAACGCAAGATCGGCGCCTCGGCTTTCAGCCAGCTGGCCATCGACGCCTCCATGTGGCGCAATGCCGAATGGGCCAAGCGCAAGGGCCTCTTTGCCGAAGTGCACGCCAGCACCGAAGGCATGGACGAATCGATCAGCCGCCTCGCCAACCAGCTTTCCCACAGCTCGCCCGAAGCCATGCGCGAGCTCAAGTCGGTCTTCTGGAAAGGCACCGAAGATTGGGACAACCTGCTCTGGGCCCGTGCCGAGATCAGTGGCCGCCTCGTACTCAGCCAGTTCACCAAAGACGCGATCGCCAAGTTCAAAGCGAAAGCGCAGTAAGCGCGGAGCGCAACGGTCCGTCATTGCGAGGCGGACGGCGTAAAGCGCCGGCCAACGAAGCAATCTTATTCACGTTCCGTCTGCAGCTAAGTGGCAGCAGACCCAGCGAGGGTAAGATTGCTTCGTCGACGCACCTATCGGCTCGTCTCCTCGCAATGACGTCTCATTATGATCCCCACCTTCCACGCCGATAACTTCCACGCGCTTTGCGACAGCGTAGCGGCGCGCGACGCCGGGCTGCAACAGGTGCTCCACAGCTGGGGCTACCCGCCGCTGTGGGTGCGGCCGGCGCGTTTCGCCACGCTGGTGCTCACGATCCTGGAGCAGCAGGTATCGCTGCAATCGGCCTACGCGGCGTATAAAAAACTGACCGACGCCATCGGGCTGCCTACGCCCCAAAAAATGCTGGCTATGACCAACGAGGAGCTGCGCGCCTGCTACTTCACGCGGCAGAAAAGCGCTTACGTGCGCGGACTTGCGGAAGCGATCCAACAGCGCAAGCTTTCCCTGAAATCACTTGAAACCTTGCCCGACGAAGCCGTGCGCGCGCAGCTCACCGCCCTCAAGGGCATCGGCGACTGGACCGCCGACATCTACCTGCTCCATTCGCTGCGCCGCACCGACCTCTTTCCCACCGGCGACATCGCCCTGATGAACGGCATCAAAATGATCCAGGGCCGGGGAAAGCTCACCAAGGAAGAAGCAATCGAATGGGCGGAGCCGCTGCGTCCCTACCGCTCCATCGCCACCATGATCGTATGGCATCATTACATCAAGGTGAAAAAGATCCGGATCCTGCACTAGCCCCCTGTCCCCCGAAGGGGGCACTCAGGTTGAAGTGTACTTCTACTAGCCGTCTTACATTTAGTTGTTACTTATTAAAAGGCCCGGATCGCTTTGCGATCCGGGCCTTTTCTATTCCCCCTTCCCTTCGGGAAGGGGTTAGGGGATGGGCACTTACATCAGCAGTCCGCCATCCACGTTCAGTACCTGCCCCGTTACATAGGCGCTTAAATCGGAGGCGAGGAACAGCGTTACGTTGGCGATATCGTCGGCGGAGCCGAAGCGGCCGAGGGGGATGCCGGATTTGTATTTGTCGGCCTGCTCACCTTCCTTGAGGTAGGAGGTCATATCGGTTTCGACGAAGCCCGGCGCGATGACGTTGCAGCGGATGTTGCGCGAGCCGAGCTCCTTGGCCACCGACTTCGAAAAGCCGATGAGGCCGGCCTTGGAAGCCGCGTAGGAGCTTTGCCCGGCGTTGCCCATCACGCCGATGACGGAGCCCATGTTGATGATGGAGCCGCTCTTCGCTTTCATCATCGGGCGGATCACCTGCTTGGTCATGTTGAACACGCTCTTGAGGTTGGTCTGCATCACGTCGTCCCACTGCTCGGGCGTCATGCGGAGCAGGAGGTTGTCTTTGGAAATCCCGGCGTTATTGACGCAGATGTCTACCGAGCCAAACTCCTTCACCACGTCGTTCACCAGTGCTTCGCAGTCGGCGAAGTCGCCGGCGTTGGAGCGGTAGGCCTTGGCGTTGACGCCGAGGGCCTTCAGCTCGTCTTCGAGGGCTTTGGCCTTGTCGGCGCTGCCTTCAGACACATAGGTAAACGCCACGTGCGCGCCCTGCTCGGCAAACTTGCGGGCGATGCCGGCGCCGATACCGCGCGCTGCGCCGGTAACGATGGCCACTTTGTTGGAGAGGAGTTTCATGGCGCAATGATACGAAAAAGCGGTTCGCGGCGTCAGGCAAGCGGCTTGCGAAGTACGACGCTGCCGCCGATGTCGGGGATGGGCACGAACGCCACGCCAACGGCAAGACCGTATTCCTCCACCGCCTTGCGGCAACCCGGGTATTCCTGGTTGTTGAAGTCGTGCACCATGATGGCGCCGCCCGGGACGAGGCGCGGGTAGAAGTGCTCCAGGCCGGCGCGGATCGGCTCATAGAGGTCGGCATCGAGGCTCACGAAGCAAAAGCGCTCCTCTTCGAGGCCGGCGAATGTTTCGGGAAAAAAGCCTTTACGCAGCACGCAGCGCTCGGGCTCCTGCAATTGCCGCAGCACCTGCGCCACCGACGTATCGGCGAAGCTTTGCGCGCCGGCGCCGAAGCCGCCCTCCTGCTCGCGCTGCACGTCGCGCGCGTCGAAGCCCGTGAAGGTGTCGAAGAGGTAAAAGCGGCGCGCCGGGAAGGCCTGGGCGATGTATTTCGCGAAGCCGCCCTGGTACACGCCGAGCTCCGCTACGGCGCCTTCGGCACGATCGAGCTCCTGCGCCAGCAGCTCCAGCGTCGCTACCCGCACGTAGTCGAGGCGGTGCAGGGGGAAGCGTGGGGCCCGACCCAGGTACTCAAGTCCCTTCGTGAGGTACAGGTTCTTCCGGGCCAATAACCCGCTTACATAATGGTAGATCCGCTGAAGCACGCTGCAAATAACGAAAAACGGTTCATCTTTGGCCACACACCTCCATGAACCTTAAAAGCTTTCTGCGCAGTCTGTCCTGGCTGGTCGTGCTCAACGTCCTGGTCAAGCCGCTATGGGTGTTCGGCATCGACCGCAAGGTGCAGGTGAACGTAGGGCATGAACGGTACGGCACCTACTTCGCCATCCTCAACCTGGCCATCATCCTGTCCATCATTGCCGATGCCGGCCTGACCAACATGCTCAACCGCCGCCTGGCCTTGCAGCAGCGTGTTTCCATCCGGCGTCTCGTGCTGCTGAAGTGCGGGCTGTCGGCGCTCTACTTCGCCGCGCTTTGCCTCATCGCCTGGCTGACGCGCTTTCACGACTGGCCGCTGATTCTGCTTACCGGCGCCCTGCAGCTTGCTTCTTCCTTCCTCCTCCTGTTCCGCAACATGGTCACCGGCTACCAACAGTTCCGCGCCGATGCCTGGCTTTCCATTACCGACAAAAGCGTAACGATCCTGCTCTGCGCACCGCTGCTGTACCTGCCGCTGGCCAGCCGCTTTTCGCTCGAAACGTTCCTGTGGATTCAGTTGGGCAGCACGCTGCTGGCGGTGGTCCTCGCCGCCTTCATCGCTGCGCGCCACCACGAAGCACCCGCCGAAAGAACGGGCTACAGCGACCTCTTCCGGCAGAGCGCGCCCTTCGTGCTGCTGATTCTCCTCATGAGCGTGCATACCCGCCTCGATGCTTTCCTGCTGGAGCGGATGCATCCGTCCGGTGCGCTGCAGGCCGGCATCTATGCCGCGGCCTACCGCCTCCTCGACGCCGGCAACACGGTGGGCTATATGACGGCGGCCTTCCTCGTGCCCTTTGCGGCGCGGCACCTCGCCGACAGGCCCCTGATCGACAGCACGACGCTGCGGCTGCGCCACGGGCTGCTCCTGGCTGCTGGTGGCTTTGTAGCGCTCTGTTCCGCCTTTGCCCCGCAGATCATCGCCCTGCTTTATCATACCGACGATGCCTACACGGCGCGGGTGCTGGTGGCCTGCGTGGCCGTGCTGCCCGCCTATTACGGCATCCATATTTACGGGTCGCTGCTGACGGCGGCGGGGCGCTTCCGCTTTTTCAACGGCGCCGTGCTGGGCAGCGTGCTGCTCAACACGGCGCTGAACCTATGGCTCATCCCGCGACTCGGCGCGCTCGGCTGCTGCTATGCGGCGCTGGCCAGCCAGTATGCTTGCGCCGCGACCCTGTTCGTGGGCGCGCAGCAGCATTTCGCCCTGCGCCTGCACCCGGTATCGCTGCTCGCCTGCGCCCTACTCGGCACCGCCGGATACAGCGTCGGACGGCTGCTGCTGCACGAGCAGCCGGCGCCGCTGTTTTGGTGGCTCAACGCCGCTATTGCCGCCAGTTTGATTATGTTTGTGCTCTTTACATCGGTCCGTGGAAAGCGGCCCTCATCCTGACAATTGCCTTTCATGCCTGACTTCCTGACTCTCTTCCGGCGCTGGTGGAAATTGATCGCCGGTCTTGTGCTGCTGGTGGCCGTCGTTACCGCCGGCGTGCTGCTCACCCTCGAGCGCCAATACCTCGGCTCCGTCACGGCGCTGCCCGCCACGGCCGTCAACTTCGACAAGTCCAAGATCTTCAACGAAAACATCCAGGGCCTCTACTCCTCGCTCGGCGGCCCCGACGACATCGACCGCATCCTCGGCACCGCCGCCCTCGATACGATCTTCTTCCAGCTCATTGCCGAAAACAACCTCATTGCGCATTACAAGCTCTCGGGCGCGAAGCTGCCGCAGTACCAGGCCATGAAGGAGCTGCGCGAGAACGTAGACGTTTCCAAAGACGAATACAACCAGCTCCGCATCCGGGTGTGGGACCGCGACAAGTACCTCGCCGCCTCGATGGCCAACGCGCTGTTCGAGAAGTTCCAGAAGATGCACCAGCGGCTGCAAAGCGCTTCCAACGAGCGCGTGCTGGGCAACCTGAAAGAACACTATGGGGCCCTGCAGACCGAGTTCCTGCGCGGCACCGATTCGATGCAGCACACCGACGCCGCCCGCCGCCAGCTGCTGCAGGTGCGCAACGACGCCATCGTGAAAGAGCTGTCGGATTACGAGCGCCTCATCAACGAATACACGCTGGTGGTGAATACCAAGCCCAGTGTGCTGTTGCTGGTAGAAGCCGCCCGTCCCGGGTTCCGTCCCGAGCGGCCGAAGCTGCTGCCGCTGTTCGCCATGGCCTGCTTCACGGCGCTGGTGTTCGCCATCCTGCTCGTTCTCTTCCTGGAAAGCCGCAAAAAAGACTGACATGCACGCGGCGCTGCGCAACCGGTTGTTCGTCGGCTTCGGGATCCTGTTCGTGCTGGTCGCCGCATGGGCGATGTACCTCACGCAACCCCTGTTGCTGGTGCTGCCGTTCGGGCTGCTGTACTTCCTGTGGGTATGCCACGACCCGTTCGTGCTGTTCTGGACGCTCATCGCCTTCCTGCCCTGGTCCATCGAGTTCAACTTTACGCCCAGCCTCGGCACCGACCTGCCCACCGAGCCGCTGATGCTGCTCACCTCTTTCTCCATCCTTTGCTTTGTGCTGTACCACCGCCGGCGGCGCCCGCTCGAGGGGCTGGGTCACTCGCAGCTTTTCTTGTTCCTCCTGCTGCAGGCCGCCTGGTGGGGGGTGTCGGCCTACTGTTCCACCGACTTCGGCCTCTCGCTGAAATACTGCCTGGCGAAAGGCTGGTACTTCGGCGCCTTCCTGTTTGCACCCTACGTGTTGTTCCGCGACCCCAGGAACCTGGTGCGCACGGTGCAGCTGCTTTGCGCGTCGATGTTGCTGTTGGTGGCCCGTGCGTTGTTGCTGCACGCCGGCACCGGCTTTTCGTTTACCAGCGTCAACGCGGCCCTGTACCCGCACTTCCGCAACCACGTCAATTACTCCTCGGTGCTGGCCTGCATCATCCCGATGCTGGTGGCCGGGCACCACTTTGCCCGCAGCCGTGAGCGGAAAAAACTGATGAAGGTGCTCATCGGGGTGGCGCTGGTGGCCATCGTGCTCAGCTATGCGCGTGGCGCCTGGGTAGCCCTGGTGGCGGGTGGGATCGTATTTCTACTGATGCGCCGCCGCCTGCTGATGCCGGCCTTCTTCCTGGTGCTGCTCGGCGCCGGCATCGGGGTATACTGGCTCACCTCCAACCAACGCTACATGCGCTTCGCGGGCAACTTCAACACGACCGTGTTTCATACCGATTTCCAGGATCACCTGCGTGCTACCTACCAGTTCAAAGACCTCTCCAACGCCGAGCGTATCTACCGCTGGATCGCGGGCATGCACATGGTGCGGGAGCACTGGGCTACCGGCTGGGGGCCCAACACGTATGTGATCAATTATAAGAAGTACACGGTGCCCGCCTTCAGGACCTGGGTGAGCGACAACCCCGAGAAGAGCACCATCCACAACTACTACCTGTTCACCACCATCGAGCAGGGCTTCGTAGGATTGCTCCTGCTGCTGCTCGTTACGGGGTACGCGTTCTACGTGGCGCAGAAGGTGTACGTGCGCTCGTCCGACCCGCTCTGGCGCGCCGCCGCCGCCGTGGCCGGCGTAGTGCTGATGATGGAATGCACCGTGAACCTGATCAACGACCTGGTGGAAACCGACAAGCTGGGTAGCCTGTTTTACCTCTCCCTCGCCACGCTCATCGCCGCCGAAGTGCGCCTGCGTCAGGAGCGCACGTCGAGCGCATCCCGGAGCCCGTTTCCTACGAGGTGAAATGCCAGCACCAGCAGCATGATGGCAAAGCCCGGTGCGAGGGCAAGCATGGGATTGTTGGTGATGATGAAATTGTAGTTCTCCTTGATCATCAGGCCCCAGCTGGGCATCGGCGGTTGCACGCCTACACCGAGAAAGCTCAGTCCCGCTTCGAGCACTATCGCGGAGGCGAAGTTGGAGGCGGCGATGACGAGGATCGGGCCGGTGATGTTGGGAAGGATGTGGCGGAACAACGTGCGGAAGTGGCTGAAGCCCAATACCCGCGCGGCTTCCACGTAGGGCAGCTCCCGCGCCGCCAGCACCTGCCCGCGTACCAGCCGCGCCACGTTGACCCAAAGCGTTAGCCCTACGGCGATGAACACCTGCCAGAAGCCCTTGCCCAGAAGCAGCGTGATGGCGAACACCAGCAGCAGCGTAGGAATGCTCCACAATACGTTCACCAGCCACATGACCACCACATCGGTGCGCCCGCGGAAGTAGCCGGCCAGCGCCCCCAAAAAGGTGCCGATGGAAAGAGACAGGAGCACGGTCACGAGGCCCACACACAAACTGACCCGTGTGCCGATGATGAGTCGGCTCAGGATGTCGCGGCCATACTTGTCGGTGCCGAGAGGAAAGCGCTTGAAGCGATAGGGCTTCGTGAGGACGTCGCTCCGGGCATAGGTACGGTTTTCATAAAGGCCGTCGTCCACATACTTCTCCACCACGATGGAGTCGCCCTCGCTGTGTGACTGCCCGATCGGCACGTAGTCGTAGCGGTCGGGAACGCCGTAGAGCAGGCGATGCAGGGCGCCCGCGGGCGGCGGCGGGGGCTGCTTGCGTACCAGCAGGAAGCTTTGGCCGAAGCCGGGCTTGTTGCCGCCGATCTCGAGAATGATGCGGTTGGCATTGGGCGAAGCGTCGGGGGCCAGGTAATAGGCAAAGATCGCCACGAACACGGCGACGCCGATGAGGACGAGGCCGGCCAGGGCGCTCTTGTTGCGCCGGAAGCGGCGCCACACCGGTCTTCGCTCTGTGGGGGTCGGACTGCTCATGAAACCTGAAGTTAGGGCACCGCTCCCTTTATCCGGCAGCACACATTAAAGCACACCCGGAGAACGCCGTACAGAGCCACACGCTACCGCACTTTTCTTCCCTTCCATTCGTACTTCCCCACCTGGCTCAGCGCGCCTACGAAGACGGTATAAAGGATGTGCAGCGGCTGCATCCATGGAAACCATTTCAGCAAATGGGCTTGTCCGAAAAAGCGTGCCACGGGAGCGAGGAACCGTAGTTCTACAATCGTCTTCAGTACCAGCAGGAGCAGCAGCGGCAGCAGGCGCGCCGCATCCCAGAAGGAAGCAATAGCCGTCACTACAAACCAGAGGTTGAAGGCGTATACGAGCAGCAGGGCGCCGAAGATCCGCTTGTCGTCGTATTGCGCCGACTTGGAAGCCCAGCGAACGCGCTGCTTCCAGAAGGCGCGCCAGCCCGGTGCGGGATCGGTATCCACGATGGCGTCGGGGTGCATCCGGTAGTGAATTTTGCCCGGGTGGCGCAGGGCGATCTTGTGCATCAGCAGGAGGTCGTCGCCGCTCGCTACGTGGTCGATGCCGGCGAAGCCGCCTGCTTCGAGGAAGGCTTCTTTACTATAGGCCAGGTTGGCGCCATTGCACATGCTGTGAAAACCGCTGGCGACCGAAGCCGCGGTGATACCCTGGAGTGTCAGGAAGTCGAGCGCCTGGAAGCGGTCGCACAGCGTTCGCAGGTGCTGGTAGCGCACCGGTGCCGCCACAAACGCCGCGCGTTCGCTGGAAGCTGCAAAGTGGCGTAGCCACAGAGGTCCGGGCAGGCAGTCGGCATCGGTGGTCACGATCCAGGGGCCGTGCGCCGCGTTGACGCCCTGGGTGATGGCTGCCTTCTTTCCTTCCACGCCGGGCGGCAGCCGGAGCACCCGCACGTTTCCGCCGGCGGCTTCGGCGATGGCCGCCGTGCCGTCGGAGGAATGATCGTCGAGCACCAGCACTTCGAAACATTCAGCGGGGTATTGCTGGGCGAGCAGGGCTTCCAGCAACTGCGGGAGGTGCGCGGCCTCATTGCGTGCGGGCACCAGCACGGTAAAAAAGGTCGTTGTTCCGGAGTTCAGTTCTTCCGGCGCCACGCCCTTCCACCCGTGCCGGTAAAAACCGATCAACGCCGCATAGCATCCGCCTATTACCAAACCACTTAGCCAGAAGATCATTAAAATTTTTTTTGCCCGGGCGTCCAATATATTTGAAAAGCGCTTAAATTTACTTAGTTGCATAAACAACTGTATGCCAAACAACCAATTCCGCAAAGGCGAGCTGTATAGTTTCATCACGGGGAAGGCCTCCACGGCCATTGCCCGCCGCCTGCAAAAGAAGTTCAACCAGCACGAGCTTCCGCTCACCATCGAGCAATGGAGCGTGCTGTATCACCTTTGGAAGGATGATGGTTTGAGCCAGCAGGAATTGTGCAACGCCACCTTCCGCGACAAACCGAGCATCACGCGCCTTATCGACAACCTCGAGAAAGCGGGCTTTGTGAAACGCGTGGGCGATGAGAACGACCGGCGCATCAACAAAGTGTTTGTCACGAAGGCGGCCGCCAAATTGCAGGAACAAACCATGCAGCTGGCCGAGGAAACGCTCAACGAAGCCCTCGAAGGCGTACCATCCGACCAGATCGACATGGCGAAGACGGTGCTGCAGAAAGTATACGACAACCTGAGTCAATGAGTAATGAGTAATGAGTAGGTTGGTAGGTGCCAGGTTACCGATAAACAAATAGACTAATTAACTAATAAACACTCAGACATGGAAGCGACGCAAACAACCCTCAAGGGCGGTGAATGGCTGATCCGGGAAAGCGAGCCGGCTGCAACCTTCATTCCCGAGCAATTCAGCGAAGAGCAGCTCATGATCCGCGACATGTGCAACCAGTACCTCGACACCGAGGTGTTCCCCATCCTCGACCGCATCGACGACATGGAGCCCGGGCTCATGAAGTCGCTGGTGCAGAAGGCCGGCGGGCAGGGCATGCTGGCCACGTCCTTCCCCGAGGAATACGGTGGTCTCGGCAAGGACTTCATCACGTCCACCATCGTCAACGAATACCTGGGTGCGGGCCACTCCTTCTCGGTAGCCATCTCGGCCCACACCGGCATCGGCACGCTGCCCATCCTGTACTTCGGCAACGAAGAACAAAAGCAGCGCTACATCCCGAAGCTGATCTCCGGCGAGTGGACGGGTGCCTACGGCCTCACCGAGCCCAACAGCGGCTCCGACGCGCTGGGCGCCAAGACGACGGCCCGTCTCAGCGACGACGGCAAGTACTATATTCTCAATGGCCAGAAATGCTGGATCACCAACGGCGGCTTTGCCGACGTATACACCGTGTTTGCGAAAGTGGACGGCGACAAGTTCA
Source organism: Flaviaesturariibacter aridisoli (assembly GCF_004343705.1). GTDB lineage: Bacteria > Bacteroidota > Bacteroidia > Chitinophagales > Chitinophagaceae > Flavisolibacter > Flavisolibacter aridisoli. Next base: position 15,016 of record NZ_SKFH01000010.1, read on the forward strand.
CCGGCTTTATCGTGGAGCGCGGCTTTGAGGGCTTCACCCAGGGACCTGAAGAGCACAAGATGGGCATCAAAGGTTCTTCTACCGTACAACTCTATTTCCAGGACTGCAAGGTGCCCGTGGAGAATGTGCTCGGCGAGATCGGCAAGGGCCACAAGATCGCCTTCAACATCCTCAACATCGGCCGCCTGAAGCTGTGCGCAGCAGCGCTGGGTGGTGCCAAGCGCGCCATCACCACTTCGGTGGAATACGCCATTACCCGCGAGCAGTTCAAGACCGCCATCGCCAACTTCGGTGCCATCAAGCACAAGCTCGCCGAGATGGTGATCCGCACCTTCGCCTGCGAAAGCGCCCTGTACCGCACCGCGGCCTGGATCGATGAAAAGGAAAAGGAAGCGCTCGGCGAAGGCAAGCCTTTCAACGATGCCCTCCTCGGCGCCGCCGAAGAATACGCCATCGAATGCGCCCTGCTGAAAGTGCACGGCTCCGAAACGCTCGACTTCTGCGTGGACGAAGGCGTGCAGATCCACGGCGGCAACGGCTTCTCGGCCGAGTACAACATTTCGCGCGCATACCGCGACTCGCGCATTAACCGCATCTACGAAGGCACCAACGAGATCAACCGCCTTCTCTCGGTAGATATGACACTGAAGCGCGCCATGCAGGGCCGCCTCGCCATGATGGGCCCGGCCATGAAAGTGGGCCAGGAGCTGCTGGCCATCCCCGACTTCGGCGAGCAGGACGAAACGCCTTTCGCCGCCGAGCGCAAGCTGATCGAAGGCTTCAAGAAGGCCATCCTCCTCACCGCCGGCGGTGCCGCGCAAAAGCTGATGATGAAGCTGGAGCGCGAGCAGGAGCTCCTGATGAACATCGCCGATATGTCGATCGACACTTTTGTAGCTGAAAGCCTGCTGCTGCGCGTGCAGCGCCTGGAGCAGGAAGGCAAGGCCACGCAACTGCACCGCGACATTGCCGGCGTCTACCTCTACGACGCCGCCGACCGCATTGCCAAAGCCGGTAAAGATGCCATCAACGCTTTCGCCGAGGGCGACGAGCAGCGCATGATGCTGATGGGCATCCGCCGCTTTACCAAAGCCCAGTCGTACAACAGCAAAGAAGCCCGCCGCCGCATCGCCGATGCGCTCATCGCGAAGCAGAAATACTTTCTTTAGTTTGGTTATGGTTAAAAAAGAAGAAGCCCCGCAATTGTGGGGCTTTTTTCTTACCGCAGGTCCACATGTTTGGAGGCTACTTCTTCTCCAAAAAAGATGGTCGCTTTCCGGTTGAAATCTTCGGTTGAATCCGTTGTATAAAAGATGCGATCTTTCTCTTTCGTCAGCCGGGTTTCGATCTCCGGGTGCCTGTTCAGGTAATCCTGGAGGCTCTCCGCGACGATATCGCCCTGCGCCAGCACCCGGACGCCTTCGGGCAGGTATTGCTTAATTTTATCGAGCAACAGCGGGTAGTGTGTGCAGGCCAGCAGCAGCGTATCCACCTCGGGGTTTTGCTCCAGCACATGCGCCACGTGGCGCTTCACGAAATAGTCGGCGCCGGGGCCACCGTGCTCATTGTTTTCGATGAGCGGCACCCACATCGGGCAGGCCTCGGGCACTACACTAAGGCCTGGGAAAAACTTTTCGATCTCGATCTCGTACGACTTTGATTGCACCGTGCCGTGGGTGGCCAGCACGGCGATGGCACCGCTTTCGGAGTAGTTGCCCACCACTTCGGCCGTTGGGCGGATCACGCCCAGCACGCGGGCCCTGGGGTCGAGGCGGGCGAGGTCGGTTTGCTGGATGCTGCGCAAGGCCTTTGCCGATGCCGTGTTGCAGGCCAGGATGATCAGCGGGCAGCCCTGTTGCAACAGCCACTCCACGCACTGCAGCGTGTAGCGGTACACCGTTTCGAAGGAGCGGTTGCCGTAAGGCGCGCGCGCATTGTCGCCGAGATAGAGGTAGTCGTATTGCGGCAGCCGGTCTACAAGCGTACGCAGCACTGTGAGGCCGCCATAGCCGGAATCAAAAACACCGATGGGAGACATGGAGCAAAGCTACGGAAAGGCATCGTGAGCCGTCAGCCGTCAGCCGTGAGCCCGCAAGGCGCAAAAAAAGATCGGATGCCAAAGGCATCCGATCTTTTTATCAGGCGTCAGCATTCACGGCTCACGCTTCACGAAACTTATTGCTTCCCGCCGGCTTTGGGCTTCGGGGCAGCGCCGCCGGTGGCAGGAGCAGCGGCGGGGTTACCGGCGCCCTGGGGCAGCTTGATATTGAGCTTGCGGGCCACGAGCAGGATCATGTCGTCCCCTTGGGGCGCTACGATCAGGTTTTCCTTGCTCAGCACGTAGGTGTAGTTGTTTTCTTTGGCCACCGCGTTGATCGCAGCGTATACTTTGCGCAGCACGGGCTCGAGCAGGCTGTTCTTCTTGTTCTCGTAGGCCTGGCCGGCGAGGCTTTGCCAGTTCTGGAGGGTACCGGCGAGCTGCTGGAGCTCTTCACGCACCTGGGCGCGGACGCCGGCATTGGGGTAGTTCTTTACCGAATCGGCGCCGTTCACCATGCTGTCTTTGCGCTGGAATTCACCGAGGTAGTACTGGTAGCGGGTGGCCAGGGAGTCCATTTGGTATTTCTGCAGGAGGGTGTCTACGCGACCGAGTTCCGGCATCAGGCTCACTACTTCGTCAACGCTGATATAACCGATCTTCTGGGCAGAGGCTTGCGAGGCGCCCAGAAGCGAAAAGAGGGCGATCAGGAGAAAAGAGATCTTCTTCATGTTTGTGGTTGTGTGATTTATACTATGAGGGGTGGCGGAGAAGCGGGGTTGTGCGTCCCTTCCGTTTTTGCGTTTATTTAATTACGTACACCCAGCTCGCGAAGCACTTCGTCGCTCTTCTCCAGCTTGGGGTCGGCAAAGATAACAGTTATTCCCTCGCTTTTGTCGAGGATGAAATCGTAACCGCGCTGCACAGCCACCTTCTGAACGGCGCTGTAAACCTTGTCCTGCACGGGTTTGATCAGTTCCTGGCGCTTCTTGAACAGGTCGCCTTCGAAGCCGAAGCGCTGGCGCTGCAGCTCGCGGAGCGCCTTCTCCTTGTTGAAGATCTGGTCCTCGCGCTTCTTGCGCAGGTCTTCGCTCAGCATCACCTGCTCGGCCTCGAAATCCTTGTACATCTTGTCGAGATCGGCCTGCAACCGGTCAATCTCCTTCTGCCAGCCGGCAGCGATCCCATCGAGGTTTTGCTGCGCGGCTTTGTACTCCGGCATTTTGTCGAGGATGTACTTGGTGTCGATCACGGCATAGCGCTGCGCCTGGAGCGAGGCGGCGGCCATGAGGCTGCAAAAGGCCAACACAATAAATTTCTTCATGATCGCGGAAGCTTGTTTAGGTGAAAGGATCGTTATTCTGGTTCGAAGCCCAGCATGAAGGTGAAGCGGCTCGCATTCTTGATGCTGCGGTCGGCCGGGTTGAGGCGGTCGAGGCCCACACCGTAATCGAAGCCGAGCATACCGAACATCGGCAGGAAGAAGCGCATACCCACACCCACGCTGCGGCGGAGGCGGAAGGGATTGTACTCCTTGAAGTTGTTCCAGCCGTTGGCGGCGTCGAAGAAGGTCAGCCCATAGATCGTGCTGCTCTGGTTGCGCACCAGCGGGTAGCGCAGCTCGAGCTGGTACTTGTTGAAAATCGTGAAGTACGAGCCGGCTTGCGAAAGGTCGGGGTTCACCGACGGGTCGGGCTTGTCGAACACCGGGTAGCCGCGCAACGACACCACGTCGTAGCCGAGGATGCCGTAGCTGTTGGTCAGACCGTCGCCACCGAGCTGGAAGCGCTCGAAGGGTGAGAAGTCGAGCTTGTTGGTGTAGCGGCCCATGAAGCCGTACTTGGCAGCCACCTTCAGCACCAGCTGGCGGTTCTTCTCGGCGCCGCCGGGTCGGCCGATGGGCACGAACCACTCGGAGGTAAAGCGCCACTTATGGTACTCGGGGTTCTTGTAAGGGTTGCCCGAGGTGATGATGCTCTTATCGAACAGCGAATACGGCGGGGTGAACTGCACCGAGGCCACCATGTTGGAGCCGCCCGTGGGATATTGCGGGTCGAACACCGAGGAGCGCTGCAGGGCCAGCTTGAACGAAATGTTGTTGGCGGTACCGTTGTTGAAGCCGAAGCCCGAGAAGGCATAGTTCTTCAGCTTGTACTGCGTGTAGTTGATCGAGTAAAGAAGGCTGAAGTAGTCGTCGGGCCACTTGAGCTGCTTGCCGAGCGATACGCCTACACCGATCGTGCGCAGGTATTGCTGGCTGGCAAGGGTCTTGTCGTAGAAGCCGGCCGACGAATACAGGTTGGCGAACTTCGAATTGTAGAACGAGATCGTGAAGGGGTTGCGCTTCTTGCCGCCCAGCCAGGGCTCGGTGAACGAGAAGTTGTAGGAGCGGTAGGCCGCGCCGTTGCTCTGCACGCGGATCGACAGCTTCTGTCCGTCGCCCGATGGCAGCGGATCCCAGGTCGACTTCTTCAGGATGTTGCGGATCGAAAAGTTGTTGAAGGTAACACCGAGCGTACCGGTGAGGCCCACGCCACCGCCCCAGCCGGCAGAGAGCTCGAGCTGGTCGGAGGATTTTTCCTCGAGGTTCCAGTTGATGTCCACCGTACCGTCGCTCTGGTCGGGCACCACGCCGGGGTTGATCTTTTCCTGGTTGAAGAACTGCAGCTGCGCCAGTTCGCGCTGCGAGCGAATGAGGTCGGAGCGGCTGAACTTCTCACCGGGCACGGTACGCAGCTCGCGGCGGATGACATAGTCTTTCGTCTTGTCGTTGCCGTAGATATTGACGTTCTTGATCGTCGCCTGCGGACCTTCCACGATGCGGATCTCGTGGTCGATGGTATCGTTATAGATAGAGGTTTCCACCGGTTCGGCGCGGAAGAAGAGGTAGCCGTCGTCCATATACAGGGCCGAAATGTCGCCGCCGTCGGCGGAGAGTTCCTTGCCCACGCGCTTATTCAGCAGGCCGAGGTTGTATACGTCGCCCTTGCCGATGCGGAGCACCGACTGCAGGATCGAGTCGCTGTACTTCGTGTTGCCGCGGAAGGTGATGTTGCCGAAATAGTAGCGGCGGCCTTCGTCCACCTTGATCTCCACGTTCACGCTGCCGTTGGGCAGGCGAGTAAGGGCGGTGTCCACGATCCGGGCATCGCGGTAGCCGAGGGCGTTGTAGTAATCGAGCACCTTCTCGAGGTCTTCGTGGTACTTTTTCTCGTCAAACTTGGCGTTGCCGAACAGCTTGAGGCGGATGTAGGGATCGAGTACCGCCTTCGTTTTGGAGGGCGACAGGAAGCCCCAGTCTTTCAGGTATTCGCTGAAGGTGATCTTTTCGTTGGAGCCGAACTTGCCGGGTGCTTCCTGCGGGTGCAGGGTGAGCTTGCCCATTTCCTTCGTGCCTTTCATTTCCTTTTTCAGGCGCAGGTCTGAGGCGGCTTCGTTGCCGTAGAAGTTGACCGAGTTCACCTTTACCTTCTGGCCTTTGTCAACAATGAAGGTGAGGATGTTGGAGTTGACCAGGGCCGGGTCGGGACGCTCTTCGATGCGCACCTTTACGTACTGGTAGCCTTTGGCGGCGAAATATTTCCGGATCACGTCGAGGGCGATGCGGCGGGTATTTTCGGTGATGATGGTGGAGCGCACAAGCCCGACCTTGTCTTTCAGGTCGTCGGCTTCGGTCTTTTTAACGCCCACAAAGCTGAAGTTGCCGAGGCGCGGGCGCTCCTGGAGCGCCAGCTCGAGGTCGATGACGTCGCCTTCAAGCGAGGTGATGTAGATCTGTACGTTCGAGAAAAAGCGCTGGCGCCACAGGTTCTGGATCGCTTTGGCAAACACGTCCGAGCCCGGGATCATGATCTGCTGCCCCACCTGCAGACCGGAGATCGACAGGATGATGGAGGTGTCGAGGGTCCGGATGCCCGTTACGTGGATCGTGCGGATGGTGTAGGGCTTCGGGCGTCCTTCTTCGATGTTCTGCAGGGTCGGGTCTACCGACGTGGGCCGGTGGCTCGTGTCCGGTACCTGGGCATGCAGGAGTGTGGCCGTCGTGCAAAAACACAGGGCCAGGAAGAGAAAACGAAGAAGAAAATGGCGCATAAATGAGGATTCAGTCAGACGAGAAGCAGTGTACAGTCGCTTTGGGCGGCAAATTAAAGGGAAATTTGGTAGCTATTTGTTAAAAGGAAGCCCGTCCCGGGCGGGTTTTGAACGTTTTCAGTTCCGTGTTTTACATTCCTTGCCCTCGCCTTTGCAACGCGCAAAGAGAGCGGGACCTTCCTGGGTGACAAACCCAAAACGCAAAACCTAAAACGTTTACGTTTTCACCTGCTCGCCCGTTTTACCAAAGCGGCGCTCGCGGCCCTGGTAGTCGAGGATGGCCTCGTAGAGGTTTTCCTTCCGGAAATCGGGCCAGCGTACCTGGGTGAAATAGAGTTCCGCGTAAGCGAGCTGGTAGAGCAGGAAATTCGAGATCCGGTACTCGCCGGAGGTGCGGATCATGAGCTCGGGGTCGGGGAAGGCGCTGGTGGTGAGGTATTGCTGCAGCGTGTTCTGGTCGATCTCCTCTACCGCGAGGCGGCCCTGCTTCACCTCCCAGGCGATGTTCTTGACGGCGTTGAGCAGTTCCCAGCGCCCGCTGTAGCTGAGCGCCATCACGAGCTGCAGGCCCGTATTGTCTTTGGTGATGTCGAGCGCTTCCTGTAGTTCGCGCTGCGCGTAGGCCGGAAGCATCTGGAGGTCGCCGATGACGTGCAGCTTGATGCCGTTCTTGTGCAGGCTTTCCACCTCGTTGCGGATGGTGGTCACCAGCAGCTCCATGAGGCCCACCACTTCGTATTCGGGACGGTCCCAGTTTTCGGTCGAAAAAGCATAGAGCGTGAGGTAGCCCACGCCCAGCTCGGCGCAGCCCTCCACGATGTCGCGTACGCTTTCCACGCCGTGGTAGTGGCCAAAGAGGCGGTCTTTGCCCTGCTCCCGGGCCCAGCGGCCGTTGCCGTCCATGATAATGGCGATGTGGCGCGGCAGGCGCGTTTTATCGATCTGGGCGAGGAGCTCTGACATAGGGGAGCGAAAATACGAATCCTCGCGGACGCCGCAAGCCGTCATTCCGAGCACAGCGAAGCAGCCTCTTCCGTTACGCGAATACTACCGCACTGAAAGCGATTTCGATTCAATTCTCCGCTGGCCGGGACCATTCCTTAGACTGGGGAGCTTGCTTCGCGGCGCTTTCAAGGACGCCAAAGGCGTCGCACAAGCGACGCCTTTGGCTATTATCTGTGCGATCCGCGTGCTAGTACGAGGGGCACTTGTACGACTGGAGGTTCCAGCTCAGGTAGATGATCGCCGTGGCAAACTGGTCTTTCTGCTTCGAAATGCCGCGCTGCACGCCCTTGGCGCCGATAGGAGTACCGGTTTCGTAGGAGCGGTCGCTCAGCAGCTGGCCGGGCGAAGGCGTTCCGTCGGGGTTGGGCGGAAATACCGACGACTCCACGTAGGTCTTGCTCACATCGTCGAGGTAATCGGTGTTCGTGAAGCGGTGCACGATCTCGAAGCCGATGTTCATGCGGTCGTTGAGGTTGTATTTGATGCCTACGCCCAGCGGGAGCGAAAAAGCCATCGTGCTGTACGGCTTGCGGTCCGGGTATTGGGTGCTGCCCTGGCCCTCGGTGCCGAGGGTGCGCAGGTAATACTTGTCGCCGTTCAGGTAGGCAAAGGGGTCGTAGGTGAACACGCCGAGACCAAAGGTGACATACGGGGTAAAGCGCGTATTCTCGTTGTACGGCATGAACTTGTAGAAGTTGAAATCGCCCTGCAGCGCCAGCTCCCACACATTCGTGTTGAAAGAAAGGTTGCGGCGGCGCATGTATTCGTTGCGCTTGTTATACACGTCGGAATAACCCAGGCGGGCATAGGCCGCGCTGACCCGCAGGGCCACGTAGTTGCCGAAATTCTTACGGAAAAAACCCATGGCCGCGAACTTGGGGCGGTTGATGTTGGCGCGCGTGTTCAGATCGCCGAAATAATGGGCGGCGCCGATGCCGAAACCGAACTCTCCTTCCTGCACATACCCTTGCTGCGCTGACGCTCCGAAGGGAAGGCCAAAAGCAAGAACAGCCAATGTTTTTCTCATAAGGTTTGCAAATTAAGTTTTTCCTGAAGGCAATAACGCAGGAACCGGCGATTTCTTGTGTGCGTACAGGGCTAAGGTGCCGGAATCCTTCCTGGAGGTACGAAGAACAAAACCGGGCCCAACTCCTCCTTTCGGTCCGGAGGGGTGCCGGGCGTCACGCGCCGCCGGGGTTGCGCTTATCGAAGCCCCAGCTGAGCTTGTTGCGCAGGGTTTGCAGGAAGTTGTTTTCTGTAAGACGCACGAGCGAGATGCCGAAAGTTTCCTTCCGTACGGCCAGCTGCACGCTTTTGTGCACGATCTCGCGGCGGGCGTCGAGGGCCACGATGATGTCTTCGGAGCGGCTCTCGATCTCGAACGACAGGATGGTACTGTCCGGGATCACGATGGAGCGCACGTTGAGGTTGTGCGGTGCAATGGGCGTGATCACGAAGGAACCAGAGTCGGGGAACACCACCGGCCCCTGGCAGGAGAGCGAGTAGCCCGTGGAGCCCGTGGGCGTGGCCACGATAAGGCCGTCGGCCCAGTAGGTGTTGAGCAGTTCGCCGTTGATATAGGTGTGGATCTTCACCATCGGCGACACGTCGCGCTTGTGGATGGCGAACTCGTTGAGGGCGTAGGGAATATCGTGAAACAGCGGCAGCGAGGCGTCGAGGTGGATCAGCGAGCGGTTGTCGATGATGTAGGACCGACGCGAGAGGGCCCGCATCGCCTGTTGCATTTCCTCGCGGCCGATGGAGGCGAGGAAGCCGAGGCGCCCGAAGTTTATGCCGGCAATGGGAATACCCTTGTCGCGCACCAGCGTGGCCGTGTCCAGCAGGGTGCCATCGCCGCCGAGGGAAATGATGAATTCGATGTCGTCGGCCAGCTCTTCGGAACAACTGAAGGTGGCCAGGCCATCGGGGAGTTTTATCTGGGCGCGCAGCGCTTCGTAGAACTCGCGGAAAACCACGGGCACGATATGCTCCTGCTGCAGCTCCTCGAAAAAGAGCTGAATATCCGTAAGGTGGCCCAGATCCAACACCCGGCTATAGATCGCAACTTTCAAAGGCCTAAATTCTGTTTGGTTACCAACGATTCCTGTCGTGTAAATATAGGCCGTTTTGCCCGTTCCCGTTGAAGGTGCACTCGATCCGGAACGTGAAGTCGTAGAACAGCACGAGGTCAAGGCCGATGCCCGCAGAGTGGAGCAGCTGGTTGTTGAGAAAGTTCGTTCCCGGGTCTTCGTTATAGATATAGCCCGCGTTAGCGAATGCCTTCACATAGGCCTTAATGGGGATGTTGGCCAGCTGCGGGAAGCGCTTCCAGCGGATGCCCACCTTACGGTCTACGATGCGGCGGTGAATGGACGCTTTCACGAAGCCGCCGGCCACGCCGTCGATGGTGTAGGGCTCATAGCCTTGCATAAACACATCGCCGCCGCCGGCAAAGGTCTGCAGGCGATAGGGCTGGTGAAAGGGCAGCTTGATCAGGCCGGTGGCGCGGAAGTTCACGAACGATTTTTCCGTCAGCGGGCGGTACCAGGAGGCCCGGGCGCGCATCTGCCACAGGTTGATCGGGCCGCCATCGAGGCCGCGCTTCTGCAGCAGCAGCTCCCCTTCCAGGCCGCGCGTGGGGTAGGGTGCATAGTCCAGGTCCTGGTAGGTCATCTGGTACGATAGCTCCGCATACTGGGCCCGCGCCAGGTTGTGAAAGAAGTTGCTGTTCGACTTGCCTACGGTATCGCGGAAGCTTTCGTCGTTCCAGGCGATGCCGAAGTTGTGCCGCGTTTTGATGGCGGGGCGATAGCTGACCGAAGCCTGCAGACGCGTGTAGGAATAAAGAAAGCCGTTGTCGCCGTGCAGCGCCTTTTGCTTGTTGTATTCGGTTGTATACACCACGTCGCGCTGCTGTCCCATCTGGAAGGCCAGGTTGGCGGTCCAGCGGAGTTGGTAGTCGAGGGGCAGGCCTTCGTATACGATGCTCAGCTCTTTCTGGTAGCCGTTGAGGAGGTTGATCGACAGGCGGTCGTTGAGGCCCGTGAGGTTCTTGTGCTTGATGTTGACGCCGTAGCGCAGGTAGCCCGCAGGCATGCCTTCCTGGAACCATTGCTGGTAAGATTTGCCCACCACGTCGAGCACGGGCATCGGGATAAAGTACCAGCGTTCTTTGACGGAAACGAGCACGACGGCTTCGGCGCCTTCGGTGCGCTCCACGCCGACGACCACATCAAGAAAAAGCCCGGTGTTGAGCAGCCGGGTGCGGGCTTCCTGGCAGCGGGCCATGAGGTCGGCCAGGGTATAGCGCTCGCCTTGCTGGATGGGCAGCTCACGCAGGATGATCACTTCGCGGGTGTGCTTGTTGCCTTCGAGCTCGAAGTCGGCGACCGTATAAATACCGGTAGTGTCCGCATGCGGCACCTGCTCCTTCGTGGAGAAGAGGATCGACTCGCCGGCCAGCGCCAGTTGCGCCGACGCCGGTAAGGCGGCCGTCAGCAGGAGGGCCAGGAGGATGGAGAACGTGCGTATGGACTTTCCGGTTAGCATAACGGGTAGAACCCTGCCATAACCTATACGAAATGCATACCGGAAAATAAACGTCCTGTTAAAAAACGTTGTTTCTTTTCGTCGTTTCAGCGGGCGCAGCGCGCAATCGTAGAGGAAGAAAGGCCGAGAAAGGGAATAAGGTACGCCGTAAAAGCGAATCCCGGCACATTAGCCGGGATTAAAATTTGAGATAGCTCATCAGGTGGTCGTAGTTCCGCCGGAGTTCGTTCTGATACATTTCCTCCCCAAAGTAGTATTTGACGTTATACTCATAGCGCTGCAGCGTGCTGATGATATCGGAGATCTCTACCTTGCTCACGCGGATGGTTACCTGTAGCAGGCCCGTTTCGGGATCGGCGAAGGAGTTGAGCTGCGTGATCTGCGCGTCGCTCGATTCGATAATGCGGTTGATCTCGTTGAAAGCGTAGGCCTTGGGCTCCATTTCGAGCACGATGAGGCCGCCGGGCTGGTCGAGGCTCATGAACTCGGAAGCGTTGCGCAGCAGGTCGTTATAGGTAACGATACCGAGGATGTGCTTTTCCTCGCCGATCACGGGTACCACGCTCAGCTTGTGCTGCACGGCTACCTGCACGGCTTTCAGGAAGTGGTCGTTGGCCTGAACGGCGTTGCCGCCGTCGGAGATGGGCAATTGCTTGAGCACATCGTCTTCATCGATATGGAGGAGCTGTTCTTCCGAAACAATACCCAGGTATTGGTTCTCATCCACGATGGGCAGGTGCGCCACGTGGTAGTCGTTCATCAGCTGAAGGGCATGGAATACCTTGTCGTCCAGGTGCAGGTACGGGATGGAGTTCGATATAAGGTCTTTGGTCAACATAGGTTATGCCCTTTCGGTATAGACAACGATCAACCGGCAACAGTTGCCGGCTGGGCGCGCTTTTGCAAAAATTTATCGAGGATCTCGTTGAACTCCTGCGGCTGTTCCATCATCGGGGCATGACCGCACTTGTCGATAAAATGAAGCTCGCTGTTGGGTATGAGGCGATCGAATTCGCGCGCCACGAAGGGCGGTGTGATGGTGTCGTTGTTGCCCCAGATGAGCAGCGTGGGCTGCTGGATCTGGGTGAGCTCGTCGCCGAGGTTGTTGCGGATGGCGCTCTTGGCGAGGGCAATGATCTTGATGACCTTCAGGCGGTTGCGGGTGATCTCGAAGACTTCGTTCACCAGTTCATCGGTGGCCGTCTTGGGGTCGTAGAAGGTGAGCTCGGTTTTTTTCCGGATGTAATCGAGGTCGCCGCGCTTCGGGTAGGAGTCGCCCATCCCGTTCTCGAAAAGGCCGGAAGAACCCGTCAGGATCAGCGACTTGATGCGCTCGGGGTGCTTGAGCAGGTGCACGAGGGCCACGTGGCCGCCGAGGGAGTTGCCCAGCAGGTGGATGTTGGAATAATTGCGCGCCTCGATGAACTTGTGCACGTGCTTGGCCAGGCCACCCACACTGGTATGCAGGATGTCCAGGTCGAACAAGGGCAGTATCGGCACAACGACCTTATAAGAGCCGCGGAAGTACTCAATGACATCGCTGTAATTGCTCAGGCCTCCAAACAAACCATGCAGCAATACCAGCGGCTCGCCGGCTCCTTCCTCGATGAACCTGAATTTATCCTGTTGTTTTACTTCGTACTGCATCTGCTTATCTCTGTTCGCTAAAATAACTCATTTACCTAAAAGACACGAATTGTACCAAGATCGTGAGGCGTGAAGCGTCAGGCGTGCGATAAAGGCGCGTTCACGGTTCACGCCTCACGATCACGGCAAATATAACTGTCTGTGCCTTTGCGGTGCCCGGGGGAAATTTCCGAAATCAGGAAGCTTTCTGCGCCACGCCGCCAAAGAAGGCCGATAGCTCGTCGAACAGGTGCCGGAAAAAAGGCAGCACAGCACCGAGGCCGCCGATGATCTTCGGCGCCAGGGGCTGCAGCACGGGCCATGTGACGGAACTCTTTTTAAGATCGTCGCGCAGCAGGTGCAGGCCGTCGGCCCAGAACAGCAGGATGCTGAAGACAAACCCGTACAGCAATGCGTAAAACAGCACGCCGCCGAGCTTGTTGGCCCAGCCGAGGAGCACCACGTTGAGCGCTCCTTCAATCAGCTTCGCACCGAGGCGCACCAGCAGCAGCACACCTACGAACACGAGCGCGAAGGCCAGCACCGGCAGCCAGCGCGCCGACACGTTGGTACTGCTACCGAGGTAAGCCGCCACCACCGCACTGAGCTTCAGCGCCGCCGCCAGCCCGACCACGAAAGCGAGAAAAGAAAATACGGCCAGCACCAGCCCCTTCTTCAAACCTTTGAAGAGGGCGAGGACAATAAGTGCCAGCACAATGATATCAATACCCATAAGCCCACCCCCGGCCCCTCCCGAAGGGAGGGGAGCCGGGAGCCTTTGTTTTTTTGTTTGGAGGAATGCGATTCCCCTCCCTTCGGGAGGGGTTAGGGGTGGGCTGCGAGGAGCTCTTTCACAGCGGCTGAAATCGCCTTGCCTTCGGCACGGCCGGCGAGCTGCTTGGAAGCAACGCCCATCACCTTGCCCATATCGGCCGGCGAGGTAGCGCCCACCTGCGCAATGATCGCGCGGAGCTCGGTTTTCAGTTCTTCTTCGGAAAGCTGCTGCGGCAGGAAGGTGGCGATCACGTCGATCTCCTCCTGCTCTTTCTGCGCCAGGTCGGCGCGCGCCTGCTGCGCGAAGATCTCGTGGGCGTCGCGGCGCTGCTTCACCATGCGCTGCAGCAGGGCCACTTCCTTGTCTTCGGGCAGCACACCGCCGGCGCCCGGCTCGGTCTTCGCCTTGATGATCTCGGCCTTGATGGCGCGCAGCGCGCGCAGGGCCGGCTCGTTCTTGCTCTTCATGGCCTCTTTCATCTGGTCCATGATCTGTTGCTCTAATGCCATAGAATGCGTTTATTCGTTAATTGGTCTATTGGTTAATTGGTAAGCCTGTTACCTACCAACGTTCCTAAACCTCACAAAACCTTTCAAAACTTCGCAAAGCCTTTACCCGGCTTTATTGTCTCTCATCTGCTGATTCGAATCGGCTAATTGGGCAGTCTGCCGATCTGCTAATAATATACAGCCAAGTTGGTACCACGCAGGGATTAGTCCATCAGCAGACCATATCAGCAGATTAACTCGCTTTATTGTCCTTCATCTGCTGGTCCTGGAACTTCTGGTAGAAGCTTTTGGCGAAGGCTTTCATCTCGCCCACGAGCTCCTGGTTCTGGGTGGCGCGGCCAAAGGTGTCGGCCATCGTCATGAGGGTCTGGTAGTAGAAGTCGCCCATTTCGTCCACCATCATTTTCTGTGTCCAGAGGTCGATGCGGAGGGCGCTTTTGTCGGCGCTGTCCCAAAGGGAAAGAATCATGGCCTTGGCGGCCTGCGGCACCGAGGCGGTGCTTTCGGTGGCCTGCCATTCGATGTGCTCGGGCACGCGGCTCTCGTCGAGCGTCACGTCTATGCTGATGGTGGATTTCGGCATGTGGGGAAATTTGCGCGAAGGTAAGGCATCAGCGGGCTGGGCGGCAACCCTCAGGGCGCCACTCCTTCGCCGCGCGCCAGCTTTTCGTAGAGCCGGATCGCTTCGTCCGACTGGTTCTCGGCCGCCACCTTGATGCGCGCGCGTTGAATAAGGTCGGTGCCGATGGCGTGCAGGTAATGGGTCATCTCCCATACGCGCAGCTGCAGGTCTGCCAGCAGCGGGCGCAGCGAAACGTCGGCGCCTTCGAGGGCCGTGCCATAGGCCGTGGCCTGCAGCAGGCTGTCGAGCCGCAGGGCCGCCGACTGCACCCGGTTGAAGCGCTCGCGGTACCAGGCATAGCGCTGCCGGTACGCTTTCAGCAGGTGCGCAGACAACTGCCGGCGCTGCTCATTCAGCAGGGGCAGCATCGCCCCCGGGTCGCTCATCTCCACCGTGGCATCCGACCCGGCCATCGCTTTCACCAGCTTCAGGGGCACTTCCGCCTGCTTGCGGGCGAAGGTCCGGTTCAGGGTTTCGAGCTCCTCGTCGCGGCGCGACAGCAGGGCCAGGGGTCCGTCCTTCAACATATCGCTATGAAAGGCTGGCCAGTTGAGCGATCGTTCGATATCGAGCAGGCTGCGCAACTGCGCGGAGGCCGCGGCGCTCAAGCCGCCGGGGCGGCTCCAGGAAAGCTTTTGCGAGGCCAACAGCGGCCGGTCCTCAAAGAGCAGGGTAAACAAGGCGAGCCGCCCTTCTGCGCCGAGACCCTGTTGCCCGCGGCGGTAGCGGTCGAGCAGCTGGCGCTCATCGGCACTAAAGGCGGAGGCTGGCTGGCCAAGACCTTCGCGAAAGCGTTCGTGGAAACGCGCGCGCAGGCTCGTCATCGGCTGGTGGATGATTTGATACGATGCGTCGAAGCTGCTTTCCGTGCCGTTCATCGATGGGAATGCCGCAGCCGTTTCATCCAGGCTCTCTTTGGGCAACGGCGCATTGTCGAACCACGATGAAAAAGAAGCCGCCACCGGTTGCTGCGCGGCTGCAGGACATGCGTAGACGAGGCACCCTGCCAGGGCGCATACTAATAAATGCTTCATAAACAGGTTGCGGTTAGCGTTTGATGAATTCCACGCGGCGGTTCTTTGCCTTGCCTTCGGCCGTCGTGTTGGGCGCAGCCGGCTGCGTTTCCCCTTTCCCGTCGGTTTCGAAGCGGGCGGCATCAATACCGTACTGGGTGCTCAGTGCCGCTTTGACGGCCGCCGCGCGGGCTTTCGAGAGCGACAGGTTCTTTGCGTCGTCGCCATCACTGTCGGTGTGGCCCACGATCTTCACACGCACGGCGGCGTTCTCCCGCAGCACCTGCGCGATGCCGGCGAGCACGCCTGCGCTTTCGGGTTTGATCGTGTCGGAACCGGTGTCGAACAGGATGCCGCTGGTGCTGAAGCGCCCCTCGGTGATCAGCCTGGTCCGCAGGTCGGGCGCGCCTTCGGCCAAGCGGAAGTGGGACACATAATAGCCGGTGGCCTCTTCGCCATAAGGCGAGTCGCCGGTGCTGAAGCCGATGCGGTTGAAGCCCGCCGCCTCGGGCAGTGCTTGCGGCATATCGAAGATCTTCTCGCCGTTGATCCAGAGACGCAGGCGTTCCTTCTGCACCCACAGCGCGATGTGTATGCGCTTGTCGACAAGGCTGCCGAGGGCGGGCAGCTCCTTGCCTTCCTTGCTGAAGTAATGATTGTTGGGACCGTCCACGAAGAGGCTGATGCGCGAGCTTTCGTCGGGATAAGGAGCGATGGCGAAGCGCACATCGGTGCTGGCATCGCGGGCGGTGCCGAAATAGCGGCGACCCTTTTCATCGCCGGGCGCCACGCTGAGCAGGTGCAGGTTAAACAACGGGAAGTTGGAGTTCATTTCGTTGGGTGGCAGGTGGAGCACAAGATCGAATTCGGCGGTGAAGTTGGCGGGCAACCCTTTGACGTAGGGCGATAAAAAGCGGCCGTCCTTGAAGAGGCGCAGCCACCTGCCGTCGAAGCCTTCGATGGCAACCGTCTCGCCGCGGTTGTCGGTGCACCAGCCCACCGGGAACTCACCAATCACCTCTTCCGCAAAATCCTCGGCATACACGATGTGCTCGCCGGGCACGAAGTCGTAGCGCGAGTAGCTTTTGAACGTTGTAGCGGGCGACTTCGCAGCTTGGTCGGTGGAAGGCTGCGCGGGCTTTGCCGGCGTACCGTCGCCGGTAGCGGCGTCGCCTTTCTTTACTTCATGGGCGGCGGCGTTCTCCGCGCCATCGAGCGCCCGGTCGATGCCCTGGTCGATCTTCTGGTCGGCGCGGGCCTTTGCCTTTTGCCTGACGCGATCGAGCAGCGATTGACTTTGAGCAAGTGCGGGCAGCGCGAGCAGCGCCACGAGGAGGAACTTTTTCATGCAGTGGTCTGATATGTGCCCCTGAATACGGCAGCGTGCAGGCAGGGTTGCCCGGGCCGCACCGTACTACTACGGATAGCTGCATGAACTGGCAAAAGCGGCGATGAGTTGCCGCAACCGCTTTCGTCTTCCTGCAAAGACTGCAGGTCGATAACGTAGCGGGTGAGCTGCGCATGCAGGATCAAATCGTTACGATGGGGGCGCGCTTTTCCCTTTCAGCATTCCGTCTTATCTTACGGGTACCCAAAACCGACGCTATGCATCCCGATCTGGAACTCCTGCAGGCCGAAAACCGTCGCCTCAGCCACCTGGTGGCCGCCCTCGCCGAGAAAAACCTGCGGCTGGAGGAGGCGCTGAGCCGCCACGATGGACCACAAACACCCCTGCACATCCCGGTAAGCAGCCTCCACGTACCCGCCACCGAACTACCCGTCCCAACAAGCCCGGTGACCGGGCTGTCCACAGAAGTGACCGTCCCCACAAACCAACTAGCCGGAACCTACAGAGAAGCGCCCGTCCCATCGGGCCAGCTCCCTGTACCCGCGAGCGAAGTCGCCGTCCCGTCGGTCCCGCTCCCCGGGCGCTCCGGCCCTGTCGGCGTCCCCACAGACCCGCTGACCGCCGCCGCGCAGCTGCCGCCCGACCTTCAATTGCTGTGGGAGCGCACCTGGGGCGAAGCGCAGTACCGCGCCCGCCTGCTCCGGCTCTACGAGGCAAAGCTCCCGGAGGAGGCCGTATGTGCGGCCCTGCGCCACGGACCGATGGCGGGCTGCCGCGAAACGCACGTGGCCGACGGTGCCCGCCTGCTGCTCTGGCTCTGCGGACAGGCGCCCGAGCGGGTGTCGTATGCGCGCCTGCACAGCGTTACCGGCCTCACCGACAGCGGCAACAACAAGCTCCTCGCCTCCCTGCGCAAACGTGGCCTTATCCGTTGGAAATCGTTCCAGGTATACGAAGTAGCCGAAAAAGGGGCCCTGTTGCTGGAGGGGCTGCTTCTCCTGCCGTAAGAGAAGAACGCGGATTTTTATGATGATTCAGATCGACGCGGATTTTATACGTGCGCCTGCAAATCATAACCAATCATTACGATCTTAATAATCCGCGTTCTTTCTCCCGTTGCCGCGCCTTGCGAAGCCACGACGGCCGATTCCCGTATCTTCCCCCCGTGCTTTACCGCATTCTCAAAGCCTACGCCCGGCTAACCATACGCATCTTCTGCCGCCATGTATTCGTGAACCGGCCCCAATGGCTGCACACGGAAGGCCCGCTGCTGCTGGCGGCCAACCACCCCAACTCCTTTCTCGACGGCATGATCCTCACCATCCTCCTCGACCGCCCGCTCTATTCGCTGGCGCGCGGCGACGCCTTCGGCCACCCGAGCCTCCGGAAGCTCATCGACCTGTTTCACCTGTTGCCCGTCTACCGCAGCTCCGAGGGCGCTGAAAACCTGGGCCAGAACTACAGCACCTTCGCCGCCTGCCGCGAGGTGTTTCGCCGGAACGGCATCGTGCTCATCTTCTCGGAGGGCGGCTGTGTGAACGAATGGAAGCTGCGCCCGCTGCGCAAGGGCACGGCCCGCCTCGCTTCCTATGCCTGGCAGGAAGGCATTCCGCTCACGGTGCTGCCGGTGGGCCTGAACTACAGCCCTTTCCGCAACTTCGGCAAGAATGTATGGATCCGCTTCGGCCGCCCCCTCGACCGCGCCACCGTAGAACGACAACCCAGCGAAGGACTGCAGTTCGGGGAGTTCAACCGCCAACTGCACGCGCAGCTCAATGGGCTGGTATGGGCGCTCGACGCGCAGGACCCGGAGGCGCTGAAAGAACGGCTCAGCGTTCCGCTGCCGCTGCCGGCGCGCATCGCGCTGGCACCCCTGGCTCTTGCCGGCACCCTGCTGCACGCGCCGCTGTATTTCGCGGTGAAGGGCTTCACCACCTGGCGCTTCAACAACGACCATTTCGACTCGGTGATGGTGGCCCTGCACCTGATTCTCTACCCGCTCTACCTGACGTTGCTGGCGGGGCTGAGCCTGCTTTGGTTCCCGGGCTGGGTGGCCGCGGCCGTATTTCTACTGCTGCCCCTGACGGCATGGTCCGCGGTGCAGCTGAAGCCACAAATAAGGTAGAGGAAAGCGGAAGAAGGGTCGGAACCGCGAAGAAAAAAAGAGAATAAGTGGTTTCGCGGTGAAAAATTGAATACACGCAAATCTTAGCGTACCATCTTCTTTTCTTCTTCTCTTCGCGGTGAAAAACTTTTTTTACTTCTATAACCTTTCTCTGAAAAATTGTCCTTCATGCAAGGTCTTCTGTAGCGCGCTGTGGCACTGTTTTCCCTGCATAAAAAGAATCGCCGGCCACGGCGGATCAAGACCATGAAAGTGGGCACCACGATCTTATTCCTTCTTCTCTGCTGCAACATCCTGACGGCACAGACCCCCTATCGCCTCGGCAGCAAGGTGGCCGACGTGGCCCTTTCGCCAGTACTCAACCGCAGCGAGCCCTCCACGCGCTTCGACAGCCTACGCGGACGGATCACCATTCTCGATTTCTTTGCTACCTGGTGCGTACCCTGCATCCGCGCGTTGCCACGCCTGCAGGAACTACAGGACAAAAACCCCGACGTGCTGCGCGTGGTGCTGGTGGCTACCGAGTCGCCGGCGAAGCTCCGCGCCTTCCTCGCCAAAAACCCGGTGCGCCTGCCCCTCGTGGCAGACAGTGCCGAAACCTTCAGCGCGCGCTTTGCGCCGCCTTCTTACCCGTATACGCTGGTGCTCGATTCGGCCGGCAACATTGTGGCCGTCACGGAGGCGGGGCTCATTTCCGACGCCGCCCTTTCCTACTGGCTCTCGAAAAACAGCGATGGGGCAACGGCCGGCAGCAGCGCCCCCACTGCTCCTGCGGCATCGGCGGCCGTGCCCGCTCCCAGCCGGCGCAGCGCCAACGCGGTGGTGCAGCTGTCGCAGGACTTCGTGTACGCCGCCCGCACCGGCGAGCCGATCGACGGGTACCTCAGCCGCCTGCGCAACCTCGCGCCCGCCGATCTCAAAAGCGCACTGCCCAACGACGATGCCCGGAAAGCGTTCTGGATCAACCTATACAATGGGTTTGTGCAGGCCTCGCTGCGTAAGGACCCTTCGCGCTACAACCGGCGCAAGGAGTTCTTTACCGACAAGACCTTCAACGTGGCCGGCCACGACCTGAGCCTCGACGACATCCAGCACGGCATCCTGCGCCGCTCGCGCACCCGCAGCGGTGGGGTAGCCTACATCCGCATTCCGCTGCCCGATGCCTTTGAAACAGCGCAGCGTGTAGACGAGGTCGACTACCGCATTCACTTCGCGCTCAACTGCGGCGCCAAGAGTTGCCCGCCGATTGCTTATTACAGTCCGGAAGATGTGAGCAAGCAACTCGATGTGGCCACGAACAACTACCTGCGCAACGAAGTGGTGAGCAGCCCCTCCGATAACATCGTGGACGTGCCCGCCGTCATGGGCTGGTACCGCAACGACTTCGGCGGCAAGCAGGGCATCCGGAAGCTGCTGCAGGAAAAAGGCCTGATCCGCGCGGGCGCCAAGCCCAACCTCCGCTTCCAGCCGTACAACTGGAGCCTCGAGCTGGATACGAAGATCCTGAACACCCCCGGCGGGTAATAAGGAAGCAAAGGGAAAAAGGGTCGGAACCGCGAAGAAAAGAAGTGAATAAGGTATTCGCTAAGATGAATGTATTCTTAGCGTAACCACTTCTTTTCTTATTCCCTTCGCGATTCAAAACCTTCTTTTCTTCGAAACCTTTCTCTCACCGGTAGGCCCCGGTTACCAATTAACTAATCAACCAATAGACCAATAAACAAACAAGCCCCGTCGGATCGACGGGGCTTGTTATCAGGTATAGGATCCAGCGCTCTTAGCCGAGGGCTACACGCTTGAAGTCGATCACTTTCAGGTCGCTGTCGACGCTCTTCAGGTAGTCGGCTACCGACTTCGAAGAGTCTTTCACGAAGGCCTGTGCGCTGAGGGTGCTTTCCTTGAAGAAGGCGTTGAGCTTGCCCTGGGAGATCTTCTCGAGCATTTCCTGGGGCTTGCCGGCCATCTTGGGATCTTGCTGGATGATGTCCATGATCACCGCTTTCTCGCGCTCGACCACGTCGGAGGGTACGGAGCTTTCGTCGACGGCTACGGGGTTCATCGCGGCGATCTGCATGGCGATGTCCTTACCGGCGTCGCCGGCGTCTTTGTTGAACGCTACCAGCACACCCATGCGGTTGGCGCCGTGGATGTAGGAAGCCACGTAGGGAGCTTCCACGCGCTCGAAGCGGGCAACACCGATCTTCTCGCCGATGGAGGCCAGCTTGTCGTTGATCAGGTCGGAAACTTTGGCACCATTCACGGTCACCTCGTTGAGTTCTTCGGCGCTCTTCACGTTGTTGGCAACGGCAGCGTCGGCGATGCTCTGGGCGAAGGCTACGAATTCGGCGTTCTTCGACACGAAGTCGGTCTCGCAGGAGATGGTCACGATGAAGCCGGTCTTGTTGTCGGCGGTGGTCTTGGCGATCACCACACCTTCCTTGGCTTCCCGGTCGCTGCGCTTGGCGGCCACTTTCTGGCCCTGCTTGCGCAGCCAGTCGATAGCGGCTTCAAAGTCGCCGTTGGTCTCGGTGAGGGCCTTGCGGCAATCCATCATACCGGCGCCGGTTGCCTGGCGCAGCTTGTTGATATCCTGGGCTGTAATCGTTACAGTAGACATGAGGGAAAAGTTTATAGTTTGTAGTTTGAAGTTTGTAGTTGGCGTTCGAAAGGGGAACACGAACTCTTCTTTCGAACCGGTATTAATACAATACAGTTCCGCAAATGCGGAACTGTATTGTTATAGAAAGATCTGTTAGAAAGAACTGTCGATCTAAGAAAGACGAATCGATCTAAGTGCCCCCTTTGGGGGACAGGGGGCTTTATCGGCCACCACCCGGGCGACGGGCGCCACCACCGCCACCGGCGGGCGTGCGACGACGCTGGCCACCGCCGGCGCCACCAGGACCGCCCTGGCCACCCTGGCCGGGACCACGGCCACCACGGCCGCCGCGACCACCTTCGGCCTGGGCTTCTGCCTCAAGGCGCGAAGCGCGCTTGTCGTTTTCGCCGTCAGCAGCTTCTTCACCGTCTTCGTCCTTGGCAGTCTGGCGCTCGGAGAGGCCTTCAGCAATGGCAGCGGTGATGTAGTTGGTGATGATCGCGATCGACTTGGTAGCGTCGTCGTTGCCGGGGATGGCGAAGTCAACCTTGTTGGGGTCGCAGTTCGTATCCACCACGCCGAACGTCTGGATGCCCAGGCGCTTGGCTTCGGCGAGGGCGATGTGCTCGTGGCCGATGTCTACGATGAAGAGGGCAGCCGGAACGCGGCCGAGCTGGGCGATACCACCCAGTACCTTTTCCATCTTGTCTTTATCGCGGCTCAGCGTCAGGCGCTCCTTCTTGGTGATGGAGTCGAACGAGCCGTCGGTCAGCATCTTGTCGATGCTTTGCATTTTCTTCACGCTCTTGCGCACCGTGTTGAAGTTGGTGAGCATGCCGCCGAGCCAGCGCTCGGTAACGTAGGGCATGGTCACGCGCTGGGCGCATTCGGTAACGATATCCTTCGCTTGCTTCTTCGTGCCCACGAAGAGGATCTTCTTGCCGCTGCGGGCGATCTGCTTCATGGCGGCAGCCGCTTCCTGCAGGTGCTCCGTGGTTTTGTTGAGGTCGATGATGTGAATGCCCTTCTTCTCGGCGAAGATGTACGGCAGCATCTTGGGGTTCCACTTCTTCTTCAGGTGGCCAAAGTGTACGCCGGCCTCCAGAAGCTGCTGTTGTAAGGAAGTGTTTTGTTCCATTTGTTTGAGTTTATCGCCGTCCCGCCTCGGGCGGAACAGAATATTGTTTTGAATATTTCAGATATTTCGCGGCTTTCCAACTCCCTCCCCCTCGGGGAGGGCTGGGATGGGGCCGTATTAGCGCTTGCTGAACTGGAAGGAACGGCGGGCTTTCTTCTTACCGAACTTCTTACGTTCCACCGAGCGGGGATCACGCTTCAGCAGGCCGGCGGCCTTGAGGGCGGGACGATACTCGGGGTTGATGTCGACCAGGATACGGGCGATGCCGAGCATAGCGGCTTCAGCCTGACCCTTCACACCACCACCGGCGGCGTTGATCTTGATGTCGAATTTGTCGGCAGCCTCAACGGTCTTCAGGGGACGCTCGACCTGGTTTTGCAGGTATACGAGCGGGAAGTAGGCTTTGTAGTCTTTATCGTTTACGGTGATGGCGCCGGAGCCGCGGGTGAGGAACACACGCGTTACAGCTTCCTTACGACGGCCAACACTGTTTCTTTGCTTTTCCATTTAATATGGGGTTTGCGGTTACTTAGAGTTTTTTACTCCCTCCCTCTCGGGGAGGGCCGGGGTGGGGCTACTTGCCGATCTTCAGTTCTTTCGGCTGCTGGGCGGTGTGCGGATGCTGGTTGCCGGCGTATACGTACAGCTTCTTGTACATCTTGCGGCCCAGGCGGTTCTTCGGCAGCATGCCTTTCACGGCGCGCTCGATCAGCACTTCCGGACGGCGCTTCAGGAGGTCCTTGGCGGTTTCTTCCTTACGGCCACCGGGGTAACCCGAGTAACGGTCGTAGAGCTTCTCGTCCATCTTGGCGCCGGTCAGGACAACCTTGTCGGCGTTGATCACGATTACGTTGTCACCGCAATCGACGTGAGGGGTGTAGTACGCTTTGTTCTTACCGCGCAGGATGGCGGCAATACGAGCGCACATACGACCCACGGTTTGATTGGTACCGTCCACAACATGCCAGTTGTGCTGTACGGTAGCCGCATTCGCATGCTTCGTTGTAAAATGTAATTTGCTCATGAAAAGAGGTTTTTGCTTCCTGCCCGGCCCCGTTGCCGACGCCGACAGTAGGCGTTTTTTTGAAAAATAAACCCGCAGGACCATCCTCCTGCCGGGCGCCCGCCACCCGCCAAAGCGGGCTTAAGGAGGCGCAAAGGTAGCCCGAACTTATCCACATAGCCAAGAAAAAGGACGTGTATTTTTACAGCCACCTTTGTAACTGGTTGAAAAACAATGGAAATTTTGGCACCTTTTGGAAGTCTTTAGGAATTACCCGGGGCATTACGAGGCGCGCTCGGGCCATTTTCACCCGGGGTGCAGGACGGCGCTGCGGTTTTTTTGAACGCAAAGACAAGGAGGGGGGACATTAGACGCAGAGGTTGGGAAGAAGCAAAGGGGGTGGCTAAAGGTTGCAATTGCTGACTTCCGTTTGAATACTCCTTTGCGTCAACATCGTAATTCAAGCGTCCCGCAGAGCGGGACCTGCGCGGAGGGCGTCCAAAAGGTTTCCGTCCCTACGAAACCCAAACGCTTACGCAAGACCACCTCGGAAATGGTCAATGCCCGTAGTTCTGCCGCCGCGGATGTCCTGCGCAGCAGGACGCTCGGCTTACGAAGAGCAGAGGCGTAGATGCCTGTAAAGCCGCCGCGGTTGAAGTTCACGAACGCCGCGGTCTCTGTGCGCCTCCGCGTTCAAATTGTTTCCTTCCTTTCTCCGCGTGGCAAAAAAGCGCTGATCCACGCACCATACACGAGGCACCCACTTACGGGAAAGGCCTTCCTTTTTTCGCGGCCGGGCTGTATTTTGCTGTTATCTCCTTATGCACGAACACCTCCCCTTCCTGCTGGCCCTCGTGGCCGCGATCGTCTTCCTCGAAATGCTGGCCACCCGCCTGCGCATCGCCTACCCGGTGCTGCTGGTGGTGGGCGGGCTGCTCCTTTCCTTTCTCCCCGGGCTGCCCCGCATGCGGGTAGATCCCAACCTGATCTTCTTCATCTTCCTGCCGCCCCTCCTGTTCGAGGCCGCCTGGAGCATCTCGCTCAAGGAAATGAAAAAGTGGTGGCGCATCATCGGCTCCTTCGCCTTCCTGGTGGTGTTCTTCTCGGCAGGGGCCGTGGCCGTGCTGGCCAACCACTTCATCCCCGGCTTTTCCCTCGCCCTCGGTTTCCTCCTCGGCGGCATCGTGTCGCCGCCCGACGCCGTGAGCACCGGCGCCATCATGCGTTTCGTGCGCATCTCGCGCAATACCTCGACCATCCTCGAAGGCGAAAGCCTCCTCAACGACGCCTCCTCGCTCATCATCTTCCGCTTTGCCCTCGTGGCCATCGGCACCGGGCAGTTCGTGTTCGGCGCCGCGCTCGCCTCCTTTTCGTGGATGCTGGTGGGCGGCGTGGGCATCGGCCTCCTCGCCGGCTGGGTCTTCATGCAGGTGCACAAGCGCCTGCCCACCAACGCCTCCTCCGACATCGCCCTGACCCTTATCGAGCCCTACTTCTTTTACTGGATCGCCGAGCAGGCCCACAGCTCGGGGGTGCTCGCCGTGGTCACGGGCGGGCTCTTTCTGTCCAACCGCCGCATGGAATTCCTGTCGGGCGAAAGCCGCATCCGCGAGTCCAACTTCTGGGAGGCCTTTATCTTCCTGCTCAACGGCATCGTGTTCATGCTCATCGGGCTGCAGCTGCCCGATATCGTGGCGGGCCTGCGCGCCCAGGGCGTGCCCCTCAGTACGGCCATCGGCTGGGGGGTGCTGGTCACCGCCGTGCTGATCGCCACGCGGATCGTCAGCTGCTACGCGGCGCTGGGAGCCACCCTCCTGTTCCGCCCGTCGGTGGCGCCCTCGCGCGACAACCCGCGGCGGATGTGGCGCCTGCCGCTGCTGCTCGGCTGGACCGGCATGCGCGGCGTGGTGTCGCTGGCGGCGGCGCTGGCCATCCCCGCCACCAGCCCCGCCGGCGGCCCGTTCCCGCAGCGCAACCTCATCCTGTTCATCACCTTCGTGGTGATCCTCCTGACGCTGCTGCTCCAGGGCCTGACGCTGCCCACCCTCATCCGCCGCTCGAAGCTTTTTCACAACGAAGACGAGATCCCCGAAGAAGAAGCCCGCCGTAAGGTGCACAAAAAGGTGGCGCACTTTACCGTAGACCTGCTGCGCCGCAAGCAGGAACAGGGGCAGTGGAGCGACCCGCACCTGCAGCGGGTGCTCCGGCAGTGGGAAACGAAGCTGGCGCTGCCCGAGAACCTCGCCATGTCGCCCAAGGTGAAGCAATGCTACATCGAGCTGCTCGAGCGCCAGCGCGGCTTCGTGGCCTCCCTCAACCGCTACCCCGACCTCGACGAGCGCGTCATCCGCTGGCAGATCTACCAGATCGATTTGGAGGAGGAGCGGATCAAGCTGCTGTAGCGCCATGCCTGCATCCGGGTCCCCGGAATGAAGTCCGGGGCAATAAACAGGAAGCCGCTACGCGGCTGCGCAGCAGCAGACGACCGATCTTTCAAATCGTTTTTACCCCCTTTCGCATGCGGCGGAAGCCATTACAAATGATATTCTTCCCTTCTGCATGCGGCGGAAAAGACTGTTTCCTTTCTTCAGCAAGTCTAATCAACCTTTTCCACCCCCACAACCGTATAAATACGGAGTTTTCTGGCCAAGGTCTTTAGCAAAGGGCGGGTGCCGAAAAGCCCGGCCGGTTGCTTGCGGACCGCGCGGCCCTGTCTTTTCCACTCAGGCAACAGCCGGCTGCACTTTCAGGATAAAGGCAATGAGCTCTTCGAGCGGAATGCCGGTGCGGGCGCGGGCGTCCTCGATGTCTTCCCGATTGACCTGGGCGGCGAAGGAGGGCGTTTTGAGCTTCTTCAACACGCTTTTCACGTCCATGCCTTCGTAGCGCGTGGGGCGGATGAGCGCGGCGGCATGGATGAAGCCCGACAGCTCGTCGAACACGTAGATCATCTGGTCCATCTTCGATACGGGCTCCACGCCGAAGTGCTTCGGTCCGTGCGACGCGATGCACCGGATGACGGCCGGGTCGATGCGGCGCCGCTCGAGTTCTTCGATGATCTTGCGGCAGTGCTGGTCGGGCCACTGTTCCCAGTCGGCATCGTGGAGTACGCCGGCGAGCCACCATTTGTGGGCCTCGGACCCGGGAAGCCCCTCGCGTTCCAGCGCCCAGGCGCGCATCACCGCGCCCACCTGCTTCATGTGCAGGCGGAGGCGCTCGTTGGGTACCCAGCTGTGGAGCAGCTCCAGCGCCTCGTGGTCGGAAAGAACGTTCCCCGCGTTGGCCGGGTCGCCGAATTCGGTAGGGTTCAGGTTCAGACTCATGGGGTTTGTGGTTTGTTGTTTGTAGTTTGTGGTTGGGGAACGACCAATTCTTTGCAACTTAACCGCGCATCGCGGAACTACAAACCACAAATTCCAAACTCCAAACGATTTGGACGATAAACGCTGTTGCTATTGCGGGCGGGCATTCAACCACCACGTGATCCCGACCATCGATCATCTCATTCCGCAGTCGAAGGGCGGGGCCAAGACGGCTGCCAACAAGCGCCGCTGCTGCCGCGCGTGCAATACGCAAAAGAAGGCCCTGATGCCCCACGACTTCCTGGCCTACCTGCAGGGCGAATACGACCGTGCGGGCAGGGCGGCCACGGCCCGCAACCTCCTCGAAAAGATCGCCCATACCCGCGAGGTGGTCCACTACGTCAACAGCGCCGGCCCGGCGGTGTTCCGCACCGAAGCGGATTATTTGTGGTTCAAAAGGAGATACCTCAAATAATTTCAGATTTCGGATCGCAGATTCCAGATTTAGGACCCTGTTTCCCTCATTGACGGGGCATCCCTGAATCCGAGATCTGAGATCTGGAATAAAAAAAGCGCCCCGAAGGGCGCCTTTTTCCTGCTTGTACTATAAGGCTTATTGAATCGTAAAGCGACCCGAGGCGTTGGAGCCGGGGGTAACGCGCTGCGCCAGGTTCAACCGGATCGTGTAGGTGCCCGTGGTAGCGGGTGCCTTGAAGTTCGAGTCGTACGTATTCGGCGTCGTATTGTCTTTGTAGCCAAACTCACCGCCGGCGGAGATGCCCGCAACGGTGTTGTCTTTCAGGGCATACTTCTGGTCCCAGCTGCCGGCGATGGGCAGGATGAGGAACTCCTGGCCGCCCTGGAGGGTGGTGGTCAGGGTATACTCCGACGAGTTGATGCGGGTGAAGGTCTGCGTGGCCGGGGGCGTGCTGGAGTTAGCCCAGCCATCGCCGGTGGCGGCGCCCGTTACGTAAAAGTTGGGGGTAAGCATGCCCGTCCACGGGGTGATCGTATAACGGCCGGTCTGGAAGTCGAGCTCGATGCGGTAGTAGCCGGTCGTTGCGGGTGCCTTGAAGTTGGCGTCGTAGGTGTTCGGCGTGGAGGGGTCCTTGTAGCCGAAGGTACCCGAGGAGGCTACGCCGGCCACGGTGTTGTCGGCCAGGGCGTACTTCTTGTTCCAGTTGCCCGACTCCGGCAGGATGAGGAACTCCTGGCCACCGGTGAGCAGGAAGATACCGGCCCAGGTGGTGCCATCGAGCTTCGAGAACTTCTGCTTCACGGGTGCGGGGTTGGCGTTAGCCCAGCCGTCGCCGGTGGCGGCGCCGGTGATCACGAGGCTGTCGGAAGCCGGAACGACCACGCGCGGCGGCGTGCGGTAGGGCGTCATCCGGATCGGGATCACGTTGGAAACGAGGCGCTCATTGTTGTTGTTGTACGAAGAGACGACGCGCGTCTCCAGGCTCACGGGCACGTTGAAGGCCCAGCCGCGGCTGAGCATCCAGGTGTTGAGGTCCTTGGCGGTGAAGTCGGCGGCGTTGCCGTTGATCACCTCGCGGCTCAGCGGGCTCGAGAAGTTCTTGCCTACCGAGTCGATCTCCACCACGTACTTGGTGGCCATGTTCACGGAGTAGTTGGGGTTGGTCCAGCGCAGCGACAGCACGGTGCGGAGCGAGTCGACGGCCTGGGGGGCCAGTACGACCGTGTTGGATTCCAGTTTCGGAGCGTTGCCGTTGGCCGCGGTGTCCACCACGTCCTTCTTGTCGCAGGCCGTCAGCAGCAGCGAGGCCAGCGCGAGCACGCCGAAGAATTTTGAGAACAGTTTCATAGCAATGTTTTGATTAGTGTGTTAAGCAGGGGTTACGGTGTAAGTACCGAGCTTGAAGTCAACGGTGATCTTGTAGTTGCGGGTGTCGTTCGGAGCCTTGAGGTCATTGCCACCGCGCTTGAATTCGTCGCCGTTGACGTTGTTGGCGTTGCCGCCGCCGGTGTAGCCGTACTTGTCACCCCAATCGCCGTACTGCGGCACGAGGAGGAAAGATTGGCCGCCGTTGAGCCGAACCGTCAGTTCATACTTGGTGGGCGACAGGCGGGTGAACTCCTGGGCAGCTACGGGGGCGTCGCCGCCACCCATCCAGCTGGCCGGGGTGGCCGAGCCGGTGATCCACAGGCGACCCGTTGTCGGGGGCGCTACTTTGGGAGGAATGTCGTAGGGCGTCACCTTGAAGGTCATCGTGTTCGACGACAGTTGGGCGGCGTTGTTGCCCATGTACGCGGTAAGGCGCACCTGGATCGTGTGCTGGATGCTGTCTTTCAGCTGCAGGCCCGTGTACAGGAGGTCGTTGAATTCTTCCTGCGTAAAGGATTTGCTGACGCCGTTGGTCACGGTCACCGTGCGTTTGCGCGGGTTGGTGAAGTTGGCTCCCAGTGTATCGACCTCCATACGGTAGGTCACCCCCTGCGAGGAGGCGCCCGTGTTGAAGCGGTAGTTGGGGTTCGTCCAGTTGAACGTGATGGCGTTGTTGCCGCGTACGTAGTAGTCCAGCGGGATCTGCGCGTTGTTGGCAACGGAGGCCGTCAGGGCCGGCGCCGTGCCTTCTTCGAGCACCGTCTGCGTTTCCTGCTTTTTGCAGGCCGTCAGACCCAGCACGAGGGCCGCGAAGGCGAGGTACAAAGATTTGAGTTTCATATAAACGAAATTAATTATTTATGGGAATTAATAGCCGGTATTCTGCGACAGGTTCGGGTTCGCCGTGCGGGCCTGCTGCGGGATCGGGAACAGGTTGTACTTACTGTCTACCGAGGTACCCGACTGCGAGCCGCCTTTCCACTGCCACAGGTAGGTGCCGGTGGTCAGCAGGTTGTAGCGCACGAGGTCGGTGCGGCGATGACCTTCCCAGTACAGCTCGCGGGCGCGCTCGTCGAGGAGGGCGCTGAGGGAGGGGAAGCCGGTGAAGTTGTTCGACGCGTTGCCGAAGGCGCGCTCACGGAGCTGGTTGAGGTAACCGAGGGCCGTGGTCTGGTCGCCGCCGGTGCCGCCGCGGGCTACGGCCTCCGCATAAATGAGGTACATCTCGGCCAGGCGGAACACGGGGAAGTCGTTGTCGACGAAGTTGCGGGCCTGCGCGTCCGAAACAGGAGCGCCGTCGGAGCGGATGTTGCGCCACTTCTTCGGCTGCACACCCTGCATGAACTGGCCTACGTCGTTGATATCGGGGTTCGACAGGTTGGCGAACAGGGCGCGCTTGTCGGAAGCACCGGTCGGGTCGGGAAACAGGTTCACGAGCTGGCGGGTAACGCGGTAGCCATACCAGCCGCCGGCAACGCCGTATTCAGCCGAGGCATTGTCGCCGCTGGGGGCGTGGATGAGGAACGAGGTGTTGCCGTAGTTCTGGGTGCGGGCACCGTCGCAGTTGATCGTATAGATGAACTCGCTCTTCGCCTTGTCGTTGTCGGCCAGGAACATACCGGGGTAGCTGGGATACAGCGTGTAGCCGGCGTCGATGACTTTCTTGGAGTAGGTGATGGCGTCGGTGTAGCGGGCCGTGCCGGTGTACACCTGGGCGTTGAGGTACATACGGGCAAGGAGGGCCCAGGCGGCGGCGCGGTCTACGCGGCCGTACTCGGCGCTCTTGGCGGCAGCCATGTCGTTCTGGATGGCCAGCAGCTCGTTCTCCACAAACGTGAAGAGGGCGGTGCGGCTGATCTCGGCGGGCAGCTGCGAGCCGCCGACCACGAAGTCTTCGGTAATGAAGGTCGACTTGCCGAACAGGTCTACCATGCACCAGTAGTTGAAGGCGCGGAGGAAGCGCACTTCGGCGCGGTTGCGGCGGATCTCGTCGGCGTCGGCACCGGAGATGCCGCGGCCGGACAGCTTGGCGTCGGACGACTCACGCAGGAACTCGTTGGCGAGGGCCACGTTGTAGATGAGGCGCGAATACAGCCCGTAGAGGAAGGGGTCGTTGGTGGTGAAGCGCAGACCGTGGAAGTCCTTGATGGTCTGGTCGTCCCACGACACGATGGCCTCATCGGTGGGCAGCTCCTGTGCGTTAAAGAAGCCGCGGATAAAGGGCGACTGGGAGCCTTCGTCGAGACCCTGGATGTCGGAGGAGCCGGCAGGACCGGAGTTGCCCGACAGGGCCATGGCGCCGTACACTTTGGCCAGCACCTGCTTGTAGCCGGCGGCGGTGGAATACACCTGCTCCTGGGTGAATTCGTTCTCAGGGAACAGGTCGAGCTTCTTGGCGCAGGAGCCCAGCAGCAGCACGGCGCTCATTCCGAGGAACAGCTTATTTTTTAGGGAGAACATTTTCATGGTTTTACTCAGTTTTCAGATTAGAAGTCCAGGTTAAAGCCGAGCGAGTAGATACGCGGACGGGGGTAGATGTTGGCGTCGATGTTCGAGTTGCCCGACAGCTCCGGATCCAGGCCGGTGTAGTTCGTAATGATCGCCACGTTCTGGATGCTGGCGTTCACACGCAGCGTCGTGCGCTTGCTGATCACATTGCCCAGGTCGTAACCGAGGTTGATGTTGTCTATACGAAGGAAAGAGCCATTCTGGATGTAGTAATCCGACAGGAACTGGTTGTTCGAGTTGTTCTGGAAGCCCGTCTGGAGGAACGAGGGCGATGCGTTGCCCACGATACCGATGGGGTTCTTCAGGCTGGCGAGTACGGAGCCGGCGGCATACTGGTTGTAGATGTAGTTGCCGATCTGGCCGTGCGCTGCTGCGCCGAGGAAGAACTTCTTGTAGTTGAACTGGGTAGAAAAGCCCAGGAGGAAGTCGGCATCCGGCTTCTTGAACAGGCGGCGGTCGTTGTCGTTGACCACACCATCGCGGTTCAGGTCTTCGAACACGCCTTCGAGGGCGCGGCCGTCCTTGTCGTATACTTGCTTATACACATAGAAAGCATAGGGCGCTTCGTCCACACGCTGCTTGCCCACGAAGTTGCCGGTAGCGATACCGATGCCGCTTACATCGATGCCCTTGAAGTTGGGATCGGGGAAGTCCTGCAGCGAGGTGATGCGGCGCTTCTGCCAGGTGGCGTTGACGTTGAAGTCCCAGCTGAAGTTGCTGGTGCGCACCGGCGTGGAGTTGATCGCCAGCTCCAGGCCTTCACCCTTCATCGAGGCCACGTTCTTCGTGATCACGTTGCGGAAGTTGGCACCCGGGGCCACGGGAACGTCCAGCAGCAGGTCGGTGGTTTTGCGACGATAATAATCGAGGGTACCCGACAGGCGGTTGTTGAGGAAGGCGAAGTCGAGGCCGATGTTGAAGGTGCTCGTGCGCTCCCACTTGATGTTCTGGTTGTAGCCTTCGGGGCGGAACATCGTATAATAGGTGTTGCCGAGCTGGTACTGGGCGCTGGTATTCGAGGCCGTATAGCGCACGAGGTACGAGTAGAGGTCATTGATCGCCTGCTGGCCGGTAACACCGTAGCCGGCACGCAGCTTCAGGTCGCTGATGGCGCGGGTGTTGCCGAAGAACTCCTGCTTCAGGCGCCAGGCTGCGGAAACGGCGGGGAAGTAATCCACGCGGCCACCGGGCGACAGCTTCGAAGAAGCGTCACGACGCACCGAACCCGAGATCAGGTACTTGTCCATGATGTTGAAGTTCACGCGGCCCAGCCAGGACTCCAGCCGGTAGAAGTTATTGAAGCGCACGTTCTGCGGCAGCGGGGTCGAGTTGGGGATCGTATCGCCGGCAGCCGGGTTGGCGGCTACAGCGATCGGGCGATAGCTGAACGAAGGGAAGTTGTAGATCTTGTATACGTTGTCCTGGTAGCTGTGCAGGAGCAGGGCGTCCACCTTCGTGTTGATCGACTTGATGTCCTTGGCGTAGAACAGCGACAGGTCGAGCAGCTTGTTGGCGTAGCCGCCTTTGTACTCGGAGCGGCTGCCGCCGTAGGCGAAGTTGGCGAAGGCAAAGGAGTCCACGTTGTTGTGGCCGGTGCCCTGGCTGAAGTCACCACCGACGTTGGCAAGGAGGTGCAGGTCGGGGAACCAGTGCAGCTTGTAGTCTACCTGCACGTTGCCGATAAAGCGGTTCACCGTCGACACGTTGTCGCGCAGGTCGATCATCGACACCGGGTTGGCCGGGGCCAGCGACTTGGGTTCGACACCCAGCGGCGAAGTCGTGCTGTTTTGCAGGAACTGGTAGTAGCCGGCGAGGCTGTTCTTGGCGCCCGTGGCGTATACCGGCTGCGTGGGATCGAAATAGGCTGCGGTACCGATCGCATCCTGGTCGGAGAAGTCGTTCTTCATGTTGGCAAACTTGGCGTTCACCGTTACGGCCAGGTGGTCGTCGAGGAATCTGGGCGACAGGTTAACGGCCGCCGTAATGCGATCGAACTTGTTCTTTTTCAGCACGCCGTCCTGGTGGGTATAGCCGCCCGAAATGCGGAAGGGCAGCCACTTTACCTGGCCGGAGGCGCTGATGTTGTTGTCGGAAGCGAAGGCCTTGCGGTAGATCTCGTCCTGCCAGTTGGTGTTGGCGGTGCCCAGCAGCTTGTACCAGGTGGAGTCGCCCGTCTGGCCGGCGTTCTGGCCGATGATGGAGCGGATCTGGTCGCCCGTCAGCACGGGCGCGAACTTGCGGATCTCGCTGAGTGAGGCGGTGGTGTTGAAGTTGAACTTCACTTTGCCGCGGGTACCTTTTTTCGTAACGATGATGATCACACCGTTGGAGGCGCGCGAGCCGTAGAGGGCGGTAGCGGCAGCGTCCTTCAGAACCGACATCGACTCGATGTCGTTGGGGTTGATGCTGCCCAGCAGGTTGCCGGTGCCGGCAACGGAGTTGCCTTCTACCGGTACACCGTCGATCACCACCAGCGGGTCGTTGGAGGCATTGAGCGACGCGCCGCCGCGGATGCGGATGCGCGAGCCGCCGCCGGCCTGGCCGCCGCCGTTGGTCATTTGCACACCGGCCACTTTACCCTGGATAAGCTGTTCGGCCGAGGGCTGGAAGCCTTTCTGGAAATCCTTGGCCGTCACCTGGGTCACCGAAGCCGTGAGGTCGCTGCGGCGGCGGGTGCCGTAAGCCACCACCACTACTTCGTTCAGGCTTTGTCCGGAGGTTTGCAGCGAGCTGTTGATGCTGCTGCGGCCGTTAATGTTTTCTTCGCGGGTGCCGTAGCCCACCGAGCTGAACACCAGTGTACGTCCGTTTGCCGGCACGTTAATGGTGAACTGACCGTTGTCGTTCGTGGACGTTGCTGTAGCGGTGCCTTTGACGGTAACCGTCACACCGGCCAAACCGGCACCGTTCGCATCAGTGATGCGGCCGGTGACCTGCGTTTGCGCCATCGACACTACGGTCAGCAGCACGAAAAACAGCGGCATTGCGATCTTTTGGAGCAATTTTCTGCAGTTCATAAGCAAGAGAATAATTAATAATTAAAACGTTGTAGCAAGCCTGTCGGAAAGTTCTTTATTGCAATCGTTCGGAGCAGTCAATGTGTATTGAACACACAATTTTAAATCTTCTACAATTATTAACGAAATTTTTTCGCCAAAATACCCATTCGCCGGCAAAATTCCGCTTTGGCCGGTGCCGCCCTACACCACCATTTTGTGCATCCGCTGCTTGTCGCTCATACGATACTCGCGGCGAAGCTGGGTACGGAGCTTATACAGCTTGCCCGGGCGGTGCGGCACGTCTTCCTCCATCTCGTTAAGATCCACCAGCCAGTTCTTGAGCGTGATCCGCTTGCGGAAGTTGCGCCGGTCCAGGTCCACGCCCAGGATGGCTTCGTAAAGGTCCTGGAGCTGGCGGAGCGAAAACTTCTCCTGCAGCAGATTAAACACGATGGGTTCTTCCATCACCTGCTGGCGGAGGCGCTCCAGGCAGGTGTCGAGAATGAGCTTGTGGTCGAAGGCGAGGTTCTTCAGGTCGTTGATCGGGTGCCAGTGTACATCGTGCTCCGTGATCTGGAGGGCATGGTGGCACACGTCGATCAGGGAATAATAGGCGGTGGTCACAACGCGGCCCGAGGGGTGGCGGTTGAGGCTGCCGAAGGTGTGCACCTGCTCGAGGTATACATCCTTGAGGCCGGTGCGGTCGCTCAGCACCCGGTAGGGCGCTTCGTCGAGGTCCTCGTTGGGACGCACCAGGTCGCCGAGCAGCGAGTAGAGGCCCTGGAACTCGGCGAGGTCCGACTTCTGCACCAGCACTTTCAGCTGTTTGTCCTCGTACCCGAAAATGACACAGTCCACCGACAACGCGATATTGAAGTACTCAATATGCGTGGCCTTTTCAATTTCTGCGGTCTTTAAAAGCAATCGTTTAGCCATGGCTTATTGCAGGATGATGGGAAGTACACGGTTTCCGTTCTTGGAGCTGATGCGCAGGAAATAGGCGCCCGCAGGCACACCGGCGCGGTTGAGCGACAGCAGCTGGCGGCCGCGCGGCAGGTAGCCCTGGCGGAGCGTGCGCAGTTGCTGGCCGCTGGCGGTCAGCAGGTCAAAGGTCGCGTTGCCGGCCGCCGGCAGGTACAGGTCTACCTGGAAAGCGGGGCCGCCGGCGGGGTTGGGGTAAACGCCTGCGTCGAGGCTGGACCCGCTGGTGGCGAGGTTCTGCACCGGCGTATTGCTCGAATTATTGGTGTTGCGGTTTGTATAAATATGGTATTCGCCGGGCTGCAGCGTGATGCTTTGCGCGCTGCCGGTGGCGGTAAAGGTCGTGCCGTCGATCAGGTCGTACCAGGTGCCCGCGTTCTGGAAGGTCACGTTACCGGTTTGTGTAGCCACGTCGAAGTTGCCTACCACGCAGATGTTGGAGGTGTCGGTGGTTACCTGCAGCCAGCGGAAGTTGCCATTGAGCTGGTAGCCGATGCGGTTCGAGGTGAAGTTGGCCGCGTACCAGGGATGCGAGCGCAGCTTGATCATCTTGCTCCAGGTGTCGTAAATGCGTTTGCGGTTGGCATTGGCGAAGTAATCCCAGCGGATCGGCTTCATATCGGTGCGGCAGTTGCCGTTGATCGTGCCGTTCTGGCAATAGTTGATCGAATAGTCGTAGCCCAGCTCACCGAACTGCCAGAACATCTTCGGCCCCGGAACCGTGAACAGGAAGGCGCCGGTAAGCTCCATCCGCTGCAGGGCGGTATTGAGGTCGCGTACATTATAAGTGCCCGAGGAGTTGCCGAAGTTCAGCATCTCGTACATGAGGCGCTCTTCGTCGTGGCTCTCGGCATAGGTCATCAGGTTGGGATTGTTCCAACCGCGCACTGTAAACAGGCCCCAATCGAGGTTGGCATTGCTGTTGGCGAAGCCGAGGGCCGACTGCTTGTATTGCGTGTGCAGGTTGCCCCACAGCATGAGGCCGTAGTTGGCCAGTTCTTTTTCTTCGTCGTTCACCGCGAAGTGCTCCAGCACCGCGTAGGCACCGGGTGCGTGTAGCTGCAGCGAGTCGTAATACGCTTTCCAGATCGCGATGCGGCCCGCGTCGTAGGCATCCCAGGTGCCCTGGTTGCAGTTGGCGCCATTGGCGTCGCAAGACTGGCGCTGGGTGAAGCCTTTCGACAGGTCGAAGCGGAAGCCGTCGATCTTGTACTGGCTGGTCCAGAAGGCCATCACGCGCGACACGAAGTACTTGGTGTCGGCGCTTTCGTGGTTCATGTCGTAGCCTACGTTGAAGGGGTGCTTCGCAGCGGGGTTGAACCAGGGATTGTTGGCGGCGGGGCGGCCGTTGGCGGCATCCCAGTACAGGCGCACCATGGGGCTCATGCCGAAAGAATGGTTCAGCGCGATGTCCTGGATCACGGCGATGCCGCGGCGGTGGCAGGAATCGATAAAGCGGCGCAGCTCGTTGGCGGGGCCATACCACTTGTCGGGGCTGAAGTAGAAGTCGGGGTTATAGCCCCAGCTGTTGTTGCCTTCGAATTCGTTGAAGGGCATGATCTCGATGGCATTCACACCGAGGTTGGAGAGGTAGTTGAGCGTATCGGTAAGGGTCTTCCAGTCGTGGTTGGCGAGGAAGTCGCGCACGAGCAGCTCGTAGGTCACGAGGTTGCCGCGGTTGGGACGCGTATAGGAAGTGGAGGCCCAGTTGTAGGCGGGCGCGGCGGTTTGCAGCACACCCACTACTTCCGTGGTCAGGCCCGTGGGGTAAGGCTTTACGCCCGGGTACACGGTGTAGCCCTGGTTCACGTACTGGTCGTTGTAGGGATCGAGCACAAGGGTGCTGTACGGGTCGGCGATGCGCAGGGCGTCGTCCACCTTGTACTGGAAACCGTATTGCTGGCC
This sequence comes from Flaviaesturariibacter aridisoli, assembly GCF_004343705.1. Taxonomy (GTDB): domain Bacteria; phylum Bacteroidota; class Bacteroidia; order Chitinophagales; family Chitinophagaceae; genus Flavisolibacter; species Flavisolibacter aridisoli. Next base: position 51,999 of record NZ_SKFH01000010.1, read on the forward strand.
GGGGGTCAGCCCGTTGAGCGTGATCCAGAAGAACTTGCCGTCGGGCGTTTTGTTCATCACGTAGTTCAGGTCTTCAAGCCAGTTGTTGAAGTCGCCGATGACGGTGACCTTGGTCTTGCCGGGCGCGCGCAGCACCAGCGTCACCTTCGTGGCGTCGCTGCCGTAGTTGATGCCGTCTGCCACGCCGGCCGGGAGGGCCGCGGTGGGCGAAGTGGTGGGTCCTACGAAGATCTTGATGGTATCTGTTACCGTTGTTGTGCCGCTAGTGGCTTCGGCGATGATGGTTTGCAGGCCGAGCGAGGTGACGGTGCCGTTGGCGGTGAGCGTCGTTACGCCGTTGGCGGCGCCGAGCTGCACGGGTGCGCCGCCGCCGCTGATCAGCGACAGTTTGAGGTCGGAAGCGGTGCTGGCGTTGGCGGTTGCCGTAAACGTGGTGCCGGTGTTCCAGTTCACCGCGTCGGGTGTCAGGGCGTAGTTCGGCTGGCGGTTCGGCTTGTCGAGGCGTACGTTGAACGCGCCGGCGGTATACACCGGGAGGTACATATCGCTGCCGTCGGTGTTCGCCTGCTTCTTGATCGTGGCGCTGGTGGCGGTGCTGCTGCGAAAGAGGATGGCGATCTTCTGGATCGTTTCGGAAGCGTTGGTGATGCCGAAGAAGCTACGGAGCGAACCGTTGATGGTATAGGTCCATTTGTTGGTGCCGGCGGGTGTCGCTTTTGCCAGCGGGTCGGCGGTGCCCCACGAAAACCTGCTGTACTTCCAGTCGCTGGGGCCCGTGCTCAGGTTGGTGATGACGCCGATGTGCACGTAGACATCGGTGGGCGTATGATTCAGAAGCCCCTGGTTGCCGAGGGTGGCATCCATGGTGATGGCCAGCGTTTGGGCCGCGTTTGCTTCGGTGGGAAAGGCGGGCGTCCAGGTAAGCAGCTGGGCCTGCGACAAAAGGGTAGTGAAAACGGCAAGCGTTGCAAGCAGCAGTCGTTTCATAGCAAGTGTGTATAGGGGTTAAAGGTACATTATGTACTAATAACACATTAAAGAATGGTGAAAATTTTTTATTTGACCTGGTTGGGGCTGCAGGATTCGTGAGCCGTGCGCCGTCAACCCTGAGGGCGCGGTGCGCGGCCGCGAAACGGATGCTGTTGGCGTTCATTCTTTGTTATTGCGCTAGCGTTCACGCTTCACGCCTCAAGCTTCACGCCTCACGCCTGACGCCTCACGCCTCACGCTTCACGCCTCACGCCTCACGTTTCGTATCTTGCCCGCATGAAGATCATTTCTTACAACGTCAACGGGCTGCGGGCCGCCATCAAGAAGGGTTTCCTCGAATGGCTGCGCACCCATCCCGCCGACGTGATCTGCATCCAGGAGGCCAAGGCGCAGCAAAGCGACGTCGATGCCGGGGCCTTCGCCGCGCTTGGTTACGAAGACCATTGGTTCTGCGCCCGGAAGAAAGGTTACAGCGGCGTCACGGTGTTCACGAAGCGCAAGCCCGACGACGTGCAGTGCGGCACCGGCCACCAGGTGAGCGACGACGAAGGCCGCGTGATCCAGCTCGATTTCGGCAAGCTGCGCCTCATCAACGCCTATTTTCCTTCGGGCACCTCCGGCGACGAGCGCCAGACCTACAAGTACCAGTGGCTCAACGAATTTTACGACTACGTGCAGGGCCTGCGCGCCACCCATCCCAACATCCTGCTGTGCGGCGACTACAACATCGCCCACCAGGAGATCGACATCCACGACCCGAAGGGCAACAAGAAAAGCAGCGGCTTCCTGCCCGAGGAGCGCGCCTGGATGGATAAATTTTACAGCAACGGCTGGGTGGATTCGCTGCGCCAATTCAACAACGACCCGCATCATTACAGCTGGTGGAGCCAGCGCTCGCCTACGGTGCGGGCGCAAAACAAAGGCTGGCGCATCGACTACATCTCCGTTACCGAACCGCTGAAACCCGCGCTGCGCGCCGCTTCCATCTACCCCGACGTGAAGCACAGCGACCACTGCCCGGTGTATGCCGAACTGGATGAAACCCTGATCAAGTAATTTCCAATGTAACCGTCATTGCGAGCGTAACGAAGTGGAGCGAAGCAATCTCTTATAGGCCGCGCCGGTAGCCCCATATGAAGCCGCAGAGCCAAAAGATTGAGATTGCTACCCTCGCCTCAGGCGAGGTCGCAATGACGTCACAAAAATGTTTTTATGATCGTTTACAACGTTACCGTCAAAGTCGCTGCCGACATCGCCGAAGCCTGGCTGCGCTGGCTGAAGGAAGAACATGCGCCGGCGATCATCGCCACGGGCTGCTTCGACTCCTTCCGGGTGCTGCGCCTGCTGGAGCAGGACGACAGCGAGGGTCCTACGTATGCCATTCAATACCACAGTGCCGGCGCCGAAGGCTATGCGCAATATTGCACCGATTTCGCGGCCCGCTTCCGCGATGAAAGCTTCGCGCGCTGGGGCGATCGCTTCATCGCTTTCCGCTCGGTGATGGAAGTTATCCACTGATTTGACGGTCTTGTGCACAATGGAAATGACAGTACGCTGAAACCCTTACGGGGCCGGAGTTTTCAACAACGAAGTAAGCGACGGGGGCTCTGAAATACAAGCTGGGCAAGGGCTTGCGCGTTTTGATAATATGCGCAAAAATTCGTATTTGCCGCAAACCCGCCCCCCGCGCGGATTTCAGCCCAAGGGCCTGCACCGCCAAAAGGCTGAAAAATATTTTGTCGGTAGGGAAAACCGTATAAATTTGTTGCATTCTAAATCATTAACTCTATCCACTATGAACAAAGCTGAACTGATTGCCCAGATCGCTGAAGAGGCTGGCATCACCAAGACCCAGGCGAACATCGCCCTGGATTCTTTCGTTGACTCCGTAACCAAGACCCTGAAGAAAGGCGACAAAGTAACCCTCGTTGGCTTTGGTACCTTCTCCGTGTCGAAGCGCGCTGCCCGCAACGGCCGCAACCCCCAGACCGGCGAAGTGATCAAGATCAAGGCCCGCAAAGTGGCCCGCTTCAAAGCTGGTAAAGAACTCTCCAGCAAGCTCTAACTGCTGAGACATAACTGTAAAGAACCCCGCTCACGCGGGGTTCTTTGTTTGTAGTTTGAAGTTTGTGGTTTGGAGTTGGCTGCGCTCAGCGTGACAAAAAGCCCTGTCATCCTGAGCTTTGCCGAAGGATGGCCGGCGCCCCTAAACCGCTTGCGGGCACTGCGAAACCACAAACCACCAACCACAAACCACAAACTTGACTATTTTTGCAGCCTAACTTAAAAATTTACGAACATGGGACGTGGTGATAAAAAAACCAAAAAAGGAAAAACATTCAAGGGCTCTTTCGGCAAATCGCGCCCTGCAAGCGCCAAGAAGATCACCGGCAACCAGGTTGCTGAGAAGAAAGCTTAAAGGAGTTTGTAGTTTGTAGTTTGGGGTTTGTAGTTGGCTGACGCCGGCCTATAAATGACGAACAATAGAACAGAAATCTGTGGGAGCCCGGCGCTCCCTTTTCTTTTGCCTACAAAGGCGCTGCATCGCAGCGCCTTTGTTGTCGTCGCTTGCGCAACCACAAACTACAAACCACAAACTACAAACTTGTCTTATGGCGCCAGCCGCTCCCGCTTCCAGGCGCCGTTGTCTTCGAGGGTATACTGCAGGCGGTCGTGGAGGCGGCTCGGGCGGCCCTGCCAGAACTCCACGATGATGGGCCGCACAACGTAGCCGCCCCAGAACTCGGGTCGATGGATGTGCGTGCCGGCCATCACCCCCGCCTGCTCGGCGTAGGCTTCCTCCAGCCACTCCCTCCCCGGGATCACGAGGCTTTGGGGCGAGGTCCAGGCGCCGATGCGGCTGCCTTCGGGACGCGATTCAAAATAGGCGTCGGAGTCGGCCGCGGGCACCTTCTGCACAAGTCCGGTCACGCGTACCTGCCGCTCGAGCTCCTTCCAGAAAAAAACAAGACAAGCCCGCGGGTTCTCCGCCAGCTGCATGCCTTTAAACGACTGGTAGTTGGTGAAAAACACGAACCCGTTTGGGTCGAAGCCTTTCAGCAACACGATCCGCGCCGAGGGCATCCCGTCGGGCGAGGCCGTGGCCAGCGTCATGGCGTTCACCTCGTCGATGCGGCTTTCGAGGGCCTCGCTCCACCAGCGCTGAAACTGCTCCATGGGATTGTCGGCGGCATTGCTTTCCAGTAATTCATGCGACGCGTAGTCTTTGCGGATATCGGCGATGGAGCGGTCGAGCATGGGGCAAAAGTAACCTTCGGGAAGGGTTTAGAAAGGTTTAGGGGGTTTAGAGCGGTTGGTAGCCGGATGGGGCCGTCCGGACAGGCGCTCCCGAACGATTTCTACCGTATACAGAATTCGTTCTGTCCGCAACAGAATCTGTTCTATGGAAAAGAGAATTCATTCTATCCGGAACAGAATCCGTTCCTCAAAATGGGGAACGTTTTCTGTCCGGAACAAAACAAATTCTACCCGGAACAGAATAAATTCTATGTGAACGGGAATTCATTCTATCCGGGACAGAATTCGTTCCTCAAAAGGGGGAACCCGTTCTACCCGGACGGGAACCAATTCTATCAGCCCGTAAACTCGTTTATCTGATTGGGGAACAGCCTGGTCCCCTTAAGAACTCCTCAAAACCTTAAAAACCCTCCCTTGTAAGGCTCCGGAGCAGGGCCAGTTGTTTTTTAAGGCGCTCGTTCTCTTCGTAGTCGAGGAGGGATTCCTTGCGGGCTTCGGCCAGTTCGGCCTGGAGGCGCTCGTTTTCGGAGCGGAGGGCGTCGAGGCCGTATTGCTGGTCGAGGTGCTCGCTGCGCAGCTGCTCGTAGGCCAATTGCAAGGCTTCCCGCTCCAGCAGGGCGCCTTTCCAGGCCGCCATGCGTTCCTGCAGGGCCGCCAGGCGCAGGGCCAGGGCGTCGAGTTGCAGGGCCAGTTCCTCGAAGCGGGCGGCGCTTTCGCGTTGGAGGTGGGCGGTTTCTTCCTTTTGCAGGCTGGCGCGGCGGCGTTCCAGCAGCCATTGGATGTCGTCGGCTTCCAGCTCGTCGGCCTCCAGGCCGGGGGGCAGGAAGGAAGGCACAGCGCCGTCTTCCGTGCGGGCAGTAACCGTGGGTTCGACGGGTGCCGCCCGGTGCCGGCCGGCGCGCAGGGGCAGCGGGCCACTCGCGGGCAGGGGCAGGAACGCCCGGAACCGCCAGGCGAGGAAGGCGCCGGCGACGAGGCAGATCAGTAGGAATACGGTGAGCATGGACAGCATTTGTTTGGCGCCACCAAGCTACAAGGATTTCCGGAAACGGCTTAGCCGCCGTTGACGAGTGTGCCTACTTTCTCGCCGGTTACGACGCGGCGGAGGTTGTCCTTCCGGTTCATGTCGAACACCACGATGGGCAGCGTGTTCTCCATGCACAGCGTAAAAGCCGTCATATCCATCACGTTGAGCTTCTGCGTAATGCATTCCTGGTAGGTGATGGTGCCGTAGCGGGTGGCGGTAGGATCCTTCTCGGGGTCGGCGGTATAGATGCCGTCCACGCGGGTGCCTTTCATGATGACGTCGGCCTTGATCTCGATAGCGCGCAGCGAGCCGGCGGTATCGGTGGTGAAGTAGGGGTTGCCCGTGCCGGCGCCGAAGATCACCACGCGGCCTTTTTCGAGGTGGCGGATGGCGCGGCGGCGGATGTAGGGCTCGGCGATTTGCTCCATCTTGATGGCGCTTTGAAGGCGCGTATACACCCCCTGCTTTTCGAGGGCGGCCTGCAGGGCCATCCCGTTGATGACCGTGGCCAGCATACCCATATAATCGCCGTGGGCACGCTCGATGCCGGTCTCGGCCTCGTTCATGCCGCGGTAGATATTACCGCCGCCGATCACGATGGCCACCTGCACACCCAGATCCACGATCGTTTTGATGTCGAGGGCGTATTGCGTCAGCACCGAGGTATCGAAGCCGAAGCTTTTGTCGCCCATCAGTGATTCACCGGAAAGCTTGAGCAGGATGCGTTTGTATTTGGGGAGCATAAGTGTAGAGGGTTTCGGCGCGAAGATAAGAGGGGGTTTGGAGTTTATAATTTGGAGTTTGGGGGGTTGGAGTTTGGCTCCGGGTGAGGCAGCGCCCCGGAAGCGCCCGGACAGCCTACCGAAAAAGGGGGAGGCCGTGGAATGCTGGGTAACCGGATCGTATCTTTCTGCAGCCGTAACGGGCCCGGGAAGCAGCGGCTTCCGCGCGGCGGCACCTTTTATAACCAAACAAAAACTGAATTACATGCGTTTTCGCTCCACACTTGCAGCCTTCGCTGTGCTCGCCCTATCGCTGGGCAGCTGCCTGAAGCACGATACGTACGCCCCGGATGATCCCGGCACCGCGCCCAGCCAGCCGGTACTGCCCGACCCGATAACGGCAACACTGAACGGCACCGTGCTGGACGAAACCGGCGCGCCGGCCGGCAATGTGACCGTGCAGGTTGGTGCGCAAACGGCCAGCACCGACGCACGCGGCTTCTTCCGGATCACCGGCGCCGCGCTGGATAAAAACCAGGCCGTGCTGACGGCAACGAAAACCGGTTACTTCAAGGCGTACCGAACCTTTGCGGCTACGGCCGGCGCCAACGAGGTGGTGATCAAGCTGGCAAAACGCATGGTTACCGGCACGGTAGATGCGGCAACCGGCGGATCGGCTACCCTGGCCAACGGCTCCAGGGTTACGCTCCCGGCAGCCGGGGTGGTTGATGCTTCGAACGGCGCGGCCTACACCGGCGCGGTAAAGGTGTATGCGCAATATATCGACCCTTCGGCACCAGACTTTGGCCAGACCGTTCCCGGCTCGCTGCTGGCAGACGACAAGAATGGCGGCCGGGTCGTGCTCAACTCCTTCGGCATGCTGGCCGTGGAGCTTGAAGGATCGGCGGGGCAAAAGCTGCAGATCAAGCCGGGCAGCACCGCAAGCCTCACCTTTGCCATCCCGGCGGCAGCCCAGGCTTCCGCGCCCGCCACGATCCCGCTTTGGTATGTAGACGAAACTTCCGGGCTCTGGAAAGAGCAGGGAAGTGCCGTCAAAACGGGCAATACCTACGTAGGTACGGTGTCGCACTTTTCTTTCTGGAACTGCGATGTGCCGGAGTCGGGCGCTTATGTACATTTTACATTGGTAAACCAAAACGGCCAGCCCCTGGTAGGAACCACGGTGCAGCTGACGCGGAGCTCGGGCGGATGGAACTCGCCCGCTTATGGCTGGACCGACTCGCTGGGACAGGTAAGTGGCATGGTGCCGGTAAACGTGCCGCTCACGCTCTCGGTGATCACGATGTGCGGCACTTCCATCTACACACAAAACGTAGGTCCGTTCAGCAGCACTACCACGGTTCCCCCGATTACGATAAATGTGCCGGCTGCCAACGCAATGACCATTACGGGTACCCTGCAAAATTGTAATGGCAGCCCCGTCACAAACGGTTATGTGATCATCACCGGAAACAATGTGGGTCATTATGGAGCGGTGAACGCAAACGGACAATTCAGCGTATCGCTGCTCAGCTGCCCCGGCGCTGCCGTCAGCGTGGTCGGTATTGACCATGCAGGTGCGGTACAAAGCACCGCCACCTCGGTTCCCGGCGCTTCGGGCACCGTGAACGTAGGCAACGTCACCGCCTGCGGCAACTCTGTTGCTCAATTCATCACCTGGACTATCGATGGAGGCGCTCCGCGAACGTACAGCGCCCCCCAGGACTCGATACAGTATGAAATGTATCCCAACGGCACCGGCCCGAACTCGCCCGACTGGCAGTTGATCTTGTGGGCTGTGCCGCGCAACGGCGGTAACAACCAGGCCTTCTACTTCAACACGTTTGCCCTGCCCGCGAACGGTTCTACCAGCGGTATAGCGCAAGGGCTTTCCATTCCGGGCTTCACGGTGACCAACGATGTCGTCAACTTTACGTTTACAAACTGGCCGTTTTCAACCGGTGAGTACCTGGTAGGAACCCTCTCGGGAACCTTTACCTCCACAGGAACACCCCACTCGTTCACAGCCAACTTCCGCCTGAAAAGGGTCAACTAAAAGATTCGCATCAATCGACGCTTGCGTCAACAAGCCCGCTCTCACCCAGCGGGCTTTGTCTTGCACGACAAAACGCGCCCCGGCCGCGGTAGCGCCAGCGACGGCGGCAAAACTTTTCCCCTTCCACCCAACCCTTTTCTTCGCCCGGCAGTATATGCCTTACAAACAACCAATCATGCGTATTTTTTCCAGACTAACCTTCATCGCCCTGGCGGCGCTCGTACTGGGCTCCTGCCAGAAGCAGGTGGATTATGCCGGCACCCCCGACGTGCAGCCGGTCCTGCCCAACCCCGTGACCGCCGGCCTGCAAGGCAACGTGTTTGATGAAAACGGCCAGCCCGCCGTTGGCGCTACCGTGAAAGTGGGCAGCGAAACCGTTACCACCGACAACCAGGGCTACTTCCGCATCAATGGCGCCTCGCTCGACAAGAATCAATCCGTTGTGACCGCCACCAAGAGCGGCTACTTCAAGGCCTACCGCACCTTCGCCGCCACTTCGGGCACCAACCAGGTAGTGATCAAGCTGGTGAAGCGCAACCTCGCCGGCACCGTATCGGGGGCCTCGGGTGGCGACGCCGCGCTGAGCAACGGCTCTAAAGTTACGCTGCCCGCCGGCGGCGTGGTAGACGCCGCCACCGGCGCTGCCTACACCGGCCAGGTGAGCGTTTATGCCACCTATATCGATCCTTCCGCCTCCGACATCGGACAGACGGTTCCCGGCTCCTTTATGGCCAACGACCGGACCGGCAAACGCGTGCTGCTGAACTCCTTCGGCATGCTCGCCGTGGAGCTCGAGGGCGCCGCCGGCCAGAAGCTGCAGATCAAGAGCGGCTCCAACGCCACGCTCACCACCGCCATCCCCAATGCCGCCCAGGCATCGGCGCCTGCTACCATCCCGATGTGGTACGTGGATGAAACCACCGGCGTCTGGAAAGAAGAAGGCTCCGCCACCAAAGTAGGCAACACCTACGTGGGCAACGTGCCGCACTTCTCCTTCTGGAACTGCGACGTGCCGATGGACGCCATTACGCTTACGCTTACGGTCAAAGGCCCCAACGGCCAGCCGCTTCCCAACACGGCGGTTCGTCTTACCCGCCCGCAGGGCGCAGGCTGGTTCAGCAGCACCTACGGCTGGACCGACTCGCTCGGTCAGGTCAGCGGCCTCGTGCCCGCCAACGAGCAACTGGTGCTCCAGCTCCTCGACCCTTGCTGGGCGCCGGTATACACCCAGAACGTGGGTCCCTTCACCAGCAACACCACGCTGCCCGCCCTCACGGCCAACTTCTCGGGCACCGCCTACTCGACGGTCAGCGGCACCCTCGTCAACTGCAGCAACAGCCCCGTTACCAGCGGCTACGCCATCCTGGTATTGAACCACATGGTGCACTACGCTTCGGTGAACAGCAGCGGCCAGTTCTCGGTGAACATGCTGAATTGCAGCGGCGGTGGCAGCATCCAGGTGCTCGGTATCGACAACAGCACCAACACCCAGAGCTCTGTGAGCATGGTGACCTTCGCCCCGGGCAGCACCAGCGCCGGCACCATCACGGTGTGTACGCAGTCGGCTGCCGAATTCATCAACTACAGCATCGACAACGGCGCGCAGGTATCGATGGGCGCAACGGACTCGCTGAGCTACTATGCGTCGCAGGTACAGGGCTCCACCAACTGGAACACCTACATCAGCGGCATGACGCTCCCGGGCACGACCACCAACCACATCATCTCCTTCAACTTCAGCGGCCCCGCCGCCCCGGGCACCTTCAACGTGACCAGCTTTTACGTGGACGGCCAGCAAAACAGCTCCTCGGCCATCACTAGCACGGTGACGACCTGGCCCGCCGCCCTGGGCGATTATATCGAAGGCACTTTCAGCGGAACCTACGTAGTCAGCGGCACTTCCCATTCCGTATCGGGTAGCTACCGGCTGCGACGAATGTTCTGACAGATACAGATAAGGTCACCTTTCGAAAAACACCATTATTTTCCACCTCCGCAAACCAATCGCGACAGCCCTTTTTTTGACAAGTACCGCTCCCGATACCGAATTGATCGAAGGCTGCCGCGCCGGCAACCGCAAGGCACAGGAACGACTCTACCGGGACTACTACCGGTCGATGGCGGCCCTGTGCCTTCGGTATACCCGGAACGAAGCGGATGCGGTAGAAGCGTTGAACAACGGTTTCCTCAAGGTGTTTCGCAACATCGCCCGCTACAATGCCGCGCAGGGAAGCCTCTACACCTGGATCCGGACCATCGTGCTGCATAGCTGCCTGGACTATATCAAAAGCCGGCAGCGGGGCGAGGCGCCGGGGGAGCTCGAAGACGCCGCCGAGGCCCACATACCGGCGGAGGCCATCAGCCGCCTGCAGGCCGCGGAGCTGCTGGCGCTCGTACGCCGGCTGCAGCCCGCCACGGCAGCCGTTTTCAACCTCTACGTGCTCGATGGATGCACGCACAAGGAGATCGCCGGCCTCCTGGGCATCAGCGAGGGTACCAGCAAATGGCACCTCAACGCCGCCCGGAAGCAATTACAGCAATTCATTCAACAGGAGAATATGCACTACCATGAGTAAGCGACCCTTTGAAGAAACAGACCAGCACTGGAGCGACGTGCCCCTGCCCGACGCCGACGCGGCGTGGAAGGACATGAATGCCCTGCTGGATAAGGACGAGCGCGACCGCAAAGGCCCGCCCCTCCTTCCGGCTTTCCTGTCGGGATGCACCGGCTGGGCCCTCCTGCTGCTGGTGCTCGCCGGCAGCGCGGTCGGTATCTACTGGCGCCAGCTGTTCCCCGCCAGGGAGCAAGGCGTTACCCACGCCGCCACCCCGTCGTCAACCGGCAATCAGGCACAACCCATCGCTACCCGCCCCGAACGCGAAGCGGATGGTGACCCGAATGGCACTGCCGTCGCCCCGCCGCCCGGCCCGGCGCGCGCGAACGGCCCCAACCACACCGCCTCCACGCCTGCCGCAGCTACGCCGCCTGAGCAGGCAGCCGGCTCACGCCGCACCGACGTACCGGTTCCCGCCGGCAAGCCCTCCACACACGGTTCCGATGCCGTTGCTACCATCCCGAACCCCGCCGGCAACGCCGGTGGGTCCACCAAACCCCGCACCCAATTCCCGGATCCCGCACCCACCCACGGTAGCGGCACTGCCCGCCGCAACAACCGTAACCGGACGCTCCCGGTGGCGCACACCGGCACGCCCCAAAAGCCGCGCGTGCGCCGCAGCGACAACAGCACCGCCGGCAGCGGCGGCGTCCAGTACCCCTTGGCGGGTGCGCGAAAAGACACGTCCGGTGCCGCTACGGCCGTTGACCCGGCACGCAAGCCCGGGCTGCGCCCCACCGTTACCGATTCGGCCTTCCTGGCCACCAACAGCGAGCTGAAGCGCCGCCGGTACCAGGAGCCGGGCAGCATCGTCCCCGCATCGGCCCTGCAAGCGCCCGATTCGGCCGCGAAAACCGCGACCCTTACACCAACCGCCACCGGCGACAGCGCCCTGGCTGCCGTTGCTGCCGAAGCCGCGAAGAAGAAGGCCCGCCGCGCGCCCTGGTTCTCGGCCGGCGTGGGCATCAGCCAGGCCGTGCCCATCGGCGGCCAGCAAGGCTCCGGCGCCAACTACCGCGGCCGCTTCAACCCGCTGAGCGAGCACGTGCCCGCGCTTTGGCTCCGCGCCCAGCAGGGCCGCTGGTTCCTGCAGGGCGAGGCCCGCTTCAACGCCCCGCAGCTCGTGCCCGCCTTCGCCTTTTCGCAGAAAACGCGCTGGGACACCGGCGCCCACGCCGTGCAAACCGACCGCCAGCAGTTGCGCAAGGCCTGGTACCACCAGTTCCCGCTGACGCTCAACTACAACGTGCTGCCCCGATGGAGCATCGGCGCCGGCGCCCAATGGAGCGTGCTGTACCGCGCCGCCGGCGACCGCATCACGCTGCGCCGCGACATCAGCAGCACGCAGACCAGCGAGTCGCGCATGCCCTTCCAGGTGCCCGGCTACCGCGACTCGTTCCTGTACCGGTCGCAGTGGCAGCTGGTGCTCCAGACCGAAGTAGGCTGGCGCCGCTGGGGCCTTGGCCTCCGCTACCGCAGCGACCTGCAGCCCTTCCTCCGCTACACGCAGCCCGACGGCACCGTCAGCGATGTGTCGAACGAAGCCTTCGAAGCGACACTGCGTTTCCGCGTATGGCAGTCGAAGAAGCGCAAATAAGCAGCAACCAATCCCCGATACGAAGGACGCCGCGAGGCGTCCTTTTTCTTTGCCCTTTATCGACGATGTTTTTGAACGCGGAGAAACGGAGGGAGAAACGGTACGCAGGGGGCGCAAAAGGGCGCAGCGTTCCTGCCCGATGATGCATACAGACCGATCGGTGGCGAAGCCACGGCCCGTCGTAGTTCGAGCGTCCCGCTGCGCGGGACAGGCGCGAAGGCCGTACCAAAGGTGTCGGTCCTTTCTTTTCACCGATGGGCGTAGGCGACTTACAGGCACTAACAAGTTGAATGAAATACCAGTGCCGTTAGGGAGCTCTCCGCGCATGTTTCGCGCAGCGAAACGCTTCACCTACGATGATCCGTCAACGGATGGGTGAACACAGGTGCAGCGCGCTCCCTCTAAAGGGAATTCCTGGAGCCCTCCCGCCAACTTCGCGGCCAAAGGGCTTTTTCTCCTTTTCTCCGCGTTGGAAAAACGAAGTGCGCCCCGTCATCCGACTGTGGTATCTTCCGCACACCGCATGCAAAAGCTGCTCTTGTTCCTGCTTCTTCTCTGTGCCGGCACCGCCTCCGCGCAAAGCGGCGCCTCGCAAAGCATCGGCCTGCTTACCGGCGCCGGTGTCAGCCGCTACCCCTACGTGGAGCTCGGGCTCTCGAAGAACAGCATGGCCTACGGAGGTCGCCATGCAGTATCGGCCGCCTGGTATTTTTCGAGTGAACTGCACGTGGCCGGCAAGCCGGTGCTGGGCCCGAAAATCGGCGGCTGGGTGGCGGTGCTGCCCTTTGCGCTGGGTCTTAATGGAATCGCATACACCGACTTCGGCGCCACCTGTTGGGTGCTGCAGCCCGAGGCGGGTCTCGGCTTCGACCGCCTGAAGCTCACCTACGCGATGAACATCCGCCTGTCGAAAGAACCCTTCGACCGCATAGCGCCGCATGCCCTGGGGCTCGCCTGGTGCTTCCGGCTCAAAAAGCTGGAGGAGCGCCATGGCAATTAGCGGAGCGGCCCCGTCCTAGCTTTGCGCAAACCCGACCGATGAAACGCATCGACATCGAAAGCTGGAACCGCAAGGAGCATTACGAATTCTTCTCCAGCCTCAAGAGTCCCACCTTCGGGATCACGGCGGACGTGGACTGCACGGCAGCCTACGCGGAGAGTAAGGCACGCGGACGCTCGTTTTTCGCCACGTACCTGCACGCGTCGATGCGGGCGGTGAACAGCGTACCGGAGCTGCGCCTGCGCATCATCGACGGCGCCGTGTGGGCGCTCGACGTCATCCACGCCGGCGCGGCCGTCAGCCGCGGCGACGGCACCTTCGCCTTCATCTTCGTTCCCCACGCCGACGACTTTGCCACGTTCAACGCCAGCCTCAACGAGGAGCTCGATGCCGTACGCTCGTCGACCGGCCTGCGGCTGAACGGCGACAACGTCAAGCACGACCTCGTGCGCTACTCCACCCTTCCGTGGCTGCACTTCTCCGCCATCCTGCATCCCTCCAACCACAACCCCAACGACGCGGTGCCGCGCATTACCTTCGGCGCCTTCCGAGAGGAAGCCGGACGCAAGCGGATGCCCGTGTCGGTGGAAGCCCACCATGGCCTCGTAGACGGGTTGCACGTGAGCCGGTATTTCGAGGAACTGCAGCGGTTGCTGGGGGAAAGCTAAACGGGCGGCCTTTAGCGGCGCTAAACGTAGGTACCCAGCGCATGCTGCTTATTTATAAGGGCGATAGATGCGTTAGCGAACGAAAGGCACTGCGAAAGGAACGAAGGCAGCAGCCCGGAAGGTAATTGCGCCATGTTTCCTGAACAGTCCGGCACTCGGCAACTTCATGGACAGCACTACCCCGCGCTGCTTTTTCCCACGCGATCTGCGTAAATTACCGCACACCTGACACAAAACCCTGCCATGATCCGATCCATTGCCCTCTGGCTGCTGCTCCTGCTCACACTGCCCACGCTTGCCCAGACCAAAACCGTCAAGGGGCTCTACGACGAATACCGGCAAAACAAGGCTGCTTTCCAGGGCAGGTACGGCAACCAGACCATCACCGTCAGCGGCAAGATCCGCAGCATCAGCCGCTCGAGCGACTACTGGAAAGACGCGCACCGCATCCACCTGACGGCCACAGGCTACGAAAACTTTGTCGTGTGCGAGCTGCCCTACCAAGACTCCGCAACGCTCCAGCGCTACAAGGTGGGCGATTATATAACCGTCACCGGAACGGTGCGCGCGCCGGTGAGCGACGCGCTCTTCCTCAGCAACTGCTCTTTTGCCAACGCGCAAGCGCCGGTCAAACAAAGCACGGCGCCCGACCATGCACCGCTGGGCCAGTACAACGTGTACCAGGACAACGGCTCGGGCTTCAACTTCCAGTATACGTTTTACCTGAAATCGTACACCTCGTATACGCTCAATGGAAAGCCGGGCAAGTGCGGGTACAATGCCCGCAGCAAGACCATCCTGTTTGCCAGCGGCCCGCTGAAAGGCTTTGCCGGGTTGTACCGCAAAACGACGGACAACGAAAAGGATCCGCCCGGCTTCCTGCTCAACGCGCAGGGAACGGTGCCGGATGCCGCCGGCACACATCGCGGTTACCAGTTTGCTTACTACCAGGGGAAGTAAAGGCAAAGGCTATCCACAATAAAAACCGTCCCGTAATGGATTCTGACCCCGCCCGTTACCTTGGATCATCATGGCCTATTTAGCAACCCCCACCGACAGCATCGAAAACCCGACACTGGACGACCTCCTCCAGGTCCTTGCCGACGTCCGCGACAACGACGAGGAGCACGCCGCGTTCTGGTATGCCAGCGACGACGAAGACCTCGTGCTGGAAGTGCACGGCGACCGCAGCGGCTTCCTTATTCTCGAGCAGGGCGCCCGCGACTTCAAATACCGCTTTGCTGATTGGATGGAGGTAGAACATACGTTCCAGGAGCTGCTCGCCGGGCGGCAGGAACTGGTGAAGGGTCTGTTCGGGGTTACGGCGTAAACGTATGTTCCCTGTAATCCCTTCGGGGGCGCATACGCACGATGTGCGTCTCCACCCGAAGGAGCACTTCCCACTTCCGATTTAAAAATCTTAGCGCCCGAACATCTTATCCAGTGCGCCCTTTTCAAACTCCACGTAGGTGGGCTTTCCCGAAGGTGTGGCGTTGGGGATGCGGCATTTGAAAAGGTCGGCTACGAGGCGCTGCATTTCGCGCTCGCCGAGGCTGGTGCCGGGCTTGATGCTTTGCTGCAGGGCCACGGAGCGGAGCAGCGTTTCGCGGCGCGGGAGCTTTACCTCGCTGAAGTGTTTCACCTGTTCGAGGATGCGCTCGAGGATGGCTTTTTCGTTGCCCGATTCCACGTCGGCGGGGGTACCCTGGATGAGGAAGTCCGAGCCGCCGAAGGGCTCGATGGAGTAGCCCACCTGCTGCAGGTCGGGCAGGAGCTCGGTGAGCAGCACCGCGTCGGGCGGGGCCAGCGCGATGGTGGCCGGGAAGAGCGAGCGCTGCGTGGCGATGGCCTTGCCCTGCATGGCGGTGGCGGCGCGCTCGTAGAGGATGCGCTCGTGCGCCGACTGCTGGTGAATGAGCAGGAAGCGCTCTTCTTCGGCAGCAAGAATATAGGTACCAAACAACTGCTGCACCGAGGCCGGCTCGTTGGAGCGGAACACGTCGAGCAGCGGGGTGAATCCGATGTCGCCGGCGGGCTCGCCGGGCAGGAGCTCACCGTCGGGCGAGATCGTGCGCTCGCCTTCAAAGGATGGCATGGCCGGAAAGGAGCGCTCCCCGGACGCCGCAGCCCTGGACGAAGGTGCCTGGAAGGCACGCGAAGCCTCGATGGCATGCGCCTGGTGGGCCTGCGTGAATCCCTGGTACAGGTTCGAACCGCGAGCGCTTTGCTGCTGCGCCTCCGTAAAAGGGCGCTGCACCGACTCGAGGCCCTGGATGGAGGCGTCGAGGCCGAAGTCGAGCGTGGGGGTGATGGAAAACTGCGCCAGGGCGTGCTTCACCGCGGCCTGCACGAAGGCATACACGATCTTTTCGTCCTCGAACTTGATCTCTTGCTTGGTGGGATGAACATTCACGTCCACCTGCGCCGGGTCGAGCTCGATGAAGAGCACGTAGCTCGGGAAGGCGTCGGGGCCGATCAGGTCCTGGAAGGCATTGGCCACGGCGTGATTGAGGTAAGCCGAGCGGATGTAGCGGTTGTTGACGAAGAAGTACTGGTCGCCGCGGGTCTTCTTGGCGGTTTCGGGTTTGCCCACGAAGCCCCGCACGTTGAGGTAATCGGTGTCTTCCGCCACGGCCACGAGCTTGCTGGCGTAGGGGTTGCCGAGGATCTGCACGACGCGCGCCTTCAGCGAGCCGGCCTCGAGGTGGAAGATGCCCTGTCCGTTATGAGCGAGCGAAAAGAAGATCTCGGGAAAGGCGAGGGCCACGCGGATGAATTCGTCCACGATGTGGCGCAGCTCGGAGGTATTGCTTTTGAGAAAGTTGCGGCGGGCAGGCACGTTGAAGAACAGGTTCTTCATGGCGATGGAGGTACCTACGGGGGCGGCCACGGGTTCCTGCTTCGTCACCTGCGAGTGGGCCAGCTCGATGCAGGTGCCCAGCTCGTCTTCGGCGCGGCGGGTGCGGAGCTCTACCTGCGCCACGGCAGCGATGGAGGCGAGGGCTTCGCCCCGGAAGCCCATGGTGCGGATGGAGAAAAGGTCGTCGATCTGGCGGATCTTGGAGGTGGCGTGTCGCTCGAAGCAGCGGCGGGCGTCGGTGGCGCTCATCCCCGAGCCGTTGTCGATCACCTGCACCAGCGCCTTGCCGGCGTCGTTTACCAGGAGCTGGATGCGCGTAGCACCGGCGTCGACGGCGTTCTCGAGCAACTCTTTCACCGCGGAGGCGGGTCGTTGGATCACCTCGCCGGCCGCGATCTGGTTCGCAATATGATCGGGGAGCAATTGAATTCTATCAGCCACAGTTCTCTCTCTTTGCAACGAAATTACGGCTTCGGTGCTAAAAGATTGAGCATTGGCGCCGCAAGCGGCGGAGAGAAAGAACGCGGATAACGCGGATGATTAGGATAAACGCGGATTTAAAACATGGATCTGCGCGAAACATAAGAATCATAAAGATCTGCAGCCTGCCCCGCCACAGCGGGGTTCTTTCTCTCATCCGGCGCCAGCCGGGGACGGTTCACCGAAAGAAACCTCCGCCACAGCAACAGCCGCGCTAGTTTTGCTGCCGCAATCCGACTATGAAAACCATCCATATCCTGTCCCTCGCTGCCGGGACAACCCTCCTCCTTGCCGGCTGTTCCAAAGCCGTCGACGCCCTCGAACAGAAAGTCACCGAAGCCGTGTCCGTTCAGCCCGCAACGGGCACCGTAGCCTACACCATTCCCGCCGGCGCCCACTACTGCTCACAGAACGGCATACGCGCCGTGGAACTGAAGGAGCAGGCCTTTACCGTCCGCTTCGACTCGTCGGCCGTCTACCGCAGCAGCGACCCGGAAAACCAATACGACATCAACAAGCTCTGGGGCTTCACCGACAACGGCGGCACCGACCCGCTGCAATCCAGCGCGCGCTTCGGCTGGCGCTGGAGCGACGGCGCCCTGCGCCTCTTCGGCTTCGTGCACAACCGCGGCGTTTTTTCGGAAAAAGAATTGGGCACCCTCGCCCTGAATACCGAGGCCCAGTGCCGCATCGAAGTGAAGCCGTCCTGGTACGTGTTCACCTTCAACAACCACAAAGACTCGCTGGCCCGAACCGCCACCACACCCTCGGGAAAGGGCTACCAGCTGTTCCCGTATTTCGGGGGCGATGAGGCGGCACCGCACCAGGTCACGATCTGGATCCGGGAAGCCCCCTGACCCCCAAAGGGGGCACAGCCCATCCCCTAGCCCCTTCCCAAGAGGAAGGGGAATAGAAAAGCCCGAATCACTTTGTGATCCGGGCTTTTTGTTAACCGATGACCTACATTAATGTCGGCATGGTAAGGACAGGTCCACCTAAGTGCCCCCTTGGGGGGACAGGGGGCTGGGTCGGGGGGCTATATTTGCCGCATGACCGATCTCCAGCGCCTGCAGCAGCAAACGACTTCGTTGCTGAAAAAAGCATCTGAAAAATCCATCACTTCCGCCGATATCGACACCCTGCGCGCCGTGCTGCGCTTCCACGAATACCGCTACTACATCCAGAACGACCCGCTCGTGTCGGACTTCGAATACGACACACTCTTCAAAAGCCTCGAGGCGCTGGAGACCGAAAACCCCGACCTCGTGGTGCCCGACTCGCCGACGCAGCGCGTGGGCAAGGGCCTGACGAAAGAATTTCCCACGGTGCAGCACCTGGTGCCGATGCTCTCGCTCGACAACTCCTACAACGCCGAAGACCTGCTGCACTTCGACAAGCGCGTGCGCGAAGGCGCCGGCCACGATGATATCGAGTATTGCGTGGAGCCCAAGTTCGACGGGGCTTCCATCTCGCTGGTGTATGAAGGCGACAAACTGGTACGCGGCGCCACCCGCGGCGACGGCATGTACGGCGACGACATCACCCCCAACATCCGACAGATCCGCACCATCCCGCTCACGGCGGCCTTTTCGGCACATGGTATCGCTACCGCAGAAATACGGGGCGAAGTACTGATCAACAAGAACAACTTCAAAGCCTTCAATGAGGCCCTCGTGGAAAGTGGCGCACAGCCCCTCGCCAACCCCCGCAACGCCGCCGCCGGCACCCTCCGCATCAAAGACCCGCTCGAAGTCGGGCGCCGCAAGCTCGAAGCCTTCGTGTATCACCTCGGCTACCATACGCTGCTCCCCGGGCAGGAGGAAGAGGTGCACAGCCACTCCCAGACCCTCGACCTGCTCTGGGACCTGGGCTTCCGCAGCCCGCACAAGGAGAAGAAAGTATTCAAAGGCATCCAGGCCGTGATCGACTACTGCAACAACTACGAGGCCGGCCGCGACGACCTGCCCTACGAGATCGACGGCATGGTGATCAAGGTGAATGACTTCGCGCTGCAGGATAAACTGGGCATGACCACCCACCACCCGCGCTGGGCCATCGCGTATAAGTTCAAGGCAAGGCAAGCGACCTCCAAGCTGCTTCGCGTGGAATACCAGGTGGGCCGCACCGGCAACATCGGGCCCGTGGCCAAGGTGGAGCCCGTAGGCATCGGCGGCGTGGTGGTGAGCTCGGTGTCGTTGTTCAACGAAGACGTGATCCGCGAAAAAGACATCCGCATCGGCGACACCGTGCTCGTAGAGCGCGCCGGCGATGTCATTCCCTACATCGTGAAGCCCCTTGTAGAACTACGGGACGGCTCCGAACAACCGATTCAATTTCCCACGCACTGCCCCTCCTGCGGCGACCCGCTGTTTCGCCCCGAAGAAGAGGCCGCCTGGCGCTGCATCAACATCGCCTGCCCCGCGCAGCAACTCGAGCGCCTGTACCATTTCGTATCGAAAGACGCGATGGACATCCGCGGGCTTGGTGAAGCCAACATCGAGAAGTTTCACCGCCTTGGCCTGCTTACTTCGATCCCGCAGATCTACGGGCTCGACTTCGAAGCGATCGGTCAACTCGAAGGCTTCGGCACCAAGTCGATCGACAAGCTGCGCGCCGCCATCGAAGCCTCCAAAAAGCAGCCCCTGCACCGCCTCGTATTTGCCCTCGGCATCCGCCACGTGGGCGAAACGATGGCGAAGACGCTCGCCAACGCCGTGCACCACGTGCTGGAGCTCAAAGACCTGGACGAGGAGCAACTGATGGCGCTGGAAGACGTGGGACCGAAGGTCGCCGCCAGCGTGCACGCCTTCTTCCGCAACAACGATTCGATCGAATTGCTGCAGACGCTCGAAGCCCTGGGCCTCAACGTGACCGCCGGGCCGAAGCCCGCCGCCGGCGGCTCGCTCGAGGGGAAGAGCTTCCTGTTTACCGGCACGCTGAACCGCCTCAAGCGAAGCGCGGCCGAAGCGATGGTAGAGGCGCAGGGCGGCTCCATCGCCTCCGGCGTCAGCAGCAAACTCCACTACCTGGTGGTGGGCGACGACGCAGGCTCCAAGCTGGAGAAGGCGAAAAAGATCGCTTCTATTAAAATTTTGACGGAAGACCAGTTCCTGATACTGGTTGGCGAGCCTTTTGCGGGTTAATAAGGTTGCCTCGCAACCCTTTACCGGTCACGTACAAAAGGATCAAAAACGTTGACTTATGATCAAGAAACTGGCGGGTGAAACCTGGAAGCCCCTGACGTTTACCGGATATAAACAACTCCGTAACCGATACGCCCTCTCGAGCCACGGACGCATTGCGTCCTACCGCGAAGACCCGCTCGCGGACGGCAAGCTCCTCAACGGTTCGGTGACCACGGGCTACCGCACACTCAACCTGCACCGCCCCGACAGCAAAGGCACGCTCTACATTCACCGCGAGCTGGCCAAGCTGTACCTGAAGCGAAACGGGCCGAAGTATGCCTACGTGATCCACAAGAACCACGACAAACTCGACAACAACATCAAGAACCTGAAGTGGGCCACCCTCGAGGAAATGATCGAGCACCAACAGGGCTCGCCAGCCAAGCTTGCCTACAAGGAAAAGCAGGCGAACCGCACCGTGGGCCTCAAGCTCACGGCCGCGCAGGTGCGCAAGATCAAGGAGCAGCTCAACAGCGAACGGCGCAAGCTGACGATCCGCCAGCTGGCCGAGAAGTACGACGTCAGCGAAATGACGCTGTACCGCATCAAGAGCGGGGAAAACTGGTCGAGGGTGTAAGCCCCCTGTCCCCCGAAGGGGGCACTTAGATTGGGACTGTTCTTTCGGTCTTGTTCGATAGTTGAAAATTTAATGTAGAAAGCCCCGCTAAAGCGGGGCTTTCGTATGAACAACTTTAGGATGGTTTCAGGGAGGAAAACATCTTCCACCTAAGTGCCCCCTTCGGGGGACAGGGGGCCTCACGCCTTCGGCTTCAGGTATTCCGCGTACCGCCTGTTCATCAATTCAATATACTCCGAAATGGGGCCGAGGCCGAGCGCGGCGCGACGGTTGTCGAGCTGTGCGGGATCTTCCACGGGGCGGGGCTCGAAAGAAGTGCTGTCGGCGTTGAGGCGTACCTGTGTGCCGTACCACTGCGGCTGCCCGCCGTTGACCAGCACGCGGTCCTGCAGCCAGGCGAGGTGGCGGGCGGGGGCATTCTGGCGGGCCACCTGCTCTTTCAACAGGCCGAGGGCGCGCCGCTGCAGGGCGGGGTCGCCGTCGGCGGCCTGCAGCAGGTTCCAGAAGTGCTCGCAGGCATCGGGGCCTACCTCGCGCAGGCCGGGGTAGCCTTCGCGGTCGAGGAGGCCGCGGAGGGCGGCATGGCGGGCCTGGTGGGTGGAAAGCGCTGCCAGCCGTGGCGGCGCCTCCGGGCCGCGTGCCGCGGCCCACATCGAGTCGATGCGGCGGGCCAGCCCGGGGCGCGAAGGCTCCTGGGCGCCGGCAAGCAGGGGCCCGAAGACGAGGAGCACGAAAAAGCGGGGCAGCGAACGGGGCATGCAGCGGCCTTTTTGGGTTGGTTAAGATACGGCTTTTGCCGGCGGGAACCGCCGTCTGTCGCACGGCGGCAACAAAATGTACCGAAGGCTACACAAAATCGGGCCCCGGGCGCTCAAAGCGCCGCGATAGAAAAATGGAAGGGTATTTGAAATCTCTAGGAAGAATTGCCGTTGCTGATCTGTGAAGCTGACACTATGAATCAAGAACTCCACCATATTGACCTGGAGAGCCTGGTGCGCATGCACCAGACGGCCTCCTTCCGCCTGCAGGCGGCGCTGCTCAACGGCGCTACCTGGCAAGAGGTGCAAGACCAGCGGGAGCTGGTCACGGAGCTGTCCATCGCCATCCAGCGGCGCCGTAGCCGGCGCACGCACCCCGCCGCCAATTCAGGCCGCTCCGCTCCCAACCAGCAGCCGGGCGCACCAACCGGCGAAGCCGGGGCCTGAGCACCGCATTTTTACGGTTGGACACACGTAGTTCTACGCATTCTCCCGAAAAAATGACCCGCTGAAGCCAGTGGTTTGGCCACTTTAACCGTTTTTGCATCGATAAACGGTGATTTGTTCGTAAAATTTGCCGTGAAACAGTACTTTAGAACTACATGAAGGTGATTGAATTCAACAAAACGGAACTGGCTATCATCAAAATGATCTGCAAGCAGTACACGGCCAAGGAAATGGCCGATAAACTCGGACTGAGCTTTCGCACCGTCGAGGAATACCGGGGCACCATCCAGAAGAAGGTGAAGGCCCGCAACCTCGTCGGCATCGCGCTTTACGCCGTGAAGCACGAGCTGGTCAAAGTCTGACCCTGACTGCCCGCATCGCCCTGGAACGCCAGCCGTTCCCTCCGGGAAAACCCTTATGTTTTTTCCGACGCGCTCTGCATCCCCATTCCTGAAGCTTGCCGCCGGCACCGAAGCCGGCTTTTTTACGCAGCGGCCGCAGGCAGCCGCTCATCGCGACGGCGCTCAGGCGCAACGGCGCGACGTAACGTTTGTCACTTCCACCTGTCTACCCGGTGCCATCGCGCCGCTCCCACTTCCCACTTCCAGCCTTACCCGAACGCGTGTGTGCCCTTCAGGAAAAATATTTTGTCCGCAAAAAGAACCTATCGTAATATTGCGATAGATATGGGAGCCACCAAGTCATACGAATTCACCGCGAAAGAAAACCGGCTGGCGCGCTACGCCAAAGCACTCGGCCACCCGGCGCGCGTGGCCATCCTGCAGCTGCTGGCGACCAAACAAACCTGCGTATGCGGCGACATCGTAGACGAGCTGCCCCTGTCGCAAAGCACCGTATCGCAACACCTCAAGGAACTGAAGGAAGCGGGCCTCGTGCAGGGCGAGATCGACGGGCCGCGCACCTGCTATTGCATCAACCCCAAAGAATGGAAAGCCGCACAGGCCTTCCTCAACGAACTGTTCGATACGTGGAAAGGCGGCAGCAGCTGCTGCTGATTTTTTTTGACCCAACTCATCGTGATATTACGATAACCATAAAACAAATACCATGGAACCGCAAGATGTAAAAGACCTCGTTCGCCGCAAATACGCGGAGATCGCCCTGCAGGACAAGGAAACCAACGCCGCCTCCTGCTGTGGGGCGGGGGGCTGCTCCACCGAAGTGTACAACATCATGGCCGACGACTATACGAAGCTCGAAGGTTACCACCCCGACGCCGACCTGGGCCTCGGCTGCGGCCTGCCCACCGCTTTTGCGCGTATCAAGGCCGGCGACGTAGTGGTAGACCTCGGCAGCGGCGCCGGCAACGACGCCTTCATCGCCCGCCACGAGACCGGCGACAGCGGCCGCGTGATCGGCATCGACTTTACCCCCGCCATGATCGAAAAAGCCCGCCGCAACGCCGCCGCCCGCGGCTTCGCCAACGTGGAATTTTTGCAGGGCGACATCGAGCAGATGCCCCTCCCCGACGCCACGGCCGACGTTGTCGTAAGCAACTGCGTGCTCAACCTGGTGCCCAACAAAGCGGGCGTGTTCCGCGAGATCTTCCGCGTGCTCAAACCCGGCGGCCATTTCTCCATATCCGACATCGTGCTGCTCGGCACGCTGCCGCCCGCCATCCGCGAAGCCGCCGAGCTCTACGCCGGCTGCGTATCGGGCGCCATCCAGAAAGAGGAATACCTCAACGGCATTAGCGCCGCCGGGTTCACCGGCCTGCAGCTGCAAAAAGAAAAGACCATCCACGTGCCCGACGACATCCTCCGCCGCTACCTGTCGGACGAAGCCATCGCCGCGTTCCGCGCCTCGGGCACGGGCATCCTCAGCATCACCGTATACGCCGAGCGGCCCCAGGCAGCGGCTTGCTGCGCACCGGGCTGCTGCGGGAACTAAAAAGGGTTTTGAAGGTTTTGGAGGTTTTGAGGGTTTTGAGGGTTTTGAGGGTTTTGAGGGTTTTGAGGGTTGCTTCGCTTGCGCCAGCGACCCCGCTGCGCGCGGTGAGGGCAAAGGATTTTCCGGCATCCGCAACGATGCGTACTGTAAAAACCGTCACGGAAAAATATAGGAAATGAGGAACAAATGGCTGGCAGAAGCCTTGGGTACGTTCGCCCTGGTGTTTTGCGGAACAGGCGCTATCGTCATCAACCAGGAGACGGGAGGGGCGGTCACGCACGTAGGAGTGGCGATGACCTTCGGACTGATCGTCCTCGCGATGATCTACACGCTCGGCGACGTATCGGGGGCGCACCTGAACCCCCCGGTCACGGTGGCATTTACGGTGGCCCGGCGCTTCCCGCTACGGCAGCTGCCCCCCTATATCCTGAGCCAGCTGGCGGGAGCCTTCGGGGCCAGCGGGCTGCTTCGCTGCCTCTTCCCCGCCAACGGGCATTTGGGCGCAACGCTGCCCGCGGGAAGCGCCGCGCAGAGCTTCGTGCTGGAGTTGGTGCTGACGCTGATCCTGGTGCTCGTGATCGAGAGCGTTGCCACCGGGCCCAAAGAGCGCGGCACACAGGCCGGCCTGGCCATCGGTGCCACCGTGATGCTGGAGGCGCTGTTTGCCGGCCCCATATGCGGCGCCAGCATGAACCCGGCCCGCTCCCTGGCGCCTGCGCTCGTATCGGGTCATACGGAGCACTTATGGATTTACCTTACCGCGCCTTTCCTCGGAGCCGGCACCGCGGTTCCGCTAGGGCGTTTTTTAAACTTGAAAAGCTGATCCCATGCGCATCGCCCTCTTCTCCGACATCCACGCCAACCTCCCGGCCCTCGGGGCCTGCCTCGCCGCCATCGACGCCCAACAACCCGACGCCGTGTATTGCCTCGGCGACCTCGTAGGCTACAATGTCTGGCCCAACGAAGTGATCGACGCCATCCGCCGCCGCGGCATTCCGGCGATCATGGGCAACTACGACCAGGGCATCGGTACGGGCAGCAACGACTGCGGCTGCGCCTACAAAACGGACGCTGAAAAAGCGATGGGGCAGGTGTCGATCGCCTATACGAACTCCGTGGTGACGGAGGCGTCGCGCGCGTACCTCCGCACGCTGCCGGCCCACATCCGCGTGGAGTTCCGCATCGACGGCCAGCCGCTGATGCTGTTGCTCGTGCACGGCTCGCCGCGGCGCATCAACGAATACCTGTTTGAAAACCGGCCCGAAAAGAGCCTCCTGCACCTCATCGAAGAAGCCGGCGCCGACATCCTCTGCTTCGGCCACACGCACCAGCCGTACCACCGCGTGCTGCACGACGCGGCAGGCCGCCCCCGCCACGCCGTCAATACCGGCTCGGTGGGCAAACCCAAGGACGGCGACCCGCGCGGCTGCTTCGTGCTGCTGACGATCGACCGTACTTCTACGGTGCAGGTGGAATTCATCCGCTTCGAATACGACGTGGAGAAGGCGGCGCAAGCCATCGAAGAAAGCCCGTTGCCCGGGGCGTATGCGGAGAAGTTGAGGAAGGGTTTTTAGAAAGGTTTTTAGGGTTCTTAGGGTTTTGATGGTTTTGAGGGTTCTTAAGGTAGACGGTTCAGGAGGTTTAGGGGGTTAGTAGGTTTCGAGGGAGCGACGCGAAGCGTCATTGCGAGTGAATAGCCTGCCCCGCGCCAAGCGGGGAAGCAAACTCCTCCGTTACGCAAGCTGCTCCCGCGTTGAAAGAGTTCGAATGGAAGTTGTCGCAAGGAGGGACTAGCTCTCAGGTTGTGGAGTTTGCTTCCCCGCTTGGCGCGGGGCAGGCTATTCACTCGCAAGGACGGCCTCCGGGCCGTCGCGCAAGCAACGTCAACCACAAGAACCCTAAGAACCTTCAAAACCCTAAGAACCCTAAGAACCTTCAAAACCTTAAGAACCCAAAAAGAAAAGAGGCCCGAAGGCCTCTTTTCTTTTGATTCTTTTACGCTTATGCGCCGGTAGCGGACGTGCCGCTGGCGGCTTTCGCGCGGGCCGCGCGCTGGGTCACGGTCTGCCGGTATTCTTCCGTAAGTGCGTTCATCTTCAATACGGTACCTTAGTCAAAATGAGCGGCGTTGAATGTATTGAAAACTGCAGTTTTTGAAGACTATATGGCCGGAGGCGGATCCACTAAGCCTTGGCAAATGCGCCTTGAAGATGCATCAGGTGAACAGATAGCTTATGTGGTAAAGATGTTCACGCAGCGGCATGTAGACCAGACCCATGCGATTGGCAAAGAAGCCATCGGAAGTATTTTGGCCCGGGAGTTCGATTTGCCCGTCCCTGAATTCGGATTCGCCGATTTTACCCTAGAGTTTATTCGGCATGGCTTGAGCGAAGGATTGAGAAAAGAATTGAACTCGAAGGCGAAAGGATTGAAGTTCGCTTCGAGAATGGCTAGTGGCCGCCCCTTAGCTACGGCCGGATTGCCAACCCGCTTTTTGAAGGATTACGATATGGCGAAGGTCTATGCTTTCGATGTAATGATCTATAACGTAGATCGGACCTTTGATGGAAAACAAAACCTCCTGATCAATGACGAAGATTTCCTATTAATTGACCATGAACTCTGTCTTCCTTTCATAAACCAAGGTAACTTCCCATTTTTTCGACGTGTATTAGACAAACTAAACAATGGTGAAATCATCTTTCCCTTTCAAAGGCACCTATTTTACCCGTATCTGAAAGGGATGCGAAAAAGCCAGCGGAGCAACCCTTTTGATGAGTTTATAGTCTATCTTAATATTTTGGACCTAGCAAAAATCCAAGAGGCATGCCGTGCTTTGGGAGTACTTGGGATAGCTGTTGGGGAACAGAAATTGCTGTTTGAATATCTTAGCGCATTGAAAAGAGAAAGTCATCAGTTCGGAAAACTGTTATTGGGAACGATATCATGACAACAAATATCTACACATATAGCCTATTGCAATACCGCCACTCTCAAGCTCTTGGCGAGGTTTTGAACGTAGGTTTACTTGTTTATTTCCCAGTTTCGAACAAATTACATTTTCTCCATCCAGATCGTCTTGCACGCTTACGCTTGGCATACTTAGATGTTCCGGAAAAAACGATCCGAGCGTACTTCCAGAAATTTAATGCAGTTATAGAACGATATAACAAGTCGGTGGACTTATTCGAAATAAAAGCGGATAATTTAGATGCTTTCATTAAAACGCAATTATTGCCAGAGGACGCAAGTTCTTTGCAATTTGGCGCTTACAGAACTGGTCTCTTTTATTCTGGATCACCTGAAAAAATACTAACTCAACTTTATAACCTATACTTCATATTCTTTTCTGATAAAGTTCAAAGCAAACAGAGGCTCGACGATCAATATTTGTTACGCCAATACAAGCAGCTTCTTAAAAATATTGAAAGTGAGTTAGGAGTTTCTGAAACCGACAAGTTGAAATTCGACGTTGTTATACCTGCAAACGATAGTTTCAAATTTCGTTTTGACGTCGGTTGGCACAAAGACGACTTTCACTTGGTAAAGCCTTTAAGTTTCGATTTAAACAGCCGAGAAAGCGTGCAGGCGAAGGCATTACAGTATTTTGGACAGTTCACTGGTTTGGAGCATATTGCTGATAGAAACAATTACCAGTTTGACCTTTTGATTGCACCGCCCTCTGATAAAGCGCTTTTTAAAATATTCGATGCTTCCATCAAATTATTAGAGGAGCCTAAACATGTCCAATTGATTGAACAAAAAGATTTGCAATCATACTCTCTTCAAACGATTTCAGCGATCGCTTAATCCGTATCAAACAGATTTTCAATGCTGGAACCCCAAACCCTAAAGTACTTAAGCGCCCTCAAAAAGAACAACAACAAGGAATGGTTCGATACGCACCGCACGGCCTACGAGGCGGCGCGGATCGACTTTTCCAATTTCATCCAGCTCGTGATCGACGCGCTGGCCAAGCACGATCCGGCCATCACGGGGCAGTCGGCGCGGGGCTGCCTGTTCCGCATC
The DNA here is from genome assembly GCF_004343705.1 of Flaviaesturariibacter aridisoli. Classification (GTDB taxonomy): domain Bacteria; phylum Bacteroidota; class Bacteroidia; order Chitinophagales; family Chitinophagaceae; genus Flavisolibacter; species Flavisolibacter aridisoli. Next base: position 80,179 of record NZ_SKFH01000010.1, read on the forward strand.
AACCGCGACATCCGCTTTTCGCACGACAAGACCCCCTACAAGAGCAACTTCGGGGCTTCCATCAAGCGGGGTGGCCGCAAGAGCGGCTTCGCGGGCTACTACTTTCACCTCGAGCCCGGCAACCACTCTTTCATCGGCGGCGGCCTCTGGATGCCCGAAGCGCCGCGGCTCAAGGCGATGCGCCAGGAGATCGATTACAACTGGAGCGAGTTTGCTGGGATCCTCGCCGCCAGGCCGTTCAAAAAGACCTTTACCGACCTCTACCAGGGCAACGACCAGCGGCTCAGCACGATGCCCAAGGGGTATGAAAAAGACAACCCCGCGGCTACGTACCTGAAGCTCAAAAGCTTCATCGCCGAAACGACCGTGACGGATGAAGAGCTGACCAAAGCATCGCTGCACAAGAAGACCGTGGAGGCTTTTGTTGCGCTGAAGCCGCTGCTGGATTTTATCAATAGAGGGCTGGAGTAAGCCGCAAGCGGCCGGGGGTTTCACGCGGCGGCGCGGCGGCGGGCGACGCGGCGGCTTGGCAGGCTGTGCGCAGCGTACCATCCGGCCTGTTAATCGCACCCCGTCGGCCAGAGCAGGCGAGGCGTTCACGCGGCGAAAGGCGACGCAGCGGCTTGACACATTTTTTTATGATGGGAAAAACAACAGAAAAACGTGTTGGTTTTCACCTTGGCGCGTCGGCAGTTGGTTGCAGTTTGCAGCAAAAAACAATGACGAAGCCACTTACTGAAAACGAACTGGTTGACATCATCCTGGACTGTTCGTTTAAGATCCATCGGCAGTTAGGTCCCGGTCTTTTAGAAAGCGTTTATGAAGAGATCCTGGCCTATGAGCTGAGGAAACAGGGTTTGTTCGTGGAGCGACAAAAGCAGGTTGGGCTCCGCTGGGAAGAATTGTTCATCCCGCGCGCCTACCGGGCTGACCTGATCGTAAATCATACGGTGCTGGTGGAATTGAAGTCAGTCGCCGAACTACCCAAGGATTACTACAAAGTGGTCATGACCTACCTGCGCCTGAGCCAGCTGAAACTGGGCTTACTGATCAACTTCAACGCTCCCTATCTAAAAGACGGCATCCGCCGCATCGCCAACAATCTATAAAGACAGCACAGCGTCTCCCACCATGAAAGACCTCGCCGCGTCGCCTTTCGCCGCGCCGCCGCGTGAAACCGCCCTCGCGCCTGCGCGGCCTGAACCCCATTCAACTCTTTTGCACGCCGTTTGTTTCCCTATCTACAAACGAACGCTATGTCTAAAGTCTGGTTCATCACCGGCGCCTCCAGCGGGTTGGGTGCCGCCCTGGCTGCCGCTGTGCTCGAACGCGGCGATGCGGTGGTCGCCACCTTCCGCAAGCCGGCGCAGGCCGAAGCCTTTACGCGGCAGGAGCCGGGGCGCACGGCCGGCGTGCTGCTCGACCTGAACGACCAAGCCTCCATTCCCGCCGCGGTACAGGAAGCCATCGATCACTTCGGGCACATCGACGTGCTGGTGAACAATGCCGGCTACGGCAGCATCGGTGCCATCGAGGAATTCACCATGGAAGAGATCCGCGCGCAGTTCGAGACCAACTTTTTCGGTATGGTGGCCCTGACGAAAGAAGTGCTGCCGCTGCTGCGCCGGCAGGGGAGCGGCCACATCCTGCAGCTGTCGTCGGCGGCCGGCATCAAGGCCACGGCCGGCTTCGGGATATACAATGCCAGCAAGTTCGCGCTCGAGGGCTTCAGTGAGGCCCTGGCGCAGGAAGTGGCGCCCTTCGGCATCCGCGTCGTCATCGTGGAGCCGGGCCCCTTCCGCACCCGGTTTGCCGGCACCTCCGTGCAGCTGGCCCAAACGCGCCTCGACGAATACAAGACCACGCCGGTAGCCCAGATGTACCACTACATCCAGCACGTCAACGGGCGGCAGGAAGGCGACCCGGTGAAGGCCGCCCGCATCCTCGTCGATTATGTACACAACGGCAACACCCCCCTGCGTCTACCCCTGGGCAAGCATCCCATCGACGTCATCAAGGCGAAGCTCCGATCCGTGCAACAGGACCTCGAAGCCAATGAGGGCCTGGCGAAGAAAGCAGTGTTCGGGGAAGGTTCTTAAGGTTCTTAAGGTTTTTAGGGTTCTTCGGGTTGTGGGAACCTTCGGAATTTCCGGTGAAAAAAACAGACAGGGGCGGGAAAAATCCCATGTTGGATCAAGTTGGCGATCGTACGAGCTTGAATAGATTTGACGATGCCTACTTTCAAACGTTTTGAAGAGATCATTGCCTGGCAATTGGCCAGGGAGCTTTGTAAGGAAATATACCGCATCAGCCAAGAGACCGGGCTTTGCAGGGATTTCAAATTGCGCGACCAGATTAACGCATCTTCAGGGTCAATCATGGATAATATTGCCGAAGGCCATGGCCGCGGCGGAAATAAAGAGTTTATTCAATTCCTGGAAGTCGCCCACGCATCGGGTGCAGAAACACAGTCGCAGCTGTACCGTTTACTGGATAAAGATTATATCCAGAAGGACGAATTCGACCGCCTGTACCAACTTGCCGGGCGCGCGAAAAAAGCGATCATCGAACTGATCAAATATTTAAGCGGAAGCGACCTGCGGGGTCCCAGGTTCAAGTAACCCTGCGCCCCGCCCTCCACAAAAACCTTCAAAACCCTAAAAACCCTAAAAACCCTAAAAACCTTTCCCAAGAAGGTTGTTCGCTAAAAGATACTCCGCAATCTGCACCGCGTTGGTGGCCGCGCCCTTCCGGAGGTTGTCGGATACGATCCACATATTGACGGTGTTGGGCTGCGTTTCATCGCGGCGGATGCGGCCCACGAAGACCTCGTCTTTTTCATGCGCCCACAGCGGCATCGGGTAGAGCTGCTGCGCGGGATCGTCCTGCACCACCACGCCGGGCGCCTGTGAAAGCAGGTCCCGTAGTTCTACAAGGTCGTACTCGTTCTCGAACTCGATGTTGACGCTCTCGCTGTGGCCGCCGACCGTAGGAATACGGACCGTGGTGGCCGTCACGCGGATGGAGTCGTCGCCCATGATCTTCTTCGTTTCATTGACCATCTTCATTTCCTCTTTCGTGTAGCCGTTGTCCATAAAGACGTCGATCTGCGGCAGCGCGTTGAGGTCGATGGGATACTTGTACGCCATGGGGCCTTCCTTGCCGGCGCGCTCGTTCATCAGCTGGTCTACGGCCGCCTTGCCGGTGCCGGTCACGCTCTGGTAGGTGCTCACCACCACGCGCTTGATGCGGTATTTGTCGTGGAGCGGCTTCAGGGCCACCACCATCTGGATGGTGGAGCAGTTGGGGTTGGCGATGATCTTGTCGCCGGCCTTCAGCACCGAGGCGTTCACCTCGGGCACCACCAGCGGGCGGGCGGGATCCATACGCCAGGCCGAGGAGTTGTCGATGACGGTGATGCCGGCCTCCGCAAAGCGCGGCGCCCATTCCTTAGAGGTATCACCGCCGGCGGAAAACAGCGCCAGCTGGGGGCGCGCGTCGATCGCGTCCTGCATCGACACTACCTTGAAGGGCTTTCCTTTAAAGGTGATCTCCTTGCCGATCGAGCGCTCGGAAGCCACCGGCAGCAATTCGGTTACGGGAAAATTCCGCTCTTCCAGCACTTGCAACATCTTGGTGCCTACCAGCCCGGTGGCGCCTACCACGGCGATCTTCATGTTTCAGGGAGTTAAGGAGGCAAAGTTAATCCTTCGGCGGGCTCAGGGTGACAAAGGGTTTTTCCCTCCGCCATGGCGGGACAAGCTGCGAAGTGAAGAAGAAAAGAAGCGGTTTGCTAAGAATTGGTGAGACGTCAGCCGTGAGCGCTGCTCACCGTCCCGTCATTGCGAGAAGGGCAGCGTGAAGCGCTGACCGACGAAGCAATCTGCTTCATCCCCGGACCTGCTGCCCGGAAAGGCACCAGGTGGGGGCAGTGCCCGCAAGGTGGGGCAGATTGCTTCGGAGGCTTCCGCTTTCAGCGTCTGCCTCCTCGCAATGACGGACCAGAGGGGGCCCTTCGCGGAACGCCTTATTCTCTTTTTTCCTTCGCGGTTCCGACGCTTTCTCCTTTCTCCACCTTGTTATTCCCACCAGCTTTTCTTCAGGAAAATACCATCAATTCCGGTGGAAAAGCTCTTGTTATTGTCCTCCCGCCCGCCGCACTTTTACAGCAACCGAAACACCATGCGACTGCCGTTGTTAACCTTACTCCTGCTGGCCGCCTTCGCCGCCCAGGGCCAGCTGAGCGAAACCTTTGCCGACAGCAACTTTACCGCGGCCCCACCCTGGACGGGCACCGGCGGCGCCTGGCTGGTGAATGCGCAGCGGCAGCTCCAGAGCAGCTTCAGCATGCCCAACAGCAGTTGCTACCTGAGCACACCCAACAGCCTCGGCACCGATGCCGAATGGACGCTCTGGCTCCGCCTTGCCTTCGCCACCTCGTCGGTCAACTATGCCGACATCTGGGTGCTTTCCCGCGACAGCATCCCGGAGGCGCCGGGCAATACCGGCTACTTCATCCGGGTGGGCGGCGCCCAGGACGACATTTGCCTCTACCGGAAAGACCCGGCCGCGACGGTAAAGCTGATCGACGGCCCCGATGGCGCCACGGGTGGCAGCGACAACCGCCTGCGCCTGCAGCTGGCGCGCTCGGGAGGCACCTTTTACCTGCGGCATATCCCCGACGGCGGCGCGCCGGTCGCCGACGGGCAAGCTGCCGACGCCACCTACTTAAGCACCCGGTTCTTTGCCCTGCTGCTGCGCCAGAGCACTTCCTCTTTTTTCGGGAAACACTACTTCGACGACCTGCAGATCGCGCCGTTTGTGCGCGACAGCACCCCACCCGCGCTCGAAAACATAGGCGCGCCCAACGATTCGACCGTAGAAGTACGGTTCAGCGAACCCATCGACCCGGCTTGCGCGGTGGCGGCGAACTTCCACCTTGCGGGAATGGGCGCGCCCCGCTCCGCTACGACCGATCCCGCCGACGGGGCGCTGCTGTACCTGCGCTTCGCCACGACGTTGCCCGCCGACACGCCACTGCTGCTCACCGTACTCCACATCCTCGACGCCTGGGGCAACGAGTTGCTGCAGGACACCGACCGGTTTTGGTACCACCCGCCGCGCCCGCACGACCTGCTTATTACGGAGCTGCTCGCCGACCCCGATCCGCCGCGCGGCCTTCCGCCTTTTGAATTCGTGGAAGTGTACAACCGCAGCACCTTCCCGATCGCCCTGCAGGGCTGGCGCGTCGGTACCGCTACGGCGCTGAGCGGGCCCTTTCCGCGTCTGTGGCTCGCGCCGGACAGCTTCCTCCTGCTAACGTCGACCGCGGGTGCCGGCGCGCTCCGGAGTTTCGGCACAGCGGTGGGCCTCAGCGGGTTCCCGGCACTGGATAACGATGGCAGCCTGGTACAGCTGCGCTCCGCCGACGGCCGCAGCATTCACGCGCTTACCTACGACCGGAGCTGGTACCGCAGCGCCTTTAAAGACGACGGCGGCTGGAGCCTCGAGCTGATCGACCCACACAATCCCTGCGCGGGAGGAGACAACTGGCGGGCTTCGGAAGATGGGCGTGGCGGCACACCCGGTGGACAAAACAGCGTGGCCGGCAACCACCCGGATGGCGATGAACCCGTGCTGCTGCGCGCATACGCAAACGACAGCCTGCACCTGGTGGCTGTCTTCAGCGAGCCACTCGATAGCAGCGCACTGCGGAATGCCCTCTTCAGCATCCAGGACGGACCCGCGGTGCAGGTAGCGCACGCGCTGGCGCCGTTGTTTCATTCCGTAGAACTACAACTGGCAACGCCGGTGCAGCGGGGCCGGGTGTATATGCTCTCCGTTTCGGGCGCTGCCGACTGCAGCGGAAATACCGTGGGCACGTCTAATCAAACACCGGTAGGCCTTGCAGAGGACCCGTTGCCCGCGTCGGTTGCGATCAACGAATTGCTGTACCAGCCGGCCACCGGCGGTTCGGAATACGTGGAGCTCCTCGCGCTGACCCAAACCGTTGACGCCGCGGGCCTGTACCTCGCAACAAGGGATGCGGCAGGAGCATTGCGTACGCCGAAACAACTGAGCGCGGTGCCCCTGTTCTTCTACCCCGGCGAATTCCACGTGCTGACAGGCGGAGCAGCTGACGTTGCCGGGCGCTACCATGTAGCAAGGGCCGCCTGCCTGCACGAAGTCGCCGGGCTGCCCGCGCTGTCCGACGACGGGGCGACGCTGGTGCTCCTGAATGACCGCGGTGTGGTGCTCGACGAGGTGCCTTACAGCCCCAAGTGGCAATTCGCGCTGCTCGATGACACCCACGGCGTGGCCCTGGAGCGCCTCGATGCAACGCGGAACGGGGCAGATGCGCACAACTGGCATTCCGCTGCGCAAACGGCCGGCTTCGGCACCCCGACGGCGCGCAACTCACAGGTACCCGGCGGCGAAGCCGAAGGCTTGTTCACCGTGATGCCTGCGGTGATATCGCCCGACAACGACGGCTACGACGATCTGGCTATTATCAGCTACGAGTTGGAGGAGAGCGGCTACGTAGCCAGCCTGACCCTGTTCGACGCCCTGGGCCAACCGCAGCGGCGGCTCGTACAGAATGCATTACTGGGCCGTTCGGGCCGTTGGACCTTCGACGGGCTGGACGACAAGGGACAACGCCTGGCGGTGGGCAGCTACCTGCTTTTCGCGGAGTTGTTCGACCTGGAGGGGCGGAGAAAAGTGTTCAAGCGCGCAATCAGCATCGCACGCAAATTCCATTGAGCGGCCGCAGCGGAGTAAACTGCGTGCCTTTCCGTTACTAGGTATAGTACGGGCTGATCAGCCAATACACAACCGGGCCCGTGACGGCCACGTAAAACCAGATGGGCCAGGTGATCTTCGCCAGCTTCCGGTGGCGCGCGTTTTCGCCGATAAGGGCGCGGTACGCTGTAAACAGGATAAAGGGAAGGATAACGGCTGCCAGCACAATGTGGGTGCCGAGGATGAAATAATACACGTAGCGGATGGTACCGGTGCCACCGAACTTCGTCTCGGCCGCCAGCAGGTGGTGCGCGATATAGGAAACGAGAAAGAGGATCGACAGTACCATGGCGGTCAGCATAATCCGCTTATGGAGGTCGTAGCGTCGTTGTTTGGCCGTTACGATACCGGCAAGAAGCAGCAGTGCCACGACGCCGTTGATGAACGCATTCACTTTGGCGAATACATGCACGTCAAAGCCAGGGTTTACATCGAGCTTCACGCGGCCCAGGATCACCACGGCGGCGAACACGACAAAGGAGACGAGGTAAATGAGCGTTCGGGCGCGCTTGTCATTTTTGCCTAGGGTGAAGGCCATGTCGTTGCTTATCTTTTTTCAGGAAATAAAACAGAGCGGTCAGTCCGCCGATAACGGCAAATACGAGGATCGCAAGGGTCTCGAGCTTGCCTGCGAACACGCTTTTCGACTTCGGGTCTTTCTCGAGCGCCACCAGGATGATGTCGCGGGAAAGGCGGCCTACGTCGGCGGTGTCGAGGCCGTGGTAGTAGCCGCGGATGTTGCGGTTCTTATCCAGCAGGATCATCCGGTCGGAGTGGATAAAGCTGGTATCCTGCCCTTCGCCGTCCTGCGCGAGCACTTTGAGGTGGTTGATGGAAAGATCGTAGATCTGCTTTTTGTCGCCGGTGAGTAGCCACCAGCGGTCGGGGTCGATGCCGAAACGGTCGGCCCAGTGCTTCAGCGCCGCGACGCTGTCGCGCTCGGGATCTACCGAAATGGACAGCAGGTGCACGAATTTGGCCTGCTGGTCGCCCACGCGCTGACCGCTGCTGAGGCCGTCCTGCAGGCGCTTCATGTTCTCCGTCATCCGCGGGCAGATGGTTGGGCAGTGCGTGAAGAAGAAGTCGATCACCACCACTTTGTTGCGCAGCGTGTCGTCGTCGCTGAGGCGTGCGCGGAGCGAATCCCAGGTGACGACCTGCCCGAGCTGGTTGGTGAGGCGAAAGTCGGGCACGCGATGCCACAGGGTATCTTCCTTTTGCTTGCCGTTGACCATGCGGGTGCTGACGCTGTCATAAATGTAGCGGCGCGGCATGGGCGTTACGTCCTTACTGTATTGCTTCACGAGGAAGTAGCCGACCAGGGGCAGGGCCAGCGCCATAAGCAGTCCGAGAAGAGCCGTTTTATTCACGGTAGTGGAGGTTGGAGCATGAGCGAATGAGGTGGGCAATGGCCATAAAAAAAGCCATCGCCGCAAAGGTAGCGCGGCGATGGCTTTCCGGAATGTGAAAGCTGCGTTATTGCAGGCCTGTATGCGTTGTATCGGTGTTGTGCACTTCGTGGTGCTGCGTCGTTTCCTGGTAGCGCTTGTCGTAGCGGTTGCGAAGGGAACGGTACGAGTTACCGTCCCAGAGGAATGCGGCGATGAACCAGACAAAGAGCAGCAGCGGCATGATGATGGTCATGATCATGTTGCGGATCTCGTCGCCGAGGTGCATAAAGACCGAAACGATGTAGAAAGCTTTGGCCAGTGTCAGGATGCACACCACGCCTTTGAACAACAGCACCAGGAACGGGTTGGGTTCGGCGCCTTTGTGCAGGGTGTAGAGCAGCAGACCGATGCCCAGCTCGATGATCGTGATAACGGAGAGCAGGATCGTGGTCTTTTTCACCCGCGCGCGGAACGTCGCCTCGTCGGCGTGATCGTGGTGAAAAGTGATCTCGGGGCTATGCGTATTGCTATGTGTATTGTGTGCCATGATTACAGTTTAAAAGGTTTCGGATTATACCAGGTAGAAGCAAAGGAATACGAATACCCATACCAGGTCTACGAAGTGCCAGTAAAGGCCGGCTTTCTCGATCATGAGGTAGTGGCCGCGCTTCGCGAAGACATTGTTCTGCGTCATGAGCAGCATTACGATGTTGATGATCACACCGGAGAATACGTGGAAACCGTGGAAGCCGGTAATACCGTAGAAGAAGCCGCCGAAGGCAACGGGGCCCGTGGCACGCACGTGGAGCTCGTTGAGGTCGATCATGCCGCGGAGCTGCGTGTCGCTGAGGGCCAGCAACTGCTCGTGGCTCATGTTCTCGTGGTGCATGTGCGCCAGGTTGGCCAGGCCCTCGTGCGAGGTGTTGGCCAGCGCCTGCGTCAGCACGTTGCCGTCGTGGATGGCGGCGCCCCAGGGGTTTACCTTGGTGGTCTGTCCTACCACGTCGAGGACGCCGTTGGTCAGCACGGCATGTTCGCCGGTGATGAGGTGATGCCACTCCCAGGCCTGGCAGCCGAGGAAGGCGAGACCACCAATAATGGTCCAGATGAGCCACTTGGCCACACCTTTCTTGTCGTTGTTATGACCGGCATGTACGGCCAGCACCATCGTCACCGAGGAGATGATGAGGATGAAGGTCATCACCGATACGAAGGCCAGCGGCAGGTTGGTGTGCCCTGCGCCGGGGAAGGCGTTGAACACCACGTTCGGGTCGGGCCAGAAGTTTTGCGAGAAGCGGATGGTACCGTAAGAGATCAGGAACGCGCCGAAAGTAAAGGCGTCACTCATCAGGAAGTACCACATCATCAGTTTGCCATACTCGAGGTTGAAAGGGCTTCGTCCGCCCCCCCACCATTGCTTTCCCGTTACGACAGCAGTTTGAGCCATATGTTCTGTTTGTAGTTTGTAGTTGGTGGTCTGTAGTTGGTTCAAAACACAAACCGGTTTCAGTTTTTTTTAGCGGAGCCTTCGTTTGTTGCCTATGGCGCTTGCGCAACCACAAACTTCAAACTACAAACTCTAAACTTTTCTTTAGCCGATCCACACGAAGAAGACCAGCAGGTAGAGCCAGAGGATATCCACAAAGTGCCAATACGTTGCCATCACTTCCACCGGCACCACGTTGTAGCTTTTGGTCCTTCCGAAGAAGGCCCGGCCAAAGACAACGGCCAGCGCTACGATGCCGCCGATAACGTGCACGGCGTGCAGCCCGGCGATCGCGTAGAGAAACTGTCCCGCACCAGCGCCGTTGAATTGTACGCCGTGGTTCCAGAGCCATTGGAAGCCTACCCACTGCAGCACCACGAAAGCAGCACCGAGCACCAGCGTTGCCACCAGGAGCGAGCGGTAGCGGCCAAACGCGCGGGCGCGGAACGCACGCAGCGCCAGGTGCATGGTGAGGCTGCTCAGCAGGATCGCGGCCGTGGAGCCCCAAAAAGCCTTCGGCATCTGCACCTCCACCCAGTTGGCCTGGTTGCTCTTCACGATGTAGGCGGAGGTCAAACCGGCGAACATCATCAGGATGCTCCCGATCGCCACCCACATGGTAAACTTGTGCGGATGAATCTTTTGTTTTTGCGGCGTCGTACTCACAGTTACCATTTCATGGTTGTTTATTGGTTAATCGGTCTATTGGTTCATTGGTAATCTGTTACCTACCAGCAAGCCAAACCCGTCAACCTGTTTATATATCACTCTTCACTTATCAACTACACTTATCAACCTGTTATCTTATCCGCCAGCAATGCCAGGAGCACTACGGGCAAATGGGCATAAGAGCTGAACATCACCCTACGTCCTGCTTTTGCATCATTCTCGCGGTACAGGCGGATGCACTGGAACACGAGAAAGAGGTTCATCAACGTTACGATCACGAGGCTTACCGTACCGGTGAGGCCGATGTAGTAAGGCAGCGCGCATACCGGGATGAGCAGCAGCGAATAGATGATCGTTTGCAGCGCGGTGAACTTCGTGGGGCCTTCGGCGCTCGGCAGCAGTTTGAAACCGGCAGCCGTGTAGTCGCGGTGGGCCACCCAGGCAATCGCCCAGAAGTGGGGAAACTGCCACAGGAACTGGATCGCGAAAAGCACCCAGCCACCCACGTTCGACTCCACGTGTCCGTTCACCGTGTAGGTGTCGAAAGGCGCGAACACGCCCGAGCCGGCGACCCAGCCGATGAGGCAGGGCAACGCACCCGGGAAGGCACCGACAAACACCGAGATGGCATTCACCTTTTTCAGCGGCGTGTAGATGAAGGCGTACAGGAACAGGCTGAAGGCGGCAATGCCGGCCGATAACCAGTTGAAGTACCAGCCCAGGATCGCCACACCGATTGCTCCGGTGACGATCGCAAAGGCCCAGCCCTCCGTCACAGACATCCGGCCCGAGGCGACCGGCCGCTTGGCCGTGCGCTTCATCTTGGCGTCCGTATCCTTTTCCACCACCTGGTTGATCGCGTTGGCGGCGCCCGTCACCAGCATTCCGCCGATGAAGAGCAACACGCTGCGCCACCAGGGGCTTTCGTAAAGCTCGCCCACCCGGGGCACGAGCAGGAAAGACACGACGCTGGAAAAGACCACCATGATGCTCAGCGAAGGCTTCATCAGCTGCAGGTAATCCTTCAGCCGGTTACTTTTCAAAGCCTCCCCTGTTTCCATCTGTAGTGTTGCGGTTTGCAAACGATCAATTTCAAATAACTAATCACACAGTTTCATTCACACGTGTCAACGGTTTTTCCCGTCAACGGTATTAGTGCTTTGTTTCGTGGGCACCAATGGTCTCGGTCTGCGGGATAAACTCGCGACCGTCTTTGCTGTAGTCGTACGCCCAGCGGTGTACTTCCGGGATCTCGCCGGGCCAGTTGCCGTGGCCGGGGTTGATCGGCGTCGTCCACTCAAGGGTCGTAGCGCCCCAAGGGTTCAGGCTGCGCACTTTACGGCCTTTGAAGATCGAATAGAAGAAGTTGAACACGAACATGAGCTGCACGGCGAATACAATGATCGACACCACCGTGATCATCTTGTTCAGGTCACCGAAGTGGTTGAACGAGGTCCAGAGGCGCAGGTCCAGGTAGCGGCGGGGTACGCCGGCGAGGCCCTGATAGTGCATCGGCCAGAAAATCAGGTAAGCGCCGCCCAGTGTCACCCAGAAGTGGATGTAGCCGAGCGTATTGTTAAGGTAGCGGCCGAACATCTTGGGAAACCAGTGGTAAACACCGGCGAACATGCCGAAGAAGGCCGATACACCCATTACAATGTGGAAGTGGGCGATCACGAAGTAGGTGTCGTGCAGGTGCATGTCGAGCGTGGAGTTACCCAGCCAGATGCCGGTAAGACCACCCGAGATGAACAGGCTCACGAAACCGATGGCGAACATCATCGCCGGCGTGAAGCGCAGGTTACCGCGCCAGATGGTGGTGATCCAGTTGAACACCTTGATAGCCGACGGAATGGCGATCAGCAGCGTGAGCAGAACGAAGAAGGCGCCCAGGAACGGGTTGAGGCCCGTAACGAACATGTGGTGCGCCCACACGAGGAAGGCCAGGATGGTGATGGCGAAGATGGAACCGACCATGGCCATGTAGCCGAAGATCGGCTTGCGGGCGTTGACCGACATTACTTCCGATACCAGTCCCATCGCGGGGAGGATGATGATGTATACTTCGGGGTGACCGAGGAACCAGAACAAGTGCTGGTACAGGATCGCGCTACCGCCTTCGTTGGGCAGCACCTGGCCGGCCACTACGATGTCGCTCAGGTAGAACGAGGTACCGAGGTGACGGTCGAACAGGAGCAGGATGAAGCCCGAGAACAGTACGGGGAAGGAGAGAACGCCGAGGATCGCGGTAAAGAACAGCGCCCAGATGGTCAGCGGCAGGCGCGTCATGCTCATACCCTTGGTACGCATGTTCAGGATAGTAGCGATATAGTTCAGGCCACCGAGCAACGAGCTCACCACGAACATGGCCATCGAGACGATCCAGAGGTCCATACCGATCTTGGAACCGATCGATGCCTGGGCGAGGGCCGACAGCGGCGGGTAGGCCGTCCAGCCACCGGAAGCGGGGCCGGTCTGCACAAACAGCGAAGAGAACATGATAACGCTGGCCAGGAAGAAGAACCAATAGGACAGCATGTTCATAAAAGGCGACGCCATATCGCGGGCACCTACCTGCAGCGGAATAAGCAGGTTCGCAAAGGTTCCCGACAGGCCGCCGGTGAGAACGAAGAACACGAGCACGGTACCGTGCATGGTGATCAGGGCGTAGTAGAATTCGGGCTGGATCTGGCCGCCTTTGGCCCAGTTGCCGAAGAACGTCTCCAGGATGGGAAAGCTTTCATCGGGATAAGCCAGCTGCAGGCGGAACAGCACCGAGAACAGACCGCCAACGATTGCCCAGAGCATACCTGTGATCAGGAACTGCTTGGCAATGGTCTTGTGGTCCATGCTGAAGATGTACTTCGAAATGAAGGTCTCCTGGTGGTGGTGACCGTGGTCGCCATCGTGGTGATGGTCGGCATGGAGTGCGCCATGCGCGGCATCAGCCCCTGTCTGCACGTTGTGGTGTGTATGCTCGTTCATATCGTAAGCTCTTTAGAAAGGAGGATTCTGAAAAAATTATCGTTTGAGAGAGGCGATCGGCTTCGTGGTGTCGGCAACGGCCTTTGTAGCGGTATCGCCGGCAACTTTGTTCATCTTACCGGGCTCAGCGGCGGGAGATTGCTTAGCGCCATCCATAAAGGCAGTGTACTGCGGCTGCTTCGTGGCGATCCAGGCATTGAACTCTTCCTGCGTTTCAACCAATACGGTGCCGCGCATGGAGAAGTGTCCTTTACCGCACATCTGGTCGCAGGAGATCTCGTAGTTGAAATCAGGACCATACTTATCCCGCATTTGCTTCGTCGTCCACTTCGGCGTGAACCACATGGTGGTCGGGATACCGGGTACAGCGTCCATCTTCATCCGGAAGTGTACCAGGCCCACGTCGTGGATCACGTCTTTGGCATTGATCACAAACTTAACCGGCTTGCCTACTACGATGTGTACTTCACCGGTGGTATAGATGTCGTCGTGGTTGGCCGGGTCGGACCAGATCTGTCCGAGCGGGTTGGCGGTAGCTTCGTTGATCTCCTTGTAGTAGCGTTTACCAAACTGGCCGTCCTTACCGGGGTAGCGGAACTCCCAGTTGAACTGCTTGCCCCATACTTCGACCACCTGTGCGTCTTTCGGAGCGTCGCCGGTAATCTGGAACCAGTAGTACAGACCGAAGCCAACGAGGATGGTGAGCGTGATGGCGGGAATGACCGTCCAGATAAGCTCCAGCTTGTTGTTGTGCGGGTAGTAAAAGGCTTTGCGGCCTTCTTTTTCCTGGTACTTGTAAGCGAACCAGAACAGCAGCACCTGGGTGATGACGAATACGATACCGGTGATGGCGAGCGTGATCCAGAGCATGGAGTCGATGCGCTCACCATGGTTGGAAGCGGCTTCACCCAGGATCTTTCCTTTCAGGCGCTCGTTGCAATACCATACGCCGATGAGGCCGGCGATCAGGAATGCCAGGAGGAGGAAGGCATTGATCCGGTTGTTTTCTTTTCGCGTTTTCTCCTCACCCCGCAGGATGGAGACATACTCGCTGGCCTTGGCGATCTGGAATACGATCACAAATCCCAAAATCAGCGCTATTACAATCCAGGAAATCGACATATCGTTAATCTTGATGGGTTCTTATCGGCCCATGCCCCTTTCGGAATGCATGTGCAAATTTCGTTATAAGTGCTGCCTTGCGGCGCGTTTTCTTGGTTAACAAACACCTAAGAAAAAGGGTCCCTGCGGGACCTTTCGGGTCCTTAGGTATGGTGCACGATGCTCTCCTTGAGGAACGGGTGGTTCCGGGCGTAGAGCGGGTGCCGGGCGAGGCTCTTGGCAGTCACGAACATGATCAGACCCACAAAGCCGAGGGCGATGCCGAAGTCGGCCAGCATGAACGGAACATGGTCTTCCGAGATGCCGGGGAATACCATCTGGTAGAAGTCGAGCCAGTGGCCGAACAGGATCAGGACGGCCATCAGCGAGATGGTGCCGTAGTTGCGCTTCGAGCCGCGCTTCATCAGGATAAGCAGCGGGGCCAGGAAGTTGATGATCAGGTTCAGGAAAAACACACCCCGGTACACGCCATGGATGCGGGGCTTGAAGTAAACGGTTTCCTCGGGGATGTTGGCGTACCAGATCAGCATGAACTGCGAGTACCACAGGTAGGTCCAGAAGATCGAGAAGGCGAACATGAACTTGCCAAGATCGTGCAAGTGCTCCTTGGTTACGAGTTCCAGGTAGCCGCTGTTTTTCAGGTAAACCACAAACAGGGTAATCAGCGCCAGGCCGGCAACGAACGAGGAGGCGAAGGTGTACCAGCTGAACATGGTGGAGTACCAGTGTGCGTTGATCGACATCAGCCACAGCCAGGGCGTGCTCGAGAGCACGGTCAGGGCGAACAGTACGATGAAGTGGGCGGCGCGGACGGTGTTGGTCCATTGGTAAGCCTTTGCTTCTTCGGGGTTGAGCGGGCGGTCATCGATGGAGCGCGACAGGTGGCGCATCCGGCGGCCGAGGAACCACCAGCCGGCGATGGTGATGATGGTCCAAACGGTGAAGAAGGTGCTGTTGAGGAAGCCCGACTTACCCTTGAGGATCTCGTCGTGCTGCACGTGCTCCTTGTCGGTCCAGTGGTAAAGGGCGTGGTCGCCGCCGTAGGTGATGGCCAGCAGCACCAGCAGGGTAATGACACCCAGCACCGGTACGCAGGTGGAGATCGCCTCGGTTACGCGGCGGAAAGACATCTGGAAGCCGCCCCAGGCGAGCGTCGTGGCGCAGATGAAGAACATGACCGCATTCACTACCAGCAGGAAGTAAACGCTGTTCTGCAGCAGCGAGCCCCAGAAGCGGGCGCGCTCGTGCACGGCATGCTCATCGTTGCCCGAAGTCATTCCATGCGTCACAAATAAGATGATGAGCGACAGGATACCGATCCCCATGAGTGCCATGGCGAGGGTATTGTATCGTTTGGTTACTACAAATTGCTCTCGTAAAGCTGCCATTATCTCTTAGTTAAGTCGTCAGTTTATTTTTTTGCGTTGTTCACCACGGGCGTTGCCGGGCCGTTGGCGGCGGGAGTGGCCGGAGCCGTGTTGGCGGCCGGGGCGGCGCTGGTATCGGCGGTGGCTGCGGCTGCGGGACCTTGCTTGCTGCGGATGTAGTTAATGATCCACCAGCGCTGCTCGGGGTGCACCTGCGAAGCGTAAGAGCCCATCTGGCCTTTGCCGTAGGTGATCACGTGGTAGATCTGGGCGTCGGACAACTTCTTGGTGTAGTCGTCCATAAGGTTACGCGGGGCTGCCGGGAAGGGGCCGTCGCCACCTTTCCAAAGCGGACCGTTCCCATCGAGGCCGGTGCCGTGGCAGATGGCGCAGTTCACCTGGTAGAGGCGCTGGGCTTCTTTCTGCTGGACGGGCGTGATGGTAGCAGGCTGTGCGGGGCTCTTATAGCTGATGGCCATGTTGTAGCCGGTGTCGCCTGCAGGGAGCGCAAACGGAAAAGCGTCGCCGCGGGCGATGGAGCCCGGCACCGGCATCCCGTTGTACTGGGCACCACGCGCCTTCAGGTTGTGGTCTTCGGGCTGGTTGTTGTAACCGTAGGCCTCGTAGGCGCGGCTATAGTACATATCGGGCATGTAGGCGTCGCCGGGATCGTTCCCGTGGGCACCGCCACAGCCGGTGAAGCTGAGCGCGCCTGCAATGAGTCCTGTGAGAAGCAATACTTTTTTCATCGTTCCTGTTTTATCCGGCAACAGCCACTTCGTTGTTGTAGAGTTTTTGTTCCTTGTCGTAGCGACCGAGCCACCAGCCGGTCTCTTTGTTCATCACTTCCACGCCCTGGCCGCCGATGCTCTGGAGGAAGCTCACGATCTCCTGCTCGTTCGAACGCTCGTTGAGTTCGATGGCCATGGTGAACGTATCGTCGGTGGAGCGGAGGTTGAAGTGGTCTTTCTTTACGAAAGGCGCCAGCTGGCAGAGGTAGCAAAAGGTCAGTACCATGCCCACGGCCGCAAAGAGTACGGTCAGCTCGAACATGATGGGAATCCAGGCCGGCAGCGAAAAGTGCGGCTTGCCACCAATGTTGAGGGGCCAGTCGGTCGTCAGCGTCCAGGTAATGAAGCTGAAGGCCGTAGTGGTGCCGGCGATGCCGTATACGAATCCGGCGGTGTGCAGGCTCGTGTCGCGCAGGCCCATGGCGGTGTCGAGGCCGTGGATCGGGAAAGGGGTATATACGTCGTGGATCTTGTAGCCGGCTTTGCGCACCGCCTTGATTGCGGGAAACAACACCTGCTCATCATAGAAGTTACCAACAACAAATTTCTTGATCGGCATAAGTTCTTAATTTCTTAGTGATGTGCGTGTTCGTGCACAAAGTGTTCTACGGACTCCTGTTCCACCGGCGTCATATCTTCTTTGTACCGATCGCCGCTCTTCTTCAGGATGTGCTTGATCTCCGCGATGGCGATCACCGGGAAGTATTTCGAGAACAGGAAGTAACAGGTAAAGAAGAGACCGAACGTACCCATGTAGAAGCCGATCTCCCAGATGGTCGGGGTGTAGTAAGGGCTCCAGCTCGAAGGCAGGTAATCGCGGTAGAGCGAGGTAACGATGATCACGAAGCGCTCGAACCACATACCGATGTTTACGAGGATCGACATGAAGAAGGTCACGAGGATGTTGCGGCGCATTTTGCGGAACCAGAAGATCTGGGGCGAGATCACGTTGCAACCCATCATCAGCCAGTAGCTCCAGCCGTAGGGCGAGGCGAGGTTCACACGGTTTTGCTCGAAGGCGAACCATTCGTACTTCACACCCGAGTACCAGGCCATGAACAGCTCGGTGAGGTAGGCGATACCTACGATCGAGCCGGTGAGCACGATCACCTTGTTCATCACGTCGATGTGCTCGATGGTGATATAGTCTTCCAGCTTCAGCACCTTGCGGGTAATGAGGAGCAGGGTTTGTACCATCGCGAAGCCGGAGAAAACGGCGCCGGCCACGAAGTAGGGCGGGAAGATGGTCGTGTGCCAGCCGGGGATTACCGAGGTGGCGAAGTCGAAGGATACGATGGTGTGTACCGAAAGTACCAGCGGGGTGGAGAGGCCGGCGAGTACCAGTGACAGAGCCTCGTGGCGCTGCCAGTGCTTGGTGGAGCCGGTCCAGCCGAAGGCGGCGGTGCCGTAGAAAGCCTTGCGCCACTTCAGCTTGGCCCGGTCACGCAGGGTGGCCAGGTCGGGCAGCAGGCCCGAGTACCAGAAGAGGAGCGATACGGTGAAGTAGGTAGAGATGGCGAATACGTCCCACAGCAGCGGCGAGTTGAAGTTCACCCACAGCGGACCGCGTGTGTTGGGGTAAGGCAGCGTGAAGAAGGCGTTCCAAACGCGGCCCATGTGGAAGATCGGGAACTGGCCTGCGCACATTACCGCGAAGATGGTCATGGCCTCCGCGGCGCGGTTAACGCCCGTGCGCCAGCCCTGGCGGAACAGCAGGAGGATCGCCGAGATGAGCGTACCGGCGTGACCGATACCGACCCACCACACGAAGTTGGTGATGTCCCAGCCCCAGCCGATGGTGCGGTTCAGGTTCCATTGTCCGGTACCGAACCAAACCTCGCGGCCAACGGAGATGACGCCGAAGCCGAGGAGGCCTACGGAGATCAGGAAGCCGATCCACCAGAGGAGACTGGGGCTCGTTTCTACGGGGCGGCAGATGTCCTCGGTTACCTGGTGGTAATCCTTGTTGCCTTCTACAATCGGTGGTCTTACCTGCGATTCGTACTTAAGTAATGCCATATTGTTTATCGTTCGGCCTGCAGCTTGCGCTTCGGGCCCAGTTAGTGACTATTTATTCTTTGTGAACCGCGGGCGGCTCAGCGTTGACGTACTTACTTCTCCGTGGGTGCGGGATGTGCACCCGGCGTCACCTCGGCGCCTTCGTGGGCGTCCTGGCGGGCATGCTCACCCATGTTTTCCTTGTTCTCGAGGATCTCCTTGCTGTTGCGCACCTTGGCCAGGTAGCTAACGTTGGGCAGGGTGTGGATCTGCTCGATCACGTGGTAGAGACGCTGGGGGTTGTTCTGACGCATCTGGGCCACGGCGCTGGTCTTGTCGTTGGCGTTGCCGAAAACAATCGCGTTCGTGGGGCAGGCCTGGGCGCAGGCGCTCTGAACCTCGTCGCCGGTCAGCGCGCGGTTTTCCAGCTTCGCCTTCAGCTTGCCTTCCTGGGTGCGCTGTACGCAGAACGTACATTTTTCCATTACACCGCGCGAGCGCGTCACCACGTCGGGGTTCAGCACCATGCGGGTCAGGTCGTCGTTCATCTGAGCGACCACGGGGTCGAGCTTACCGACGCCGCTGTTAGGTCCGAGCACGCCGTGCGTGGAAGCACCGGTGTAGTCACCCCAGTTGAAGCGGCGTACTTTATACGGGCAGTTGTTGGCGCAGTAGCGGGTACCGATGCAACGGTTGTAGGCCATCTGGTTGACACCTTCGGAGTTGTGCATCGTGGCGGCTACCGGGCAAACGTTTTCGCAGGGCGCGTTGTCGCAGTGCTGGCACAGCATCGGCTGGAACACAACGGCTTTCAGCTCGTCGGGGTTGTTTTCGCCGCTCACGAAGTAGCGGTCGATACGCAGCCAGTGCATTTCGTGAGCACGGAGCACTTCGCTCTTACCTACTACCGGCACGTTGTTCTCCAGGTGGCAGGCTACCACGCAGGCGCCGCAACCGATACAGGAGTTCATGTCGATGGCCATGCCCCATTTCGGACCGGGGAAGCCGTGGTCGTATACGTTGCCGCCTTTGCCGTCGGGCGTGGCGTAGAGCGTTGCTTCGTGACGGTAGTCGCCGCTGGTCTTCGCGTAGTCTTTGGTGAGCTCTTCGCGCTGCTCTTTGTAGCGGTTGGGCTCGCGCAGGAACATGGCCATCGTGGTTTCTTTCACCACTTCCTGGCGGTTCTCGTAGGAGTTGTGCACCTGCGTCTGGGCCACTTTATAATCGTTCGCTACCGGCTTGCCGGAAACGGTCACTTTGTTGTAGTAGTCCACCGTCGTGCCGTTGAAGCGGGCGAAGGGGAACACGTTGGCGCCGGTGCCTTCAGCTGCTTTGCCCAGTTCGGCATTGCGTCCGTAACCCACTGCGATACCGATGGTGTTGGCTTCCACGCCGGGCACCACGATCACGGGAAGGGTCACTTTGCTGTTGCCTACGGTCAGCTCGATGGAGGGCTTCTCGCGGTAGTATTCGTAATCCGAGTCGAGCTTGATGCCGAGGGCCTTGGCCTTCGACACGGAGATCATGGCGAAGTTGTCCCAGCTGGCTTTGGTGATCGGGTCGGGCAGTTCGAGGAGCCAGGGGTTGGCGCCCTGCTTGCCGGAGCCCATCATCACGCTCTGGTACAGAACCACTTCATCACCCGCGCCCGAAGCGCCGCCGATGGCCGCTGTGGCTGCGGATACACCGCCGCCGTTGAAGGAGCCGGCGTTGCCACCCGTGGTTGCCGGGGTATAGGTGGTGGTAGTGCCGTTTTTGTTTACGGTATCCGTAACCATCGTGGCCGGTGCGCCGGTGGTAGCGGGGGCGGCGCTGCGGCCGTTCTCCCAGATACCGTTCTGCAGGGCAGCGTCGAAGGCGAGCTCGCCACCGATGCGGCTGCTCCAGAACTGGCGGAAGTAGCTGTCGTAATCAGTATTGTTACCGCTCCACTTCAGCAGCGAAGTCTGGAAGGGGCGGGTTTTGAACAGCGGGAAGATCGTGGGCTGGATGAAGGAAATGTGTCCGGCGCGCGATTCGGCGTCACCCCAGCTTTCCAGGAAGTGCGGGGCGGGCGCCACGAACTTGCAAAGCACGGTGGTTTCGTCCATCTTGGCATTGAAGGAAACTGCCACGGGCACTTTGGCGATGCCGGTCTTGAAGTCCTTCGCGTTGAAGTAGTCGTAGGCCGGGTTGGCGTCCCACACCAGGAGGGCACCTACAGAGCCGGCGTTCATAGCGGACACGAGGTCGGCCATATCCTTGTCGATGGCAGCTTTCGTCATCAGCGGCGCACCCCAGTCGATGGTGTTGCCGTAAGCGCCGATGGCGCTGTTGATGGCGTTGACCACCTGCTGTACGTTGGGGTCATTGGAACCGCAAACCACCACGGCCTTGCCGTTGTTGGCTTTGAGGTCGGCCACGATCTCGGCGATGCCTTGCTTGAGGCGGGCGTCGCCCACGTTGGGAGCAGTGCCGTTGAGGGCATTGAGCAGGGCTACGGCTACGGCACCCGTTTCGGAAGGGCGGTGCGTGTAGCGCTCATCGGCGTTGGAGCCGGTGAGGGAAAGGATGCTTTCCAGCTGGTAGTGCTTGCTCATGCTGGGGTTGGCTTCGTTGATCTTGCGGCCGTAGGAATACTGGCGGGCAAATTCAACGGGGCTCAGCCAGGTACCGAGGAAGTCGGCACCGAGGGAAACGATCACGGCGGCGCGATCAAAGTTATAAGCGGGGATGGCGCGGCGGCCGAAGGAGGCTTCGTTGGCCAGCAGCATACCGCTGTACGAAACGGCGTCGTACTGCACGTGGCGGGCGTTGGGCACGCGACCGATGAAGTCGGTGATCACCTGCTTGGTAGAGGGCGAGTTGATGGTGCTGGTAAGCAGTACGACCTGCTTGCCGGCGATACCGGCCATGGCCTGGCCCACGATGCGGTCAAACTCCTCGTAGGAGGGGATTTCGTCCCACTTCGTGCCGTTGAGGTGCTTGGGGTGGGTAGTGCGGAAGGTATCGTACAGGTCGAGCACGGCAGCCTGCATCCGCGGGCTGGTACCGCCCTTTGTCAGCGAGGAAAGCGTGTTGCCTTCGAGCTTGATGGGGCGGCCGTCGCGCACCTTGGCGATGGCGGGCACCACCTCACCATCCTGTACGAAGGTGGTGGCGTAATATTTTGCTACACCCGGCGTCACCGTTTCGGGACGGTTCACGTAAGGCATCGCCTTGCGCACCGGCATCTTACAGGAAGCGGCGATGGTGGCGGCAGCGGTGCTGAAGCCAAGGTATTTCAGAAAGTCACGACGCGGGGTCTTTGCATCGAGCAGGCCTTTGTCGTCAAGGTCTTCAAAGGGCAGCTGCTCTCCAAACTCGTCCTGCGAGCGCTGCTCATGGCGGGCCTTGTCGTTCAGTTCAGCGAAGCTTTGCCAATACTTATTCGTGCTCATATTTATTATCTCCCCCGACGCGAGGCGGCCGGGGTTTGTTTTTGACTGATTAGGTAGAAGAAAGAACTCTGTCCGTTTTCGGCCGGCTTCCCGGCTCACGGCTCACGGTTAATAGTGGCACTTCTGGCACTCGAGACCACCGATGTCCTGCACGCGAACGCTGTCCATTTTGCCGGACTTGAGGTCGTTGTGGAATTTCTCGTAGATGCTGTAAAACTTGTTACCAGTGCTGCTGTCGGTGTTGAACTGCACCTTCGTTTCGCGGTGGCAATTGATACACCAGCCCATGCTCAGTTCGGCCACCTGCTTCACTTTGTCCATTTCCTGGATGTTGCCGTGGCAGGTCTGGCAGGCTACTTTGCCGGCGTTCACGTGCTGGGCGTGGTTGAAGTACACGTGGTCGGGCAGGTTGTGGATCTTCACCCACTCCGGCGAGGTGGCCTTGCTCGGATCCCAGGGTTTACCGGGCGTGAAGCCTGCAGCCTTATACAGCTTCTGGATCTCGTTGGTACCGTTGATCTCGCTGCCGTTTTCGTCGAACAGCTTCGGACCTTTCTCGTAGGTGGAGATCGCCTTGTGGCAGTTCATACAAACGTTGAGCGAAGGAATGCCGGCGTGCTTCGATTCCCACGCGGAGCCGTGGCAGTACAGGCAGTTGATCTGGTTTACACCGGCGTGCACCTTGTGCGAATAGTAGATCGGCTGGTCGGGCTGGTAGCCTTGCTGGCGGCCCAGGCCGATGGCGCCTTTGGCCACGAAGTAGCCGCCGATCACGAAGAGCACGAGGGCGAGGAGGGCGATGTAAATTTTATTACGCCAGAAGGGCACCGGGTCGGGTCGGGTGATGCCTTCGCGGTCGTCGGAGAGTTTCTTCAGGTTGTTGTTCACCTGCATCAGGATCAGCGCGATGATCGCCAGGATGATCGACACGATGCCGAAAATCAGCTGGCCGTTGCCGCTTTCCTCGGTGGTGCCTCCGTTCGTGCCGGCTGCGCCGCCTTCTTTCTTGCCGGCGCCCGCTTCGGGGGCCGTGCTGATGTATTCGGTGATGGCGTCGATCTGCGCCTCGGTGAAGGCGGGGAACGACTGCATGATGGCGCCGTACTGCGCCTGCAGCCCCTTGGTATAGGGGTTGGTGGGAATGTAGGCAGCGGGGTTATGGATCCACTTGTACACCTCTTTCTGATCGCCCCAGGGACCACGCTGCTTGAAGCCGCGGAGGGCGGGGCCGGTCAGGGCCTTGTCGAGGGCGTGGCAGGTTTGGCAATTCTGCTGAAACAATTGCTTGCCTTCAGCGGCTTTACCTTGAGCATATGTAGCGAAAGAAAGAAACAGTGAGAAAATGAAGAACGCAATTTTCGTTACACGTGGCTTATGGAAAATCATAGATTCAACTGATCTAAATGTGGAAAATTTCCGAATCGGGGGCAAAAATATGACAGGATTCTTACAAATGCCCATAAGCCTTAAATTTTTTTTAACGCGCTACAGGCCTGCATTTCAGCCGATTAGGCTATCTGTGAAAGTCGCGTAACATAGCGCCTTTTTTTGATGAAACAAAAACGCATTTACGAAGGAACAATGTGAAAAAACATGACTTTGCTCAGGTATTTTGCTTCAACAGTTTGGTGCTACTTTCGTGCGGGTGAACCCTTTTTCCTCTACTGACTCCGGCGGCAAAAAACACCGCCTCGCCATTTTCGCGTCGGGCAACGGCTCCAATGCGCAACGGCTGATGGAGCATTTCCGCGATCACCCTACTATTATAATAGCGTTGGTTGTTTGCAACAAGCCCGGGGCCGGCGTGCTGGCACGGGCCGATGCTTTCGGCGTACCCACCTTGCTGATCGAGCGCGAGCGCTTTTTTCGCGGCGACGCTTACCGGCCCGAGCTGGAAGCCGCGGGGATCACCTTTCTCGTACTGGCGGGCTTTCTCTGGAAAGTACCGGCGCCCCTCCTGGAGGCCTACCCGGGCCGCATCGTCAACATCCACCCCGCGCTCCTGCCCGCCTACGGCGGCAAGGGCATGTGGGGGCAGCACGTGCACGCCGCGGTGCTGGCAGCGGGCGAATCGGAGTCGGGCATCACGATACATATAGTAGACGAACACTACGACCACGGCGATCAGCTGTTCCAGGCGCGCTGCCCCGTGCTCCCGGGCGACACCCCCGAATCGCTCGCCGCACGCGTGCACGAACTCGAACACCGGCATTTTGCCGAAGTGGTGGAGCGGGCGGTGCGGGAACGCGAAGCCTGAGCCACGCAAGCAATTGGTTTTTCTTTTGTTCAAAGCCCTACCTTTGGCAGACCACCCGAAATCAGACAGAAATGCAGGTTCCTTTCTCTATTCTTCCCTACCGCCGTCAGGCCCGCACGGTCTTTGTGGCGCCCTGTACAGGAGGATTGAGATTATGACGCTGTTTGATTTCAAATTGCTGCCGGCGATGGAGCAGCTCGACCTGCTGTATGAGCAGGGCTCGTTCATTGGCAAACGCAAGGTGGCGGCACAGACCTGTGTATTGTACCAGCTCGAGAGTTTTTACGTGGAAGTATTGTACCGTCAATACCGGCGGATACCGGAAAAGCTTCACTGCTTCCGCTCGACGGCCCTGCTGGATCCATACCTGGAGCTGATCGATGTGGAACATTGGGTAATATGAGGCCCCGGCCCGGAAGGGTAAAACCAGCGTAACTGAATATGACGAAGACCAGCACGCCGAAGAACATCGTGCTTTATGCCGATGATGATACCGATGACCTGCAACTGGTGCAGGACGCATTTTCCGAATTTACCTCCGAGGTAGAGGTGGTGACCGTCAGCGATGGCGGCCAGGCCCTTCATTTCCTGCAGGGGCTGAACGACCTCGACCCGCTCCCCTGCCTCATCATCCTCGACGTCAACATGCCCATCGTCGACGGCAAGCAGGTGCTCCGCGAGCTGCGCACGATGGACCGCTATGCCGACGTGCCGGTGGTGCTCTTCACTACTTCGTCGCTGCCCACCGACCGCTCTTTCGCTGAAAAATACAAGGCCGGCTTCATCACCAAGCCCCTCCACTACCGGCAGATGGAGCAGATCACCGATGAATTCATCAGCCACTGCGCCGAAGAGGTGCGCCGGAAGATCCAGAACAAAAACAGCTAAAGAAGTTATTCAGTCGGAAGTGTGTCATCGGAAGTCGGACGTAACAACTTACTTCGCACTTCAGACTTCCGACTTATATACTTGCCCTTGACGGTTTCGGTCATCATAGTCAATTATAATGTGCGCTACTTCCTGGAGCAGTGCCTCCATTCGGTGCAAGCCGCATCGCGGGAAGTAAACACCGAGGTAATCGTGGTGGACAACAACAGCACCGACGGCAGCGCGGAATACCTGCAGGAGCGCTTTCCCGGGCTCGTCTATGTCGCCAATACCGAAAACGCGGGCTTTTCCCGCGCCTGCAACCAGGGCCTCGCCCGCGCCGGCGGCCATTACATTCTTTTTCTAAACCCCGATACGCTGCTGGCCGAAGACAGCCTCGAGCGCTGCCTGGCCTTCTTCGAATCCCATCCCAGGGCCGGCGCGCTGGGTGTACGGATGATCGACGGCACCGGCTCCTTCCTGAAAGAATCCAAACGCTCCTTCCCCTCGCCGCTTACGGCGCTGTACAAGCTCTTCGGCCTGTCGCTGCTCTTTCCGAACTCCCGCGTTTTCGGCCGCTACCACCTCGGCCACCTCAGCGAGCACGCCAACCACGAGGTAGATGTGCTCGCGGGCGCCTTCATGTTCATCCCACGGGCCGTGCTCGACGAGGTGGGCTCCTTCGACGAAGCGTTTTTTATGTACGGCGAAGACGTGGACCTCAGCTACCGCATCCAGGAGGCGGGCTATAAAAACTATTACCTCGCCGACACCACGATCATCCATTTCAAAGGCGAAAGCACGAAGCGCGGCTCGCTCAACTATGTACGGCTTTTTTACAGCGCCATGAACATTTTCGTGCGCAAGCACTACGGCGGTGCGCGGGCGCGGATGTTCCGCGTGTCGATCCAGGTGGCCATCTGGCTGCGCGCGGCCCTCGCCGCCGGCGCCAAGGCGCTGCGCTGGGTGGGCCTGCCTGTCATCGACGGCGTGCTGATCCTGCTCGCCTTCTGGCTCGCCAAAGAACTGTGGACCGGCCTCGTGCGCCCCGACATCGTGCTGCCGGGATCGCTCATCCGCGTATCGCTTCCGGCCTACGCCCTTGTATATATCGGCACCGCCTACTATGCGGGCCTTTACGATAAGATCTACCGCCGCGCCAACCTGCTGCGGGCCTCGGCCATCGCCGCACTCGTGCTACTTGCGGGCTATGCGCTGCTTCCCGAGAACCTGCGTTTTTCGCGGGCCATTCTCGTGGGCGGCGCGGTGCTGGGCTTTGCCGCCATCGGTATCGTGCGGCGCCTGTTGCTGGGCGCGGGCCTGCTGCTTCGGCCGGCCGAGCAGGCAGAAAAACCCTACATCCTCGTGGCCGCCACGGCCGAAGAATACGCGGGCGTGCAGCAACTGCTGGCGCGCAACGGGCGCGCCGCCCACATCATCGGGCGCGTGGGCCTGCAGCCCGGCGAGCCCGGCACCGTTACCGACCTCGACGGCGCCCCCGAAGCAGCCCGCGCCCTCGGCGCGCAGGAGCTCATCTTCTGCATCGGCACCCTCCGCTTCGTCGATGCCGTTGCCCACACGGGCCGCCTGGCAAGGCACCTGCGCCTGCGCTATCACCGTGCCGGATCGGGTAGTATGGTCGGCTCCGACTCCAAAGACAGCAGCGGCGAAGCCTTGTCGCTCCAAACGCCGCTGCGCCTGGCCGAGCCCGCACACCGCCGCAGCAAACGGCTGGCCGATGTGTTGCTGGCGCTGGTCTTTGTGGCAACGCTGCCCCTGCACCTGCTGGCGGTGCGCCGCCCCGGCGGCTTTGTGGCCAACGTGCTGGCAGTGCTGCTGGGCCGCAAAACATGGGTGGGCTACCGCCTTCCGGCAGCAGCGCCGCTGCCCGCCCTGCGGCCCGGCGTGCTCAGCGCCGGCGGTCGCCGCAACGGGCCCGCCGCCCTCCCCGAAGAGACGCTGCGGCAGGCCGACTACTGGTACGCCCGCGACTACGACGTGACGGAAGATCTCAAAATCGTGCTGCGGAATTACCGTTGGCTTGGTTTATGAACAGATGCATAGCCGTAGCCCTTACCTTTATTGCGAACGAATGGCGAGAATAATCGAACTGAAATTACCGAAGGCCCTGGCGGCAGCCCTGCGCATTCCCCAAAACGATCCCCGGCGTCAGCAGCTGCGGGTTCTTAAGAAGCTTCTGCGCAAAGCCCGCTTTACCGAATTCGGCCAGCGCTACCGCTTCGACGAGATCCTGCTGAGCAAGCATGCGGGCAAGAAATTTCAGGATATCGTGCCGGTGCACGACTACAACAAGATCTATGAGGATTGGTGGAAAAAGACCCTCGACGGCGTGCCCGACGTGGCCTGGCCGGGTAAGATCAAATTCTACGCGCTGAGCTCGGGCACTTCCGAATCGGCATCGAAATACATTCCCGTTACCCGCGAGATGCTCCGCTCCAACCGCGTCAACTACCTGCGGCAGTGGATCTCGCTCATGAGCTACGAAGGCCTCCCGCGTAATGCGGTGACGAAGGGCTTCCTCATGCTCGGCGGCGCCACCGACCTGCAAAAGGGCGCCGCCGGCTGGTATGCCGGCGACCTCTCGGGGATCCTGGCCAAGAATAAACCCTTTTGGTTCCAGAACTTTTACAAGCCCGGCGGCCGCATTGCCAAAATCAAAGACTGGAACGAAAAGCTCCACGAGATCGTAGAGCATGCCCGCGAATGGGACATCGGCTACATCGTAGGCGTGCCTGCCTGGTGCCAGATGTGTATGGAAATGATCGTAGAGCACTACGGCGTGAAGACCATTCACGACATCTGGCCCAACCTCGGCTTCTTCGTGCACGGCGGCGTGGCCTTCGAGCCCTATAAGAAAGGTTTTGAAAAGCTGCTCGGCAAGCCCATCGTTTACATCGAGAACTACCTGTCCAGCGAAGGCTTCATCGGCTATAAAGCGCGGCAGGATGCCCTGGGCATGCAGCTGATCCTGAACAACAACATCTTCATGGAGTTCGTGCCCTTCAACGATACCAACTTCGACGCCGATGGCAAGATGGTGGAAAAGCCGGAGGCGCTGATGATCCACGAGGTGGAGGAAGGCAAGGAATACGCCCTGCTCATGAGCACCAACGCCGGCGCCTGGCGCTACCTCATCGGCGACACGCTGCGCTTTGTCAATAAAGAACGCGCAGAGGTGGTGATCACGGGACGCACGAAGCATTTCCTGTCGCTCGTAGGCGAGCACCTCAGCGTGGAGAATATGAACCGGGCCATACAGCTCGTGAGCGAGGAACTCAACATCTCCATCCCCGAATACAGCGTCGTGGGCTTTCCCTACGAAGGATTTTTTGCGCACAAGTGGTACATCGCCTGCGATGCCCCCATCGACCAGGGCCTGCTCGCCGAAAAGATCGACGGCTACCTCTGCGGCCTCAACGACGACTATGCCGTGGAGCGCGGATCGGCGCTGAAGGCCATCTTTCTCGAAAAGCTTCCCGAGCGTGCCTTCCTCGACTTCATGGAGTCAAAAGGAAAGCTGGGCAGCCAGCACAAATTCCCGCGTGTGCTCAAGGGCAAGATGCTCGAAGACTGGAATCAATTTCTTGACAAAATGAAAGGAAAGATGGGATAATGGCTAATGGGGTAGTGGGGATAATTGGGTGATGGGGTAAGGAACGAATGCCGCCCCGCTGGCCCGTCAAAGATTACCCCATCGGCACATTACCCCATCAGCACATTCATTTATCTTCGTGAGCACGGTATGTTGGATGCGTTGCTAAAAGGATTGTCACTGGGCTTGCTGCTCTCCATTTCGGTGAGTGCGTTGCTGTTCACCACCATCAAGCAAAGCATCTACAACGGCAAGCGCGGTGGCTTTGCGTTTGTGGCGGGCGTATCGCTGAGCGACATCCTGCTCGCGCTGGCCGTCAACTTCTTCACGGAGCTGTTCAACCGCATTATCAACGGCAAAGACATCGTGGTGATCATCGGCGGCCTCTTCCTGGTGGGCGTCGGGATCTTCTTCCTCTTTTTCAAAAAGATCAAGGCGGTGGAGGAAGGCGCGGCACCCGAGCGCTTCCGCAAGCGCGACCTCTTCAAGATCTTCCTCATGGGTTTCCTGATGAATATCCTGAACCCAGGCATCTGGATCTTCTGGCTCGGCGCCGCGAGCACCCTTGCCGATCATACCATCAACGAGCGGCTGCTCATTTTCGGCATCGCGCTGCTCTTCGTGCTCGGCACCGACATCCTCAAAGTGCTCGGCGCCAATCGCATCCGCCAGCGCCTCACCCCGCACAACATCCAGTTCATCAGCCGCCTCAACGGCTTCCTGCTCATCTGCTTCGGCGTGGGCCTGCAGGTCTATTACCTCTTCTTCAAACACTAAGCGCGGCATGTCCAGAAACGGCAAGAAAGGCTCGCGCTTGTGGCGCATCGTGAAGCGCACGATCCTCGTCCTGTTTATTGCGCAGCTCGCCTACATCGTGCTGCTCAAGTGGGTCGACCCGCCCCTGACGCTGACGCAGCTCGGCGCAGTCATCGGCGGCGACGGTCTGAAGCGCGATTACATTTCGGAGGTGCCGGTCAACATGAAGCTCGCCGTTATTGCTTCCGAAGACCAGCTCTTTCCCGACCACGGCGGATTCGACTGGAAAAGCATCGAAAAGGCGCAGGCGTACAACAAACGCAAGCCCGGCCGGGTGCACGGCGCCTCCACCATCTCGCAGCAAACGGCCAAAAACGTGTTTCTCTGGCAGGGCCGCAGCTGGCTGCGCAAGGGTTTGGAGGTCTATTTTACCAAGATGATCGAATGGATCTGGGGCAAGGAACGCATCCTGGAGGTATACCTCAACGTGATTGAAATGGGCCGCGGTGTGTACGGCGTTGAGGCCGCGGCGCAGCACTATTTTGGCAAGCCGGCGGCGGGGCTCTCGCGCCGCGAGGCGGCCCTGATTGCAGCCTGTTTGCCCGCTCCCAAACGCTGTCAGCCCGCCAATGGCGGCTATGTGCAGCGCCGCGCCTCGTCGATTGTGGCCAATATGGCCTTCCTCCAGCGCGACCCGGATGTGCAACGGGTGATCGGCCTGGGCACGGAAAAAGCCGAAACGGGAGTAAAAGAGAACGAAGGAAAGAAGGGTCGGAACCGCAAAGAAAAAAAGTAAAGAAGGGGGTACGCTATGAGGCTGTCGCTACCAACGCATCTTCAACGACTTAACCGGGACGGGAAGGTCGCCCCAAAGGCCGGGTGAAGCCATCGACGGGGCAAAATGTAGGTTCAAGGAAGCGGGTGAAAGTAACCAACGGGTAAAACCCCGGTTTGAACGCCTGGGAGATTCAAAACGCTTATTTCCCGTCCCCGCCGAAATGCTCTTCCACGGCACCTACCGCTGCCTGCAGCCGCTCTTCTTCGGTGCCGGAAATGATCGCGAATGGCCGCCCGTCGTTCACCAGCAGGTCGAGGTACATTTTGAACAGCCGCTCGCGCATCTCCAGGTCGGGGTATTCGCGGAGGCCGTCGGCAATCCAGGGCAGGTCGGTGTTGCACAGCAGGTAGAGGTCGCAGTGCTGCGCGGCGCACTGCTTCAGGATCCAGGGCGGGCAGCTGCCGAACACTACTTCATACCACACCTTCATCACGTACATATCGGTGTCTACGAAATAATAATCGCCCGACGCTTCTTCCTCCATCCAGGCTTCGAGCGCCAGCTGGCCCTGCGCGATGCGCAGCAGGTCATCGGGCGTATAATCCGCCCCGTTCACTTCGAGGTAGGTGCGCGCATACTCGGGGCACCAGGCCGTGCCGTAGTGTTCCGCGAGGTGCTTGCTCAGGGTGCTTTTGCCGGTCGATTCCGGGCCGATGATGACGATCTTTTTCAATGATACATTTTTAGCGTCATTGCGAGGCCGACAGCGGGCAACGCTGGCTGACGAAGCAATCTCATTCAAGTTGACTCCGAAGTCGCATCAGGCCGCAGACCCGGGCGCCGGCAGATTGCTTCGCTAGGCTCGCAATGACGGTTCGGTTGGGACTTGCCTGGCGCGCGCTTTCCACTCGGTCAACCCCCAAAACGCCATGAGCAGCAGGATGAAAAACAGCACGCTGGTGAATACGAGTCCCTTGATAAAATAGAGCGGGATGGATGCCGCGTTGGTAGCGATCCACCAGTACCAGCTTTCCACCTTTTTGCGGGCCATGAGCCACATGCCGGTAAAGGCCGTGGCGGCGGCGAAAGCATCGGCGGCGGGGTAGAGGTTGCCGTCGGGGATGCTGCGGGCGTAGCCGATAAAGCCGGCCTCGAGGTTGTCCCACACGCCGGGCGCCGTGCCCAGCTGCGGCGCGGGGAGGTGTTGCGCATGGGCGATGCCCTGGTAGCCGAGCCAGATGGCGACGAAGAAAAACCCGAAGAACAGGAGCTCCCGCACCCATTCGCGGCGGGTGCTGTACGTAATGTGCAGCACCGCCTCGTGGCGTTCGTTGCGGCGCGCCCAGAGGATCCAGCCCCAGATGCTCATGTAGGTGTAATAGAGGTTCACCAGTGCCTCGCCGAAAAGGTGGTTGGAGATGCAGATATACCAGTAGATGCCCGTGTTGATAAGGCCGACCGGGTACACCCAGATGTTTTCCTTGCGGGAAAACCACACGCTCGCGATGCCGGCGAGTACGGCGATGAACTCCAGTGGCCCGGTGGCCCGCAGGCCCTCCCGGAATTGACGCGCGATTTCGGCTATATCCATCAGTAATGCGAGACGAAGGGGATCTCGCGCTGCAAGATACTCGCAAACCCGGGATCCGACGGCGGCGGCATAAAGGCGTTGAGGATGCGCCCATCGGGGCCGATCAGCAGGAAGCGCGGGATCGTCTCG
The DNA here is from genome assembly GCF_004343705.1 of Flaviaesturariibacter aridisoli. GTDB lineage: Bacteria > Bacteroidota > Bacteroidia > Chitinophagales > Chitinophagaceae > Flavisolibacter > Flavisolibacter aridisoli. The sequence goes on from NZ_SKFH01000010.1 coordinate 112,199, forward strand.
ATGCTGTAGGGCTTCAGAAACTGCTCCATTGCATCAGGCACGTGCAGCTGCAGCACCCGTGAGGAGCGGAAGCGCGCTTCGCGCTGCCAGGCGGCTTTTTCTTCATCCACCGACACGGCCACGAACAGCAGCTTTTCGTCGGTATAGCGCTCGGCCATATCCTCAAAGTAGGGTGACTCTTTCCGGCAGGGCCCGCACCAGGTGGCCCACACGTCGAGCACCACGTAGCGTCCGTGGAATTGCTCCAGCGAGAAGACGCTGTTGTTGCTGCCCTCCGAGGCGAAGTCGGGCGCGCGGCGGCCGCGCATGAGGCTGTTAAGCTGCATCAGGTCTTGCTGCAGCAGGCGGCGGTAACGGGGTTCCTGTACGTCGGCAAGGGCGGCTTGCACAAAGGCGGCGCGCGCCGCCGTGTCGGGAATACGACGCATCCGTTCGCGCGCAACTTGCAGCGCAAGCGCCTCGCGCAGCTCGGGGCGCTGCAGTAGCCGCGCGCTTTCGGCGCGGAAGGCACTGTCGCGGTTGGCGCTACGGGCACTGCGCAGGCGGAGCAGTTCGCCCAGGTAGGACAGGTAGCCGGGCACCGGCAGCAGGGCCGGGTCGTTATTGGAAAGGCTGTTGCGCAGCTCTTCGATCCGCTTCGGGTATTTCAGCGTTTCGTTGGGGTGATACAGGGCAAAAGACTTCGGATACTCGATCTCCGTGAGTTGCAGCGCCGCCAGTCGGATGATGCGGCTGTAGGCGGTTACGAAGTCAGGCGCCACGCCCACATTGTCCACTGTGTGAAATTGCGCCAGGTCACGCTCCTCGCTTTCCACGGCGTTGGCCAGCTGCGAGCCGAAGGCTGCCGGGCCGGCATTGCCAAAAAACTGCGTGATGTACGAGAAGTCTGGTTGCGTGTTGCGCTGCAGGAATTCGTTCTCGGCTACGCGGGTGCCCCCGAAGCTGAGGTCGGCGCTTTGCTCCTTTTCCTCAACCGCTACGTGCAGGCTGTCGCGGCCACCGAAGAAGATCCGTATGGCGTGGCTGCCGGCCTGAAGTTCGTAGAAGCCCACGGGCAGCGTATCGGGCAGGCGTAGCCGAAAGGCGCCGCCGTTCAGGAAGGCCACAGCCTGGGTATCATTGAACGGTTGCCGCACAAACGCCACGGTGCGGAGCGGCTTTTTGGTCTGGAAGGTCCCGGACAGTACCGTGCTGTCGTAGCGGTCGGCAATGCGCGGCTGGTTGATTGCCCACACAGCCACGGCAAACACGACAATGCCGAGGCCGGTGGCCAGGCCGCGGCGCCCGCGGACGTGCGCCGCCGCAAAGCGGCGCTGCGTGAGCAACTGGTAGCCGAGCACCAGGAATAGGGCAGCCCAAAGCAGGGACAGCCACTCGTGCGGCAGCAGCAGGCCACCGCGCGGGTTGCCCTTGTAAGCGGCGCCCGTGAGGTTGGTGGCCGACCAGGGAAACCAGGGCCAGATGCCAAAGCCGGCAGGTACGCCGCCGGCGATGACCGCCACGAGGGAGATGGTCATGGGCCAGCCGAAGTTTTTGATCAGCAGCGACAAATAGTATTGCAACGCCAGGATGCCGAAAGAGGCAATCCAGAAACGCAGCAGTGCCCCGCCGAGCAGGCTCCAGTGAATGGTCGATTTTTGAAAATTCATCTCCGGCCGCAGCACCTGCACCAGCGCACCGCCGCCGATGGCGCAAGCCACCAACGCCAGCAGGCTCAGCGCAGCCACCAGCAGGGCCACTTCGTATTTCACCCCGAACAGTGCAAGGCGCGATACCGGCTGCGTTTCGAGCACTTTCCAGGTGTCGGCCTTGTGCTCGAGGTACACAAGGCGCAGCATCGTAATGCACAGGAACAGCGGGTAAAAGAAGGCGGTAAATCCCGTCAGGCAGTGTTCCAGGAAGCTGTTCCACACATTGCCGCCCTGTGACGGGTGGATGAAGAATTGGGCGATGGTTTGAATGGCGGGGATGAACAGCGCCGAGCCGAGGCCCATCCAGAAGAGGCCGGTGCGTTTCAGTTTGATCCATTCGGCGCGGAAACAGGCGCCGTGGGTGGCGAAAAAGAGTCTCATACGATGGTCTTGTCGTTTTGGGTGATGCGCATGAACCAGTCTTCGAGGCCGCCCTGCATGCGGATGCCGCACACGGGCACGCCGCGGCCCACGAGGCCTTCATTGAGTCGGGCCACGCCGCCGGGGTCGGTGATGGGGAAGAGCACGTCGTCGCCGCCCAGGTGGCGGCCGCCCCAACCGGGCTCCAGGTTTTCCAGGAGGCCGGCGGCGCCGGGAATGCTGAAGATGGCCTGACCACCTTCTTCGGCGTCGCGGCGCAATTGCTCCAGCGTATTTTCGTAGCGCAGCACGCCCTTGTGGATGATCCCGATGTGGGTGCAGGTCTTTTCCACCTCAGCCAGCAGGTGGCTCGATACAAAAACGGTCTTCCCCTCTTCGCGGTGCAGGCGCTTCAACAGGTCGCGGATCTCGATGATGCCCGAGGGGTCAAGGCCGTTGGCCGGCTCGTCGAGCAGCAGCAGCTTCGGGTCGGGGAGCAGGGCCAGTGCGATGCCGAGGCGCTGCTTCATGCCCAGCGAATACTGACTTACGCGGCGGTGCTGCACGGCGCCGAGGCCCACGGTTTCCAGCACCGCGTCCATCCGGCTCGCCGGCAAGCCGCGGAGCGTGGCAATGACGCGCAGGTTTTCGCGGGCAGTGAGGTGCCCCCACAACGAAGGCTGCTCAATCAGCGTTCCGATGCTGCGAAAGATCTCCGGACCCTGCTGCCGCAGCGAGCGTCCATGAATGAAGATATTGTCCTGCTGCGACAGCAGCATGCCCGTCAGCAGGCGGATGCTGGTGCTTTTGCCGGCCCCGTTGGGACCGAGAAAACCATAGATGCTTTGCTCGGGCACGTGCAGCGACAGCGCGTTTACAACGGTGTGCTTGCCAAAGGCGAAGCTGAGCGCCTTTGTTTCAATAGCGTAAGACATAGATGCAGTTGTGGAAGCTAAACATAGGAAAATATCCCGGAAGCGCACGCGGCGATGGTGCATGGCCGGCGCGATTAACGAGGAAGGGCTGCCGTTGACCTACCGCCCCCTACCGCGCGTCGCGGATTGATAAGGGAGCTTTCCGACCCGGCACGGGATTTTTAGCCCATCCATCATGTCCGTCTGCCGCGTTCCGACACACAATACGTTTTCGCGCCTGGTGCCGCCCCTGCTGGCCGTTGCCCTCGCGCTGGGGCTGCTCTATTACGGGCAGATGGTGCTCAAGCCCATCGCCCTGGCGGGGCTGATGGCGCTGCTGCTCACGGGCCCCTGCCGCTTTTTCGAACGGCAGGGCTTCCCGCGCGCCTATGCGGCGCTCATCGTGCTGCTCTTCTCGATCGTCTTTTTCGTGCTGGTCTTTTACTTTCTTTTCAACGCCATCCTGTCGTTTCGCGAAGACCTGCCGCTGATCAAGCAGAACATCGACAACTCGCTGCTACAGTTGGAGGCGCTGCTGGGCAAGTGGCTGCACCTCTCTACCACGCGGATGCACGAGATCGTGCAGACCTCCAGCAGCAACCTGCTGCCCAAAACGTCGTTCCTGATCAACAAAACGCTCACCCTGGGCTCGGTGATCCTCTTTGCCGGCATCCTGCTGCTGATCATGACCTTCCTGATGCTGCTGTACCGCGGTCTGATCCTGGCGTTCTTCCTCAATATGTTCGCCGACGAGCACGCCGGCGTGATCCAGAACCTGTTCAACCGCATTCAGTATGTCATCCGCAGCTATATCGTGGGCCTGCTCATCGAGATGGCGATCGTAGGAACGGCCTTTTTCGCTGCGCTCGCCCTGCTGGGGATCCGCTACGCGCTGCTGCTGTCGGTGATCGCCGCCGTTATCAAGATTCTTCCTTACGTGGGCATCACGTTGGCGCTGCTGCTTACGGCGCTCATTTCCATCACCACCAACACGCCCGCCACGGTACTCTGGGCGGTGCTGTCGATGCTGCTCATCCACATGACCGATACCAACGTGCTCAACCCCGTTATTGTCGGTTCCAAGATCCGGATCAACGCGCTGGCCGCCATCGTGTCGGTGATCACGCTGGCCGCGCTCTGGGGGCTAACGGGTTCCTTCATGGCCCTGCCCCTGCTGGCCATCGTAAAGGTGGTGTTTGAAGAAGTGCCGGCGCTTCGACCCTTTGCCCTGCTGATGGGCGACGACACCAACATCCCGCGCGAGCATGGCTTCCTCATCCGGCGAATCAGAATGCGAAAGGCGAGGAAGTAAACGGCTACGGAAGGGAAACAAGGTTTTTCACCGCGAAGAAAGAAGGAGCAAAGATGGTACGCTAAGACGAATGCAATAGAAACGTCCCCGGTGGCGGAGACGTTTTCGTAATCCTTTGCGGAACACCTTATTCTCTTTTTTTCTTCGCGGTTCCGAACCTTCTTTTCTTTGTAAACTTATTGATCGCGCCTCCTCATTTCATCACCGGGGCCGCATAGAAGTCGGCGGCGGAGTGCGTGTATACCACGTTGTTGATCGGCCATTCCTTCTGGAATACGGTGGGTTCTTTGGCGCCCTCGGGCACGAGCATGAGGCTGGGCTTTCCGCCCTGGGTGGCCAGCTTGCGCCCGGTGCCTTCGCGGTTGTCGAATTTCACGTCGAAGTAATAGAGGTAGGGAAAGATCCAGGAGGTATAGGCCTCCTTGTCGGTGCCGGAGAGGCTGCGGACCTGCAGGGCATCGTAGTTGCGGGCGATTGCCTGCTGGAATTCCACCGCATTGAGCGGCACGCCGTTGAGCACGGGCATCGCGTCCCACTGGCCATCCATCAGCACCCACTTTTTGAGATCGCTGAGGTATACCTCCAGCAGCACGTGGCCGGCGCCGGAGGCGGTGGTTTCCACGTCTTTGGTCTTGAGCGCCAGCACCCGCGCGGGCAGGCCCACGGCGTTGAGGGCGGAGGCGGCCACGATGCCGTATTCCACACAGCGGAAATGCTTGCCGCCGCGGGCTTCCCGCAGGATGGTCAGCGCATCGGGCTTCGAAGGCTCGTTGCTCCCGTTGTGGCTCCACTGGTCGTGCGTCCATTTAAGGATGCGCAGGGCGCGGGCCGAGTCGGAGCCGACATTGCGCACGAGGTCATTCAGCGCGTAGGTGCTGCGCAGCTGCTCCAGGAAGGGATTGGCCGTGCCCTGCTCGTACCAGAACGTATCCCGGCGGCTGGGCGCAGCAGTCACCGACAGCGGCTGGAAGTCGAAACCGCGCACTTCGGTCAGCGCGTATTTGTTGTCGGTCGTATGCACGTAAAACCGGCGCACGGTGCCGGCGCTGAGCGGGAAGAGGAGGGAGTCTTTGCCGGTATAAAAACCGAATTGCACCGTGCGGCCAAACACCGGCAGCTCCAGCACGTCGGGCACTGCTTCGGGGGCAAAGCCCCAGGTGCCTTTTCGCCACCGCGCATCCACGCGGTAGTCGGCGGTCTTTCCTGCCGCTTCGAGCACGGGCAGACCTTTGTAAGTTGTTTGAGCGGAGGCCAGCAGCGAGGCGCCGGCGAGCAGAAGGGTCAGTAGTCTTTTCATATGCAACGACGAAATTCGATAATAGGACGCAGGAAGCTGCGTGTGAGTTACATGGGTTGTTGAAAACGGCGTTGAATGGCCCCTGCGTCACCTGCTGAAGGCTATTTGAAGCCTTCCCTCAGGGAAGGTTTGGATGGGCCGGGGCCGGAGCTTCGGTACTGCCGCCCCGGGCGGAGGTAGACAATGCCCTTTTGCGTATGGAAGCGCATCGGCAGCGCGCGCCGGCCCGCCGGCGTGGGACCCCAGGCAATGAGGTGCAGGTGCGGAAAGGCCGAGTAGCCTACATTGCCGCTGCGGGCGAGGGGCTGTCCTACCTGCACACTGTCCCCCACCCGCACGAGCAGCCCGCCTTGTTGCAGGTGGCCGTAGAGCAGGCTGGAACCGTCGGCATGGCGGATCACCACGACGTTGGAGCGGCCCAGGTAGCGCTTGTTGACGCCATGTCCCGAAAACGTGTCGATCGCCCGCTGCACCACGCCGGCGCGGCCGGCGGTCACTAGCGTCCCCTTTTTCATTTTAAAATCGAGCCCGAGGCGCCCCTTGTGCGAAAACCAGGAGTTGTAGCCCTGCACCAGGCGGTGCCGCGCGCCGGCTTCGTAGGGCAGGTGGTATACCGGCGACGAATCGGCCGCCGCCTCCGCCGCCGTGGCAAAGCGATGCTGCGTTCCGCAGGAACAGAGGGCGAGTGCACCCATCAGGAGGACGGAAATAGGAACCACTGCTTTCATCAGTGCCCTGAAGTTAATGGGATGATGGGAAATGGGAGAGCGGGCTAATGGGAGAACAAAAAAGCCCCGACACTATTGTCAGAGCTTTTTCGTGAATTTATTTATGCAGGCATGATGCCGTAGTAAAGTGAGTTCGACCTAAGTGCCCCCTTTGGGGGACAGGGGGCCTTATTCCGCTTCGGCCACTACTTCTTTCACCTCTGGGATCATCCGCTTCATCATGCCTTCGATGCCGGCCTTCAGCGTGATCATCGAGGAGGGGCAGCCCGAGCAGGAGCCCTGCAGCATCAGGTTCACCACGCCTTCCTTGTAGCTTTTGAACTGGATGGCGCCGCCGTCCATTTCCACGGCCGGCTTTACGTAGTTCTCCAGCAGTTCCTTCACGCGCTTCACCACGTCGTCGTCGTCGGCCGCCACCTCGTTGGAGCTCTGGGGCACCACGTTGGCGAGCTCGTCTTCATTCACCACGGCCTTGCCTTCCTCGAGGTATTCCTTCAGAAACTGGCGGATGCTGGGGATGACGTCGGCCCAATCGGTGTCGGGCGTCTTGGTGAGCGTTACAAAGTTAGAAGCGATGAATACCGCGCGGATGAAGGGGAAGCCGAACAGCTCGGTAGCGAGCGGCGAAGGCTTGGCGCTTTCCACGTCGGGGAAGTCGATGCTTTTGCCGGGATACAAAAGCTTGTTGGCCACAAACTTCATTGTTTCCGGGTTGGGGGTCATCTCGGTATATATGCTGATAATGGGATTGCCGGTCTTGATCATAACGATTGCTTTACGCGGCGAAATTACGCAAGAATCATGCGGGAAATGTTACGCAAATGGGAAAAGACAAGCCCTTTACAAGGCCGTACCTTAGAAGTACCCAAACCCTCGACCATGCTCCGTTTCCTTCTCCCACCGATTTTTGCCGCTTCTGCCGCCGCCGCACAGCAGGCAGGCCCGTCTGCCCTAGCTTTTGTGCCGTCGGACCCGTCCGCCGTCGCCTTGGTGCCGTCGGACCCGTCCGCCGTAGCCCTGGCGAAGGCGGATACGATCCCCGACGCCGTCGTAGCCATCGCGCGCAGCACACCGGCCGCCGAACTCCGCCGGCAACTCTTTGCACTGGCCGCCCCGGGCATGGAAGGCCGCCGCATGGCCACCCGCGGCGATTCGGCCGCCGCGCGCTACGTGGCCACCCGCTTTACCGAGCTGCGCCTCGCCCCGCCGAGCCACCGCGGCTACTACCAGCCCATCACCGCCCGCCGCCGCACCCGCTCGGCCACCCTCACGCTCGGCAACCGCCGCTATGCCTGGGGCGACGGCTGGAACGTCTACCCACGTACCGACTCGCTGCAGCTGCGCAACGCGCCCATCGTGTGGGCCGGCGCCGACAGCACCTTCAGCTTCCTGGGCCGCCGGCAGGCCACCGACCTGGAGGGAACAGTGGTGCTGCTGCCCGGAACGCCCTTCCGCCTCGGCCAGTTCGACCGGCTCGACAGCGCCGAATCGATCCTGAAGGACCACGGCGCCGCCGCCGTTCTGTGGACCGACTCGCTCGTGGCAAAGGCGCTCCGGAGGCGCGAGGCCTTCGCTTTCCTGCCCGAATACGAAGCCCGCCTGGACGACCAGAACCCTTCCACCGGTTTTACCGAGATCGGCCTGCTGCCGGCGCTGATGGCGCGCCTGTTGTCCGGCGAAAGCGGCTTAAGCGTAGACAGCAGCGGAACCATCTCCGGCCCGCGGGCGCTCGAAACCTTTCCCCTGCAGGCAACGCTCAGCCTCGAAGTACACGCAACGTATAGTGAAGAAACGGCGCCCAACGTACTGGGCGTGCTGCGCGGCAACGACCCGGATGCGTCCTGTATCGTGGTGACCGCCCACCGCGACCACGACGGGATCAACGGAAAAACGCTTTATCCCGGCGCCGTAGACAATGCAAGCGGTACGGTGGCGCTGATCCAGCTGGCCAATATGATGCAGCAGGCGGCCCGCGCCGGGCATCGCCCGCGGCGCACGATCGTGTTCGCCTCCGTTACCGGCGAGGAGCGTGGCCTTCTTGGCTCGGCATGGTATACCGACCACCCGGCGATCCCCATCGCAAAGACGCGGGCCGTACTCAACATCGACATGCTCGGGCGCGTGGATACGTTTTACAGGAACCGCCGCGCCGACAGCAATTACGTGTATGTACTGGTAGAAGATTCCGCCCGCATCGGTCTCCTCGAAGACTTGCGGTCCGCCAATGCCGTCTTCAACGCGCTCCACCTCGACGACCGCTACAAGCGCCCCCCGGGCTACCAGCGTATGCTCCGCGGCTCCGACCACTACCCGTTCTTTCTGAAGAAGATCCCGTTTGTGTATTTCGCCACCGGCTTCAGTGATGACTACCACCAGCCCACCGATACCCCCGACCGGATCAACTACGACCTGCTGACGAAGCAAACGCAGCTCGCCTTCCTGACCCTCTGGAATATGGCCAACAGCCCGGGACGATGAGGGCATATCGAATATCGAACAAGGAGCAAAGAAGGTTGAACAGGGAAGGAGTTCGTTCCTTCTTTATCAGGCATTCGCTGGCCGCAATTGTTGATACTAGAACGTGTATTTGACACCTGCCGTTACATACAGCAGCTCCTTGCCGTATTCGCCGGCCAGCAGGTTCTGCGGCGCCACGTAAGCAGGCGTCAGCAGCAGCATCCAATGCTGGCGCACGAAGATGAGCGGCACACTTGCTTCCAGGGAAAGCAGCGTGAAGCGCCGGGCCGTTTCGGTTACCGTAGAACTACTGCCCCCGCCATTGCCGGGCAGCGGCAGGGGAAAGGAGTTGTTGCCTTCATTCTTGCGGGTATACGTGCGGCTGAACTGCTGCGTGCCACCGTTTACCGTCAGCGACGGATCGATGACAAAGAGGTTCTTGCCGCGCCGGATCCGCACGAGGTGGTCGATGCCCGCGGTGGCGCCGAAATCGGTGGCACTGCTGAATTTGACGTCGGCGCCCAGCGTTACATTGAGCCCCTTGCGCAGCCGCGTGAAGGAAGCCCCGGCCTGCGCCTTCAGTGCCGATTGCACGAGGCGTGCTTCTTCCGTGTAAAAGGGCTTCAGCGCATAAGCCGCGGCGATCCACTTCTTCGTCACCTTCTGGTAGCCGATAGTGGATACGGAGCCGGCATATTGCACCGCCTGCCCCGGGTTGCTGACGAAAATGGGCGCGGCGTTTACGTAGAAATTCGGGGTGACCCAAAACTCCGCCATCGGGAAGAAGCCGCTGCCGGGAACACTGTCGGTGCGGCCGTAATAATGGAGGCTGCTCAGGTAGTTGACGGAAAGCTTGAACTGCGGCTTCGGTCTTGTGCTGTCGGTGCGGGCAGTGCTGTCGGTTTGCGCAGCTACGCCAAGACTCAGCGCCGACAGCGCGAGAAGAAGAAATGATTTCATACGCGAGGGGTTGAACGGAGAGATGAGAACGAGTGAAAGAGAGAAAGAGAGAACGAGAGAACGAGAGAACAAGAGAACGAGAGAACGAGAAAAAGAAGAGCGCGCCTTTACAGGCGCGCTCTTAAATGAGGTTGCCTTAGTGCTTCACCTTCACTTTGCCGGAAGCCTGCACATCGGCGCTGCCGTTGACAGCGAACTTCTGCGAAGCGTGGGCTTTGGCTTTCTCCGAAGCGTGCACGGCGCCCTGCGCTTTGGCGCGGGTTTCGGTCTTCACCTTTGTGCCGGCGGCGGCGCTTTTCTGCTTCGTCTTTTGCACAGCGTCGGCGCCTTGCTGCTGCACTTTGACCTTTACCTTGTCGCCTTCGGTGCGGGCGCCGCCCACGGCCTGGCTGCCGTTCACGCGCACATCGGCTCCCGTGTTAAGGTTCGCGGAAGCGTCGGTTGCCGTACCAACAACAGCGGAATTCTCGTTGGCGTGTGCCTTTGCCTGCTCGGACGCGTGCGTGGATGCCTGTGCGTTGACGCGGGCGCCGGCCTGTACATCGGCTGCATGAGTAGCCGTTTGCGCGGCCTGAGTAGCAGTGGCGCCCACGGTGCCGGCAGCAGCGCCTTTTACATCAACAACCTTGGTGGCGGCGGCGGAAGCGGCGGCCTGTGTAGCAGCACCTGCAGATGCGGCCGTTGCAGTAGTGGCGCGTGTTGCAGCCGAAGCGGCATTGGCTGCGCCCGCCGTGGCCGACGTGGCGGCCTGCGTGGCGGCGGCGCTGTTCACCGATCCGCGCACGGCGGCGTTGGTGCTGTTGGTTACCGTGGCGCCGATCTGGGCAAAGGTGGAAGTGGCGCCGCCGAATGCGAGGGCCACGAGGAGAACGGATTGCTTGGAAAGTTTCATACGTTAGGGTTTTGCCCAGCCGTAAGAGAAATCTGTGCCAGAAATTATTTACGCCTCCCGACGCGAAAGAAAAGCGAAAGCGGCTACAGTTCATACAAAGGAAAAAGCAGTCCCTGATACCACTCCCTTTCCGCAACACCCATTGTGCTAGTTTAGTAGGGCAAATCGTTCCTATGCGTTTCTTCCTGTCTGCCTTCCTGCTTGTTCTCGCGGGCCAGCTCCGCGCCCAGTCCATCCCGGATTCGCTCACACCCGCGCAGGTGCGCGAGGACCTCGACTTCGTGGTCCGCACCATCGAGAGCATGCACCCCGATCCCTGGCACGCCATCAGCCGCGCGCACTTTTACCGGCTGCGCGATTCGCTGGCCGCATCGGTGCAGTATCCGGTGGGCTCCGAAGAAGCTTACCCGCTCGTGGCGCGCCTCTGCGCCGCGCTCGACGAAGGCCACACGCACGCCTGGCCGACCCCGCTCAGCAAGAAGATCATCGATGGAAAGATCCCCGTATTCCCGGTGCTGCTGGGCCCGGCGTCAGAGGCCGGGTTTCCCGTACTTAAAGACCTGGGCGGAGATAGCGCCCTTCGCCCCGGCGATCGCATCACGGCCATCAACGGGCAAAGCACCGCCCACCTGTTCGCCCGCTTCCTCCGCTTTTACGGCGGCATGGATGCCTGGCGACGCTCGCGCCTGCAGAACGACCTGCTGGTGCTCTTACAGGCCAACGGCATCCACGCGCCCTACATCATCCGCTACGTGCGCAATGGCCGCAGCGGCACCGTTCAGCGCAGCGCCCTCCGCTACGCCGAATTCAAGGCGCGCCGCGACGCATTCCGGAAAACCAGGGTGCAGCCGAAGCAGGCAGACTATTCCTTCGAGCGCCTTCCCGGGTCCATAGGGCTGCTGAACGTAAACACGATGGAAGGCGACCCGCAGGCCTTCCTGAAATTCCTGGAAGACACGTTCACCGTGCTGCAGCAACAACCGGTGAAAGGACTCGTGATCGACCTCCGCCGCAACGGCGGCGGCAACTCGCTGTTCGGGTGGTACCTCCTCAACTTCATCACGTCGAAGCCGCTGCGGATGTCGGGCGACGTTTATTGGAAAATGAGCCCGCAGGTACGCGACTGGTACCGCGGCCTCGACTCCGCCCGGCGAAGTGGGCCCGATTCGGCTAAGTGGGCCCGCTACCTCGCTCACGCGGACGGCGATATCATTGTGCTGCCGGCCAGCGCGCCGGAAGCGCCCGAAGCCAACGCGCTGCGCTTTGAAGGGCCGGTGGCGGTGCTCATCGGGCCGCACACCTTTTCGAGCGCCAACATGACGGCCGCTACCATCAGCGACTACCACCTGGCCACGCTCATTGGCGAACCAACGGGCGAGCCCGCCAACGATTACGGCGAAGTGCTCTACTTCGATACACCCAATGCCCGTGTCAACTTCGGCTCCTGCACCAAGCTGTTCACGCGGCCCAACGGCAACCGCACCGACAACAACCCGGTGCTGCCGGATATTTCCGTGAAGACCGTTCCCGGCGCTACCGGCGATGCGGTGCTCGAAGCGGCGCAGCGGTGGATACGGCACGGCAAACCCGACCGCACGCTCGGGAGCAAAAGAAGGACGCGCATCGGCTGAGCGGGTTTGCTTTGAAGGTAATCAACGCCGCCAGAAACGTGCAGGTCTGCGGGCCGGCGGCGCGGGCGGCGGGATGAGCGGCGTCAGGGCCGCTCCGGCACCGGCTCGCGGAGCGCTATGGTATCCACCGCAGGCAGGCGTTCGGCGCCGCTTATCGTGCGGGGCTTTTCCGGTGTTTTGAGCCGCGAAAGCGTGTAGGTGAATTCCGGCATCGGCGCCCGCCGTACCCATTCAAAGTAGGTGGTCCATTCGTAGGTACCCCGCGGCGCCACGGTATCGATCACCGGGAAGGAAGCGCGGCAGACGACGCGCGGGCGGTGCTGCCATTGCTTTACGTTCCAGTGCAGGCCGTGGGCGAAGCTGCAGCTGCGGCGCAGGAAATGGAGCACCGAATCGCTCCCGTTGTGCAGGCGGAAGCGCACCCGCAGGTAGCCGGGCCGGCCCGACAGCGTATCGATCGTATACGAAAAGCGATACGCGGAAGTGGGTGGTTGCTGGGCGCGCAGCACAGCGGAAGAAAGGAGCAGCAGGAATAAAATGAGGATGCGCATGGGTAGAGCAAGTTAGCACGGGAATGGATGCAGCGCGTGGGTGCGCAACGCCATGCCGCCCATTGCGCTACCTTTACTTTCTTGAACACTGACCCAAACAAGTTCATCGCCCAGACCAAAAAGTGGATCGTCGACGTTGTCGTAGGCTGCAACTTCTGCCCCTTTGCCCTTCGCGAGGTAAAGCGCGATAGTATCCGCTTTGAAGTGGTCGGTGGCAACAAGCCGGCGGTGCTGTCGGCGCTCCGGCAAGCGCTGGCGAAAATGGATGGTGCGCCGGAGGTCGAAACGATGTTCCTCATCCTGCCGCAGCACTTCGGGCGCTTTTCCGACTACCTCAAGCTGGTGGACGCTGCCGAAGCTTCCCTGCGCAAAAATGGCTACGAAGGTGTGTACCAGGTAGCGTCTTTTCATCCCGACTACTTCTTTGCCGGCAGTCGCCCCGACGATGCCGCCAACTATACCAACCGGTCGCCGTGGCCGATGCTGCATCTTCTTCGCGAAGAAAGCGTCAGCCGTGCCGTCGACTCCTACCCCGACCCGATGAAGATCCCCGAACGCAACACGCTGTTCGCCCGCACCAAGGGGCTCGAATACATGCAACGCCTGTGGGCGGCGTGCCGGGAGTAAATGGTTTTGAAGGTTTTGGCGGGTTTTGAAGATTCTGAGAAGTTCAGGAGATGGAAGGGCACATACCCGTCGTTGGCGTTACCCCGTTCACCCAAACAAAAAGCCCCGGGGCCGATACCACCGGGGCGATGACAAAAAATCACTGCGGAAACAAGAAGCGATGTTAGACGGCCGGCGTCGCGGGCTGTTCGAGCGAGCTATGCCGGTGGGCGTCGAGTATGGTATGATCGATAAAGTCGCGCACACGGTCGGTATCGTCAATGCATTCGATTGTGAGTTGCAAGAGGGCTTTGAACAGGACGGTTTCGAGCTTTTTGCGGGCGGCATCGCGTTCGGTGCGGGAGCCGGCCAGCTTGCCTTCGGCGGCATTTTGCGCCGCACGGGCATCGTCCCAGGCAGCACGGAAGCCGCTCATGATGCTTTTCATTTCGGGCGGCAGGGTTCCGCCATGATTTTCCATTACTTCTTTCAGGGCCTCGAAGCGGGCAGGCGCATCGGCTTTGCGCAATCGGGTGTAGGTCTGCAGGTTATCGGGGTATACGGCCTTGTAGGCGACGCTGCCTTTTTTGAGCGATACGGCCACTTGCGGCTCGGCATCCACCATGTACCGGGCCGCTTCGGTTAAAAGATCATCTACCGCGTCGGTGCCGCCGATCTTTTCGGCATCGTTTACTTCCACGAGACCAAGCAAACGCCCATAAGGGAGGCGCGCCGCGGCTATCTCCTCGGAAAGGTGCGGAAAATGGGGGCGCGCTTTTGTTTCCAGGTCTTCCCCGCCCGCGTAGAGCCGTGGCCCGGAAATGAGGTGGCTGTCGAAGGGATTGTCGAGGCACTTGAAGATCTTTTCCATCTTTGTATTGATTTAAGTGATTGAGAATCAATGTTTGGAAAAAGAACTCACTCCTTCAAAACCTGCACATAAGCCTTTCAGCATCGAAAGTACCATCCGCAGGTGCTGCGGGTAACACTTTCCAACCTGGAAGTACCGTCTGCAGGCGCTGCGCATACCCCTTTCAAAAGTGAACCTACCGTGCGCAGGTGCTGCAGCGACTACTTACGAAACAGAAAGTCCCCTGCGCAGGTGCTGCGGATACCACTTTCACTTTTGAAACTACCGTGCGCAGTTGCTGCGGATGCCGTTTTCTGTTTTGAACGTGTTTTGGAAGAGCGGTGGTGTAGTTCAGGGGTTGGCGCTGGTGTTTGCGATAGGTGTAAGACCGTAGCTTAAACTTAGTAAGGATCATTGAAACGGCAAAGCGGCGACGCGTTTTTTCTGGAAAAAGACAGGGGGCCGGTTGCCCGCCGTCCTCCGCACTTTCGGGCCACGGGCCTTTTGCCGCTGCGCCGGGCGGGGTCCGCGCGACCTTATGGAGCTGGTTTCGCCGGACCCCACCCGCCGGCGCCCGACGGTTGCTGCGCTGTGACGCGTAGCGCCACCATGTGCCCCGCTGCGCAGGGTACACCAACGATGAGAAAAACAACGTTGGTATTCAGAAAAATCCCATCGGATCCTGTTGGTTTTCCCTGGGTCAGGCCCGGCATAGCGGCTAGCTTCGGCAAAAGCTTGTTAGGGCAAACACCCTCAAACAATCGGCCGTACATACGGTCTTTGCACCCAAATACCGGCAAGCGCTGATCCTTCCGGCGTTCCGCGAGCCGGTTCAGCGCTATATGACCGGAATGATAAAAGGTATGGAGCACCTGCCTATGGCGATCTACGCCATGCCCGACCACGTGCACCTGCTGATGGCCATTTCTATGAATAGGGAGCCGCGCAAGATCCTGCAGGTGCTGAAAGCAGAAACCTCGAAATGGATCAACGAGCAGGGGTTCCTGCAGCACAAATTTGAATGGCAGCGTAGCTATGGTTGGTTTCATGTGAGCGGCCGGGGCATTGATGCCGTTGCGGATTACATCCGCCAGCAGCCGGAGCATCACCGAAAAACCCCTTTTCTAAAGGAATATACCGGGCTGCTGAATGAAAATGATGTCGACTACGACCCGCGCTACGTGTTTTCGGAGCCTGAATGATGCGGCGGGCACATGGTGGCGCTATGCGCCACGACATCACCATGCGTGTGCACGCATGGGCACCCGGGGTTGAAACCCCGCGCTGACACCTACTGCCGCTACGCGGCAGGCCACAAAATCAAAGGCGCCGCTATGCGGCGCCTTCTTTCTTATCTGCGTTATCTGCGCGATCTGCGTGCTAGGGCACGATCATCAGCTTCGCGTAATTCAACATGATCTTCTTCTCGCCGTTCTGCTCGAACTGGATCGTGGCCACGGGGTTGTGCGCCGAGCCTTCGAGCTTCAGCACGGTGCCGAAGCCGAACTTCTGGTGCTCCACCTTCATGCCTTCGGCGAGGCCGGCGGGATCGCTCGGAACAAAATTGGACGAAGGCGTATGCGTTACTTCCTTCGGACGCGTGTTCTGCAGCAGCGAGGTTACGGCGGTCTTCTCGGGTTCTTTGGCAGCCGACGGAAAGCCGCGTTGCATGCGCTCGAAAGCCGAGCCCTGGCCCCACTTGGAGGCGCTCTGGTTTTTCACACCGCCGCCGGCGAACGACTGGTCGATGTATTGCTCGGGGATCTCGCTGATGAAGCGGCTTACATCGCCTTGCACGAGCTGGCCGAAGCGGTAACGCGTGTTGGCATACGTGAGGTAGAGGCGGCCCTTGGCGCGCGTAACGGCCACATAGAACAAGCGCCGCTCTTCCTCCAGTTCCTCGCGGGTGTTGAGCGACATCTGGTTCGGAAAGAGGCCTTCCTCGAGGCCGCCCACGAACACCACGGGATACTCGAGCCCCTTGGCCGCGTGGATGGTCATCAGCTTCACGGTGTCGGCATCGGGATCCTTCTTGTCGGTATCGGTCAGCAGCACGATCTGCTGCAGGTAAGCGGAAAGGGTCTTGTCGCCCACTTCACCGTTCTCTTCGTCGCTGGGCGTTTCCACGAATTCCTTGATCGAGTTGAGGAGCTCCTGCACGTTCTCGTAGCGCTGCACGCCCTCGGTGCTCTTGTCGTTGAACAGCTCTTTCACGAAGTTCGTTTGCTTGCCTACGTGGAAAGCCACGTCGTAGGCGTTCTTCGTTTCGAGCATCGACTTGAAGCTCTTGATCATCAGCACGAACTCCTCGATGGCGCTCAGCGTGCCCGCCTTGAAGCCGAAGAAAGCCGCCTGCTCCAGCACTTCCCACATGGAGATGTTGCGCTCGTTGGCGGCGAGGATGGCGCGGTCCACGGAGGTCTTGCCGATGCCGCGGATGGGGTAGTTGATAATGCGCTTGAGGGCTTCCTCGTCCTGCGGGTTGGCGATGAGGCGCAGGTAGGCGATGTAGTCCTTGATCTCCTTGCGCTGGTAGAAGGAGATGCCGCCGTAGATGGTGTAGGGAATGTTGTGGCGGCGGAGGCTTTCCTCGAAGGAGCGGCTCTGTGCGTTGGTGCGGTACAGGATGGCCATGTCCTTGTTGGTATAGTGGTTGCGCAGGCGCAGCTCCTGGATGGCGTCGGCGATGAACTTGCCTTCGTCGTTGTCGGTCATCGTGCGCACGAGGCGGATCTTCTCGCCCGTTTCGTTTTCGGTAAACAGCGTCTTGGGAATCTGGCCCTTGTTCTGCTTGATCACCTCGTTGGCGATGGCCAGGATGTTCTGCGTGCAGCGGTAGTTCTGTTCGAGCTTGATCACCTTCGCGTCGTCGTAATCTTTCTGGAACTGCAGGATGTTCTGGATGGTGGCGCCGCGGAAGGAGTAGATCGACTGGGCGTCGTCGCCCACCACGCACACGTTTTCGTGGGCGGCGCCAAGCAGCTTGATGATCTCGTACTGGGCCGGGTTGGTATCCTGGTACTCATCGATCATGATGTACTTGAACTTGTGCTGGTATTTGTGCAGCGTCTCGGGGTGGCTCTTGAGCAGCTCGTAGAACTTGAACAGCAGGTCGTCGAAGTCCATCGCGCCGTTCTTGAAGCAGCGCTTGGCGTAAGCTTCGTAGATATGGCCGATCATGGGGCGGTTGGCGCGCATGTCTTCCTGCTGGATATGGTAGTCGGCCATGTACTCCTTGGCGTTCACCAGGGCGTTCTTGGCGCCGGAGATGCGGTTGTATACGGCGTTGGGCTTGTAGTGCTGCACGTCGAGGTTGAGCTCGCCGGTAACGGCCTTCACTACGCTTTTGGCATCGTCGGTGTCGTAGATGGTAAAGGAGTTGGGATAGCCGATGCGGTGGGCCTCGGCGCGGAGGATGCGGGCAAACACGGAGTGGAAGGTGCCGATGTAGAGGTTGCGGGCTTCGCGGTTGGCGAGGATGTGCTCCACGCGTTCTTTCATCTCGGCGGCGGCCTTGTTGGTAAAGGTCAGGGCCAGGATGTTAAAGGAGTCCACGCCCTTGGCCATCAGGTGAGCGATGCGGGTGGTGAGTACTTTGGTCTTCCCGCTGCCGGCGCCGGCCACGATCATGAGCGGCCCTTCGGTAGTCATCACAGCGTCGCGCTGCCGCTCGTTCAATCCCTTCAGATAATCCTGCATAAAAATTTATGATTTCAGATCCCAGATTTCAGATTCCAGAGAGGCAAACGCCTTTAAATCCGGAATCTGAAATCTGAAATCTGCAATTGTTTGTGTGGGCGACAAATTTACATCATCGGGAGGGCTTTGCTAAAGAATGTAGCCGTTAAAATAGGGTGGCGGG
The DNA here is from genome assembly GCF_004343705.1 of Flaviaesturariibacter aridisoli. Taxonomy (GTDB): domain Bacteria; phylum Bacteroidota; class Bacteroidia; order Chitinophagales; family Chitinophagaceae; genus Flavisolibacter; species Flavisolibacter aridisoli. Next base: position 130,310 of record NZ_SKFH01000010.1, read on the forward strand.
AAAAAAACCAGAAAATCCTGTTGTTTTTCCCATGGCGGCCCGGGCCGGGCTTTTTATCTTGGTGCCATGTGGCTCCGCAATGTGACCCTCGTGATGATCGTCTTTTGCCTGATCCTCTTTGCCGTCTTCGGCCTGTCGGGCATCCTCTACGACGCAAAGACCTACCTCTGGTATGCGATCGCGTTTTTTATTTTCGGCACGGCCTACAGCCTTTCGGTGCTGTTCCTGGCGTTGCTGCACGACATCCTGCCCCGCGGCACGCTGCTCCTGCGCTGGATGTTCCTCTGCGCGCTCATTCCCACGAGCCTGTTTAGCTGGGCGTTGTGGGTGATGGCCTTCGGGTGAGGCCTACGCCCGTTCCCGGGTTGAAGGGGCCAGGGATAGGTCTCTCCCTTCCCTCCCGGGGAGGGGTGGGGTGGGTGCTTATTGCTTCACCACCGTCACCGCTTCGCTTGTCTCGCCATTACCGGCGATCGCCTTCAGGTGATAGGGACCAGCGGCCAGTCCGGCCAGGTCCAGGTTCACCGTGGTGGATGTGCCAGCTTCGGTGAGCACAGTTTGCCGGCGCACCACGCGGCCCTGCATATCCGTGAGCTGGAGCCCCACGTTGCCCCCCTGGGCCGCAGCCTGCAGGCGAATGCTGGTTGCGCCTTTTACGGGGTTGGGGTAGATGCCGTCGAGGGTGAGGAGCCCGCTCTTGTCGCCTTTCAGCAAGACAACAGCGCTGTACTTCGAACGGCCGTCAAGGTCTTCCTGCTTCAGGCGGTAGTACCATTTACCGGTATTCAGTTGTCCCGCTGAGCCTGCCGAAGCGTCGGTAAACGAGTAATTGATATCGGAAGCGCTGTTGCCACCGGCCGCGCGGCTGGTTACAAACGACACTTGGTTAAAGTGGATGCCGTCCGTGCTGCGCTCCACCGCGAAGCCGCGGTTGTTGCTTTCCGAAGCGGTTGTCCAATTCAGCTCATTCCCATTGGCCGCGCGCTTGCCCGTAAACCGGAGGAGGCTCACCGGTAGCGGGGTGCCCGCATAGCCGCGTAGCATCAGGTTGTCGAGACGCAGGTCGCCCGAAGTGCCGCCCCAGCCATACAAGCGGAAGGTCGTAGCACTCGTGCGCCCCAGGAAAGCTGCCGGCAGCGACAGCACCGTAGCTGTTGCCGACGTATTGGTTGTGCCGCTGACGATGTCCGACGCAAAGCCATCCACGCTGCTGCGCACCGCATAGCTGGTGGCACCGTTGGCCGACCGGTAGATCTCGAAGGCCAGCGCCGTGGGGTTGATCCGCCAGCCGGCCGCCGGCGACACCGTGAACTCGATGTATTTCATGTTGTCGAAAGCTGCCGGCCAACTGCTGCTCACACTCAGGGCCTGCACCCCGCCGCTGTTGCCGCTGCTGTTGCAGGTGAGCCCGTTGTAGCTCACGCTGCCAAAGCTGAAGCCTGCTGCCGCTCCCGTAGCCACGAGCGTACCCGCGTTGCAGGACGTGCCGTTGAACGCGAATACCCCCACATTCTGCACGTTGTTGACGCTCACACTGGCAGCCCCGGTTGTGAGTGCGCCATTGGCGGCGCTCAGCGATGTGCTGCCCGGCGTGGTCAGGTACATACCCGTGAAGGTGGCAAGCCCCGCCGACGGCGTTCGCGTCAGTGTTCCGGCAAGCCCGAGGCCGCCGCTGATGGTCACAGCTGCGTTGTTGTCGATGTCGCGGTTGCCACCCGCGTCCACGCCTTCCACCGTTACCGTGGGCGCGATGGTCACGTAGGGATCGGTAGCAGTGGGTGGCGCCTGTGCAAAGCGGAGCAGCGTAGCCGCAACGGCGTAAAGGTTGCTGCCCGAAGCGGCGGAGGTGATCGAAGTAAACGAAGCGAACTGCGAGGAGTTCGCCGCCCCGTCGGCCGACACATTGGCGTTGCTCAACTGGAAGGCAAAGCGGTCGCCGTCCTTATTGGCACCCGTACTGGCGCCGCCATTGACGTTGGCCAGCAGCGAGATCCGCAGCGACAGCGTGGCGCTGCCATTATCGGGAATCGTCAGCGACAGCCCGGTGAACTGCAGCTGGTTGCCGCTGATCACCGCCTGCCCCAGCAGGCTGCCCCCCTGGAACAGGGCGGCCGAGCGGATTGCCGTCGAAAAGCCCATCTGGTTGTTGGCCGAAGCCGACACCGTGAGGCTTTTCAGGATCGTCGGCAGGGCATCGTCGTCCGTCTCCGAAAGCGACAGCTGCCACACCTGGAATCCCTGGCTGATGTCGGTGATGCTTGCCGTATTAACCAGAGAAGACAGGCTGGCGGTTTCGCCGCCGAGGCTGGCGGCGATTCCCGAAAAGCTGGGCACATAGCGGCTGCCGATCGCGCCGGCCGTGTTGAAACTATTGGTGCCGCCCGAGTTGGAACCGGCATAGGGAACGATGAAAAACGTAAAATGCTTGCTACCGGTAAGACCCGAAACGTTCGTGGTGGTTTGCGCGCTGCTCGTGACCACCGCGGCAATCGTGGCGGTGCCGATGCTGCCACCGGCAGCGTAGGTGGTGCCTCCCACGGGCAGGTCGCCGGCACCAAGGCTTTGACCTGCGCCTTCCTTATACAAAAGCAGGTAGCCGGAGCCGCCCACGGTGCTGGCCGCCGGGTAATCGAGCTTCACCACGTTGGCGGCGGCGATACCGGCGAAGGTGAACGCACTGTTGCTCACCTGGCCGGAAGGAGCGGCGGCAAGCGTAGACTGGCTTGTGAGGCTGGCCGCCGTACTGTATTCACTGGTTGCGCCGGCGCCGTTGTATTCGTATACAAAAAACGAGTAGGTTGTCAGCGCCGAAAGGCCCGATATAGTAACAGAGGTTCCGTTGCCGGTGTACACCACTACGTTGCCGGTGCCGGTCAGCGGGTTGGAGGCATCGGAAAAGCTGTTGCTGCCGGCGACATACTCGGTGCCGTTCGCGGGAACGGCATTGGCGGTGGCCGAGAGGCGCGCCACCACGATGCGGCGGGCACCGCTTCCGGAGGTCCAGGAAAGGCTGATCGCCGAGGAGCTGCGGCCGGTAAGCGTTACCGCCGTGGCGGGCGAAGGCGCGATCGGGGTGGCCCGAAGGCCGGCGGACAGCAGCAGCAGTACGGCAAGGAAGATCCGGTGGAGGTGTGCAAGCATAGGACGCATAATCGGGAAATGAGGTTCCGTTTACAAAAGCGGTTGCGTCACAGGAATTGGAAAAGACAGTTGGGTTCTGTTGTCAATACTACTTGACACCGGTTAGGCTTAGGGGTTTCTTCGGCGAAGGGCAGCGAAGCACCGCCGGAAGGGATAAAAAGGGAGCCGTGGAAACAGCTCCCGTACCTCTTCATAAAAACGAAAACAAACCATAACTGTAGAAAACAGAGAACCAACCAACGGGACAAAGATGCGCCCGCCGCAACGACCGGAACAATAGGAAATGCACAGAAAACAGTGGGATTTTTCCCGCAAAAAAGTGGTGGAAACAACAGGCGGCGTCAGTGTGCCGAAACGGCCTTCAGGCCGACGATGGAGCCGATGAGCGTGGTCAGGAAGACCAGCCGCCAGAAGGTGGCCGGCTCCTTGAATACGAGGATGCCGACCAACACAGTACCTACCGCCCCGATGCCCGTCCACACCGCGTATGCCGTGCCGAGCGGCAGCGACTGCGTGGCCTTCATCAGCAGGAGCATACTGATGGTGAGCGCGAAGAGGAAGCCTGCATACCAGGCATACATCGTGGTGCCCGTCGACTCCCTTGCCTTGCCCAGGCAAAAAGCGAAAGCCACTTCAAAAAGTCCGGCGATGATGAGTATGATCCAGTCCACGGGGGCGAAGATAGACCGAAGACAAGGTGGTGAAGGGGAATAAGGTTAGGAACCGCTAAGAGGCTGTCTAAAATTAGTTAGTTGGTTTTCAGTATGTCTGGTTTGAGCTGAGCCAAAAGGAAAAAGGGCGTCTTGCTTGCTGATAGAGAGGTGAACAAACATTGGTTACAATGCAAACTCTGTATCAGGTGCCTGACGCCCTTTGGAATAAAGTAGCTACAATATTTGAGCCGAAGGTGCGGCGGCGCAAGCATTCCCTTCAACTGATCTTCAGCGGCATCATTTTATCTTTTGAGCAACGGCTGCAAGTGGCGCTCGCTTCCGCCGCAGTACGGCGATTACCGCCTGGTATGGTACTACCTGAACAAGTGGGCCCGCTACGGACTGCTGGACCGGGCGCTATACCTGGTGGGCATTCAGCTGCGGCGCCGGCAAGGCAGAAGCGGCGAGCCTTCGATGCTGCTCATTGATGCCCAGTCGGTAAAAACCGTGGCCGGCACAGGCGACGAGGTGGGTTATGATGCGGGCAAAAAGGTAAAGGGAAGAAAGCGCCACCTGGCTGTGGACACCCAGGGCACCGTCATTGCCGCCGGCGTTACTTCCGCTTTTGTTCATGACAAGACCGGGGCGCGCGTGCTGCGCGATGATGTGGAGGACCGCCCTTCGGTGCGCACTATTGTCGCCGACGGCGGCTACGACGGACCACCGGCTTTTACCGCAGGAGGCAGGATCCGGTGGGTGCTCATTCAGCGCAGACACTCCAACCGCTTCTCCCCCCTTCCTGTCAGATGGGTGGTGGAAAGAACCTTCTCCTGGTTGATCAATTACCGAAGACTCGCCAAGGACTATGAAAAAA
>NZ_SKFH01000011.1 GCF_004343705.1 Flaviaesturariibacter aridisoli
CGGGTGGCTTTTTCGTGCTACAGGGGTAGGCAACTACAAACTACAAACCCCAAACTATAAACTGTTCTAACCCATCGGCGTACACAACTCCACCAGGAAGCCATTCGGGTCGCGCACGTAGGCTACTACTTGTCCCCAGGGTTTGGTCTTGACCGGTGCGGCCAGCGTAGCGCCGGCCCGGAGGGCGGCGTCGACGGCGGCGGCAACGTCGGTGGTAGCAAAGCCGATCTCGAAACCGAAGGGCCTCCCCGACGCGTCGGGCGCCTGGAAGCCGCCTTCGAGGTTGGACGCGGCGAGCGCCAGCGAGGCAAACGAAAGCGTAGTGCCGCCGGTGTCGAGCTCGCCGTAAGAGCTGTCGGGCGCAATAAAGCGGCGGGTGCATCCGAAGGCCTTTTCATAGAAGGCGAGGGCGGCTTCCACGGCGGGCACATAGAGGATGGTATAGGCAAAGGTCATAGCGGGAGTTTAGGTGTGAAGATCGGGATTCCAGAGGCACAGCGCTACGCAATCCTTGTCATGACCAGCCCCCAACTATAGGACTGCCTTCGCGCATGTCCTGCGCAGCAGGACGCTCGAACTACGACGGGCAGGAGCGCCGGTGCCTGTACCATTATAGCCGGCAGAAGAGCCGAACGCCGCGCGCTCTGACCGCGCGGCAATAGCTCTGCGCCCCCATGATTGTCTCCCTTTCTCGGCGTTGCAAACCGCGCCTCCCTGCACCTTCCTGAAACGACAAACGGAAGTCCGGTAACCGGCAACTCCCCTGCGCGCTTCAACGCACGCACCAACGCTTCCACCGCCGACCATTGCGGGTTGTGGTCGGCTTCGGGGATGCGCACGGGCGTTCAGATTAGCACTGCAAGTATACAGTGCGCAATGGAAATGCTGACGGGCCGCCGCGTATCTTAGCCCTACTCAACCCGATCACCATGACCGAAGCCCGCCAAACCCTGCAAGACCTGTTCGACCGCACGCCGCGGCGCCACAATGCCGACAATGTGAAGGAGATCTACGGCATCCTCGACGCCTACGAAGACCTGCTGCAAACCCTCGAGGCGCAGCCGCAGTACGAGCCGGTGATCGCCCCCTTCTTTGATGCGCTCGATCCCATCCGCGCCACCGTAAAGAAATCCAACGACCCGAAGGCTTCCAAGAAGGGCAAGGACGACCTCTTCGACGAGGCCTCCGGTGCCCTCAAAGACAATATGGAGGAATTGATGCGGCTGCTGGATAGCCAATAGAAAGCCGGTATCACGTTACCGCTCCGGCGCATACCGCAGCAGCACAATGCCGCAATCGAAGGGCGTGGCGCCGAGCAGCTTCAGGCGGGTGCGGCCGCTGAAGATGGACAGCCCGTCTCCGATGGCCGTGGGGTTGACAAAGAGATGCAGTTCGTCGATGAGGCCCGCATCGATCAGCGCCGATACGAAGGAGGCGCCGCCGTAAACGATCAGGTCCTTACCCTCCAGCGCCTTGAGCCGCGCTACTTCTCCGGCCAGGTCGCCGGCGATCGTACTGCGCGGCCAGGGACTTTCCGTCATTGTTTTGCTGAATACCACCTTGGGCAGCTCCGAAAACAACCGGCCCACGCCCTGCTCGGGGTGGGCGGCATCGTCGGCCACGCCGGCCCAATACGGGATAAAGCCTCCGGCCATCTTGCGACCGAGGAGGATGGTATCGATGGAATCGGTAAGCGCGGTTACATACTGCTTCAGGGCATCGTCCCAGGCAAAGGTCATCCAGTCCAGTTCCCCGTTGGGGCCCGCTACGAAGCCGTCGGCGGTTACCTGCATTTGCAAATGGAGTCGGCGCATCGTTTTTTGCTTTGCCACAAACCTAGGCATTCGGGGCGTTCGGAAGCGGGGCGCCTGCGGCAAAGTGGGGGCATTTTGCAACGCCCCCCCCGGGGCCCGCGCGGCTCAGGGATCAAGGGCGCCTCGTTAGCGGCGGCGGCGGCGGGCCAGCAGCCATACAAAAGCGCCGAGAAATACGAATATGCCGGCCAGCGACCAGTAGAGTGTATTAGAAGGCGCGGGCTTCGTGGCGGCCATTACGGTGGGTGCAGGACGCGCGTCTTTTACCAGTTGCTGCAGTGCGGCGTCGGTCTTGCCGGCAGCAACCAGCGAGTCGCTGAGCGTTTGCGCGCGGCGCAGCAGGAGCGTGTCGGTGAAGCCGTAGCGGCGGGCAGCGCCATAGAGCGCGCCCACGCTGGTAGGATCGTGCTGCAGCCAGCGCAGGTTGCCCAGCTCAAACAGCAGGCGCCCGATGACGGGATCGGGCGGCGCGAGGAACGACATCCGTTCATTAAGCTGGTAAAAGATGGCCTCGTCCAGCGTCCAGGGGCTGCGGCCGGCAGCTGTCCAGCGCGGCTTCGCGTCGCGCCCCAGGTCAGCGTCGAGCAGATCGGAGGTGGAGGGGTTGGCGTTGCCGGCGGCTTTTGCTTCGAGGATATTCACGTGGATCCACTCCGAGCCCCGATGCGACTTCGGGTCGATGGCCACGGCGCGGCGGATCCAGAGGAGGGCGGAATCGTTCTTTCCCAGCAGCTCGTATACCGTACCCAGGTTGGACGCGGTGGAGTAGCGGCCCGGCTTGCGGCGCTCGAGGTCGAGGTAGAGGTCGCGGGCCTCGGTGTATTTCTTTTGCAGGATGAGCAGCACGCCCATATCGGAGCGGTAGGCGGCATCGCCGGTGCGGCGCCAGCCCTGCTCGAGGCGTGCGGTGGTGGCGGCGTAGTCGATCTTTTCAAAGTCGTGGCCCCTCGGCACGCGCGACTCGCCACCGCGGTCGGCAAAGAGCAGGGTACCGTCTTTCGGCTCGCGGGTTTCGCCGTTGATACAGGCGGCGGCCGGCAGGGCGGCGGCCAGGAAGGCAAAGGGAAGCAGCAGTTTCTTCATTTGATGTGCAGGTATGGGGTGCGCGAAAATAATTCAGGGAAAGGGTGCATTTAAAGCGGCGCTCAGCGGCCGGCAGGAGCCGCAACCGGGAGAAAGCCGCCGTTGATATGATCGATCCGCAGGAGGCTTTCTTGCAGCTCGCCATCCGCAACCATGAGTGCCCCGACAAGTCCGAAGGCGACGCCAAAGGCAATGGCTTTCCCCGTCGGAACCGTTTTGCGCAGCCGCCCGTTGAAAAAGAAGTCGTTGCCCTCCTTGCGGAGCGGGCTGTAGCCGAATTCGGTCGCCACCCAGATGCGCCCGTCGTGCACCAGCGCGTAGAAATCCTGCGGCGGAATGACCTCCTGCCCCTCGCCCATGTAGATCTTCACTTCTTTCAACGAGCCCTTTTTCGAGAATTGCGGGAGCGGCTCGGCGATGTCGGGCGTTTGCGCGGCCAGGGCGGCATACGAATAATACAAGCCCTCGCGGTAGTGATCCGTGCCGTACAGCGGGAGGCGCTGTTTCTCGATCGAGTCGAGGTGCAGCACCTGGTCGTAGGTCAGTAAGGCCGTATCGGCAGCGGCCTGTACCAGGTGCGCCTGCAGGAAGTCGGCCAGCAGGTCGGACGCGCGCCGGTAAAGGCCGCGGGTAACATCCAGGGCGCTGATGTGGATCATGCTGTCGAGCGTGCCGAGCAATGCATAGCGACCGGCACCGGCTTCGGCATAGAGGTTGGCACGCAGGTAGCACCAGCCTTGCTCGCGAAAAGAAGTCGTGAGCTCGGCGAAACGGAAATCCCGCAACTGGAACAGCAGTGTGCCCGGCGCATTGCGGCCACCCTGCGCCTCCACCAGGCCTTGCAGTTGCACTTCCAGCGCCGGTTTGGGCACCACGGAAGCAAGGCGGTTGAAAGCGCCGGTCTGCACCACCCCCAGGCTGCTGCTGTCATAGCGTGCATCCAGCAAGCGGACACGCCCGTAGCGGGCGCCGGAAACAGGCTGCACTTTTTCGGGAAGACCGATCGTGAAATAGTCGGTGTGCTGCGCGCCGGCCACGAATGCAGCGAACAACAGCAGGGTGGAAAGAAACGATTTCATGCGGTGGGTTTGGATGGTTCCAAATTAATTGAAAAAGGAGAAAGCCGTCGAATAACTGTTAAAGCGAACCACAAACTTCAAACTACAAACGACAAACTTCCCTTCGCTCGTACTTTTGACGCGTGAGAAGAAAACAAAAACCACGCATCCTCGAAGGCATTACCGTGGAGGCTTATGCCGCCGAGGGCAAGTCGCTGGCGCGCCAGGATGGAAAAGTGATCTTTATCGAAGGCGCCGTGCCCGGCGACGTGGTCGACGTGCGGCTTGGCAAGAGTAAGAAGGACTGGGCCGAAGGCCATGCCATTCACTTTCATAAATATGCCGAAGAGCGCGTGACGCCCTTTTGCCAGCACTTCGGCGTGTGCGGCGGCTGCCAGTGGCAGATGCTGCCCTACGAAAAGCAGCTCCAATACAAGCAGCAGCAGGTGTTCGACAACCTGACCCGCATCGGCAAGGTGCAGCTACCGCCCTTCGAGCCGATCCTGGGCGCGCCGGAATACCGCTTTTACCGCAATAAGCTGGAATACACGTTTTCGACGAAGGAGTTTACGCCGGGCAAACCCGAGCCGCGCGACCCTTCCTCCCGACCTCCTTCCCTGGAAGAAGGAGGAGTTGGCTCCGAATCTGTTCCCCTTCCCTTAGGAAAGGGGTCAGGGGATGGGTCCGTAGCGGGGAGTGCCCTCCCTCCTGCCGGCGAATCCTACGACGACCCGCAGCCCGGCGCGGCCGGCTTCCATGCCCGTGGCTTCTTTGAAAAAGTCGTGGCCATCGAGAAGTGCTGGCTGCAGGAAGACGTGACCAACCGCATCCGCAACGGCGTGCGCGACTTCGCCCGCGCCAACGGCATTTCGTTTTACGATATCCGCGCCCACGTGGGTGCCCTCCGCACCATGCAGGTGCGCCTCTGTACCACGGGCGAGCTGATGGTGAACCTCGTTTTCGGCAACGACAACCCGCGCGAGCGGAAGCCGGTGCTCGAATACATGAAGGCGACTTTTCCCGAAATCAGCACGCTGCTCTATACCGTCAACCTGAAGTGGAACGACTCGCTCCACGACCTCGACCCACAGGTGTATACCGGCAAGGGCTTCGCCATCGAGCAGCTGGAAGACTTTCGTTTCAAGATCGGGCCGAAAAGCTTTTTCCAGACCAACACGAAGCAGGCCGAGCACCTCTACCGCGTTACGCGCGAGTTTGCCGAGCTGGACGGATCGCAGGTACTGTACGACCTCTATTGCGGCACGGGCTCCATCGGTATTTTCTGCAGCCGCGGCGCCAAAAAGATCGTGGGCGTGGAGCTGATCGAAGCCGCCATTGCCGACGCGAAGGAGAATGCGGCGCTCAACAACATCGGCCACAGCTTCTTCACCGCCGGCGACGTGATCGAGGTGTGCAACGACGCCTTCTTTGCCGAACATGGCCGCCCCGATGTGCTCATCACCGACCCGCCGCGCGCCGGCATGCACGAAAAACTCGTGCACAAGATCCTCGAGATGGAAGCACCTACGGTGGTGTATGTCAGCTGCAACCCCGCCACGCAGGCCCGCGACCTGGCCCTGCTCGACGCCAAGTACGCCGTGACGCGCGTGCGCCCCGTCGATATGTTTCCCCACACCCACCACATCGAGAACGTGGTGCAACTGAAACGCCGTTCCTCATGAGCCGATTCGAATATTACCGCCCCAACCAGATGCCGCCGGTGGTGCGCGGACTCCTCATCACCAACGCGGTCGTTTTCCTGCTCCAGCAGCTCGGCGACTCGTACGGACGCACCGCCCCGATCCCGTTCTCGCTGACGGGGAAGCTGGCCCTCTTTCCCTTCGGTGCCGGCTTCGAAGTATACCAGCTGGTGACGCACATGTTCACCCACTGGGATTTCGGACACATCCTTTTCAACATGTTCGCGCTGTGGACCTTTGGCAAGATGCTCGAAATGGTGTGGGGACCGAAGCGCTTCCTCAATTTTTACCTGTTGTGCGGATTGGGCGCCGCGATCATACACCTGGTAGTGCAATACGTCCAGGGCAACGGCGTGCCCGCCATCGGTGCGTCGGGCGCGGTGATGGGTGTTTTCGCCGCCTGCGCGTACCTCTTTCCGAACACGGAAATGCACATCATGTTCATCCCCATCCCGGTCAAACTGAAGTGGATCGCCGCCGGCTATATCGCCATCGATCTCTTCGGCGGTTTCAGCCCTTCGGCCGGCGACGGTATCGCCCACTTTGCGCACCTCGGCGGCGCCCTCACTGGCTTTATAATTGTATTGATTTGGCAGAAGACCAATCGCCGGCGACTGTACTGACGGCTAAGCCGCCATTGCGAGCGAAGCGAGGCAAACTCCCCCGTTACGCAAGCAGTTTTCACGCTTCAGAAAATTTCAATTGAAATGGTGGCGGAGCGGGAAATGATTTCAGGTTGAGGAGTTTGCTTCGCTTCGATCGCAATGACCCGCCCCGGCGGATCAAAGCCTCGTCCCACACCTAACTTTGTACCGATATGGCTTACTATCCTCAGCAAAACCGCAAGAAGCTTTCCATCGGATCGGATGGCAACGCCCTGATGAACCTCATTGCGCTGCTGCTCATCGTGTTCGTGGTATTCGCATTCATCCAGGTCATTTACACCTTCAGCTTTTACAAGGAAGGATCGGCGCGCTACCACACCGAGGTGTTTCCCTGGATCAGTATGCCGGCCGACCTGTCGAAGCTGCTCACGCGGCCCTGGACGGTGCTCACGCATCCCTTCGTGCACGACGGTGTATTCCCGGTCATCGGCAACCTGCTCTGGCTCTGGGCCTTCGGCTACATCTACCAGGAACTTACGGGCTACCGCCTGCTGATCCCGCTGTTCCTGTACGGCTCCCTCGCCGGCGCGGTGGCGTTCCTTGCCGCCTATAACCTCATTCCCGGTCTCCGCCCCGATGCCGCCGTGGCACAGCTCTGGGGCGCCGGCGCCGGCGTGATGGCCATCGCCATTGCCACCACCGTGCTGGCCCCCGACTACCGCATCTTCCCGATGCTCAACGGCGGCATCCCGCTGTGGGTCATCACGCTGCTCTATGCCGTGGTCACGCTGGCGATGATCCCCTTCAGCAACCCGGGCGAGCACATCGCCCACCTCGCCGGCGCCGGCCTCGGCTTCCTGTTCCAGGTGCAGCACAACCGCGGCCGCGACTGGTCCAGCCCGCTGAACCGCCTCTGGGACTGGTGGACGAACCTGTTCAACCCCGAACGGCCGGGCAAGAGCCCTTCGCCGAAAGACCAGCTCTTTTACAAGGCCTCCGTGCCGCCCTTTAAGAAGTCTTCCAACCTCACCCAGCAGCGCGTGGACGAGATCCTCGACAAGATCAACCAGAAAGGCTTCAAAAGCCTCACGGAGGAAGAACGCGAGATCCTCAAAAAAGCGAGCAGCGACAACCAGTAATTTCAGATCTCAGATCTCGGATCTCAGATTTAGAATTCCGGATCCACATACCGGCCAACTGAATCTGAAATCCGAAATCCGGAATCTGAGATTCTCCTGTAATTTGCGCTCATGGCAGGCAAGGCGCGTCGATTCGTACGGCGGTTCTATCTCGGGATGAATATCGCCGTGGTAGTTCTGTTCCTGCTGTCTTGCCTGGCCTCTTACCTGCACCCGGCACGCTGGTGGTTTTTCGCCGTGCTGGGCCTCGGCTTCGCCGCCACACTGGTTACGCTCATCCTCTTCTTTTTCTTTTCGCTGATCATCAAGCCGCGCTATTCGCTGATCTCACTCGGCGCGCTGGTGCTGGGCTGTAAAAGCATTTTCGTGTTCTTCGCCCTCAGCGGCGCGGGCAGCACCCGCGCGGGCTACGCGCCCCCAAAGGGCGCCCACACCCTGCGGGTGGTGCAGTGGAACGTAGCCCGCTTCATCGAGCAGCGGCGCAACAACAACGAGGGCAGCCAGACGCGCCTCAAGATGCTGGAACAGTTGCGGCGCACCAACGCCGACGTGCTTTGCTTCCAGGAATTCATCCAGGCCAGCGGCGAAGAATTCTACGACAACCTGGGCTACCTGCGCAAGGAACTCGGCTACCGCTACAGTTACTTCCCGCGCGGGGCGGGCTTTAAGAACTGGTACGGGCAAGCCATCTTCTCGCGCTACCCGCTCATCGACACCGGCTATACTTCCTTCCCGAGCCCCGGCACCCCGGAAAAGCTCATCTGGGGCAACATCGTTCTGGGCCAGCGGATCATCCGTATTTATACAAGCCACCTGCAGTCGTACAAGCTTCGCCCCGAAGACTACGAGCGCATCGAGAAGATCAAGAACAACGAAGACAGCCTGCTGCCCAATTCGCGCAGTATCTGGACGAAGTTGCACCGCGCCACCACCATCCGCGGCACGCAGGCCGACCTCGTGCGCGCCGAGCTCGACCGCTGCTCCTACCCCTTCGTCTTCACCGCCGACCTCAACGACGTGCCCAACTCCTACGCCTACCATACGGTGCGCGGCCCGCTGCGCGACGCCTTTTTGGAAAAAGGCTTCGGCGTCGGCCGCACCTTCAACGCCCTCGCGCCCACCCTGCGCATCGACTACATCTTCACCACCCCCGACTTCGAAGTGCTGCAGTTCCAGCGCGTGGCCCGTGACCTCAGCGACCATTACATGCTCGTGGCCGACCTGCAGTGGCGGCGATAGAATCGTGAGGCGTCAGGCGTCAGCCGTGAGCCGTGAGCGAAGAAGAAGAACGCTCTTCTCCTTGCATTCAAATGCCGCGACAGATGCAATTTCGATGAAGTTGTTACCTTCCTCAGGCCATTTCATCCGCTCTCGGGCGACGGCTCACGCCTGACGAACTTCCCCTATCTTTGACCCTAATGATCCCGAAGTACCCTTTCTCCGCCTGTTGTTGTTGCTGATCCCGAGCGACCGGTACTTTCTTTTATTTGATCATTTTCCCCTCTTATTATCATGAGCACCCTCAAGGTTTATAATTCGTATACACGCGAAAAGGAAGAATTCAGGTCCATCACACCCGGCCACGTAGGCATGTACGTGTGCGGACCGACCGTCAGCGGTGAGAGCCACCTCGGCCACGCCCGGCCCTACATCACCTTCGACGTGGTGTATCGCTACCTCACCCACCTGGGCTATAAGGTGCGCTACGTGCGCAACATCACCGACGCCGGCCACTTTGAAGAGGAAGGCCGCGCCGCCGAAGACAAGATCTCCAAAAAGGCCGTGCTCGAAAAGCTGGAGCCGATGGAGTTGGTGCAGAAATATACCAACCTGTTTCACTGGGCGATGGCGCAGTTCAACACCATCCCGCCTTCGATCGAACCGACGGCCACCGGCCATATCGTGGAGCAGATCGGGATGATCCAGGAGCTCATCCGCCAGGACTATGCCTACGAGGTGAATGGCTCCGTGTATTTCGATGTAAAAAAATACGCCGCCGGCCACGATTACGGCAAGCTGTCGGGCCGCGTGCTCGACGAGCTGCTCAACACCACGCGCGAACTCGAAGGGCAGGATGAAAAACGCAACAAGGAAGACTTCGCATTGTGGAAGTCGGCGCCGCCCGAGCATATCATGCGCTGGCAAAGCCCCTGGGGCGAAGGCTTCCCGGGCTGGCACATCGAGTGCTCCGCCATGGCCACCAAGTACCTCGGCGCACAGTTCGACATCCACGGCGGCGGCATGGACCTCCAGTTCCCGCACCACGAAAGCGAGATCGCGCAGAGCACCATCTGCAACCACATACCGCCCGTGCGCTACTGGATGCACAACAACATGATCACCATCAACGGGCGCAAGATGGGCAAGAGCTACAACAACGTGATCAAGCTCACCGAGCTGTTCAGCGGTAACCATCCCGAGCTCGAAAAAGCATACGCGCCGATGACCGTGCGCTTCTTCATCCTGCAAACGCACTACCGCTCCACGCTCGATTTCTCCAACGAGGCCCTGCAGGCAGCGGAGAAAGGACTGAAGCGGCTGATGGAACCCTACCAATGGTTTCAGCAGCTGCCGATGCCCGTCATTGGCGAAGGCACCGATGCCGAGCTGGACAAGAAAGTACGCCACCTGCTCGTGGAGCTCGACGACTTCATGAACGACGACTTTAACACGGCGCGCGTGCTGGCCAACCTCTTCGAGCTCGTGCCGGTGCTCAACTCCTTCAAGGATAAGGTGCTGCCGCTGGAGGCGCTCAGCTACGAAACGCTGCAGTGGCTCCAAAAGAAGCTGAAGCTGTTTGTGGAAGATATCCTGGGCCTGCGGACGGAAGACGAAGCCGGCTCCGGAAAGCTCAAAAGCGTGATCGACATCCTGATCGACCTGCGCAAGGAAGCCCGCGCCAGCAAAGACTGGAAGACCTCCGACCGCATCCGCAACCAGCTCGCCGAAGCCGGCATCCAGCTGAAGGATGAAAAAGACGGCGGTATGAGCTGGACGCTATCGTGAGCCGTCAGCCGTGAACCGTGAGCGCGCGTTGCGACTTAAGAATAAAGGATGCTCCAGGGCATCCTTTATTCTTTATTGGCATAAGCATTCACGGCTGACGGCTCACGGCTGACGTATGGCCCGCACCATCTCCCGTTTTCCCCAGGGGCCGGGCGGCTTCGTTACGGTAAAACCCGCCTCCATCATGGCGCGGCGCACGACCGTCTTGGAGCAATAGGTCACCAGCGCGCCACCGGGCAGGAGCAGCTCGTACATCTGCCGGAAGCGCGTGGACGTCCACAGCTCGGGCTGCGAGGAAGGCGCGAACGCATCGTAATATACCAGGTGATATAAGCCGGTCAGTTGCAGTTCCTCCACGGTGCTTTCTTCTTTGCGTATGGTGAAGTAATCGGACAGCTTTGTCTCCATAGCCCAGGGCGCCGCGTGCAGTTGCAGAAAGAGTTCGCGCGCGCCGAGCAGCGCGCCGTAGTTGAGAGCAAGCGCTTCTTCCGGCGGTATGGGAAACGCTTCTACTGTTACGTATTGCACGGGCAGCTGCCGCGCCGCTGCTTCGAGGGCCGTCAGCAGGGCATTAAGACCGGTGCCGAAGCCGAGCTCAAATACCGACAACGGAGCCCCACCGAACCGCTCCAGGGCGTACTGGAACCCGGCTTCAAGAAACACGTGCCGCGACTCTTCCAACGCCCCGTGGCGGGAATGATACGTGCCGCGCTTGTCGGCGAATTCAAGTGTCTGCGAACCGTCTTTGGTGACGATGATCTTTCGCTCCATGCCGCGAAGTTCGCTACTTTCGGATATGGACTACATAGACCATCTTTCCAAAGACCGCAAGCTGGCCTCCGTATTGCGCGCACAGGATCCCGTTGCGCTGGAGCCGCGCAAGAACATTTGCCTGCGCCTCTGCGCCTCCATCATGAGCCAGCAGCTTTCCACCAAGGTGGCCAAAGTGCTCTTTCACCGCTTCCTGGAATTATACGGCGGCAAAGAGCCGAAGCCCGCGCAGATCGCCGCCACGCCCTTCGAGCAGCTGCGCGGCATCGGCCTCAGCAACGCCAAGGCGCAGTATGTACTCAACGTAGCGCAGTTCTTCATCGACCAGAAAATTGATGAAAAGAAGCTGCGCAAAATGAGCGACGAAGAAGTGATCGAACTACTCACTCAGATCAAAGGTGTCGGCCGCTGGACCGTAGAAATGCTGTTGATGTTCACCCTCGGCCGCGAAGACGTGTTCGCCGTCGACGACTACGGCATCCAGGTGGCCATGAAAAAGCTCTACAAACTGGATGACAGCAACAAGAAAGAATTCAAATTGAAGATGCAAGGCATTGCAGCCAAATGGGCACCCTACCGCACCTATGCCTGCCGGCATTTGTGGGATTGGAAGGACGGCGGTTAATCAGGTGACCGGTTAATCGATTAATAGGTTAATTGGTGGTTTCCCATCAATTCATGCCGACCACAATCCAGGCAATTAATTTATTAAAATATCAACCGGTTAACCGGTCATCAATAGACCCAACTTCCGCTCAGCCATTCCTTCTTCGGCTTCGCTCCCAGCCCGGGCGCGTCGTTCACGTCAATGACACCTTTGGCCGCATAGTGGATCCCCCCTTCGATCGGGTCTTCGGTAAACATCAGCGGCGTGTCGAAATCGCAGTAGCGGATCGCATCGTTGCAAAGTGCGAAATGGGCAGCGGCCGTCATACCGAGCCGGCTTTCCATGAACCCGCCGACCTGTAGCTTGAGCCCTGCAGCAGCGCCCATGCGGGCCACCTTCAGGGCTTTGTATAATCCGCCGGCCTTGCCAAGCTTGATGTTGAACTCCGGGCAGGCCTTTATGCGGATGAGCCGCTCCGCATCGTGCTCGTCGCCGCAACTTTCATCCGCCATGATGGGGATGGGACTGACGAACGAGAGTGCCGGCAGGTCGAGGAATTGCCAGCGCGGGATCGGTTCTTCGCAGTGCTCGATGCCGAAGGGGGCCAGTGCCTGCAACACGCCAAGCGCATAGCCGGCGTCGCGCCACCCCTGGTTAGCGTCGGTGCGCAGCGGATGGTCGGGGCCGATCGCTTCCCGGATGGCCCGGATGCGGGCCACATCCAGCTCCAGCTCCTGGCCGAGCTTCACCTTAATGGCGGGAAAGCCTTGCGCCACAAACCGTGCGGCGTCGGCGGCCATCTTTTCGGGCGCGCCGATCGACACGGTCATATCCGTTTCCAGGACCTTTCCCTTTTTCCCTCCCAGGAAGGCATAGAGCGGCTGCCCGGCTGCCTGCGCCGCGAGGTCGTGCAGGGCCATATCGAAGGCGCTTTTAACCGAGCTGTTGCCATAGATAAGCCCATCCATCGCCGCTACTGCGCCCGCGATATCGGTATAGTCGCGGCCCTTCAGGATCCGGGCGAAATACTGTCCTACCACGAAGCAGGTATCGAGGCTTTCGCCGTTGATGGTCATATACGGACTGCATTCGCCCCAGCCCTCCCGGCCGTCGTCGGCCTGCAGGCACACCGCGAGGTTCTGAACGGCTTCGATGGGACCAAGCGAAATAACAAAGGGCTCGCGAAGCGGCACCAGCATACGGTGCAGGGAGATCGATCGGATGGCCGGCATGGTATAAGGTTTTGTGAAAGAAAGTGTGGAAAGCCGAGTTGCGCATGGTTTTGGCTAACTGGAGCCAAATTATCGATCCGACCATGAAAAACCTAATCGTTCTGAGCGCGGCCGTCCTCGCCCTGGCCAGTTGCAGCAAAAAAGTGACCGAGCTGCCGGAGGCCACCGATTCGGGTTCTAACACGTTCGGGGCCCGCGTCAATGGTGAGCTGTGGGCGCCGCAAGGCAAAGGGATTCTGCCGCACGCACCCCTGCTCGAAGCCTCGTTTGCCGGCAACGACAACTACGTGATCAACGCACGCAACATCAGCAAGAGCCCTACCGAGACCGAGTTCGAGATCTACCTCCAAGGTGTGACCCGGCCCGGAACCTATGCGCTCAATCAAACTACGGAGCTTCGCCCTGCCCATACCGCCTCTTATGCCTATTTCGTGGAGCGTACCCTTACGCCCACCCACCAATGGATGACCAATGCACAAACCACCGGGACGGTGGTCATTACCAAGGTGGACAAGAACGCGCACGTTCTTGCCGGCACTTTCTCCTTCCGCGCAACCGACCGCAACGGAGGTGAGGTGCTCGACGTGACCGAAGGCCGCTTCGACCTGACCATCCAGTAAGGAAGAGGCCGGTTAATGGTTAGTGGTCAACTTTTTCGGGGAGAACGCCTCCCACCCGTACTTCTACGGTTTACAGGAAAGAAAACCCTCCGATTGGAGGGTTTCTTTTTTTACGGATTGGTAAAGCGGATGGAAAAGGGCAGCTTGACCCGGTTGCCGGAGGGCGCCGCTACAACCAGCACGCCTTGCTCGCTCACGGGGCCTTTCTTACGATTGTTGCTGCGCACCCGCACGCTGCGGCCGTCGGTGGAGGTAAACAGGTTCCGGACGCTCGTGCCGACCTCGGCGCCGACCACGAGGTGGGCCAGCGGCTGCTGCACGGTAACGGTGCCACACCAGGCCGCCTTGCCCATAGGGTCGGCTGCACAATCCCTGTCGCGACGGAGCAGCACGGTGTAACGTTTTTGCAAGGCAGTGGCTTCGGCTGCCAGCGCTTCCTCAGAATAGCTTTGAAAGCGACCCAGAAGCGCAGCCAACACGGCATCATCGGCGGCAACGCCGCGATCGCCTTTCGCCGTGTAATAAACGAGCGTGTAGTCGTCTGCGCCCAGGTGCGCCGCTACGAGCGCCGTAGCCGTATCGCCATTGTCGCGGTTGAACATTACGAAGCGGAGGCAGGAAAAGCCGGCCAGGTGCCGCGCCGCTGT
Organism: Flaviaesturariibacter aridisoli; assembly: GCF_004343705.1. Lineage (GTDB taxonomy): Bacteria > Bacteroidota > Bacteroidia > Chitinophagales > Chitinophagaceae > Flavisolibacter > Flavisolibacter aridisoli. Next base: position 14,283 of record NZ_SKFH01000011.1, read on the forward strand.
ATCGCGCGCCAGTATCCGGATCACGGAGTCGTCCTTCATCTCCATGGCCTGTATACCCAGCAGGCTATCGAGCAGCGCCATCGAACCCGGCCGGTCTGGCCGCTTCGACTCGATGTGCAGTTCCACCCGCCGCGAAGTATCGGCAGAGTACAGCAGGTCGTAGCTCGCTTTGTCGCCCGGGTGGCCATAATAGCGAAGCACCTGGAAGTGCGCCGGGTTGTAGCGGAGCGAGATGCCGGGCTCCACGAACAGCAGGGTATCATCCTGCGCGGCAGCGGCGACAGGCAGCAACAGAACAGCAAGCAGGATGCGAAGGAACGGGCTCATGCGGATGGTTTGTGCGGCGAAGGTACGTCCTACGAACCTGCTACCGCTTGCTTCGCCAGCAGTTCGTCGAGGTTGCCGTGGGCCATCGTGAAGCCGCCTTTGAAACCCATCTCCACGATCCGCTGCAGCGACTCGGGTGTGGCGAAGTCGATGTCGATGGTCACCAGGGTGCCGTCGCCGTCGGCGCTGAAGCGGTTCTGCCAGTGCATGTTGGGAAAGGCCTCGGCCGCATGGCCGTGCTCGTCGGTAAAGGCATCGCGCGCGCTGAAGCTTTCACCGGCAACAATGGTCTCATAATCCACGCGGCAGTAGTGGCGCGCGCCTTCGGGGCTTTCCATATAGTAGCGCCAGGCGCCGCCGGGGCGAAAGTCCATGGCCACGGTCACCGCCTTCCAGGGGCGCGGCGCCCACCATTGCTCGAGCAGCTCCGATTCGGTCCAGGCCTTCCAGACCGCTTCCGGAGCGGCTGCAAAACGACGCGTGATGTGGAGGCGGCGGTCGCCGTCCTGGGTGATCTCTGTTTGCATATTGTTTATTTTTTGGGTTTCTTCAGGAGTTCGTCCAGCTGGCTGAAGCGCCCTTCCCAGAGCGCGCGGAAGGGTTGCAGCCAGCGCTCCACTTCTTTCAGCTTTTTCGGGTTGAAATGGTAATATACTTCACGGCCGCTCGGCTTGGTGTGCAGCAGGCCGCACTCCGACAGGATCGCCAGGTGCTTCGAAATTGCCTGGCGGCTGCTATCGAAATGGGCCGCCATAGCAGCCGGCGTCAGCGCGCCCGCGGCAAGCAACGCCAGGATGGCGCGGCGCGTTGGGTCGGCAATGGCCTGGAAAACATCACGTCGGGCTTCGGGCATAAGGCAACCATTTGGTTGTTCAAATATAGGCAACCTTTTGGTTGCGCGACATTATTTTCGGCAGCGCAGGCCCGGGAAAAATGCAACTGAGCGACTACGCGTCAAACTGCAACTCCGCCGGCACGGGGTAGCGCTTCAGCGGGCTGAAGTCGACCTTCCAGATATCGAGCTCAAAGAGCTCGCCGTGCTCGTTGGCCGTGAGCGTGAGGTACACCGCGCGGCGGTCCTCGTCGACAAACTCCGCTTCCACGAGGTCTTCGGCGTGCTCGCCCCGCTCGGACAGCTGCAGGCCGTATTCGCCGAGCGAGCCGGCCGTTTGGGGGATCGTATATTTCTTCCCGCCGGGAACTTTCGTCAGCAGGTGCTCGATGAGGGACCGTTCTTCAGGACGCAGGGGGCGCGGCATGGGGCGAAGGATTGATGGAACGCTAAGATAAGGCCGGTGCCGGCGCTAGCGCTTCAGGTACTTTTTCGGATCTACCAGCCGGAACGCTTCATCGTCGCGGAAGATGCCGGTCAGTGAACCGATGTGCGCCCCGCCGATGATCAGCAGGGCCCGCTTCGCGCCCGTCTGCAATTGTGCCCGAACGATGTTGGAGTAGATCTTGTAATCGCGGTTCTTGAAGATCGACGTGAGCTCGGCCCCGATGTAGCGCGGGTTCACAAAAGCGGTGTCCGTTCCACCACCAGGTCGGCGAGCCAGGCATCCCGCAGTGCGTTGATGCCTTTCCACACGGGGTCGTCGCGGTCGGCCTCGCCCGCCTCGCGGTAATGGATCTCGAGGCGCCCGCGGTAATACTCCGCGATCTGCAGAAAGCGGTCCAGGTCGAGGAGCACGTCGCCGCCTTTTTCGGTGCACCATTCAACAAGCTCGCGTTCCACCCGGCGGCGCCCTTCCTCCAGCGTCATCCCGTTGGGCGCGCTGTAAAAGCCGGCATCCGGGTCGTCCTGTCCATCGTCCTGCCAGAAACACAGGTCGCAGATGGGTTGCGGCTCGATGGGCCCCAGGGTCGGAAAGCCGCAGCAGGGGCAGGTGACCAGGTCGAGCTGCCGCAGGGCGACTTCGTTGCGGTACCAGTCGCGGCGCGCATGAAAGCGCCGGAGATCAATGAAGCGGTCTTCCATAATGGTTTGATTGAACACCTCTGTACGACCAGCAAGGTCGTACGCGGCTCTCTGAAAATAGGACTTTGAAAGATGTGGCGGGCACCTCAATCGGGGCAAGGTTTCTCGCAGAGGGCACGGGAGCGTTTTCGCAGAGATCACGGAGGCGGGTTCTCTACCAACGAACACGTAGGCCGTACTACAGGGTGCGATGGACATTTATACCCGAGGGGGCGAGAGGCGCCTTGCAGGCAGAGGAAAGGCAGCATCCCAGGCCTCCATGGTCAGGGCGTTTGCCTGCGAGTGGAAACTTGCCCACAAAAAAGCCCCCGCTTCAGGCGGGGGGCTTCCGTATTTCTACAAGTACATCATTCTGCTTTTTTCTCCGGCTGCCGTGGCTTTAGCTTCGACACGCGGCGGGCTTCGAAATAACCGTTGTAAAATTCCTCGTATTCCTCCTCGTCGAAGAAGGCATCGATCTCGCCGTCGAGTTCTTTTAATTTAATCCGTGCCCGGCGCATGAGGGTTTCGATCGAGGCGGTGAGCAGCTTACGGATATCCATCACGCTGTCGCGCTCCGTTTCCAGGGGCGCAAACGCATCGATGGAGGCGCGGAGCTTGTCAATGGAATCGCGGGTGATCTTGTACGAAGCAAGGGCGGGGAGGTTTGCGTCAGCGCGCTCGGCTACCATACGGCAGCGGGCTGCCTGCTCCTCTTCGGTGCCGTATTCGAAAGAGGTCTTGCTGAACGACAGCTCCTGCATCAACACCAGCTTGCCCGTTTTACGGGCAAAGATCTTCAGCTTCTTACACTCTTTCCAGCCGAGACCCAACATGATACCCAAGGCGGCGTCTTTGGCATCGGTATAGGCTTCGGGTTGCGTACCCTGCTGCTTGTCGGCACGGCGCAGCAGCTCCTGAACCAGCGGGTTGATGAAGTCTACCGATTCCACTACGTGCTCGTTGTCCGACCAGTAGCTGCGGTTGTCGTTCATAAATTTGAGGGTGGTCTTAAAGGCATCCAGCGAATGCCAATCGTACGTTTTCATACACAAGCATTTTGGTTATGCTTAAAGCTAAGTGCTTTCCCGTATAAAAAGAAGCGCCGCAGCCTTTTTTTGCCGAGCGGCTAACGGAAATACGCCGTCGGGAACGAAAAGGCGTGTCTTCAGCGCAAAAAGACGCCGTCGCAGGCGAACCGGCGTCTCACCGGCATAAAAATGCGTCGTCGGAGACAGAAATACGTCTAACCAGCTCAAATAGACGCCGTCGACGGCCAGAATGTCTCTCACCAGTACCAAAATGCGTCGTCGACCGCCAGAATGTCTCTCACCTTGTCGCAAAACACCCTTTCAGAGCCCTTTGCGACAAAAAAACTGGCTTGAAGAATCTAGCGGCAGTTACCTCGGGGCAAGGTTTCTCGCAGAGACACGGGAGCATTTTCCCCGCCGTTAGCGGGGCAGGCTACGAGATCACGGAGGCAGGTTCTCTACCAACGAACACGTAGGCCGTACTACAGGGTGCGATGGTCATTTATACCCGAGGGGGCGAGAGGCGCCTTGCAGGCAGAGAAAAGGCAGCATCCCAGGCCTCCATGGTCAGGGCGTTTGCCTGCGAGCGGAAATTAGCCCACAAAAAAGCCCGCAGCAAAGATTGCTGCGGGCTAAAAGGAATGATTCGATCTAAGTGCCCCCTTTGGGGGACAGGGGGCCGGGATGGGTCACTTGCGTAAGGTCAGCTCCTTCACAATGTTGGAGGCACCACCCACTTTGTCTACACACCACAGCACGAAGCGGATGTCGACACAAATAGTGCGGTTCAGGTTCTTGTCGAAGGCGAGCTTGTGGCTGAGGGCTTCGTAGTTGCCGTCGAAGGCGAGGCCGATGAGCTCACCGTTGCCGTTGATCACGGGCGAGCCCGAGTTGCCGCCGGTGATGTCGTCGGTGGTGATGAAGCAGGTCACCAGCGAGCCGGTGCGCGCGTCTTTGTATTGACCGAAGTCTTTGGCGCGGGCTTTCTCGAGCACGTTCTGCGGCAGGTCGAACTCGTAGTCGCCGGCCTTGTATTTCTCCAGCATGCCTTTCATGGTGGTTACGTAGTCGTACTTCACGGCGTCGCGCGGGGCGTAGGGCGACACCTTGCCGTAGGAAACGCGCATCGTGAAGGTGGCGTCGGGGTACATCATTTTCGCCTTGGCGGGGTTCTGCTCCCTGATGCCCTTGAGGTACAGGCGGCCCCACTCGTTGTTCTGGGTGGTGAACTGCTGGTACTTCGGCAGGTACTTGCCCTGCCAGTTGCGCAGGAAGGCGTTGGCGAGGCTGTAGGCGAGGTCGGTCTGCAGGGTCTGCGCGTCGGGGCTGCGCTTGAAGGCGGCCCACTTGGCGTCGTCGAGCAGCATCGTGCCGTCAAAAACGGCGTCGGTATACTTCTCCCAGGTAGCGGGCTTGTCGAGCGATCCGTACTCGTTGCGGATGGCCTCGAACAGGCCCTGGGGCTGCTGCTCTTTCGGCACTTCCTTGTAGTACATCTGCAGCACGGAGGCTACGATGTTGCGGTCGGAGGGCGTGTTGTGGGCTTCCAGGAAAGCCGTGCGCGCGCGGTCGGCGGAGGCTACCAGTTTCTGGATGTCGGCCGTGGAGGAACCGGGCTTCACCATCGTGTTCTCGAGGTTCTGCAGCGAGGCGGCATAGGCCAGCAGCGGCGAGCCCATGATACCTTCGTTGATGTACACGCGGTGCAGCGCGTAGGGGCGCCAGGCGGCGTAGCTGGCTTCGAGGTTGGTGAAGATGTCCTTGTATTCGGGCTTCGCGGCGGCCCACTTCAGGAAGTCGGCTTCGGCCTTCTGCTTCTGTCCGTACACGTCGTACTTCAGCAGCTGTTTCGTTTCGCCGTCGTAGAACTTCCAATAGTTGGCGATCGAGGCGTAGTCGGAGGCGAGCTGCAGCTTGATGGCCGGGTCCTTCTTCATTTCCTCGAACATGTACTTGAGGCGCATGTCGCGCAGCTTCACCAGCGTCGGGTTGTTGATGTCGGTGGCGAGCTTGATACCGGCCGACGACTCGTAGCGGTTGGTGGAGCCGGGGTAGCCCCAGATCATGGTGAAGTCGTTTTCCTTCACGCCTTTGAGCGATACGGGCAGGTGCCATTTCGGCTTCATCGGCACGTTGGCGCTGCTGTAGCGGGCGGGTTTGCCGTCGGCCGAGGTGTATACGCGGAAGATGGAGTAGTCGGCGGTGTGGCGGGGCCACTCCCAGTTGTCGGTGTCGCCGCCGAATTTACCGAGGGCTTCCGGGGGGGCGCCCACGAGGCGCACGTCGTTGTAGCGCTGGTACACGAAGGCGAGGAACTGGTTGTTCTTGAACAGCGGCGAGATGCGCGTTTCAACAAAGGCGGCCGTGTCGGTCATCTGGCGGTTGATGGCCGCGAGTACCGCCGCCTGGCGCGTGAGGCGCTCCTGGCCGCTGAGGCCTTTGAGGGAGTCGAGCACGCGGGCGGTCACGTCCTCGATGCGGAGCAGGAACTGCACCGACAGGTTTTGCGTGGCGCCGGGAATCTCTTCGCCCATGTTTTTGGCGTAGAAGCCGTCGCGGAGGTAGTTGTGCTCCACCGTAGAGGCGCCGGCGATCACGCTGTAGCCGCAGTGGTGGTTGGTGAAGACCAGGCCCTGCGTGGACACGATCTCACCGGTGCAGCCGCCGCCGAAGATCACGATGGCATCTTTCAGCGAGGGTTTGTTGATGTTGTAAAGCTGGTCTTTGGAAAGCTTCAGGCCTTTCTTCACCATGTCGTTGTACACTTGCTGACCAAGCAGCAGCGGCAGCCACATTCCTTCGTCTGCCGAGGCCTTGAATCCGGCCAGGGCAACGAAGAGGAGGGCGATAAGGGTTCTCTTCATATAAGAAACAATTTAAGGTTGGCAAACCTACTTAAAAGTTGCTTCCAAAGAGGTGACCCGGAATGGTAAGTCTCAGCTAAAAAGGCGCGTCATCCAGATCGCGAAGATGGCCACGAGGTGAAACAGGAACAGAAGGCTGGTAAAGGTGCGGAAACGGGGGGTACGGTCGCGGAAGGCCGTGTGCTGGTCCATCCAGTGTTGCAATTGCTTGGTGCTCATATTCGTTGGTCTTGTAAAAATAGCAGGCCAGCCCCAAATACGTTGGTCCAGCCGCTTGAAAGTCATTAGAATAGACTTAGAAAAGAGTCCCAAAGGCCGGGCTTACGCGCAAGTGTTCAGCAAAGCGTGCCCACGAAACGGTTTTGATTAAACGAAGCGTTCCTGCGGCCCTTCGCGCGGGCTGGGGTGCGAATTCCACAGCTTTGCACAATGTGGACGCTGGGGCGCGGACCCAGTGCCGTCTCACCCGCCGATGGTCCGGGCTGATTCGTCGAAGAAAAAACCGGTTTCAACCCGCATCCGCGGTTTCCCGCGGGAAAGCCGCGGCCGGGGTACGCCCTTTGCCCTTTCCTTCCCTGAAAATCCGCCATATGAACAGCCGACTGCAACGCCTCGAATTTTTTACCCTTTACGATCTGTACCTGAAGAAAAACGAAGAGTTTCGCCAGGCCGTGCAGGAGCACCGCGATCCGCACGAGCTGGAGCGTCTGCGCAGCAACCTGCAGGTGATCTTTAAAAAAATGACCGAAAAAAGAGGGATCGCCGGCAACGACCCGAGCGGGATGCATGAGTAATCAGTAATGAATAATGAGTGGATAATCCCGGAATAAATAAAAGGCCCCACGGTGTGGGGCCTTTTCGTATTCATTACTCATTACTGATTACTCATTGCTCATTACTCCTTCCTGTTCAGCTCCAGCCACAGCGTGTCTTTCAGCTCCTGCAGCCCGGTTTGCGTTACCGAGGAGAAGAAGAGGTGCGGGACGTCGGCGGGCAGCTCTTCGGCAATGGCAGCCTTCAGTTCGTCGTCGAGCATATCGCTTTTGCTGATGGCGATGATGAACCGCTTGTGGAGCAGCTCGGGGTTATAATCTTCCAGTTCCTTTTTCAGGATCTCGAATTCCTGGCGATGGTCTTTGCTGTCGGCGGGGATCAGAAACAGCAGGATGGAGTTGCGTTCGATGTGGCGCAGGAAGCGGTGGCCGAGGCCCTTGCCTTCCGCGGCGCCTTCGATGATACCGGGCAGGTCGGCGATGCAGAAGCTCTTGCCCTCGCGGTATTCCACCATGCCCAGGTTGGGTGTGATGGTGGTAAAGGCGTAGTCGGCCACTTTGGGCTTCGCCGCGGTCACTACCGACAGGAGCGTGCTCTTGCCGGCGTTGGGAAAGCCCACGAGGCCTACGTCGGCCAGCACTTTGAGCTCGAGCACCTTCCAGCCTTCCTGTCCCGGCATGCCGGGTTGCGCGTGCTCGGGCGCCTGGTTGGTGGGGCTGCGAAACTGCCAGTTGCCGAGGCCGCCTTTGCCGCCGGGCAGCCAGATGATCTCCTGGCCGTCTTCCAGTATTTCTACTTCCTTTTCGCCGGTTTCCTCGTCGCGGGCGATGGTGCCCAGGGGCACTTCGATGATGATGTCTTCGCCGTTGCGACCGGTGCAGTTGGCTTCGCCGCCGCGCTCGCCGTTTTCGGCATGCACGTTCTTGAAGTAGCGCAGGTGCAGCAGGGTCCAGAGGTTGCTGTTGCCGCGCAGGATGATATGGCCGCCGCGGCCGCCGTCGCCGCCGTCGGGGCCGCCCATGGCGGTCAGCTTGTCGCGGCGAAAGTGCTTATAGCCAGCGCCGCCGTGGCCGCTGCGCGCGAAAATGCGGATCTGGTCTACGAAGTTGCTTTTCTCCAAGTGAGGGATTTAAGCCGCAAAGATAAGCCCGCGGGCGGGCCGGGCCCACCTCCACGAAAAAGGCCGCCCCGGAAGGAGCGGCCTGACGAATATATATGGCTTGTGTTGCTTACTGAACGAGGATCTTCTGCTCGTATACACCCTGGCCGGCATTGTCTACGAGGCGCACGAGGTAGAAACCCTTGCCGCTGAGGCGGCTCAGCGATACGGGCTGCACCTGGCTGTCCATCGTAATGGAAATGCGGCGCGACTGAACCGTTTTGCCGTTGGCGTCGGTCACCTGGAGGGTGTAGTCACCGGCCGGCACCTTGGTAAACTGCATGTTGAACACATTGTTGGTAACCGGGTTGGGGTACACCTGGATGCGGTCGTTGTAGTTCGAGGCCTTGGGGCTGATCAGGTCGATCGTATTGGGATTCTTGCGGGTAGCGAGGTAGTTGCTGTTGGCGAGGTCGGAGCTGTGGAAAGCGCCGCCTTTGAGGATCTGGGCGCTCCAGTCTTTCGGATTCACCACGTAAGAACCCGAGCCGTCTACTGCGCTGCATACCACGAGGTTGCCGTCGGCATTCACGACGGCGCCGTTGGTGGTAAAGGCGGCGGGCAGGCCCTGGATGGAGCCGAGCAGGGTAGCCACGCGGTTTTCCGCCGACACCTTGAAGATGTGGTTGCGGGCGGAGATCACGTAGAGGTTGCCTTCATTGTCGGCGATCATGTCGCCGCCGAACGAAGAGCAGCGGTTGTGCACCGATACCGTGCCGTTGGCGGGATCATCCACCAGCGCACCGAGTACCGTCACCTTGCTGTTCTTTCCGGTGCTGAACTGGATAAAGGTATTGCCGTCGTTGGAGATGGCGTAGCCCGTGCCGTCGGGTGTGATCACCATGCGGGTGATGCACTTGCCTTCGTCGTTGTGCATGTTGCCGAGGCCGGTGAAGGCTTTGTCGGCCACGTAGTACACCTTCATCGTCTTCAGGTCGATATAACGGAGCTGGTCGATGAACATCGGAGTGAAGTAGATGCGGTCGTGCGTGGGGTCGTACGCAGCGGCGGCCACACCGGTACTGAAGGGAATGTTCAGCGCATTGCCGTAGCGGGCATCGGTGCTGAGCGACAGTTGCTTTTTGCTAACGGCGTCGAACACGGGCGCATTGGCATCCACACCGTTGAACAGCACGGGGCTGTACTCACCGGTAGTCAGGTCGATCTTGCGCAGCACGCTCCAGTTGAAGCCTTCCTTGGTTGCGTCGGTGATGGCGTAGGCGAAGCGCTCGTTCTGGGCGCTGGCCGAAAAAATGCTGCCGGCGAGGATGGCAGCAAAGACGCCGGTGCGTAAATTTTTGTTCATGTTCAGCGGGTTTTAGGTAAGTTGATTGATCGGTGTTTCGATCCCTCTAAATTATAAAGAAATATTTCGTAGTTCTCTACCTACTTCTGGTTATTTTTTGAACGGTCGGTAGTCCTTGCGGATGAGCGGCTCCTGCGCGATCGCCTCGCGGAGCGGCTCGCAGGGCCTGAGCGTATCGGCGCACCACGCGGGCAGCTGCTGGTAAAGCCGCGTCCCATCTGTCTTCCAGGCCATCTGCTCGTCGGTCACTGTGCGGATGATGCGGGCGGGGTTACCGGCTATCAATGAGCGCGGCGGGACCTTTTCACCCTGCCGGATAAACGCGAGGGCGCCCACGATGCATTCGTCGCCCAGCTCCACCTCATCCATCAGAACGGCGTTCATCCCTACCAGGCAGTTGCGGCCGATGGTGGCGCCGTGGATGATCGCACCGTGACCGATATGCGCACTTTCTTTCAGCAGCACCGTTACGCCGGGAAACATATGCACGGTGCAGTTCTCCTGCACGTTGCAGCCGTCTTCGATCACGATGCGGCCCCAGTCGCCACGCAGCGCCGCGCCTGGCCCGATGTATACGTCGCGGCCGATGATCACCTCGCCGGTCACCACGGCTTGCGGGTGAACGAACGCGCTTTCGTGGACGACGGGTTTTATTCCGTTGAATTCATAGATCATACAACAAAGATGCGGAGCGGCAGCTTAGCCTCCTGCCGGCTCCTGCGTTGCCGCCGGCTTTTTCCGGGGGCCGTTCACGATGCGCTTGATGATGGCGATAACGCCCAGCACGATGCCGGCCAGGCCCAGCGCGCCCACAATGATGGCCAGCACTTCGGCACCCGAACAGGCAATGCTGCAGGAAAGCACGAGCACCAGCCCCGCCAGCAGGAGGCCTGCGACGATGGTGAGTACGATGAGTGCCGCCTGGCCGCCGCCACCGGCCCCGCGGTAGTGCGCACGCAGGCGGCGTGCCAGCCGGCGCAGCAGCTTCTTGTTCTTGGGAGGCGCCTGTGCGTCGGCAGAAACCGCGGCCGCCTGTGCAGCATTGGCCTGGAAGGGCACCGGGCCTTCTTCGGGGCCGGCGCTCAGCAGCATCACCAGTAAAAAGGTGCAGGCCGTAAGCGCGCCGTCGAAGCTTTTCCGGAGGCGGTACGAGGCCCGCCCCGGCGGGTAGGCCAGCAGCAGCGCCGAGGCAGCGAAAGCCAGGGTGGTAATCCAGCCCGGGCCACCGTCGCAGCCCGCGGCGGCCAGGCAATTGCCGGCGACCCAGGCGCTAGCATTCAACAACAGGATCGAAAGGAGGAGCAGGAGGCGTGCCGACCAACGGTGGTCGCGCGCCCAGGAAGAAAGCTGACGCATAAGCTCTGATTTGGTGATCGGTTGTATTTCTACAAGATACTTCCTTTACCGCCCAATCCGAAGGCGGCGCAGGATCCAAAACAGTAAGGCCAGCGCCACAACGGCGAGGATGATCTTCCCGGCCATTCCGAAGCGCGTCACTTCGTATACCGACCAAGCTTCAAGCAGCAGCGCAGGCGCTTTGCCCAGGGTGCTCGCTGCGAAGAAGGTGCCGATGCCCACGCGGCCCACGGCCGCCGCAAACGTGACGAGACCCGACGGAACAAAGGGCAGCAGGCGCAGCGAAAACACAAGCCCGAAGGCTTCGGCGCCTTCGGCGGCCAGCAGCCGCTGCAGCCTGGGGAAGCGATCGAGGCCGGGCGCCACGCGCCGGCGGAAACCTTTCCGGTATAGCACAAACGAAACAAGCGCGCCCAGCGCCTCGCCGGCAAAAGACAGCGCCGTGCCGGGCCAGAAGCCGAAGAACAGCAGGTTGGCGGCCGTCACGAAAAAGCTGGGCACGAGGCCGAGCACGGCCACGCCCACGCTGATGACCAGCGACAGGAACACGGCCAGGCCGGGGTGTTGTTGAAAAAGGTGCAGCAGCTGTTCCTGCACGTCAGAGCGAATTGGCCGGCGTGACGAGCGGCTTACCGGTGCGGAAGCAGGTGCCTTTGAAAATAGCCACCGTGTCGCCGGCGGCGTTGGTCACCATGATGTGGTAGAGGCCGGTGCTGCGGCCGTTGTGCAGCTCGCGGGCTTCGGCGGTAATGGTATCGCCGGGGAGCAGCTGCCGGGTGAAGTTGATACCGGTATCGAGCGCCACCGACAGGTTGTTGCGGTTGTTGCAGGCAAAGGCAAAGGCGCTGTCGGCCAGCGAAAAGGCGATACCGCCGTGGATGATGCCGAAGCCGTTGAGCATTTCCTCCCGCAGCGTCATGCGGATGCGGCTGTAGCCTTCGCGCACCTCCAGTATTTCTACACCCAGCCAGCGGCTGAACTGGTCGTGTTCGATCATATGGTCTACTACTTGCCGGGCCAGAGCGTCAGTCATGGGATGCAGGATGTTTAAGGGGTGATGCGTTCTTTCTCTTACTCGCCGCGGAATACGGGTTTGCGTTTTTCCAGGAAAGCCTGCACGCCTTCTTTGTAGTCGTGGGTGCTGCCGGCTTTTTCCTGCAACAGCTCTTCGTCGTGCAGCTGGTCTTCGTAATGATTGCCCATTGAATTGTTGAGGGCCATTTTCGTCAGCGCGAGGCCGCGGGTAGGCATTGCGGCAAGCGTGGCGGCTACCCCCATCGACTCTTCGTGAAAACTTTCATCGGCCATCACTTTGTATACCATGCCGAGGCGTTCGGCTTCTTCGGCACCGACTTTATCGCCCAGCATAAATAGCGCGGATGCTTTTTGAAAACCGATGAGGCGCGGCAGGAAGAAGGTGCCGCCGCTGTCGGGGATGAGGCCGATCTTCGAAAAGGCCTGTATAAAGGAAGCGCTCTTCGCCGCCAGCACCACGTCGCAGCACAGGGCGATGTTGGCGCCCGCGCCGGCGGCTACACCGTTCACAGCGGCCACCACGGGCTTCTCGAGGCGACGGAGGCGCTTCACGATCGGGTTGTAATGTTCGCTGAGGATCGCCGCTACATCGGGGCCGGCGGGATCCACCACTTCGTCGAGGTCCTGCCCGGCGCTGAAGGCTTTGCCGGCGCCCGTCAGGTACACGCAGCGAATGCCGCTGTTGGCCGCGCATTCATCGAGGTGGTTCTGCAGCAGCAGGGCCATCTCCCGGTTGAAGGCATTGTATTTCTCCGGGCGGTTGAAGGTGATGTGGGCGATGCTGTCGCGGACTTCGAAGAGGATCGAGGACATGGGCTATGGTTTGCGGGTCAAAGCTAGGGAATCGTCAGCCGTGAGCATTGAAGCGAATTATTACCAATGATTCCGCTCACGGCTCACGGCTCACGGCTCACGTTCTCAATGGCACTTAAAATGATCGAACGCCTCTTTGCAGTCGAGGCAGCGGTACATGCTCTTGCAAGCCGTGGAGGCGAACTGGGATATGAGCTCCGTGTGCCAGGAGCCGCAGCGCGGGCATTGCACGGCTTCTTCCTGGAAAAGGTCGGTGCTGCAGAACTGTTGCCTGGGATTGGGCGGCGCGATGCCGAAGGCCCGCAGCTTCTCCTTCCCTTCGGCGCTCATCCACTCGGTGGTCCAGGCGGGCGACAGCTGCTGGCGGATGCGCACCTTGCGGATGCCGTGCTCGATGAGCTTGAGGCGAATGTCCATTGAAATAACGTCCATGGCCGGGCAGCCACTGTAGGTGGGAGTAAGTACGATCTCCACCTCCTCTCCCACGACCGAAACGGCGCGGATGATGCCCATATCGAGCACCGACAACACCGGGATCTCCGGGTCTTTCACGTCGTTTAAAATTGACCAGATGGTTTCTTCTTGGATCATCCTTAAAAACGGGTTTGTAGTTTGTAGTCTGTGGTTTGTAGTTCCGCGATGCGACGCCTTGGCGTCATGGCTCCTCCCTCAACTACAAACGACCAACCACAAACTACCAACTTGCCCTACCACGTCATATTCGGATGCGCGCGTTGGAGGTATTGCAGCTCGGAGAGAAGGTAGCCGAGGTGTTCGGTGTGCACGCCGCGCTTGCCGCCGCTCTGGTGCCAGGTGCCGGTGGGCGGCACGGGCAGGTCGCCTTCGGCAAAGACGGATTCGACCTTTTCCTGCCAGGCGTCCCGGAAGCTGGAAGGATCGACTGCGCCCTCCACGGTTTCAAAAATGGCCGCTTCGAACAGCTCGCCGGTAAAGGGCCACAGCGACTCCAGCGCCGCTTCGATGCGGCGGCGGCTTTCGCCGGTGCCGTCGGCGAGGCGGATCACCCACTCGCTGCTCCAGCGCTGGTGGTAGGCCACTTCCTTGAGCGATTTTTCGGCGATCGCGGCCAGCGTCGCATCGCGGCTCTGCTGCAGCGCCTCGTATTGCAGGTACTGGAAGGCGGAGAAGAAAAACTGGCGCAACACCGTCACTGCCCAGTCGCCGCGGGGCCGCTCGGCGAGCAGCACGTTGCGGTACTGGCGCTCGTCGCGCAGGAAAGCGAGGTCGTCTTCCTGCAGTGCGCGGCCCCAGGCCGTCCAGGGCTTCGGGAGCAGCGCGGTTACCGAGACTTTGGAAGCATCGTCGAATGCGTTGTATTGCTCGGCCGCGTAGGCGTACAGGTTGCGCGCCGCACCCACGAGGTCGAGGGAGATGTTGGTGATGGCGATGTCTTGCTCCAGCACGGGGCCGTGGCCGCACCATTCGGCGTTGCGCTGGCCGAGGATGAGGGCGTTGTCGGCAAGGTGGAGGGTGTATTCGAAGAGCATTTGCGTAAGAATGGGCATTCCCGGGAGAGAAGGAACGCAGATTTTTTATGATTAATACGATTAACGCAGATCTATTACTATTTGCTCGTCAATTCCAATCCTACAATGAAATCGATTTACACGTACGATAAAAGCAACGATAAAAAATCATTTATCATCATAGCAATCGTATAAGATCCGCGTTCTTTCTCTTTACATGTGCGTGAGCTCATCCGGCAGGTCATAGAACGTCGGGTGCCGATACACCTTGTCGTTGGCGGGCTCGTAGAACGATTCGGCGTCGTCGGGGTTGGAGGCGTGAATGTGGCTGCTTTTCACCACCCAGATGGAAACGCCTTCCTGCCGGCGGGTGTAGACGTCGCGGGCGTTCTCGATGGCCATGGCCGCGTCGGCGGCGTGGAGGGAGCCGACGTGCTTGTGGTCGAGGCCTTGCTTGGAACGGATGAAGATCTCCCAGAGGGGCCACTCAGCCCCACCCGACCTCCCCGAAGGGGAGGGGTCTACCGCGCTACCCTCACTTTTCGGCGCGTCTGCATTGGGTTTGCCGCCTTTTATGGCATCATAATCACCGTAGAAATATTTTCGAAACAATTGCATAGTTGAATACTTTAAAAAACTTCCGACTTCACACTTCCGACTTCCGACTTTCCTATGCGGCCTTCATCTCCTTTTTACTCTTTCTCTTCTCCGCATGCGCCACGGCGGCTTCGCGTACCCAGGCGCCTTCGTCCCAGGCCTTGCGGCGGGCTTCGAGGCGCTGCGTGTTGCAGGGCCCGTTGCCGCTCACCACGTTCCAGAACTCTTCCCAGTTGATGGCGCCGAAGTCGTAGTGACCGCGCTCTTCGTTCCACCGGAGGTCCGCATCGGGAAGCGTCATGCCGAGAAGCTTAACCTGCTCGGCGATCATATCCACGAAGCGCTGGCGCAGTTCGTCGTTGGAGAAGCGCTTGATCTTCCACTTCATGGAAAGCTGCGAGTTGGGCGAGGCGTCGTCAGTAGGACCGAACATCATCAGCGAGGGCCACCACCAGCGGTCGATGGCGTCCTGCACCATGGCGCGCTGCTCGTCGGTGCCCTTGCTCAGCACGAGCAGGGCCTCGAAGCCCTGGCGCTGGTGGAAGCTCTCTTCCTTGCACACGCGGATCATGGCGCGGCTGTAGGGACCGTACGACGTGCGGCACAGCGGCACCTGGTTCATGATGGCGGCGCCGTCGACGAGCCAGCCGATGGCACCCATGTCGGCCCAGGTGAGCGTGGGGTAGTTGAAGATGGAGGAATACTTGGCCTTACCCGAAAGAAGTTGCTCCGTCATCTCGTCGCGGGAGATGCCGAGGGTTTCGGCGGCACTGTATAAATACAACCCGTGGCCGGCTTCGTCCTGCACCTTGGCGAGGAGAATGAGCTTGCGCTTCAGCGAAGGGGCGCGCGAGATCCAGTTGCCCTCGGGCAGCATGCCCACGATCTCGCTGTGCGCGTGCTGCGAGATCTGGCGGATCAGGTTCTGGCGGTATTTCTCCGGCATCCAGTCTTTCGGCTCGATCCGCACATCGGCGTCAATCTTGTCCTGGAAAATCTGCTCCAATTCGGCTACACTCATATCGAAGGGGTTAGGTACAAATTTACGTTTTCGGGAAGGGTTCTCAGGGTTTTTAAGGTTTTCAGGGTTCTTAAGGTTGGGTTAAACGAGTAACGCTTCTTTGCGAACCTTAAGAACCTTCAGAACTTTAAAAACCTTCTACTTGGCATCAAAATCCACCACGATCCGTTCCGACCGCGGGTGGCTCTGGCAGGTGAGGATGAAGCCCGCGGCCACCTCGTCGGGCTCGAGGCCCCAGTTTTCGTCCATCACCACTTCGCCTTCGAGGAGCTTCGCCTTGCAGGTGCAGCATACGCCGCCCTTGCAGGCATAGGGCAGGTCGGCGCCCTGTTTGAGCGCTGCGTCGAGCACGGAGTGGCCGTCGTAGGCGAGGTCGAAATCGAAGGCGATGCCGTCGAGCTTTACCTGCACCTGGGCGCGCGGGCCGCTTTCGGACACGATTTCCTTTTCGGTTTCCACGTTCGACTTCTTCTGGCCCGGTACGGTGAACAGCTCGTAGTGGATCTTCTTCGGCGCCACGCCGGCCTCCCGGAGGTAGTCGCGCACGGTGAAGATCATCTCTTCGGGGCCGCACACGAAAAAGGCGTCGCAGCGGTCGCGGTCGATCACCTTGTCGAACAGCAGTTCGCACTTGGCGCGGTCGATGCGGCCGGAGTTGAGGGCGACGTCGGTCTTTTCGCGGCTCAGCACGTGGTAGAGGCGGAAGCGGTCGATGTATTTATCCTTGAGGGCTTCGAGCTCCTCCTTGAAGATGATGGAATTCTTGCTGCGGTTGCCGAACACGAGCGTGCAGCGGCTGCCGGGCTCGGCGGCGAGGATCGTTTGTAGCAGCGACAGCACGGGCGTAATGCCCGATCCTGCGGCGAAGAACAGGTAGTGCTTTTTGTTGGCCGCATCGAGGTCGACGCA
Source organism: Flaviaesturariibacter aridisoli (assembly GCF_004343705.1). Lineage (GTDB taxonomy): Bacteria > Bacteroidota > Bacteroidia > Chitinophagales > Chitinophagaceae > Flavisolibacter > Flavisolibacter aridisoli. Next base: position 30,919 of record NZ_SKFH01000011.1, read on the forward strand.
GAAATTGCCGGTGGGCGGCAGCACCTCCAGCACGTCGCCGGGCTTCAGCGATTCGTTGGCCCAGGAGGAGAACAGGCCGCCCTCGACGCGCTTAATGGCTACGCGGAGGGGCCCGCCGGCGCCGCTGCAAAGCGAGTAGCTGCGGCGCTGCTCTTCGCCGTTGAAGGTTTTGCGGATGGTAAGGTTCTGGCCGGCGCGGAAGCGGAACGCCTCCTGCAGCTCCGGCGGCACCTGGAAGGTGATGGAAACGCAATCGTCGGTTTCCCGTTGCACCTTCTTCACGGTCAATGGATGGAAGTGGATCATAGCAAGGGCGCAAAGATAGCCGCCTTCGCTGAAGCTACGGCGGCCGGGGACCGGGGGTGAGCAGGTGAGCGGGTAGGCCTACGAGCGGTTTTTACGCGAATTTTGGCATCCAACTGCCTGGCAATCAACTAGCTGGAAAATCATTTTTCTCATTCATTGCAAAGCCGCCGTATGCCATTGAGGCAGGCGCGTATGCCATTGAAGCAGGCACGCATGCCATTGAAGGCATGACGCATACCGGTGCAGGAACGCCGGATGCCATTGCGACGGATGCGTATGCCATTGCGGCAGTGACGAATGCCGTTGCGAAGATGACGCGGGCGATTGCAGAACGATCGTCCGCCATTGCAGCGGTGACGAATGCAATTGCAGGTGTGTCGGATGCCGTTGCAAGCGTATCGGATTCAATCCGGGCGAGGGCGAATGCCGTTGCGTCCGGCGCCCGTCCTGCCGGGAGGGAAACCGAACCGTCCGTACCTTGGCGCAGCCCACCCTCCAATCAACCATTATGAGCCCGGATGAATACGCATCACAAATCGCCCAACCCAACGTGCTCAACGGCACGACGCTCAACGTGACCCTGAAAGAGCTGGCGTTTGTAAAAGAAACGGAGCTCGTATCGGCGCTGCAACGGATCCTGGCCGAAAACCGGATCGAAAAGCCGGAAGCCGTTTCCGGAAAGCCGGACGCGACACCGTACTATTACCGGGTAGACCTCAGCACCGCGCAACTCGAACGCATCATCGATTTCTTCAACGACCTCGAAGAGCAGCAGACCGGGCCGATGGCAGCATTTTACGGACGCCTCGGCGACCAGTGGAGCGCACTGGGCTAAGGACGCCTTGGTCATCTCCGCTGAATGAACGAACATCGCAGGCCAGACAAAAAGGCGGCCCGGCCCCATGGCGTACCTTTGGCCGCCACCTATTCCCAGATGAAAATAGTACTCGCTTTTCTCGCGTTCGTTTCGGCACTTTCCTGTGCTGCACAAGGCTTCAACCAATCGGTGAACAAGGATTCGCTGCTGCAGGTGGTCCTCAAAGACCTGCCGGAAAGCCGCAGGAGCGAAATGCTCCGCCTGTACAACCAGGGCAACGAAAAGGAGAAGGAATTCATTCTCGTCATGCTGTCGATGCCCCGGAGCAGCAAGAAAGAACTGATCGCCAATATCGAGCAGCGCTTCGACAAGATCCTGTTGCTGAAGGATACGTATCGCCAACTGGTTCCCAAAAACTATTTTGTTTCCATTGAATTCAACCCGGCCGACAATATCACGATGACGGACGAAAGCATCGACCTCAAGATCGAACACCGCGTCAACGGGAGCAGCACCTACGACCAGCAATGGAACCTCCGCTTCGGCTCCGATACGCTGGCGCGCATGATAGGGCAGCTCGGATGGACGGCGCAAACGCTGAACCGATTAAAAAAATTGCTGGCGGAAGCCCATTGCGTGTCGATCGAAAACGGGCCGGTTACCACCATCGGCTACGCCCGGAGTGGAATGGGCAAATATTCGTACCTGCTGTTTGCGCAAAACCTGACGCCGGCACAGATCGAAAAGTACAACGATGGCTGCACCACTCTTTTTTACAAGAAAAACATGGTACTGAAATACGGCGGTGGAGCTGTGGGGCCGCAGTGCTTTCCCGACAGGGACTAACCGGGGCGGGGGCCGTTGCCCTAAGTCCGGATGAAAAACTTGCCCGGACTGCGAACAGCCCTGCCTTCGATCATTTTTTTCGCCTGCTGAGCGGGCGACGCCGCGCAACGCGCCCGTTTCCGCCGTACCTTACGGGTAGGCCTATCCCCCAGCCCCTAGCCTTTCCTTTCCTAACCTAAAAACACCGGCTATGCTGAAGTGGATCTGTTGCCTCCTGTGGCTGCCCGCCTTCCTGCAAGCATCTGGGCAGACCGAAAGTCCTTCCTTTCTCGACTATTGGGGCAACACGCGCTCCGAAGCGAAACAAAAGCTCGAAGCCTACCTGCTCTATTATGGCTACCACGGGCAGTTCGACGAAACCGATTCCACCATCGACCTGCTGCTCCGGCGGCCGGGAACGACCTGGACGGGTTCCTGCACGTTTTATTTCGGCCGGAACGACAGCTGCCGGTCCATCACCCAGCGCCGCTGCGACGAAGGCGCCGGGACCGTTTTGAGCGACTACCTGGCCAACAAAAAGGCGGGCTGGGTGCAGGTGGGCGAGCGGAGCTATGTAAGCCGCCATGCCTTCCGGACGCAACTCGACGTGCTGCAGCGCGACTCCTGCCTCGTATACCGGATGCGGAAGCTGGACCTGCCGAAGGCTGGCTACCGCGCGCTGCTGCGCCATCGCTGATTAACGATTTCTAAAAAAACAGTTCATGAAATACACCCTTTCCTTGCTGGCGCTCCTGCTTCTGGGCGGGTATGCCGCGGCCCAAAACGATGGCCCCAAATCGCATTCCTGCCAGCCGGTGCGCCCCTGGGCCGTGAAGTGGAACCCGCTGGCGCTCTGCTTCGGCAAGATCGGCCTGAGCGGAGAGCGAAACATCGGCGCCCGAAAGAGCGTCACCTTCGGCATCGGCATCCCGGTGCAGACGCACCTCTCCCTCAACCCGTCCGCATACCGCCTGGACCTCGATCCCAGGTCTTTTTCGATAATGGGCGGCTACCGCATGTACCTGGGTTCGGATGGTGCGCGGGGCTTTTACTTCGAGCCTTACCTGAAATACGTGCATGCGCAGGCCAGCGGCTACTACGACAACAAGAGCCTTTCCGATCACGATATCTACCGCACCGAACTCCGGTATTCCGGCGTGGGCGCCGGCGCCCAGCTCGGGCTGCAGTTGCCCCTGTTCCGGATTTTCGTAGTGGACCTGTTCCTGCTGGGTCCGGAAGCGAACCTGGGCCATTTCGAGGGCGACTTCACCGAGATACTTTCTACCGGGCCCTGGTCGGAAAAGCAGGTGGCGGATGGCCGCCGCGAGATCGACGACATTCTGAACGACATTCCCATCGTGGGCAACAATACCGAGATCAGCATTTACGCCGGTGAGCGCCGCGTGCATGCCCGGTACAACGGCTTCCTGCCGGGACTGCGGGCCGGGGTGTCGGTGGGGATCCGATTTTAGGTCGCGGATCTCAGATTTCAGATTTGTGGAGGCAGGAGCGGCGCGCCCGTATTTTTACCGGCGAACCCCAACCCTCATAACCATGAAGTACCTGCCCCTGCTACTTTCTGCTACCCTGATGGCCGGCGCTGCCCAAGCGCAAAGCACCCTGGGCAGCAGCAGTGCGGAAACGCAAACGAAAACAAAAGTCAAGACCCAAACCGGCACGGACCACCCCTGGGCCGTGAAGTGGAATCCTTTAAGCCTCGGCTTCGGCAAGATCGGCCTCAGTGGCGAGCGGAGCCTGGGGGGTAAGAAGAGCGTTACTTTCGGCGTCGGCATCCCGCTGACCACCAGCTTCGAGCGCAATCCCACGGAATACCGCCTCGAACTGAGCCCGAAGACCTTTTCGGTGATGGGCGGCTACCGCATCTACCTGGGCAAGCGCCCGATGAAAGGCTTTTATATTGAACCTTACCTGAAATACGTGCACCTGGAAGGCAGCGGGCTGTACGACAACAAGAACCTCGCGAACCGCGATATCTACCAGGCCACGATCAACTATTCGGGGGCCGGTCTCGGCGCGCAGCTGGGCGCGCAGTTCCAGATCGCCAACCTCGTGGTGATCGACCTCTTCCTGCTGGGCCCGGAGGCGAACCTTTCCAAATTCGAGGGCGATTTCCGCGATGTGCAGTCGAACATTCCCTGGACGCAGATCCAGGAGGACGATGCCCGCCGCGAGATCGAGAACGTCCTGAACGACATTCCCATCGTGGGCGACAAGACCGAGATCAGCGTGTACCGCAACGAGCGCCGGGTGCATGCGAAGTACAACGGCTTCCTGCCGGGCTTCCGCGCCGGGGTGTCGGTGGGGATACGGTTCTGAGATGCCGGATGTCTGATGTCGGATCGCTGATATCGGGATGAACTTGTTAAAAAACGATTGCCTTGCGATCGTTTTCTGCTTTATATCCGACATCAGACGTCCGACATCAGCGATAAAAACGTAGTTTTGCCCGCCCTTCTTTTCGTCGGGCGATGGCCCCATTCCTGCCATCTTCATCAAACAGATTCCTCTTATGTCGTTAATGGTAGTCGGCTCCATGGCCTTCGATGCTATTGAAACTCCTTTTGGCAAAAGCGACCGCATTATTGGTGGCGCAGCCACGTACATCGCCTGGAGTGCCTCCAACTTTTGCAAGCCGATCAAGCAGCTCTCGGTCGTCGGTTATGATTTCCCCCAGGAAGAGCTGAAGTCGCTGGAAGACCGCGGTGTGCTGCTGGAAGGCGTGCAGGTGAAGAAAGACGAAAAGACCTTCTTCTGGAGCGGCCGCTACCACATGGACATGAACACGCGCGACACGCTCGACACCCAGCTCAACGTGCTGGCCAACTTCGAGCCCACGGTGCCCGATTCGTACCAGGGCAGCGAGTTCCTGATGCTCGGCAACCTCGTGCCCGCGGTGCAGCATGCCGTGATCAAGCAAATGAAGGAGCGTCCGCGCCTCGTTGTGATGGACACGATGAACTTCTGGATGGAAACGGCCCTCGCCGACCTGCTGGAAGTGCTGAAAGAGGTGGACGTGCTGCTGGTAAACGACTCCGAAGCCCGCGAGCTGAGCCACGAGTATTCGCTGGTGAAGGCCGCCAAGAAGATCATGACGATGGGCCCCAAATACCTCATCATCAAGAAGGGCGAGCACGGCGCGCTGCTCTTCCACGGCGACAACGTGTTCTTCGCCCCGGCCCTGCCGCTCGAAGACGTGTTTGACCCCACCGGTGCCGGCGACACCTTTGCCGGCGGCTTTATCGGCCACATCGCCCGCACCAAGGATATCTCCTACGAGAACATGAAGACCGCCATCATCGTCGGCTCGGCCATGGCCTCCTTCTGCGTGGAAAAGTTCGGCACCGAGCGCCTCCGCGAGCTGAAGAAAGAAGACATCGACGCCCGCATCCGCCAGTTCCAGGAGCTGGTGAACTTCGATATCGAGCTGGTGTAAGCCCCCTGTCCCCCGAAGGGGGCACCCAGGTGGAACATACTTACGGTTGCGGCCTTGCGTTAGGCCCAGCTCTCTTGAAAAACGGATCGCTTTGCGATCCGTTTTTCATGTACACCTTTCGTGCAGATTGTTAACGAGATGTTAGATTGATCTAAGTGCCCCCTTCGGGGGACAGGGGGCCGCAATAACCGAAATGGAGCGTCGTTTTTGATTTCCTGTACCGGTTTTTGTTTTCAGGAACGCCTGCGCAGGCAACCGGTGCTCTTCTCACAGACATTTTCCGACGGCCTGCTGCCGTTGCTGCACCTATGCCACCACCACTCCCGTAGTTCTACGGCCCGCCGAAATGGGGGGACTTTATTGTCGTTACCATAAACCAACAAAACCTTCTACCATGAAACGCTTCCTGTTTGTGGCGCTGCCGCTCCTGCTGGCTGCCGGGATCTTTGTGTACCTGCGGCCAACCGCCGGACCCGCCGCTGCCGGTGCGCCGTCTTCGGCCACGGGTGCCCCGGAACTCGTTACGTTCGACAGCGCCGTCCTGGCCCCGCCGCGCGACACGGCCGCCGGCACGCCGGCCGCAGCTTCCAGCCTGCGCGGCCCCAGCCCCGCGGACGCTTCCCGAGCGGCACCCACCCTGCCCGGTACGGTTACGGGAGATCCCGATAAGCCGCTGGCGCTTCGCGCCGGCCGGGGCACGATTGTATGGATGCCCGCCAACAGCCTCGTGCTCGAAAGCACCGGCCAGCCGCCGCAAACGCCGGTGACGCTCCGGGTGCACGAGTACTTTTCCGCCTCCGACATCCTGCAGGCCGGCCTGGGCACCACGGCCCAGGGGCGACTGCTGGAAACCGGCGGCATGCTCTTCGTCAGCGCCGCCAGCGCCGAAGGAACGTGCCGCCTGCGCAAAGGAGCCGGCTACGAAATCAGCTTCCCTGGCCGCCGCCCCGACGACGGGATGCAGCTCTTTACCGGGCAGGTGCAGAACGGCCGCGTGGACTGGGTGCTGCAGCCCGTGGTCAGCGACCTGCGCTTCGAATATGCCCAAGCCAGGCAAAGCAACCGGTACCACCTTCCCCGCTTTATGCAGGCGCAGGACCTCCGTGAATACCTCGCCCGGCAGCTCCGCTGGCCCGACAGCGTAGATGCCCCGATCACGATGTGGGATCTGCAGCTGCACTACACCATCAACGAAAACGGGCAGGTGGTAAAAGCGCGCGTGGACAACAGCATGGCATCGGGTTTCGACAGCCTGTTTCAAAAGGTTGCGTTGAACATGCCCCGCTGGACACCGGCCGGCCTCGACGAATACCGCGCCTGCGCCGAGCTGACCCAGCAGGTAACGTATTGGTGGGAAAGCAACACCTGGCGCGACACGGCAGTGCGCCTCCGCGTGAGCACGGCGCGGATCGATTCGATCTATTTTGCACCGGGGCAACGCCCGCCGGCCTCCCTCACGTTCACAGCCCGCAGCCTCGGCTGGATCAACTGCGACCGCTTTTACAACGACCCGGGGGAGAAAGCGAACCTGTACGTGGAAACCGGCGACAAGCCCGCCGATGTAAAGCTGCTTTTTCACGACATCCGCTCCATCATGAATGGCGACCGCGGGACCAACGGCGGACCGGTGTTTCAAAACATTCCGGCAGAAAAGACGGTAACGATCATCGCCGTGCGCAAGGAGGCGGAAAACCAATACGCGGTAGCCCTGCAGGAAGCCAGCACCAGTGCGGGCACCGTAAAAATTCTTTCCTATGCAAAGACCGACCGGGAGGGGCTGCTACGGAAGCTGCAAGAGCTCGATCGCCGTTTCGCGGCAGCGCCACAGGCGGTCCGGCCGGCGCAGCTTCCGGCTCCCACCCGTGATACGGGCCTTAGCGCGACTTGTTATGGTATAGCAGGTAGCGGTTCGTTTCCCACCAGCCCAGCACGTAATCGTCCATATGATTTTTTAGCCCATTGTTGCCCTTGGGCACCGGCGCGCCCGAGAGGGTAAGCAGGCGGCGCATTTTTCCGTCGATCTCGCGGCGGTACAGCAGGTCGCCCTCGAAGTAGCCGATGGTTCCGTCGTTGGGCGAAAACACGAAGGTGCTGTTCCAGCGTTGCGGCTGTGTGCCGCTGCTGTCGAACAGGTTCTTTCCGAGCGCCGAGTAGCGTGCCGGCACCGAAGCCAGCGAAGCGATGCTGGGAAGAATGTCGATCTGAGAGCTGAGCGTCGTACGGGCTTCGGGACGTAAATGTTTCGGGCTGTAAAAGAGCAGCGGCACGTGGAAGTTCTCGAGCTGCTCGGTGGTCCAGGCCTTCGGCATCAAGCGGCCCACTTCGCCGCTCACGCCGTGGTCGCCCACGAACACGAAGAGCGTGTTGTCGAACCAGGGCTGGCGGCGCGCTTCTTCCATGAATTTCTGAAAGCAGAAGTCGGTGTAGCGGAAGGCGTTGTATTCGCCGTTAGAGCTGAAGCCGTTTCGCTTCAGCTCGTCGTCGGAGAGCTGCAGCACCTTAAAATCGTTGCGGTCCTCGTCGGGGATGGTGTAGGGCTTGTGGTTGTCGGCGGTCTGGATGACGGCGAAGAAAGGCTTCGGCTCCTTCGTCAGGCGGCGTGTGGCCTGCAGCAGCAGGTTCTTGTCGGAAATGCCCCACACGTCTACCTGCTGACCTTCGAGGCCGTCCTGCTCCACGAGGTTCAGGTCGCGGATGTTGTTGTTGAGGAGCCCGCGGATGTTGGCCCAGGAGGCGCTGCCGCCGATGAAATAGTATTTGCTGTAGCCGGCGAAGTCGCTGATGAGGATGTGTTGATCCACGGTGGCGATGTTGCGGCTGGAGGAGCCGTTGCGCTCCACGTCGGGGAGGCCCGTCAGCACGGCCCACACGCCGCGCGCGGTGCTGTACGAGTTGGTGAAGCAGTTGCGGAAGAACACGCCGCTGTCGCACAGGCTTTTAAAGTAGGGCGTCGCGTTGAGCGGGTTGCCCCACATGCTGCTTTTGTAGGCGCTGAAGCTTTCGCAGATCACCAGCACCACATTGACGCCCTTCGGCACGCTGTAACCGGGTGCCGGCGCGATGCTGCGCTCGAAGGTGAGCGAATCCCTGTTGGGCCGCTGCACGCCGAGGTAGGGAGCCATGCGGTCGTAGTGTGCGGCGACGGCCCTGGCATCGTAGGAAGACTTGCGGAACTTGAGCGTGCTCACGAGACTTTGAAAGGGGTTGAGGGCCAGCTGTCCTTCGAAGGCATTGGAAAAGCCGAACACGTCGCTCCAGCGCAGGGCAAACTGGCTCAGGCTGCCCCAGGCGCCGGCGAGGAGCAGCACGATGTAGAGAGTATACGGAATCCAGCGATGGCGAACGGCGGGCTTTGGCTCCGCGGCGGCGGCACGAAAAAGGCGCTTGTAGAAATACGTAAAGAGCAGCACCAGCAGCACGAGCGCGATCAGCACCCGGATGACGGGATAAGTTTCCCACACCATCTGCGCCGAGGTCGTCGTTTCTTTCAGGAGGCTCAGCGAGGCGCCGTTGAGGCGTTGCTGCAGGTAGTCGTAGTGATAGTAGTCGACCACGTAGAGAAAGAGGGCCGCGAAGGTGAGCGTTACCAGGAAGGGCACCCAGAAGCGGCGCGACGCGGGCCGGCGCCAGGGCCGCAGGGCGGGCACGGCAGCGAGCAGCAGGGTGAGGCCGGCGGCCACCACCGCCACGCGGGCGTCGAACTTGAAGCCCATCCAGAAGGCACCGCCGGGAAAGCCTTCATCGGCGGGCTTGAAGCGGAAATAAAAGAGAAAGCGGAACAGCGTGAACAGCGTCAGGAAAAGAACGCCGATGTAGAAGGACCATTTTATCGAACGGGGAAATTTCATGGAATTCGGGTTTCAAGAAGCAGCAGGTTCGTGATGCGTCAACCGTCAGGCGTGAGCCCTTGCTGTACGCCGCCTCCTGCCACTTCGCATCTTACTGAGTTTTAAACTTTTTTCGCCTCACGCCTCACGCTTCACGCCTGACGATATCTCCCTACCTTTCGGCCCGGATGAATGCCCTGCTGAACCTGGACAAATCGCTCTTTCGCCTGCTCAACGGCCGCTGGCACAACAGCCTGTTCGACGCCGTGCTGCCCTTTGTACGCAACTCGGTCACCTGGTTGCCGCTGTACGTATTTCTACTGCTCTTCATCATGGCCAACTTCCGGCGCAGCGGCTGGATCGTGCTGTACACGGCGTGCACCGCCGCCCTTACAGACACTTTCAGCAGCACCATCATCAAAAACCTCGTCTACCGGCAGCGCCCCTGCAGCGCCCCCGACATGATCGGCCAGGTGCGCTTCATCGTCAACTACTGCCCCATCTCCTCTTCGTTCACCTCTTCGCACGCCGCCAACCACTTCGGCATCGCCACATTTCTCTATTTCATCCTGCGCCCGGTGATCGGCCGCTGGGCCGCCGCCGGCTTCGTGTGGGCGGGCGTCATCGCCTACGCGCAAATATATGTGGGCGTGCACTATCCGATCGATGTTTCGGCCGGCGCGCTGCTGGGCATCGGCACCGGCTGGGGCCTGTACCGGCTCTTTGTGCGGCACACCGGCCCCGCCGACCGCGAAAGCCTGCTGCGCGTGCCTTCCGGCGCGCAAAGTTCCCGTTAAAGAAGCATACGGAACACCTCCTCCGCGCTTTTTAACAAGAGGGCAGCGGCCGATTTGGACTAATTTGTGTCTTTCTTTTGTATGATGAAGCGGATCTTGTTCCTTTCCGGATGGCTTCTGCTGGCCGGAAGCACCTTTGCCCAGAAACCCGATAAAGCCGCCCGCAAATGGGTGGACGAAACCTACAAGCACCTAAGCCCGCGCGAGCGGATCGCGCAGCTACTGGTGGTGCGCGCCCACAGCAACCTTGGCCCCGAGCACGTGGCGCATGTAGACAGCCTGATCAACCTATACAACGTGGGCGGTCTTTGCTTTTTCCAGGGCGGCCCCGTGCGGCAGGCCCTGCTCACCAACCACTACCAGGCCATCGCCCGCACCCCGCTGCTGGTGACGATGGACGCGGAATTCGGCCTCGGCATGCGCCTCGACAGCATCACCCGCTACCCCTATCAGAGCACGATGGGCGCCCTGCAGAACGAAGCGCTTGTATACGAAGTGGGCGCTTCTATGGCGCGGCAGCTGAAGCGCATCGGTGTGCAGGTGAACTTCGCGCCGGTAGTGGACGTGAACAATAATCCCAATAACCCCGTGATCGGCTACCGCTCGTTCGGGGAGAATAAAGAAAAGGTGGCCCGCTACGGCGTGGCGCTGATGAAAGGCCTGCAAGACCACGGCGTGCTGGCTTCTGCCAAGCACTTCCCCGGCCACGGCGACGTGGAGGTGGACTCGCACCTCGACCTCCCCGTCATCCGCAAGTCGATGGGTAGCCTCGACTCGCTGGAGCTCTATCCCTTCAAGCAACTTTTTAAAGCCGGCGTCGGCTCGGTGATGATCGCGCACCTGGCGATTCCCGCCATCGATACCACGGCCAACCTGCCCACTTCGCTTTCCGCCAGCAACGTCAACGGGCTGCTGCGCCACGACCTGGGCTACAAGGGTATCGCCTTTACCGATGGCCTCGAGATGAAGGGCGTCACGAAATACTACAGCGCCGGCGAGATCGCCGTGCGGGCCCTTGAAGCGGGCAACGACATGCTGCTGCTCCCCGAGGATGTACCTGCCGCCATCAGCGCCATCGAAACCGCTATCGACGAGAAGCGCCTGCGGAAGAAAGACATCGAGGCATCCGTGAAAAAAGTGCTGCTTACAAAATACACGCTGGGGCTTTCGCAATGGAAACCGGTGGATACGACGCACCTGCTTGCCGACCTCAACGCCGAGACCGATTCGCTGCGCGAAGAAGTGGCCCGCAATACGGTTACGATCCTCCGCAACGACGCAGGCCTGCTGCCCCTGGGTCCGAAGCGCATCGCCTACGTGGCCATCGGCAAGAGCCCCGAGCCGCTGCTTGCGCGGCGCCTCCGCGAAGGCGGCACCGACGTCTTCTTTTTCCGTTATGAGCAAGACAGCACCGCGGCCGACAGCCTCGTGCGCCTGGTGCTCGACGGCCGCTACGATGCCGTGCTCGTGGGCCTGCACGACTACAGCCTGCGTACCGCCAACAACTTCGGCATCACGGCCAGCGCCGTGCAACTCTGGAACGGGCTCAACCACCGGCCGACTACGGCCACCCTGCTCTTTGGCAACGTGTATGCGGCAAAGAACTTTTGCGATGCCCGCACGCTGGTGGCCTTTTACCAGGACGACTCGCTGACGGAGGCCACGGCGTACCAGTTTTTACGCGCCGGCCTGCCGGCGAAGGGACGCCTGCCGGTTACCGTGTGCAACATCCCGTTTGGAACCGCAGCCGTAACGGGCCGCTTTGTGCCCGAAGGCTTCTCCGCCCCCTGGCTGGCGGTGGACTCGATCGTGCGCGATGGCATCGCCCGCAAGGCCTACCCCGGCGCACAGGTACTGGCCGTGCAGAACGGCGTCGTGCGCTACCACAAGGCATTCGGCCGCTACGACGGCGATTCGCTGTCGCTGCCCGTGCACCTCGAAAGCGTATACGACCTGGCTTCCATCACCAAAACGGCGGCCACTACCGTGGCCCTGATGAAACTATACGAAGAGGGCAAGCTGAACCTCGATGGCACCCTCGGCGACTACCTGCCGGCGGCGCGCGGCACCGACAAGGCGGGCCTGAAGGTGCGCGACATCCTGCTGCACCAGGCCGGCCTCGCTGCGGGCATCCCCCTGTATCCCGAAACGATGGATCCCGCCACGAAGCTGCCTTCGGCACGCTACTACCGCAGCGAGCCCAGCGACTCCTTCCGGGTGCCCGTGGCCCGCGACCTGTGGCTGCGCAGCGATTGGCCCGACAGCATGCTGCAACGCATCCTGGCCAGCCGCCTCGGGGTCGCCGGCCGCTACGTGTACAGCGACCTCGACTTCATCCTGCTGGGCAAGATCGTGGAAGCCGTCAGCGGGCAACCGCTCGATGTGTATATGCGCCAGCATTTCTACGCACCGCTCGGCATGACGAGCGCCACGTTTGTGCCGTCCCTCCATCCCGGCACCGGCCGCGTGGTGCCCACCGAAAGCGACGGCTACTTCCGGCGCCAGTTGCTCCAGGGTTATGTGCACGACGAGGCGGCAGCGCTGTTCGGCGGCGTGTCGGGCCACGCGGGCCTTTTCTCCAATGCCTGGGACCTGTCGGTGCTGTACCAGATGCTGGTAAACGGCGGCGAATACAACGGCCGGCGCTACCTGAAAGCATCCACGGTGCAGCTCTTCACCGCCTACGGCAGCCCCGCCAGCCGGCGGGGCCTCGGCTTCGACAAGCCCGAGCGCGACAACGACAGCCGCAAGGAACCCTACCCGGGCACCTTCGTATCGCCCGAAACCTTTGGCCACACCGGCTTTACGGGCACCGCCGTCTGGGCCGATCCCAAAACGAAGCTGGTCTACGTATTCCTTTCCAACCGCGTCAACGCCGGCCGCAGCAACCTCCTCGCCTCCCTCGACATCCGCGAGAAAGTGCTGGATGCGATCTATAAAGCCATTGCGAAAGAACCACAATAAAAGATCGCTGATGTCGGATGCCTCACGTCTGATTTGAGCAAAGAAAAACGGATCGCAATGTGATCCGTTTTTCATATCAGAAATCCGACATCAGACATCAGCGATTACTCCTGCGGTAGTGCCTGCCAGCGGCGGGCGAGGGCGTTGAGCACAAAGCCGGTGTAGAGCACCGACACGATCCACCAGGCCAGCGAAATGAGTCCGCCATGGTCGTCTACCCAGCTTGCGACGGGGTAATGGAGTTCCCGCCAGTCGGGCGGCGCGGGGCTGGGCGCTTCGCGGGAATAGTGGTAGGACAGGTACCGTTCTACCATTCCGAGAAAGAGGAAGCCGATATAGGGAAAGGTCCAGGCGTGCCAGGCGAGCAGCGCCCCCGAAAAGGTGCGGCCGGGGCTGCGCATACGGAGGAGCGCCCCGCCCAGGAACAGCCCGATAAGCAGCAGGAAAAGGTAAAAGCCCGACTCCTCGAAATCCCAGGCAAAGCCAAACAAGCCGATCACGATGGGCCACACGAGCGCCCCCACCACGGCTACCAGGAATACCTTGCGGCTGAAGCGCCGCCAGGTGAACAGCAGCAGGGCGCAGCCGAGGCTGACGTATGCGATTGCCAGGAAGCGCCCGGGCTCGGCGTCGCTGAGGCAGTCATTGACAAAAGACATGGCGTTGCGCAAGGAGCCGGTCTCGAGGTAATACGGATTGGGCGGGGTGCCGTTTTCCGTCTCGGCATACCGCTCCTCACTGTCGGGCACCCAGGCCGGCACGGCGTTGTAGGGCTTTACAAACGGCGCTTCCACAAGGGCCGCTTCGTTGAGCCGGAAGCGCACGCCGTACTTGCGGCAAATGGCCTCCACGGCTTCGATGTTGCGGCGGATGCCGTCGCGGCGCCCTCCTTGAATGAGCGCCTGCACGCGCTGCGCCACCGTCAAGGAAGAATCGAGGCCGCCGTACTGCGTATACAGGTAGGCAAGCGTGCAATAGTGATTGTAGGAAAAAGCGTCGGGGCGGCGCACCGCGTCGGCAATCATGCGGTAGTTGCTGTCGCTGGCGTATTCATCGGAACCGGGCAGGTAGGTCGTGTTCTCGTAATACGTGGGCAGCTGCTCCTTTTGCGCCGAGCAGCTGTTGAACAGGAAGTAGGGCGCCCGCTCCGTAGGCACGAAGGCGAGTCCTTCGTTAAGCTGGTTGAGCTCCTTTACGAAGGTGGCTTCGGAGGTGATGGTCCGCACGCGGGCCTGCACTCCCAGCATATAAAATTCGTAGTAGATACCGCTGCTGAAGAAGATCAAAAGGATAAGCGCGAATTCGCGCAGCAGGTGAAAGCGGCCAATACGGTAAAAGTTTTTGAACGCGTTGTTGCGCAGGTAATACAGCAGCCACAGCACGACCACCAGCACGGTGCACAGCGTAGAGAAGGCAGGGAGGCCGAAGCCGCCCACGAACCACACCGAGTAATAGGTGGCAATGGACCGCGCCTGCACGGTCAGGAAGCCGGCAAGGAAGAAAATAAGGTAGAGGCACAGGTTGGCAAGCAGCACCCACAGCACCCGGGTGTTCCAAAGTAGTGGGTGGTGAATGCGCAGGTATTGATTGATGCGTCGGATCATGGAGCAGGAGGCTTAGGCCACAAAAAAGCGGCGTGAGGAATGGGTGATGTCGCGCAGGTACTGCAGCGGGAGCCCGGCTTCGCCGATGCTTGCCAGGATGGGGCCGAGGGCGGTGCCGGGTGCGAAGTAGAGGATGTGCACGCCGCCGTTGAACGACTGCCGCTGCAGTCCGACCGGCGTCAGAAGGGTCTGCAGGGCCTCGCGGTCGGCGCTTGTTTCGAGCTCCAGCACCAGCGGCAACTCCTGCGGGTGCAGGGGGCGGTAGTGCGGGCGCCCCTGTTGCAGAAAGAGCACATCGTCGGACACCTTCTCCACTTCGTACAATTGCTGCGAGCTCAGTACGATGCCCAGCGGCATGCTTTCGGAGGCGGCCAGGTAGCGAAGGTCTTCGAGGATGACCTGCTGCGCCAGGATGTCGAGGTTGGCCAGCGGCTCGTCGAGCAGCAGCACGCGCGGGCGCCGCAGCAGGGTGCGGGCGAGCTCGAAGCGCATTTTATAACCCGACGAAATACGGCTCCAGTCGTAGCTGCGAAAGGGCCGCAGGCCCATGCGGGCCACGATCATTTCGGTCCAGAGCAGGTTTTCCTCGCCGGTATAGCCGGCGTAGGTACTGGCGTATTGCAGGTTTTCCATCAGTGAGCCGTACCAGGATTGCGGGCGCTGCGGGATAAAGGCCAGCGCCGTTTTGATGGCATAGACGTCGTCGCCGGGCGCTGCGAAGCCGTAGTGCAGGCGGCCCGCATCGGGGCGCAGCTCGCCGTAGAGCAGGCGGAGGAAGGTGGTCTTGCCGTTGCCGTTCTCACCCACGATGCCCGTCACCTGGCCGGGATGCAGCTCGAGGTCTACGGGGCTGAGGCCGAAACGGCCGCGGCGGTAGCGCTTGGCCACGCCTTCGGCGCGCAGCAGGAATGGAGGCTGCGGCGTTGTGTGCGGCGCGGAGCGGGCGAGGCGCGTCAACAGGTCGGCGGCGAGGCGGGCGCGCTCGCCGTCGGCGCTCTCGGCGGGCAGGGCATCGTAGGCGTCGCAAAAGCGCAGGGTGTCGCGGTATACGGCGAAGTCGGCGGTTTCGATGGCCGCATCGAGGAGGCGCCGGTAGCCGAGGTGAAAATCGTGGTTGCTGAAACAGGCCTGCACTTCGGCAAGGCGGCCTTCAAAAGGCGTCATAAGCGGTAGTTGGGGGAAGTAAGATAAGGGGATCGGGCTTAACGGCCGCGGTTGCGGCGGATCAGGTGGCCGGCGAGCCAGATGCCCCCGAACAGCAGGAAGGCAACGATGAAAACGTTCAGCAGGGTCCAGAAGAACAATCCGGCTTCGGGGGTGCGCAGCTCCATAGCAGTTGGGTTTGCCTAAAAATACAAAAGCCCCGACACAATCGTCGGGGCTTTCTTTTATCCTTCTGCTTTGGGCGTATTATCGGATTTTCCTTCACCACCGCCTCCGCCTCTGCGGCGACGGCTGCCCTGCGAGCGGGGCAACCCGCCCTCGCCGCCTTCGCTGCCCTTTTCACGGGGCGGGCGCGGGGGCTGGCCTTCCCTCTTTTCCTGCTGACCACCGCCACCGCGGCGTCCCTGCGGCGGCTGCTGGGGCTTCGGCTGCTGTTGCTGTCCGCCTTCGGCACTACCGCCTTCGTTGGTCCCACCACCACCACCACGACGTCCGTCGCGACGGGGCTGTTGCGGTTGCTGACCACCTTCGCGGCGGCCATCACGCTTCGGCTGCTGTTGCTGTCCTTCGGGCTTCGGCTGCTGGCCCTCTCCTTTCGGAGCCTGGCCTTCACCACGGCGTGGGCGCTGGCCACCGCCTTGCTGGGCGCCGCCCTGCTGACCGCCACCGGGACGTGCCGGCACGGGCAGGTTCGATTTGGCGCCGCCGCCACCGCCCCGCTGCTGGGGACGGCCGCCTTTGGCCTCGCCGCCGGGGCCTTTGCCCTGCTCGCGGCGCCGGTCGCGGCGCTTCTTATCGGCCTTTTCGAGGCTGCGCAGGCTGATATGGCCTACCACATCCACGAACTCGGGCTCCACTTCTTTTTGTTTGGAAGAAACCACTTCCACCACGCCGAGCTCGTCGGGAATGACACCCTGCGTGTTGAGGGCTTTGATCTCCTTCACGCGCTCGATGCTGAGCGGGTACTGCTTCGACGAATCGGGGAGCACGTACCACATGAGGTTTTTGAAGATATCTTTCTTGATGAGCGTAGCCGTACCGCGCTGCACACGCAGCAGGTCGGCATGCTCGGGGAAGCCCTGGAGGGCGTCGAGGTAGGTATCCAGCTCGTAGTTGAGGCAGCACTTGAGGCGGCCGCACTGTCCACTGAGCTTGGTCTGGTTGATCGACAGGTTCTGGTAGCGGGCGGCGGCGGTGTTGACGCTTTTGAACTCGGTGAGCCAGGTGGCGCAGCAAAGCTCGCGGCCACAGGAGCCGATACCGCCGACCTTGCCGGCTTCCTGGCGGGCGCCGATCTGGCGCATCTCCACTTTTACCTTGAACTCGCCGGCGAGGATCTTGATGAGCTCACGGAAATCCACGCGGTCGTCGGCAATGTAAAAGAAGGTCGCCTTTTTGCCGTCAGCCTGGATCTCGATCTCGCTCATTTTCATGTTGAGCTTCAGCTGGCGCACAATGGCGCGGGTGCGGATGAGGGCATCGCGCTCGCGGGCCTTGTTCTGCCGGGCCTGGTCGATGTCGCGCTCCGTGGCTCGGCGCAGGATGCGCTTCATGTCGGAAGCGTTTTCCTTGACACCCTTTTTCTTCAGCTGGAGCCGAACCGTTTCGCCGGTCAGCGAGATCTCGCCCACGTCGAAGCCGGAAACGCCTTCGACGGCCACGACCTCGCCGCTTTCAAAGTATTGCAGGGTGCTGTTGCGGTAAAATTCCTTGCGCGCGCCCTGGCTGAAGCTCACTTCCACCACGCGGCAGTAGGTTTCGGTATCCACGATCGGCAGGTTCACCAGCCAATCGAATGTATTGAGGCGGTTGCAGCTGTTGGTGCCGCAGCTGCCGTTGCTCTTGCAGCCGTTGGGGCTGCTTTTGGAGCCACAGTTTCCACATCCCATATGTTGAATTCTGCTCTTTAGGGGTTAAGTAAAGACCGGGAAGGGACTGCGCGCGGAATGGCTAGGAAGCTCGGACGCCTGGGGTTAGGGAAAATCCTGGCCCCGATGTCTCGGGAGGAAAAGCCCGGCCTTTAAGGGGCAGAGTCAGGCGGGATAAAGGGTTGCGCCCGCAGGGGCACCCCCTTTTATAGTGAGAATTCGATAGCGTTGTCATTCAGTCGGCACAGATCCGGAACCACGGGTATATATGTCGGGGCCCTTGCGGGCTTGGGACAAATATAGGCTATTTGCAGAGGGAAAGGAGGCGGAGGGAAAAGGGAGATTACTCGATTACTTGAATACATGAGTACAGGAGGGGAAGAATGCGGTCTTCCAGATCCGACATCCGACATCCGGCATCAGCCATCTAAACCGACACCACCACCCGGTGCTTGATAATGTGAAACAGCTTGATCGTCAGCGCGTGAAACAGGATCTTGGCGTTGGCGTTGCGCTCGATGTGGTAGGCCGCGGCGTCGAGCTCGGCGGCGGCGGCCTCCTTCTGGGCAGCGTCCATCACCTTGTTGAGGCGCTGGGCAAAGTCGGCCTCGGTGGCGGAGAAACTTTGGAGCAGGACATCCCCGGCAGGCGAACCCTGCAGCACCTCGAGGCGCAGGGCCTGCTCGATGAGGTGGGTGAAATAGCGGAGCAGCTGCTTTTGCTTTTCGCGGCCGAGGCGCGCGAGCTCCTCGATCACCTTCAGCTGGGCCGCGGGCAGGTAGCGGATCGTAGCGCCCAGCCATTCCTTCAGCAGCGACCCGAAGTCCTCATCGGCATGCTGCAGCAGGTGCAGCGCTTCTCGGTATGAGCCGTCGGCGGTGTTGGCGAGCTGCCGCGCCTGCTCGGGCGCCACGGAGGCACGCGTGCGGAGCGCCTCTTCGATCGCCGCCGCTTCCAGCGCCGGCACTTTCACCAGCTGGCAGCGCGACAGGATCGTATTGAGAATGGCGCCCTCGTTTTCGGCTACCAGGATAAACAGCGTGTCGGCCGGCGGCTCCTCGATCAGCTTCAGCAGCTTGTTGCCTTCCTTGCCCAGGTACTCGGGCATCCACAGCACGAGGATCTTATAACCGCTTTCAAAACTCTTGAGATTCAGTTTGCGAATGATCTCGTTGCATTCATGGGCGGTGATGTTGCCCTGCTTGTTTTCTGCGCCGATGAACTGCAGCCAGTCGTACACGCTCCCGTAGGGCAGCTGGCCGGTAAACTCGCGCCATTCGGTGATATAGTCCGTAGACAGGGGCTTGTCGCCCGACTTTCGGGGGATGACCGGGTAGGAATAGTGGATGTCGGGGTGCACCATGCCCTGTGCCTTGGCAAAGGAGGGCTGTGCTTCCATCCAGGCATCGGCGGCCGCTGCTGTGGCCGGGAGCCTTACTTCCAGGGGCTCGCCGAACAACCCGGAGGGGGCGGCGTCTTTCGTAGGCAGCAGCGACACGTATTGGGCAAAGGCCAGGGCCAGCGGCAGGGCGCCGCCGCCTTCTTTTCCCAGGAAAAGGAGGGCGTGGCTGAGGCGGTTCTGGGCCACCATCTCCACTAAATGCTGCTTCACTTCACTCTGGCCGATTACGTCGCGGAACATGGGTGCAAATTAACGGGATAATGGGACAATGGCGCTTCGACGGCGCTCAGCGCGACAGGGCCCTGGTCATCCGGAGCGCAGCCGAAGGATGGGGCGATGGAATCGTGTTGGCCGGGCAAGGAGACTTCGCCGGAATAATTACTTTTGCGGGATGTACAAAAACCAACTGCTCACCCTGCTCTTTGCGCTCATCGGCCTTTCTGCCGGCGCGCAGGAAGCCAATGACCTGTTCGTTCCCGAATTCAACTGGAAGATCCGCATCCCCGCCGGCTACACCCGCGTATCGCAGGCGGGTGCCGACAGCCTGTCGGAAGGCGGCGAGGAAATGATTGAAAAACATACCGGCATTACGATCAACACCCGGCCCAAAGACCTGTTCACCTTCCGCAACGGCCCCTTGCATTACATCGAGGCCAATTACCTCCCCCGGACCACCAACAGTGTGAAAGAATACGAAGCCGCCTTCCGCAAAATGACCGAAGTGGTGTATACCACGTTCGAGAAACAGTTCAGCGCAGCAGCGGTAGACACGGCCACCGGCACCGAAGTCATAGCCGGGATGCGCTTCTACGCGCTGCGGGTGCAAATAAAGGCGGCCAACGGCTTCGTGCTGCGTATGCACCTTTATACGCGTCTCGTGGGCGAGCGCGACCTGACGGTGACCTTTCTTTCGATCGACAAAGACCGCCTCGAAGAACTGCTCAACGCTTTCCGCACGTCTACCTTCGGCGCCACAGCTGCCCAGGGGAAGGCGAAACCGTAGCTGTTCGCTTTCGCGATGCGCACAAACGTCTTGGCGGGCGCCTTTGACGTTCGCAAGGAACGCTGCGACACCGATGCTTTGACAAAATACAGTCACGCGAAGCCAGCGGCCTTAACGCGGAGGCTTCTGACGTTCACGCGGAAGCCGCTGACGGTCACACATTCGCCGCTGACGTTCACGCAGAGGCTACCAACACCCATGCGGAAGCCGCTGACGTTGGCGCGGAAGTCATGTTCATTCACGCGGAGCGCAGCAACACGGCAACAATATCTGGCGCCAACGTCCGTTGTGCGCCATTGTAAACGCGAACGCCCCCGCCGATGGCGGGGGCGTTCGTCTGGAGTGGGGTTTGGAAACACGACCAGGATCATCACTTACGTATCATCCCATTACCCCATTTACCCAATGGTATTATTTCAGGTACCCGGTCAGCTCGTCGCTCATCGGCTCTACCTTACTGGGAAACACGTGCACAAGGTTGCCGTTCTCATCGACCAGGAACTTGGTGAAGTTCCATTTGATCGGGTCGGCCACGCCCTGCTTTTTGGCTTCGGCCACGAGGTATTGAAACAGGGGCGCAATGTCTTCGCCTTTCACCGACACCTTGGCGGCCATCGGGAACGTAACGCCGTAGTTCTTCCTGCAGAAAGCGCCGATCTGTTCGTTGGAGCCGGGCTCCTGGGCACCGAAGTTGTTGGCGGGGAAGCCTACGATCACGAGCTTGTCCTTATACGTTTCGTACAGCTTCTCGAGGCCGTCATACTGGGGCGTATAACCGCATTCAGAGGCCGTGTTTACAATGAGGATCTTCTTGCCTTTGAATTGCGCAAAGTCGATGGTGCCGCCGCTGAGGCCGTCCACCTTGAAATCGTAGATGCTGTTGGCAGTGAGGAGCATGGTAAAAAGGGTTGCGAGGATTGCGAGTTTCATGAATGGATGGTTTTGAACCGATAACAAAGATAACCCGGGAAAGTTTGGCTCCACCCGCCAAAGCTTCAGCGGCGGGGGGAACGTTAAGACTGTCCTAAAAGCCACCAGCGCCCTGTGCTTTTTTCCCGGCAAAACAGTCTATCGGGAAAGCCTGCTTATGCAACCGAAACACAACCTCCTCCGCGGCGTCCTGCTGCTCCTGGCCCTGCCGATCGTTTTTTCCTTCACCCGCCCGCGCCCCCAGCAGCGCCCGCCGGTCCCGAAGATCCAGGTGGCGCTCCTGCTCGATGTGAGCAACAGTATGGACGGTCTCATCGACCAGGCCAAGGCCCAACTCTGGAACCTCGTGAGCATCCTGGGCCGCGCCGAATGTGCCGCCGGCACCCCGCAGATCGAGATCGCCCTGTATGAATACGGCCGCAGCGCCAACGACGCCGCCAAGGGCTATGTGCGCCAGATCCAGCCCTTCACCTCCAACCTCGACGCCCTCTCCAAAAGCCTGTTTGCGCTCAACACCAACGGCGGCGAGGAATACTGCGCCCAGGTGATCTATACCTCGGTGCAGGACCTGGCCTGGGACAGCAGCGCCCAAACCTACAAGGCCGTCTTCATCGCCGGCAACGAAAGCTTCCGCCAGGGCTCGCTTTCCTGGAATACCGCCTGCGCCGCCGCCCGTGGTCGGGGCATCGTGGTCAACACGATCTATTGCGGCCCGCGCGACCAGGGCATCCGTGAATTCTGGAACCTCAGCGACTGCGCCAACGGCTCCTTCACCAACATCAACAGCGATGCAAAGGCCGAAGACATCCCGACGCCGTACGACAGCATGCTGTACACCCTCAACGAACGCTTCAACAGCACGCTGATGGCCTATGGGCCGCGCGGTTCGGCGGCCATGAGCGAAGTGGCCGAAGTAGACGCGCTGAACCAGCGGCACAACAAATCTTCCGGCGCCGCCCGCACTGCCGTGAAAGGTAAGAGAAGCCTGTACAACAATTCCGACTGGGACCTGGTGGATGCGTATGAATCCGACAGCAGCAGCTACCGCCGCGTAGACCGCGCGATGCTGCCCGACAGCCTGCGCGGCAAGAGCGACGCCGGGCTGCGTGCCGCCATCAAGCAAAAGCGCGCCGAGCGCGACGCCGTGCGCGCCGAGATCGCCGAAACGAGCCGCCTGCGCGAAGCATGGCTGACCGAAGAACGCAAGCGCCGCGCCGGCAATGCCGCCGCCGAAGCCACGCTCGAAAGCGAAATGGAGAAAACGCTGAAAGCGCAGGTACAGCGCAACGGCTACATCATCCGCTAACGGTTCACAATAACCGACGGGATGCGGTCGTTTCGGAAAGGTCACCTAAGCATGCGGCGACCAGCACCTGCGACAGGTGTTGCCGTTTACCGGCAGCCTCGACAGCCTTTCCGGAGCCCTGTTCGCGCTGCGCACCAGCGGGTCGCTGGAATATTGCGGCCGCGTGCTGACGTCGGCGCTCGACGAACTTCACTGGGACAGCAGCCCCGGCAGCTACCGCACGATTTTTATTGCGGGCAACGAAAGCTTCGGCCAGGGCGACGTGGCACCGGTGAACGCGTGCGTATCCGCACAGCGGAAAGACGTCGTGGCCCTGCTGGTCTGGAACGACCGCCTCAATCAAACCTACCTCTCCTATCTTCAGCCAACCTACGATACGGTGCCGGTTTCCGACCTGAACGATCCAAACAAGGTGATACAATACCGCGTCGTCATCGACTCGATGAATTTCTCCGCCGGCTCGGGATTGAACCGCATCGCCATCAAAGGGAACGCGCGCCTCGACCGCAACGAAAGCTGGGATCTGGTAGACGCCGAACGCGCCCATCCCGGTTTTGCCGGCGCGCTCGAGCGCCGGCGCCTGCCCCAGCCGCTGCGTCACCTTTCCCCCGAAGAACTGACCGCGTTGATCCGCAGCAAAGGCGCCGCCCGCGACAGCATTCGTGCGGAGATCACCACGCTTTCCGATGCACGGAGCGCCTGGCTGGAGCGCGAGCGAACGCTGCGCGCCCACACAGCAGGCTTTTCGCTGGACACGGCCCTCGAAAAAATACTGAAGGCACAGCTCCAAGCCCGGGCGTTCCTGGTAGATTAAGGCAGCGCTAATCCTGCAGGCGCATCATCTCGTCCGTGTCGGTGCGGTCGCCTTCGCCGGAGTGCCCGGCGCGCGCCCGCTCGTCGGCGCTGGAATCGAGCGCCGGCTGCCATTCGTTGACCGGCACGCCCGAAACCGCCTGCTGCGGCGCCGCCTGCTCAGGGGCGTCCTGTTGCTTTTTTTCTTCCATGTTCCTGCTTTGCGGAAGAAGCGCAAATGGGGTGCCGGGGCTGGGACCGCTTTGCTATCTTTAGCAAAAGAAAGCACCATGGACCAGTCTGCCTACCTCGCCCTGCTCGACCGTACGGAACAGGAA
Organism: Flaviaesturariibacter aridisoli; assembly: GCF_004343705.1. GTDB lineage: Bacteria > Bacteroidota > Bacteroidia > Chitinophagales > Chitinophagaceae > Flavisolibacter > Flavisolibacter aridisoli. The sequence continues at coordinate 54,316 of NZ_SKFH01000011.1, forward strand.
ACCCTGTCGGTTACCGCCCGCTTTGACGATGCCGCGCTGCAACAGCGCGCCGACGGGAAATGGAGCCCGCTGGAGGTGCTGGAGCATTGTTGCCTCACCGAGGCGCTGGTGGCGGGCCTGCTGCAGCGCCCTTCGGCCGAGCACCACGATGGCGAAACGGTGCACGGCTCCGACAAGCTGTATCACCTGATGGTAAACAAACGCGCCGTCAGGATTGCCGCGCCGGAGCGGCTGCACCCCAAGGGCGCCTTTACCGGCCGCGCCGCCTTCGAAGAACGCTTCCGCAGCCAGCGCGCGGCGCTCCGCGACGCCATCGAAGGCAGTATGCTGACTCTCGACAACCGCCTGTTTCCCCACCCCGTGCTTGGCAATATGACCGTGGCCGACTGGCTCTACTTCCTGGTGCACCACACGCAACGCCATCTGGAAGACCTGAAAGAACGCATACCCGCTACCGTATAACTACAACCGATGCAATTCGAATACCTGGAGACCAGCCGCCTCCGGCTCCGTCTGCTGACGCAGGAGATCTACCGGGAAGTGTGCCTTACCTGGACCGCGGCGCAACAGAAAGCCTTCTTCGGCGCCGCTACGGATAAAGAGCTGGCGCAGGAGCAGGCACGTGGCCTCGGCGGCATGAGCACCTACCGCTCCACCATCCGCTATTTTCACCTGCTCGACAAGGAAAGCGGACAGACGCTGGGGTCCTGCGGCTTTCACAACTGGTACCCCGACCACCGGCGCGCCGAGATCGGCTACGTCCTCAACGACAGCGCCCGCCGTGGGCAGGGCCTCATGCGCGAAGCCCTCGCCCGCATCCTCGATTACGGTTTTGCCGAAATGGACCTTAACCGCGTGGAAGCCTTCATCGGCCGCGACAATGAACCCTCCCTCCGCCTAGTGCGCGGCTTCGGCTTTACCGAGGAAGGCATGCTGCGCGAACACTGGAACGTAGACGGCGTGCTGCACGACTCGGTGCTGTTCGGACTGCTCCGGAAGGAGTACCGGCCCCTGCTCGCAGGGAGGGCTACCCGCTCCGCGCAGGGCTGAAATCATCCGACCTCAACAGATAAGCAATAATTTGAATAGCTTTGACCTGTGGAGCAGCATCCGTATTTCCTGCCTAAAGCAACTGAAGGCTTCCTCGAGCTGGAGCGCCCCCTGGTGTTCTTTGACCTCGAAACCACCGGCACCAACGTGGCCGTGGACCGTATCGTGGAGCTCTGCGCCATCAAGTTGCACCCCGACGGACGGCAGGAAGAACTCCACGAGCTGATCAACCCGACCATTCCCATTCCGCCCGGGGCCACAGCCGTGCACCAGATCACCGATGAAATGGTAGCCGGCAAGCCCACGTTTGCGGAGCTGGCCCCCACGCTGGCCGACTTCTTCTGCAATTGCGACCTCGGCGGCTACAACATCAAGCGCTTCGATGTGCCGATGCTGATGGAAGAATTCGCGCGCCTGGGCAAGTACCCCGTGAAGGTGAGCGACACCCATATGGTGGACGTGATGGGCATTTACCACCAGCGCGAAAAGCGCGACCTCGCCGCAGCCGTGCGCTTCTACTGCGACCGCGATCACGACGGGGCCCACAGTGCCAAGGCCGACGTGCTGGCCACCATCGACGTACTGAAGCAGCAGCTGCTCCGCTACAACGACCTCCAGCCCAACACGAGCTTCCTGCACAACCTCCTCGACGATGGCCTGGTGGACCTGAGCCGCCGCTTTGTGCGCGACGCTACGGGCAACATCATCTTCAACTTCGGAAAGAATAAAGGCAAGCCCGTGGAAAGCGACCCGGGCTACCTCGAATGGATGCTCAACGGCGACTTCACCGCCGACACCAAGATCGCCATCAAGCGCATCCAGATGAACATCGTGTGGAAGCGGCAGCTGAAAGAATGGCTGGCCTCCCACCGGATTCTCGATAACAGTGCGGTGGCTTCGGCGCTTTACGCCACGCTCAAGTTCGGGCAGGACATTTTCCCTTTCAGCACCTATCCCGAAAAAGGCCGCCTGACCGTAACCTACCTCGACGAGCCGCCGGCCTCTTATACCTTCCTGCACAAAGACGCGCAGGCCATCCTGCTGCAACTGCTCGACGAACAACTCGTGCCGCAACAGCAAACCAACCAACCCGCCTTATGACCTCCTCCGCACCTACGGTAAACGAATACCTCGCCCACCTGCCTGAAGACCGCCAGCCGGCGATGGAGCGCCTGTTTGAAACGCTCCAGAAACACCTGCACAAAGGCTTCGAGCCGCGCATGGCCTACGGCATGATCACCTGGGTGGTGCCGCACAGCACGTACCCGGCCGGCTACCACTGCGATCCCAAGCTCGCATTGCCCTTTATCAGCATCGCCAGCCAGAAGAATTTCATCGCCCTGTACCACATGGGAATTTACGCCGACAAAAAGCTGCACGACTGGTTCGTGGCCGAATACCCGAAGCACAGCAAAACGAAACTTGATATGGGCAAGAGCTGCATCCGCTTTAAGAAGCCGGAGCAGATTCCCTTCGACCTCGTTCAGCAGCTGGTGGAAAAAATGTCGCCGCAGCAGTGGATCGAAGCCTACGAGCGAGGACTGAAGAGAGATCGCTGATGTCGGATGGAGGATGTCTGATAGGAATAAAAAAGAAAAACGGATCGCTACGCGATCCGTTTTTCCTATCAGACATCCGACATCAGACATCCGACATCAGACATCCGACATCAGACATCTTAAAATCTGAAACCCACGCCCACCTTGAACGCCTGGTTGTAGGCGTCCATGTTCTGGTTGGCGTCAACCTTGGTAAGGCCGCGGTCGTAGGCCGCGCGGATGTTGAAGCCGTTGGCGAACTGGTAGCCCACACCGCCGGTAAGTCCGAAGTCGATCTTGTTGAACTGGTCGGCGGTGTTGAAGCGATCGTTGTAGGCGTTGAAGCCGAGGGCGCCTGCGGTTACGTGGAGGTCCGACTTGGCGAGGTACGAAACCTGCGGTCCGCCGAAAATCTCGAAGCCGTTAAAGGAGCCTTTGATGACTACGGGGAGTGAAAGGTAATGCTGGGTGAGCTGCGCCTTGGCCGAAGGGCTCAGTACCGAGGCGATGCCCTTGAATTGATAGGAGCCTTTGAGCTGGTAGCCCTTCTGGTCGTAAAAAAGACCAGGCTCCACCGATACAGCTCCGCCGAGCGGGATGTTGACCGAGGCGCCGCCGTAGAAGCCCATTTTGCTTTGCGTATGGAAGATGCCGTCGGTATAATCCACCAGGCTGTTGAGGCTTTGGCTGGCATCGCCCACGATGGAGGCGGAGGTCACGCCGGCGCGTACGCTGACGGCGGGTTTTGTTTGGGCGAAAGTGGCAGCCGAAGCAACGAGGCCGGCGAGGAGGAGTACATACTGTTTCATAAGTTAGGTTGTTGGGGGGTAAAGGCCCATGTATCCCTTAGAAGGCCGGAGAGTGCCCGGGGTTTGCTCGCCCCGCGTAAGATTTCGTTAAAGCCCCCGGGCCGCCATCTGGCCCGTTCCGAAATTCGTAGCTACAACATGGCGACTATGAATTGGAACGACGTCCTCGATCATACCAAAGCCACGGCGACGCCCCCGCGCCGCGTGGAAAAGACCAAAGAAGAATGGAAGGCGCTGCTGACGCCCGATCAGTTCCGCGTTACCCGCGAACACGGCACCGAACGGGCCTTCACCGGCGAATACTGCGAAGCCCACGCGCCCGGCATCTACGCCTGCGTGTGCTGCGGCACCGAGCTGTTCGACTCCACTACCAAATTTGATTCGGGCACCGGCTGGCCCTCGTTTACCGAACCAGTGGAAGACAACGTGATCCGCTACAAGCTCGACAAAAGCTGGGGCATGGAGCGCGTGGAAGTGTTGTGCAATGTATGCGACGCCCACCTGGGCCACGTGTTCCCCGACGGGCCGCGCCCCTCCGGCCTCCGCTTCTGCATCAATTCCGCCTCGCTGCAAAAGATCCATAAGGCTGCCGGTGAGCCCGCCGCCGGCGACCATACGGCAACCGGCGAGCCCGCAAGCGGGCAACTCGAAACGGCCACCGTCGGCGGCGGCTGCTTCTGGTGCATCGAGGCCTACCTGGATCAATTAAAAGGCGTCCACCGTGTGACGTCGGGCTATGCCGGCGGCCACACCGAGAAGCCCGACTACCGATCCGTTTGCGACGGCAATACGGGCCACGCCGAAGTAGTGCAGGTGGAATTCGATCCCAAAATCATTTCCTACAGCGACCTGCTGAAGGTCTTTATGATCATGCACAACCCCACCACGAAGAACCGCCAGGGCGCCGACGTAGGCACCCAGTACCGCTCGATCATTTTAACGAACGGCGAAAAGCAGGCGAGTACCGCGAAAAAGGTGCTGGAAGAAATGCAGTCCTACTACGAACAGCCGATCGTGACGGAAGTGGTGCCGCTGGAAAAGTTTCATTCCGCCGAACTGTACCACCAGGATTATTACAAGAACGATCCGTCGAAAGCCTATTGCCAGAGCGTCATCTCGCCGAAGCTGGCGAAGATGCGGGAGTACTTTAAAGGGTTTTTGAAGCAACCTGCGTAGAGAGAAAGAACGCTGATCCCGCAAGCGGGATACGCAAATTTGTCAGGATTCGTTATGATTTTCCAGAAAAAACAAAAGGCGCCGCTCGCGGTGCCTTACTATTAAAACAGATCTGCGTTAATCTTAAGAACCATATGAAATCTGCGTTCTTTCTCTTACCCCCGGCAGGTACCTGCGTAGAAGTATTCTTCCGGACGCGGCAGCTCGAGACCGCCGTAATATTTCACCACTTCGTCCAGCACTTCGTCGATGGGGGCCACTTCGGGGAGCGTTACGAGCTTGGAGCGGAACTCCTTGATGTTGGGCAGCCCCTTGAGGTAATTGGTGTAATGGCGGCGCATTTCGTTGATGCCCACGATGGGGCCCTTCCATTCCACCGAGCGGTGGAGGTGCTGGCGGATCACATCCACGCGCTCCTGCACGGTGGGTGGCGGCAGCATTTCGCCGGTGGCCACGAAGTGCTTGATCTCGCGGAAGATCCAGGGATAGCCGATGGCCGCGCGGCCGATCATGATGCCGTCCACACCGTAGCGGTTCTTGTATGCGAGGGCCTTCTGCGGCGAATCGATATCGCCGTTACCGAAGATGGGAATATGAATGCGGGGGTTGTTCTTCACGCGGGCGATGGGATCCCAGTTGGCCACGCCTTTATACATCTGGCAGCGGGTGCGGCCGTGGATGGCGAGGGCCTTGATGCCCACATCCTGCAGGCGCTCGGCCACCTCGTCGATGTTGATGGTATCGTCGTCCCAACCGAGACGCGTCTTGACCGTCACCGGCAGGTTCGTGGAGTTCACCACGGCTTTGGTGAGGCGCACCATCAGGTCCACATCTTTCAGCACACCGGCGCCGGCGCCTTTGCTCACCACCTTTTTTACGGGGCAGCCGAAGTTGATGTCGAGCAGGTCGGGGTTGACGGTGTCGACGATCTTCGCCGACAGGGCCATGGCCTCTTCATCGCCGCCGAAGATCTGGATGCCTACGGGCCGCTCCTCCTCGAAGATGTCGAGCTTGCGGCGGCTTTTGATGGCGTCGCGGATAAGGCCTTCCGAGGAGATGAACTCGGTGTACATCAGGTCGGCGCCATTCACCTTGCACACGGCACGGAACGGCGGATCGCTCACGTCCTCCATAGGAGCGAGGAGCAGCGGGAAGTCGGGAAGCTGGATTGTATCGATGGTCACCACGGCAAAAGCGGCTTATCTTGCGGCCGGGCGCAAAGGTACAATACCCCGCCGGGAACGCATGCAAACATATCTTAAATCGAGGCCTGTAATCGTCCAACTGCTGCTTTTCGTCGGCATGGCCATGGGGATCCTCATGATCTTTCTCGTCATCGGCGGCTCGCTGCTATCGGCCGTCAGCGGCATCTCGCTCCTGGAAATGGGCAACTACCGAAGCTGGGTTCCCGGCGACCCGAACCTGCTGCTGCAACTGCGGGGGATGATGTTGCTCCAGTTTGCCGGCTTTTTCCTGATCCCCTCGCTTCTTTATGCGCGCTTTTGCGACAAGCGGCCGGGGGAATACCTCGGCTTGCGCGCGCCTTTCAGCCCGCTATTCTGGGTCATCGGGATCGTCACGCTGCTTGCGGCGTGGCCTTTTGTAGACCTCACCGGCGTGCTCAACCGCTGGATGATCGCGCACAGCCCCTTTCAGCAGGGCGTCAGCGCCATGGAGGAGCAGGCCAACCGCACGATCCTCATGATGCTCCAGGGCCATACGATCAAAAACCTGCTGCTCAACATCCTCTGCATCGCCGTCACGGCCGGTGTGGGCGAAGAGCTGCTGTTCCGGGGCATCATCCAGCGCCTGCTGATCCGCGGCACCCGCAGTCCCTGGTCGGGGATCCTGATCACGGCCTTCCTGTTTTCGTTCTTCCACATGCAGTTCATGGGCTTCCTGCCGCGCTTTTTCCTGGGCGTCATCCTGGGCGCGCTGTACTGGTACAGCGGCTCGCTTTGGGCCGCCATGCTCGCGCATTTCCTTTACGATGCGCTGCTCATCACCATCGCCTATTTTTTCCCCGCAACGGCTTCGAGCGACGCATCGGTGTTCGGCGGGCTCAATGTGCTGCTGCCCGCAGGCATTGCGGGCCTCGCGCTGGTGGTCTTCCTCATCAAAATAATGGAGCGCCGCAGCCGCACCGATTTCAACGCCATCTACGCGGAAGAACTCCACGGCCCGCGTCCCGATAACGATTTAAGCTTCTGACCATGGCCTTTCACTGGCAAACCTTCCGTACCCGCGCCCTTACGGCGATCCTCTTTGTGGCCGTCATGGCAGCTGGCCTCCTGATCAGCAAGTGGGGCTTCCTGCTGCTGTTCACAGTCGTGCACTTCGGCGGCTGGGCCGAGTTCCTGCGGCTGCGCCGCCAATTCCCCGACCGTAGTTCTACGGGCATCAGCGTCGGCGACCTACTGGGTGGGGGGCTCTACCTGACGCTGCCGCTCTTCCTGCTCTGCGACCTGCGCTTCGACTGGCTGCATACGCAAACAGCCACCGGCGACGCGGGGCTGGACGACGTCACGCGCCTCTCGCTGGTGTTGCTGCTCATCTTCTCCATCTGGATCAACGACACGATGGCCTATATCGTGGGCTCGTTGATCGGCAAAACGCCGCTGTCGCCCATTTCGCCCAAAAAGACCTGGGAAGGCACCGCCGGCGGCGCCCTGCTGGCCGTAGGCGTCATGAGCGCCCTGGCCTGGGCCGTGGATCCCGCCCTCACGCGCCACGCCGCCGCGATTTCTGCCATTGCCGCCATCACCGGCACTATCGGCGACCTGTTTGAAAGCAAGCTCAAGCGTACCGCAGGCGTTAAAGACAGCGGCTCCTTCATGCCCGGCCACGGCGGCTTCCTCGACCGCTTCGATTCGCTGCTCTTCGCCGCGCCCTGCGTATGGCTGTACGTAGCCCTCGCGCTGTAGGGGATTGCTCAAGTGGTCTATTAGTTGATCGGTAACCGGGACATACCGACCTCAAGAACCCGAAGAACCGTAAGAACCGGGTTGAAGTCGTACTTTCGCCGCCATAATCCTTTACTGATGCGTATTCACAAAGAAGGCTTCGTCACCATCCTGCTCTCCGTGATCGTGGTGGCGGCGGTCAACCTGCTCACGCTGTTTTTCGTAACGCCCTCCTACCCCACCCTGGGCTGGATCATCATGCTGGGCACCATCGGCCTGCTGGTGTTCATCCTTTCCTTTTTCCGTATCCCTACACGCACGCATGCGGTGGGTGAAGACCTCATCGTAGCGCCCTGCGACGGCACGGTGGTGGTGATCGAGGAAGTGGAGGCCGACGAATATTTTTCGGGCAAGCGCCTGCAGCTTTCCATCTTCATGAGCCCGCTCAACGTGCACGTAAACCGCAACCCTGTTGACGGCGAAGTGAAATACAGCCAGTACCACCCCGGCAAGTTTCTTGTGGCCTGGCACCCGAAATCCTCTACGGAAAACGAGCGCCACAGCGTGGTGTATGACCTCGACGGAAAGGAAGTGCTGGTGAAGCAGATTGCCGGCGCCCTCGCCAAGCGCATCGTCAACTACCTGAAGCCGGGCATGAACGTGAAGCAGGGCGATGAGATGGGCTTTATCAAGTTCGGCTCGCGCGTGGACCTGCTGCTGCCCCTAGGCACACAGATCGACGTGAAGATCAACCAGAAAGTAAAGGGTGGCGTGACCATCCTGGGCAAATGGTAAATGAATTATCTTTAAGGACTAATCATTCCGATATGAAAAAATCAGCACTCGTCATTCTCGCCGGCCTCTTCGCCGTGGGCACCGTAACCGCCACGGCACTGAACACCGACAAGGGTAAGAAAAAGAAGGCGCAGCACAGCTGCTGCCAGAAGATGAGCCCTGGCTGCCAGAAGTCGATGAAGACCTGCGCGAAGCCCTGAGCCCTTCCAAAAGCTTGAAGCCCCGGCGATGCCGGGGCTTTTTTTATGATTTCACTTCCGCGTCCGGCCTGCGGTTCCACGCAGGGCTGGGCAGGTTGTAGAGCATCGCCAGGTCCTTTAGCTGAAACAGCGTTTTGATCCGGAGCTTTTCGAATATGCGGGACTTGTAGGTGCCCACGGTCGAGGGCTTGACGTTCAGTTTCTGGGCGATCCCGCTGACCGTTTCTCCCGAAAGCACGAGCGTTGCGATCTCGAACTCGCGGCGCGACAGCGCATCGAACGGACTGCCCGTCTCCGGCTGCCCGAGCTGACCGGCCATCGTTTCGATCATTTCCTGGCTCATGTAGGTTTTGCGCCCGAGCACCAGCTCAAAAGCACGCCGGATCTCCAGCAGGGAGGAAGACTTGGGCAGGTAGCTGCGCGCGCCGGCCTGCAGAAAGCGCCGGCCATATACCTTTTCAGGAAGCATCGAAAAGATCAGGATATAGGCCTGCGGGTAGCGGATGGACAGCAACTCCACCAGCGCCACGCTGTCGGTCTCGCCGAGATGAATATCGAGGATGACCACATCGATGGGCTGGCGGCGCAGGATCTCCAGCGCAGCGTCGCCGTCGGCAGCTTCAAAAAACTGCAGCGATACGTCGAGCTCTTCCAGCAGTAACCGCAGGCCGTTGCGCATCACTGCGTGATCGTCAACAAGCAGAATGTTCTTTTGCACGGCGCGAATAAATGGGTTTTGAAGCACTTTATCTGTCTGTTTTTTTCCAAACGATTTGTAGCGCCCGGACTACAAATAATGATCCGCGATTTCCAAAAATTTGCCCAAAAACGTTGCGGCCGAGCTGGCGGTGCCGGACCATGGCGCAATCGGAAAAGCAGCCTAACTTTAGGAGAGCCAGCGGCCTTTTCTGCCTGACGTCCCGATCCAGCCATGACTTTTTTCCCGGAAATATTCGCTGCTCTTCCCAACCCCTATCTCTTCATCGAAGCGGGACCAGACTTCCGCATCCTGGCCGCCAACGATGCCTACCTCGCGGTGTCGGGCCAGACCGACCGCATCATCGGGCAACCTCTCTTTTCCGTTTTTCCAGGAAACAGCGATGAAGGCGTTACCGGCGCCCGCAGCCTGCAGGCCTCCCTGGAGGCAGTGTTGCGGGAGCGGTCGCGCCAGGACCTGCCCCTGATCCGCTACGACACCCGGAGCGCCGGCGACAGCCCATTTACCGAACGCTACTGGCGGGTGCACAACCTCCCCGTCAGCAACAAGGACGGCGCCCTGCTCGGCATCCTTCACGGCGTGGAAGAAGTGACCACGCAGGTGTTGCTGTACCGGCGGATGGCGCACCAGGACGACCGCAACCAGGAGCATATCCGTAATGCCGTACTCACTACCCAGGAAGTGGAGCGCATGGAGATCAGCCAGGAGCTTCACGACAACGTAGGCCAGATCTTGCACACGGCACGGCTCTATCTGGAGAAAGCGCAGCTCGACCCGGAGCGCGGCGGCGGCTTTCTGCCGCTCGGGCATGAGCTGGTGGTCAAAGCGATCGGCGAAGTAAAAGAGTTGTCGCAAACCCTTTTGCACAGCACGCAAGACGAGAAAATGCTCACGGCATCGCTCGAAGAGCTGCTTGCCAACGTGACCGACCTGAAAGAAATACAGGTAACGAAAACTTTCGACCTTCCTTCTGAAACGTTCATTGAATCAAAGGTGAAGACCACGGTACTCCGTATCCTGCAGGAGCAGCTGACCAACGTGATCCGGCATTCGGAGGCGCGCCACCTGCGCATCGGGCTGCATTTCAAGGACGGGCGTCTCCAGCTGACGGTGCAGGATGACGGGAAGGGATTTGATCCCGCGCACATGGTGCCCGGGTTCGGGATGCGCAGCATGAAGAGCCGCGTGGCTATGGTAGACGGCAGCCTCGACATCGACTCGCGCCCCGGCGACGGGTGTACCATCCGCGTTTCGATCCCGGCGCGGATACTGTCTTAGGCCGGCAGGCGGGCATTCACCGTGTCGATCATATCGCGGATGATGCGCACGCTTTCCTGCAGCGTATTGGGCTTTGAATAAAATCCCGTCGCGCCATTTTCAAGGCAGGTGCGGATGTCTTCCGAAAACGACGACGTGCTGAAGATCATCACGGGTGTTTGCTCCCAGCCGGGAAGCTCGCGCACGCGGCACAGAACTTCTACGCCGCCCATGCGCCGCATCTGCATATCGCAAATGACCGCAACGCTTTGCGCCGCGGCCGGACCGAGCCCGCGGATGTAGTTCAATAAAGGTTCGCCGTCGTCGAACTGGAGCAGGGTATGGCAGCCGCATTGCCTCAATCCGTCTTCAAATAACCAACGGTCGTCAGCATCGTCATCCGCATGCAGGATATGCAGGTTTCGTTCTTTCATCGCAGACCCATAAAGGTAGCCCAGCCGGATGGGGTGTAGGCTTCCGGGGCCTTTCGGGGCGCTAAATGTAGCCAGCCGGCTACAGGGCGGCCGCCGCGCCTCAGAGAAACGCCAGCAGCTGCTTCAGTGCCGTCACGGTGTAGGTAGGCGCAAAGGCCTGCGCCGCCCCGTTGAAGTTTACGTGCACGCCGTCCATCCCCACGCCGCGCGCGCCGGCGATGTCTACCTCGAGGCTGTCTCCGATCATCAGACTGTCAGCGGCCGTGGCGCCGGCCTTTTCAAGGGCATAGTGGTAGATCTCCGGCTGGGGCTTAAGGCTGTTGCTACCTTCCGAGGTAACGATATGCTGGAAAAAAGTATCAAGGCCCGACACGCGGAGCTTCGCGTGCTGGATCTGCTCGAAGCCGTTGGTGATCATGTGCATGCCGTAACCTTTTTCCTGCAGGCAGGTAAGCACTTCTTTGGTGTCGGGGAAGATAAGTGTGCGCGTGGGCAGCAGTTGCAGGAACAACTCGCTGAGCTGCCGGCTGAGGGCTTCGTCGGCGATCTTGAAATCGAGCAGCGTCAGCCACATACGCTTTAGGCGCAGCTCTTCCTGCCGGATGTAGCCTTTGCGGTAGCGTTCCCACAGCTTGTCGTTGTGCGCGATGTATGTATCGTAAAAAGCGTCGAAGTCGGCGATGCCGCGCTCCGGCAGCTTCAGGTCGAGGTGCAGCTGCTGCAGGGTGGCGCGCGCATTGGCGTCGAAGTCCCACAGGGTATGATCGAGGTCGAAGAACAGGTGCCGGTATTTGCGTTGGGGCATGAATTAGCTTTGCGTGAACCAACAAAAGTACCGAATGAACGTCGTCATCACCGGGGCTTCCCGCGGCATCGGGAAAGCCATCGCCGAACAATTCGCCGCGCATGGCCACCACCTGTTTCTCAATGCCCGAACCGAGTCAACACTGCTCGCCACCGCCGAGGAGCTGCGCACACGCTTCCCCGCCGTGCGGGTGGAAGCGATGGCAGCCGACCTTTCCGATAAAGCATCCGCGCGTCTTTTCGGAGAATGGGCCGTTGGCGCCGCGGGCACCATCGACGTGCTGGTCAACAACACCGGCACCTTTACACCGGGTGGTATTTCTACGGAAGCCGATGGCGCCCTCGAGCACATGCTCGGCACCAACCTTTTCAGCGCCTACCACGTTACACGTGCTGTGCTGCCGCACATGATGGCGGCGAAAAGCGGTCACATCTTTACCATCTGCTCCATCGCATCGCTGCAGGCTTATCCCAATGGCGGCGCCTACAGCATTTCCAAGTTCGCCCTGCTCGGGTTCAACCGCAACCTGCGCGAGGAACTCAAGCCCCACGGCATCAAAGTCACGTCGGTGCTGCCCGGCGCGGTGTACACCGATTCCTGGAACGGCTCCGGTGTTTCCGAAGACCGCATCATGAAGCCCGAAGACATTGCGCAGCTGATTTACACCGCGAGCCAGCTCTCGTATGCAGCGACGGTGGAGGAGATCGTCGTGCGGCCGCAGCTAGGGGACCTGTAGCCCCCTGTCCCCCGAAGGGGGCAATTAGGTCGAAGGTTCCTTACGACGACAAGCCTACTTTTAATCATTGCTTCATTAAGGAAAAGCCCGGATCGCTTTGCGATCCGGGCTTTTAATAAGCCTCCCCTTCGGGGAGGTTTAAGGGGGCTTCCGCGTATTTATACCCGACGCCTCTTACTGAGTGGAAATACTTCGGGTTGCGGGAATCTTCTTCAAAATACTTGCGGAAGTTCAGGATAAAGTTGTCGATGGTGCGGGTGGTCGGGTAAACGTTGTAACCCCACACCGACTGCAGGATTTTTTCGCGCGGGACCACTTCGTTCTTGTTTTCGATGAGCAGCTTCAGCAGCATCGTCTCTTTTTTACTGAGCTCGATGCGGGCACCGCCGCTGGTGACGGCCTCCTGCGCTTTAAAGTTGACCGTGTGGCCGCCGAAGCTGTAGGTGTCGCCCACGGTGGTCTTTTCCTTGATGCGCTGGCTTTTGCTGATCAGTTTGCGTACGCGCAGCACCAGCTCCTCGAGGTTGAACGGTTTGGTGAGGTAGTCGTCGGCGCCGCGCTTGAGGCCTTTCACACGGTCTTCGCTGCTGTTGCGGGCGCTGAGGATGAGGATGGGCACTTCGTCGTTGCTGAGGCGGATGTTCTGCGTCACGGCAAAACCGTCCACCTCGGGGATCATGATGTCCATGATGATGAGATCGAAATACTCCTCCTGCACGGCCTTCAGGGCGGCGATGCCGTCGTAGGCCGAAGTGACTTCGTAGCCTTCCAGCTCCAGGTTGAGCCGGAGCGTCTCGTGCAGGTTTTCTTCGTCTTCCACCACCAGGATAGAAGGTTTGGCAGGGGTGCTCATATGTACGCTCAGGGTTTTTTAAACCGTACCGTAAAGGTAGCCCCCTGCGGCTCATTGTCGCTGAGGGTAATGCCGGCATCGTGCGCGCGGGCAATGCGGCTGCAAATGTACAGCCCCAGGCCGGTGCCTTTGGCGCGGCGCGTCTGCTCGTTGCCAACCCGGTAAAACTTTTCAAACACCCGCTTCTTTTCAGCGTCGGGGATGCCGGGGCCTTCGTCGGACACCTGGAAGACCACCTGCCCCCGATCGGTGCCGAGGCTGCAGGAGAAGCAGGCATCCCGCGCATACTTGGCGGCATTTTCCAGCAGGTTGCTCACCAGCAGGCGGAGCAACAGCGGGTCCCCGGTAACGGTAACGCCTTCAGGCACCGTGGAGTTGACGCAGCGCTCTGGGTTGCGGCGGCGCACCTCGTCGAGCACACTGCGCACAATGCCGGAAAGATCCACGTCTTCGCGCGTGGGATGATAGGCGGCATCGTCGAGCTGCGAGCTGAGAAGCACGTTGTTGATGAGGGTGTCGAGGCGCATCGTTTCTTCGAGTGATGCCTGCAGCAGGCGGCGTTGTGTGTCTTCGGGCAGCTGGCGCCGCTGGAGTGTTTCGAGGTTGAGGCGCGCCACCGACAGCGGTGTTTTCAGCTCGTGGGTGATGGCCATCACGAAATTCTGTTGCTGCCGCTGCACCTGGAACTGCCGGCGCACGAGCCGGTAGATATACGCCGCGCCGAAGAGGATCAGCGCGAGGAACGTAACGCCTTCATACACATACTTGCGGGTATTGCGCTCATACTGTGCCTGGAGCGCGCGGCCTACGGCGGCGCCCTGCTCCGACTCGCCGATCAGCGGCGCCGAAGCCCAGATCTTGAGGTCGTAGATCTCCTTGTTCTGCCGCTCCAGCGACAGCAGCCACCATACCAGCGCCGCGATGATGTAAAACAGGAGCACCCAGAATACGATGGTCACCAGGCGGGTCTGAGGTCTGTTAGCGGCGGCCATATCAGCGTTGCTTTTTCTCGATCCGCAGGCCTACGTTCAGCACCTGCTCCAGCGGATCCTCGCGCATCAGCTGCTCGATGGAGAAGGTGTACGTGCCCGCTTTGTGAAAACGGAAGTCCTGGTCCAGCGGTGTCAGCGCAATGCGGTGCTCGTAGATGTCGTCCATGCCGCTGCCGAGCCAGCCCTTCTCGGGGTTGGCCAGCGGCAGTTCGTACTGCACGCGCGTGGCTTGCCCGTCGGGAGCCAGCGTAGCGAGCCCCACCCAGATGTTGTTGTAGTGGTAGCGGGCCGAATGGCGCAGCAGCACATAAATATTGTAGGAAGCCGTCGTGTCTTTAATGGCAAAGCGGAACGAAGGCTTCGTGCTGCTCTTCCAGGCCTGCCCCTTGATGGACACCGTCTGTTCGTACAGGTCGATGCTGTCGCAGCCGGCGAGCGCCATCAGGGACAAAAAAACGATCGTGAAAAATTTAGTCATAATAAGCTCTGTGAATCCTTACTTACATCAGACATCCGAGATCAGACATCCGATATCCTACAATACATTCAATACCTGCTCCTTCGCTTTTTCGAGTTCGTCTTTCATCTGCACCACGCACTTCTGGATGGTGTGGTCGTAGGCCTTGGAGCCGGTAGTGTTGATCTCGCGGCCGATCTCCTGGAGGATGAAGGAAAGCTTCTTGCCCTTGTTGGAATCTTCCTCGTTGAGCACCTGGGTAAAATATTCGAGGTGGTTGTTGAGTCGCACCTGCTCTTCGCTGATGTCGATCTTCTCGATGTAGTAGATCAGCTCCTGCTCGAGGCGGTTGGCGTCGTAGTTCTCTTTGCCTACGTGTTCTTCCAGCAGGCGGGTAATGCCTTCGCGGATCTTTTGCTGGCGCAGCGGCTCGAGGCTGGCCACCTGCTCCTGCTGCGCGGCGATGTTGCGGATGCGCAACTCCAGGTCCTGGCGCAGGGAGCGGCCTTCATCGGTGCGGTGGCGGTTGAGGTCTTCGATGGCGGCCTGCAGCGCTGCCTCGAATTGCTGCCACTCGGCATCGGTAAGCGTTTCGCTCGAAGGCGTGATCACTTCGGGCAGCTTGATGATGGTGGCCAGCAGGTCGCCGGTTTCGAGGTGCAACTCATCGGCCAGTGTACGCAGCGACTGGTGGTACGCTTTGACGAGGTCGGTGTTGATGGTGATGGGCTTTGCGCTCCCGGTTTCCTTGAGGCTGATGCCGCAGTCTACCGTGCCGCGCACGAGTCCTTCGGAAAGAACCTTGCGGATGTTGAACTCAAACGGCTTGAGGAAGGCCGGCATCTTCAGTTGCAATTCGAATTGCTTTCCATTGAGCGATTTGATATCGATCAGGAAGGTCTTGTCGCCCACGGCCCGCTCCGCTCTTCCGAAGCCTGTCATTGATTTCAGCATGCACCAAATTGTTTATAGAGGTAAAGGTAGAAATAAAAAGTCCCGACGAGATCGCCGGGACTAATATTGGGTTGGGTTAGTAAGTCAGGAAATAAAATTTCCTACCACAATATTAAAAAGTTTTTCCGCTAATAGAAAAAAAATATGCACAATTTTATTCACATTTTTTTGTCGTTGTAGTAGAACGACGATAACGCAATCGCATCCGCGCAGCCGAAAGCTACACCCTACCTTTGTTTTTCATTCTTCAAATCAATTATGCGCTTCGATCAACCAGTTGCACTCACCGATATCGCAAGCCTCATCGGCGCCGAGATCATCGGTAACAAAGAAGGATTCGCCACCGGCATCAACGAGATCCACAAGGTGGAAGCAGGCGACCTCGTTTTCGTGGATCATCCCAAGTACTACCGCAAATGCATCGAGTCGGCGGCAACGTTCATCATCATCAACCAACCCACGGAAGTGCCGCCCGGCAAGGCTTTGCTGCTGACGGCCGAACCGTTCGAAGCGTACCAGACGATCGTGCGGCACTATCGCCCCTTCGTTCCGCTGCGCACCGCCGTGAGCGAATCGGCAACGGTCGGTGAAGGCACGTACATCGCACCCGGTGCTGTCATCGGCAACAACGTACGCATCGGCCGCGACTGCGTCATCCATCCCAACGTGTTCATCGGCGACCATTGCATCATCGGCAACGACTGCATCATCCAGTCGGGCACGGTCATCGGCTCCGATGCATTTTATTACAACAAGAAAACATCCCGGCCGGTGCATTATAAAAAGATGCTCAGCTGTGGACGCGTGATCCTGGAAGACGCGGTAGAGATCGGCGCCAACTGCACCATCGATCGCGGCGTGAGCGGCGACACCGTGATCGGCGCGGGCACCAAGATGGACAACCTCGTGCACATCGGTCACGACACGGTAGTAGGAAAGAATTGTCTCTTTGCGGCACAGGTCGGCATTGCCGGCGCCACCACCATCGAAGACGGTGTGATCCTCTGGGGGCAGGTAGGCGTGAGCAAAACGCTGACCATCGGCGCCGGCACCGAAGTGTATGCGCAAAGCGGTGTGCCCGCTTCCATCGCCGGCGGTAAAAAATATTTCGGATCGCCCGTGCAGGAAGCTTCGGTCAAGATGAAGGAACTCGTTTGGATCAAGCGCATCCCGGAGATCTGGCAGAAGATCACGGGGAAGGAATAGTTCAGGAAGGTTTAGAAATGTTCAGTCGGTTTAAATAGGTTCATGAAACAGGCAGCGCGCCCATTTAAAGTAAAAATCACCCTGGACCTTTCTAAAAGATCCTAAACCCTTCAAAACCTGCCTGACCCCCAAACCTTAGCCTTGGCTTCAATATTGCTGCAATCCCGCTGATGAAACACCTCGCCTGGATCCTATTGCTCGCCTCCTGCGTTGGAGGTTCGTCGCGTCAGGACGAAGAGCCGCCTTCAACGGTGGACAGCCAGCTGCTGCAGGTGCCGGCCGACGCTGCGCCGGTGATCGACACCGACGATCACAACAAGCCGTCTACCGAACCCATCACGCTCGATTCGCCCGTTGGGCCCACACCGGGCTGGGATACCGTGCTGGAGCACCCCTTGCCCGGGAAGCAATGACCCCGTCCGGTGCGGCCTTTACCGATTGCCGCTTACATTTAGGTCCTAATCGTTTCCATGTCCGATCCACAAACAGAGCCGACCCGCAAGCAGGACCCCATCATCCCACCCAAGCAGCACGTATACCTCGACGGCCCCAAGAGCAGGAGCTACGAGCTTCGCTTTGCGTGGAAAGTGTTTTACGAGCTCGTCCGCGCCATCCGCACCCTGCACTTCGTGGGCCCCTGCATCACTGTATTCGGCTCGGCCCGTTTCCGCGAAGACCATGAATATTACCAGAAGGCGCGCGAGTTCGGCGCCCGCATCGCCGGCATCGGCTTCACCACCATGACCGGCGGCGGCCCCGGTATCATGGAAGCCGCCAACCGCGGCGCCTACGAAGCCGGCGGCAACTCCGTCGGCTGCAACATCAAGCTGCCCTTCGAGCAGGTGGAGAACAAGTGGCTCCACAAGAGCATGACCTTTGAGTTTTTCTTCACCCGCAAGACGATGCTCATCAAGTATTCCTACGCCTTCATCATCATGCCCGGCGGTTTTGGTACCATGGACGAGTTCTTTGAAACGCTTACGCTCATCCAAACGAAGACCATCACCGGCTTCCCCGTGGTGCTTTACGGAAAGGAGTATTACAGGGAGTTGCTGGAGGCGATGTACGACATGGCGCAACGCGGTACCATCGCTCCTTCCGACATGAACCTCGTGCTGCTCACCGACGACCTCGACGAAGCCATGGAACACATCCGCAAATACATACAGACGAATTATAAAATCAGGCCCCGCAGGCGACTGTGGTGGCTGTTTGAAAAAAAGTAACATGAAACGCTACCTGCTCCTGCTGCTCGCCGGCCTCTCCCTGAAAGCCGGCGCCCAGTCCACCGAACTACAGTCGCCCGACAACCGCCTCCGCCTGTGGGTGCACCTCGACAACGAAGGCCACCTGCAGTATGCGCTGAAGTTCGGCCAACGCGACGTGCTGCAACCAGGCACCCTGGGCATCACGCTCAAAGAACCCAATGTAGACCTCGCCACCTTCCGGCTGGTAGACCAGAAAGTAACCAGCCACGACGCCACCTGGACGCCCGTGTGGGGCGAATGGAGCCGCATCCGCGACCAGCACAACGAGCTGCGCTTCGAGCTGGAAGACCGCAGCGACGCGCACATACGCGTCAATGTCCTGTTCCGTTTGTTCAACGAAGGCCTCGGCTTCCGCTACGAATTTCCCGAGCAGAAAAACCTGCAGCACTTCGTGGTCGCGGCGGAGCACACCCAGTTTCACCTCAGCGGCGACCACAATGCCTTCTGGATCCCCGGCGACTACGACTCCAATGAATATCCCTATAACCATACGCGCCTCAGCGCCGTGGATGCCACCGTGGGCGACCAGCACACGGAAATCAGCACCCGCAGCATCATCGGGCCCGACTTCGTGCAAACGCCCCTCATGCTGAAAAGCGACGACGGCCTGTACATCAACATCCACGAAGCGGCGCTGATCAACTACCCCGCCATGAACCTCCACGTAGACAAGCAGCAGCACCTGCTTCAATCGCAGCTGGTGCCCGATGCAGTGGGGAACAGTGCCTACCTGCAAACGCCGGCACGTACGCCCTGGCGCACCGTCATCGTAAGCGACAAGGCCACTGACGTGCTGGCCGCCACGAAGATGATCCTGAACCTCAACGAGCCGCCCGCGCTGAAAAGCACCGCCTTCATCAAGCCGCAGAAGTTCGTCGGCGTATGGTGGGAAATGCACGTAGGGAAAGGCAGCTGGGATTATGCCGGCGGCCAGGTGGGCTCGCAGCAGTCGTCGCGCGTGCCGCACAGCGCCAACACGGCCAACGTAAAACGCTACATCGACTTCGCCGCCCGCAACGGCATCAAGAGCGTGCTGGTGGAAGGCTGGAACACGGGCTGGGAAGACTGGTTCGGCCGCTGGAAAGAGGACGTGTTCGACTTCGTAACGCCCTACCCCGACTTCAATGTAAAAGAGCTGCATGCCTATGCAAAGAAGAAAAGCGTGAAGATCATCATGCACCATGAAACCTCCGGCTCGGTGACCAACTACGAGCGCTGGATGGATACGGCTTACCGCTTTATGAAACTTTTCGGCTACGACGCCGTGAAAACCGGCTACGTGGGCCGCATCATTCCGCGTGGCGAGCACCACGACGGGCAATGGATGGTAAACCACTACACGCGTGTGGCAAAGAAGACCGGCCAATACGGTATCATGGTAGACATGCACGAGCCGACGCGCCCGACGGGGCTGCAGCGCACCTATCCCAACTGGCTCGCCTCCGAAGCCGCGCGTGGCAATGAATTCAACGCCTGGAGCGTGGGCAACCCGCCGGCGCACGAAACGATCCTGCCCTTCACCCGCCTCATAGGCGGCCCGATGGACTACACGCCAGGCATCTTCGAAATCAAAATGAGCGCCTACGATCCGAAGAAAAAAGAACAGGTGCATACGACGCTCGCCAAGCAACTGGCGCTCTATGTAACGATGTACAGCCCGCTGCAGATGGCCGCCGACCTGCCGGAGAATTATGAAAAGCATAAGGATGCGTTTCAGTTCATCAAAGACGTGGCCGTAGATTGGGACGATACAAAATACCTCGCCGCTGAGCCGGGCGAATTTCTCTGGGTAGCCCGCAAAGCCAAAGGCTCCGCCAGCTGGTTTGCCGGCGCCGTTACCAACGAGCAGTCCCGAACGATCGAAGCCGATTTTTCCTTCCTCGAAAAAGGCAAGACCTACCTCGCTACGATCTACCGCGACGCCGACAACGCGCACTGGCAAAACAACCCTACGGCGTATACGATCGAAAAGCGCCGCGTGACTGCCGATACAAAGCTGACGCTGAAACTCGCCGCCGGCGGTGGTGTGGCAATTAGCCTCGTGCCGGTAAAGTGATCTTCAAATAAAAAAAGTCGCAGAAGGCGTCGCGCAAGCGACGCCTTCTGCGTGATTGCGAGCGCAGCGGAACAATGATAGGCGATCGCCCGTCGTGCCAACCACGTACCTTCACCCAGCTCCAAAACATTACACCCAAAACTTAGATAATACTCATGGAACCCATCGAAGTCCTCGGCATGGTGGCCGGCTCCATTTCAGCGATTACCTTTCTGCCGCAGGTGATCAAAACCTGGCGCACGAAATCGGCTGCCGACATCTCCCTGCTCATGTTCACCTTCGCCACCATCAGCGTCATCCTCTGGCTGGTGTACGGCATCGCCAAGAAGAGCGTGCCGATCATCTACACCAACAGCATGGTGCTGCTGTTCTCCCTCATCATGCTGTATTTCAAGTTCCGCTATGGCAAACAGCAAATACCCGTTGCGCATGAAGCCTGACCCGACGATCGTGTGGGACCTCGGCAATGTGCTGGTGAACTGGAGCCCGCGCTACCTATACGACCGTATCTTCCAGGACCCGGCGGAGCGCGACTGGTTCCTCGACCAGGTGTGCACAATGGAATGGCACAACAGCGTAGACGGAGGCAAGCCCACCGCCGAAGCGACGCGGGAGCTTTCGGAAAAGCACCCGGACAGGGCGCACCTCATCGAAGCCTTCTACGCCCGCTGGAGGGAAATGTTCCAGGGCGCTATTGAAGGTTCCGTAGAAATACTGGACGAGCTCCGCCGCAAGAACTACCCGCAGTATGCCCTCACGAACTGGAGCGCCGAGCTTTTCGGCCAGTCGCGCTCGGATTTTCCGTTCCTTGAATGGTTCGACGGCATTGTGCTCAGTGGTGCCGAAGGCTTTACCAAGCCTGATCCGCGCCTGTACCTCCGGCTGCTGGAGCGTTATGGCCTCAGCGCCGCGCACTGCCTGTTCATCGACGATAAGGCCGTGAACGTAGAGGCCGCCCAGAACCTCGGCATGGACGGCATCCTGTTCAGCGACCCCGAAGCCCTGCGCCGCGACCTGGCGCTGCGCGGTGTTCTCTGAGTACTTTTGCCGCTCAATCGACCATTGTGATCAAGGATATCATCTTCGACCTCGGGGGCGTGCTCATCGACTGGAACCCCGACTATGTGTTTGACAAGCTGTTTGAAGGGCGCCCCCACGACAAGCAGTATTTCTACGAGCATATCTGTACTTCCGACTGGAACGAGGAACAGGACGCAGGCCGCCCGCTGCAGGAAGCTACCGAGTTGCTGGTGCAGCGGCATCCCGAATGGAAAGAACCGATCGAAGCCTTTTACGGGCGCTGGGAGGAAATGCTCGGCGGCCCCATCCAACCCACGGTGGAACTGTTTCGCCGCCTGAAGGAAAGCGAACGCTACCAGCTCTACGCCCTCACCAACTGGAGCTCGGAGACCTTTCCCGTAGCCCTGGAGCGCTACGACTTCCTGCATTGGTTTCACGGCCGCGTGGTGAGCGGTGAAGAAAAGATGCGCAAGCCGGCGCCGGCCTTTTACCAACTCATCCTCGATCGCTTCGACCTCGATCCGGCAACGACCCTGTTCATCGACGACAACAAGCGCAACGTGGATGCCGCCGCGGCTATGGGTATCCAGTGCATCTGGTTCCGCTCGCCGGAGCAACTGGAGCAGGAGCTCAGGAACCATAACCTGCTGCGGGTCTAAGAGAAAGAACGCGGATTTTTATAATGATTAAGATTAGCGCGGATTTTGGCTGCGTAGAACAAGGTCATAAACAATCATAATAAACCCACGTGTTCCGCTTGCGGAACCCGCGTTCTTTCTCTTACTCCAGCACGGGCCGCAGCCACTTCTCGGCTTCATCGATCGACATCCCTTTGCGCGCCGCGTAATCTTCCAGCTGATCGCGGCCGATCTTGCCGAGCCCGAAGTAGTGACTTTGCGGGTGGGCAAAATACCAACCGCACACCGATGCCGGCGGGTTCATGGCCAGGCTTTCCGTAAGCTCAATGCCGATGTTCTCCGTCACGTTGAGCAGCCGGAACAGCTTCAGCTTCTCCGTATGATCGGGGCAGGCCGGGTAGCCCGGCGCGGGGCGAATGCCGCTGTACTCCTCGCGGATCAGGCTATCGTTCGACAGCTGCTCGCCCGACGCATAACCCCAGTGCTCCTTGCGCACGGCTTCGTGCAGACATTCGGCGAACGCCTCCACAAAGCGGTCGGCCAGGATCTGCACCAGTATCTTGTTGTATTCGTCGTGCTCGGCGGCATAGCGGTCGATATGCCCCCGCGCGCCGTCGATCGTAACGGCGAAGGCGCCCATGTAGTCGGTGCCGGCCCCCTGTCCCCCGAAGGGGGCACTTAGATCGACTCCTTCTTCTGTATCTGCGGGTTTAATAAAATCGGAAAGCGCATAACTAGGCTGCCCGATAGCTTTTTTCATTTGCTGACGAAGGCTCTCCAGGTGCACCTTCTGGCCCCCGGCCTCGAGCACGATGGTATCGCGCCCGTTCGACAGCGCCGGCCAGAAGCCGATGACGCCATTGGCGGTAAACCACTGTTCCTTCACGATCGTCTCCACCATCTTTCGCGCGTCGTTGTACAGGCGCGTTGCTTCAGTGCCGAAGATGGGATCGCTGAGCACTTCCGGAAAGCGGCCGGGCATTTCCCACCCGATGAAAAAGGGACCCCAATCGATGTATCGGGCGATGGTAGCCAGGTCAAACGCGCGGAAAACCTGCACGCCATCCACCTTCGGCTTGACGGGCGTATACCGGCGCCAGTCGAAGCGCTCCTTGGTCACGACGGCTTCCTCGTAGGGAATGAGCACCTTCTGGCGCTGGCGGCCCAGGAACTGGTCGCGCAGGGCATCGTACTCGGCGCGCACGTCGCGCAGGAAGGCAGCGTTCTGCTCCTTGTTGAGCAGGCTCGTTACCGCAGTAACGCTGCGCGAAGCATCAAGCACGTGGAGCACGCCGCCGGCGTATTCGGGCGCAATCTTCACCGCCGTGTGCGTGCGCGAAGTAGTGGCGCCACCAATCAGCAGGGGCTGCTTCATGTTGCGCCGCTTCATTTCGCGGGCGATGTGTACCATCTCGTCGAGCGAGGGCGTGATGAGGCCCGACAGCCCGATGACGTCTACGTTTTCTTTCACCGCCGTGTCGAGGATCTTGTCGGCCGGCACCATCACACCGAGGTCGAGCACCTCGTAGCCGTTGCAGCCGAGCACGACGCCCACGATGTTCTTGCCGATGTCGTGCACGTCGCCCTTGACGGTGGCCATCAATATCTTAGCAGCGCCCGCCGGGGCGATCTCGCCGCGGGCCGCGCGCTCTTCTTTTTCTTTTTCAATAAACGGCGTCAGCACCGCTACGGCCTTCTTCATCACGCGGGCGCTCTTCACCACCTGTGGCAGGAACATCTTGCCCGAACCGAACAGGTCGCCCACCACGTCCATACCCGCCATCAGCGGGCCTTCGATCACATCGAGGGGCTTCGGGTATTTCCGACGCGCTTCTTCGGTGTCGGCGTCAATATGGTCGGTAATGCCGTTCACGAGGGCATGCTTCAGGCGCTCTTCCACCGAAGCCTGGCGCCAGGCTTCATCCTTTACGGCTTCCTTGCCTTTGGCTTTTACGGTTTCGGCAAAAGAAACGAGGCGCTCCGTGGAATCGGGGCGGCGGTTGAGGATCACGTCTTCGCAGAGCGCGCGCAGCTGCGGCTCGATCTCGTCATACACCACCAGCTGGCCGGCATTGACGATGCCCATATCCATACCTGCCTTGATGGCGTGGTAAAGAAAGACCGCGTGAATGGCTTCGCGCACCGGGTCGTTGCCACGAAAAGAAAAGGAAACGTTACTCACGCCGCCGCTGATCTTGGCCAGGGGGAAGCGCTGCTTGATGAGACGCGTGGCTTCGATAAAGTCCACCGCGTAGTTGTTGTGTTCTTCGATGCCGGTAGCAACGGCGAAAATGTTGGGATCGAAAATGATGTCCTGCGGCTCGAAGCCTACTCCTTCCGTAAGAATACGGTAGGCGCGTGAGCAGATGTCTACGCGTCGCTGCAGCGTGTCGGCCTGCCCGGCCTCGTCGAAGGCCATCACCACTACGGATGCGCCGTAGTCGAGGCAGATATGCGCCTGGCGGATGAACTCCGCTTCGCCTTCTTTCAGCGAGATGGAGTTGACGATACACTTGCCCTGCACGCATTTGAGGCCGGCTTCAATGATGGCGAACTTCGAAGAGTCGATCATCACCGGCACGCGCGCGATGTCGGGCTCCGCCTGCAGCAGGTGGAGAAAGGTGGTCATGGCCTGCACGCCGTCGAGCAGCGCATCGTCCATGTTGATGTCGATCACCTGGGCGCCGCTTTCCACCTGCTGGCGGGCTACGGACAGGGCTTCTTCGTACTTGTTCTCACGGATCAGGCGCGCAAATTTCTTGGAGCCGGTAACGTTGGTGCGCTCACCGACGTTGATGAAGTTGCTTTCGGGACGCAGCACCAGCGGCTCAAGGCCGGCCAGGCGCAGGTAGGGATGTATGATCGTTTCGCTCACGGGGTCAATTCTTTTTCTACGGTAGGTAAAGGTCGGGGGGCCAGGTGGCGCACCTGCTGCGCAATGTGGCGGATATGATCGGGCGTGGTGCCGCAGCAGCCACCCACGATGTTGACGAAGCCTTCCTTGGCCCAATCCTCGATGAAGTGCGCCGTGTCTTCGGGCTGCTCGTCGTACTCGCCCATCGCGTTGGGCAGGCCGGCATTCGGGTAAGCCGACGTATAGCATTCAGCAAGGGTACTGAGTTCTTCCACGTGCGGGCGCATTTCCTTCGCGCCGAGCGCGCAGTTGAGCCCGATGCTCAGGGGACGGGCATGGCGCACCGACGTGTAGAAGGCCTCCAGCGTTTGCCCGCTGAGCGTGCGGCCCGAGGCGTCGGTGATGGTGCCCGAGATCATGATGGGCAGCGGCTCGCGCCCGCTTTCGCGGAAGTATTGCCGGATGGCGAAGATGGCGGCCTTCGCATTGAGCGTATCGAAGATCGTCTCCACCAGCAGCAGGTCGGCGCCACCGTCAACCAAGCCTTTCACCTGCTCGTAATAAGCAGCCGCCGCTTCGTCGAAAGAGAGCGCGCGGTAACCGGGGTTGTTGACGTCGGGGGAAAGGGACAGGGTTTTGTTCATCGGACCGATCGCACCGGCCACATAGGCGTGGGCATTGACCGCGTCGGGATGCGCGGCGGCATACTCCGTAACGGCTTCTTTCGCCAGGCGCGCCGCAGCGACGTTGAGTTCGTAGGCCAGCGACTCCATGCCGTAATCAGCGAGCGACACGCGCTGCGCATTGAAGGTGTTCGTTTCAATGATATCCGCGCCGGCTTCGAGGTATTCGCGGTGGATGCCTTTGACGATGCCGGGCTGCGTGAGGCAAAGCAGGTCGTTGTTGCCTTTCAGGTCCGAAGGCCAGTCCTTGAAGCGTTCGCCGCGGTAGTCGGCTTCGCCGAGCCCGTGCCGCTGGATCATGGTGCCCATGGCCCCGTCGATGATCAGGATGCGCTCGCGGAGCGCGTCGTGTATTGCTGACATAGAGGTTCCGTTTAAACCGCGGAAGGTTTACAGCAAGCAATACAATTAAAAAAACGATGGAAAATCGAAGAAAGGAGCTTTCCCGCGTTTATTAGTTCTGTAGAGCCGAACAATAAACAAATCCGCTGTGGGTGCAAAGATAAGGCGGAGGCCGCCATCGAATAATGGCTATTGAATAATAACTATTGAATATCGGATGGTTGCTCCTTCGTTATTCAATATCCAATAAGCATTATTCAATAGTCAATGCGCGTCAGCGCCCCGCTTGCGAGACGTAGCTTTCGATCGGCAAACGGTTCTGGAGCGAGCGGGCGAGGGTCATCTCGTCGGCGTACTCGAGCTCGCCGCCGAAGGCGATGCCGCGGGCGATGGTGGTGATGCGAACCGCGGAAGGGAGCTTCTTCTGGATGTAGTAGATAGTGGTGTCGCCCTGGATGCTGGGGCTGAGGGCGAAGATGACCTCGGCGGTCTCTTCCTTGCCGATGCGGTGCAGCAGCGTGTCGATATGGAGCTGGCCCGGTCCGATGCCGTCGAGCGGGGAGATGACGCCGCCGAGCACGTGGTAGGTGCCGCTGAACTGCTGCGTGCTTTCGAGGGCGATGACGTCGCGGATATTCTCCACCACGCAGATGACGTCCTGCTTGCGCAGGGAGTTGGCGCAGATGGAGCAGATGTCGGCGTCTGCCACGTTGTGACAGCGGTTGCAGAACTTGATCTCGCTGCGCATACGGCTCAGCACCTCGCTGAACTGCTGCACTTCCCCGGGCTCCTGCTTGAGCAGGTGCAGCACGAGGCGGAGGGCTGTTTTCCGGCCGATGCCGGGCAGTTTGGCGAATTCGTTGACGGTATTTTCCAGGAGCGCCGAGGAGAATTGCATAAGGTTACAAATTTACCTTTTTACGCCCGGATTCAGGGGGATGACGGTGCTAAAAAATGGTTACAAAAGCACGTTGGAAGGCCTACTTTCGCCGCCTCAAAACTGACTGCATGAGCTACCTTTCCCGCGCCCTGTTCGGGGCGCTGTTCCTTGTCCTGACCCTATTCGCATCCGCACAGCGCAACTGGCGCCCCGGCTACGTCGTCAACCGCGATGGTGACACCCTCCGCGGCGAGATCGACGACCGCAAGTGGAGCCTGACGCCCGCTTCCATCGCCTTCCGCCCCTCCGCGCAAGACCCCCTTTCCGAGTACGGTGCCCGGCAGCTCAACGGCTTTGCCGTGGCCGACGGCGACCTCTATGCCGTGCAGGAACTGGAAGTGGACGATGCCCCGGTAGACATGGCCTACCTGGTGGACATTACCGAAAACCGGAGCAACCTCCGCCGGGTATTCCTCCGCCGCCTGTATGAAGGCCACCTGGTCTCCCTGTACGAATTGCAGGAAGCCTCCAAAACACACTTCTTTATCCGCGACAGCAGCGGCACCTTTACGGAGCTGCAATACCGGGTCGGCTACATTCCCGGCACACGCACTATCGATACGCGCCGGGGCTTTCGCAACACCCTGTATTTATACGTACCCGACAAAGAAAGCGCGCTGGCGGAAGCGGTGCGCAATGCCGAGTACAATTCGGAAAGCCTCCTGTTACTCTTCCCCAAACTCAATGCGGAACAATCCCTGAGCCGGAGCGAGCGCCTCCAGCGGACGCGTGGCATTCGCCTTCAGGTGTTCGCCGCCGCCGGCATCGTGACCAACTTCGTTCAGCTTAAGTCAACGCCATCGATGGCGCAAACACCGCCCGAGAAATCGACCGCCGACCCGCTTTATATTGCCGGACTTGAACTGAGTGAAAAGAACCGCCTGCAACACTTCTTCCTGCGCCTCGCCTTTTCCTACTCGTCGTTCAGCTACAGCGGCGATGTAAAGCTTCCTACCGCGACGATCACTTACGAAGCCAGGAATGTCAAGACGTTCCGCAGTGGCGTTTCCGTCCATTACCAGCATCACTTCGGACGGCTGAAGGCGTACCTCGGCCCCGGCGTTGCCTTCGAATATTCCAAGGTGGATTACACCAACATCCCGCAGTTCCAGGAATACCGGGGCATGGTGCCGCAGATCGGCGGCGGCCTCCGTTTCGGCCCTGTTTTCGTTGCGGCCGATTACCGCTTTCCCACGCAGAACCGCTTTCTCTCCGGCGCGCTGCTCTATGCAGGCTTCTGCTTCTGACCGGGCATCCCGCATAAAAAAGCCCCCGCCTTGAGGCGGGGGCTTTTTTATGACTCGTTATCGGCCCGGCGGCTGGGGCAGCTCGATCTCGATCTCGTTGTCGAGATCGGGCTTCACGGTAAGCTTGCGCTCTACCGGCAGCACGATTTCGGGCTGGCGCTTTCCGCCAAAGAAACGGCCCGCGTCCCAAATACCGTTACCGTTGCGGTCGAAAAGCAGGCGCAGGTCGTAGTCGCCCGGCGGGAAGAGGTCGCGGCTGAGGGTGCCGCTGCCCACGGGCGCCGAGAACACGACCTTGTCGCCCTGCACGAATTGCAGCACGGGGTTGCTGGAGGGAACGGCACCGCGGAAGCGCAACAGCAGCTTGCCGTAGTCTGTAGTTCGTTTCGCGCTGAATAAGACCGTGTCGTTGCGCAGCTGGCTGCGGCCGGTGGTATCGGTGGCGAAGTCTTTTTCGAGGATCAGCTGGTAGCTGGCGCCCTCCGTCCAGGCGCTGCGCAGGCTCAGTACCCGGCGCGTGCTGTCGAGGCGCAGGCTGGCGGGCACCGCGGTCGCGCTGTCGCGGTAGAGGCGCACCTTGCTGCTGTCGAAAGTTTTCACTTTGTTGTCGAAGGTGATGCGGAAGTCGCTCTGCAGGTCCTGCGTGCCGGGTGCGGTGGTGTATTTGAGGCGACGGTCGGTAGCGGCCTGCGGCGTCGAACGGGGTGTGCCCGAGGGTGAAGCGCCATTGGTGACAGCGGGCGTTTCGCGGTAGGCATAGAGCTGCAGCGGCGTATTCCCGCGGCCCGTCGTCACCGAAGAATCCAGGAAGCCGAACAGCTGGTTCTTGGCCAGGTAGCGGCGGTTGTTCTTGTCTTCAAGCACATACACGGCAAAGGTGCCCGCCGGCAGGTTGCGGAAGCGGAAGCGCCCCTCGGCATCGGGGTGCGTGATGTAGCGCGGACCCTGCGTTACCACGGCGCTGTCCTGGAGGTTGCGGTACAGTTCCACCAGCAGCGTGCTGTCGGTGCCGCCGGTCTCGGCAAGGGTGACGATGCCGTCCAGCGACAGCGAGTCGAGCGCGGGGCCGGTGGAAAAGGTATAGTCGAAGTCGCGCAGAATATTGCCTTCATTGAAATCGCGGATGGCGCTGCCGAAGTTAAAGGTGTAGGTGGTATTGGGCTCCAGCGTGTCTTTGAGACGGATGGTCAGCGTGCGGAGGCGGGTGGAGATCTCGGGCTGGATCTCGTACATCGGCGACACGGTCAGGTTGGTCCGCGTTTCCTGCAGCGTGATGTATTCGTCGAAGGTAAGCTCGATGGTCTTGCCGCGGAAGTTGGTCGTGGAGTCGGGCGGAGAAGAGCGCACGAGGCGCGGCGGCAGGCTGTCGCGCGGGCCACCGGCAGGCGGAACGATGTTGGCGCAGGAGTTTCCCAGCTGCGCCAGGATCAGCAGCAAAAAAGCGGCCGCCGGAAAAGAAAAGCGGTTCATGTTCCGGCAAACATAATTCCTTTCCGGCGGCAGCCCTGCTAAGAAAGCGATAATCTTACTTGTCCAGTACGAACGACACCGACTGGGTGCGGTCCGACGAAGGGCCCACCTGCACCCGGAACTCGCCGGGCTCGGCTACCCATTGCAGCGCGCTGTTGTAAAAACTCAGCTCGTTCACCGTCACCGGGAAGCGGATCGTGCGGCGCTCGCCCTTGCGCAGGTTCACTTTCCGGAAGGCCTTGAGCTTGCGCACCGGCTGCGTCACCGATGCCACGGGATCGGCGATGTACAGTTGCACCACCTCTTCGCCGTCATAGGCGCCGCTGTTGGTAACGGTGACGGAGGCCATCAGCGTTTCGCCGCGGCGCAGGTGCGTTTTGTCGAGCGTCAGCGGACCGTAGGTGAACTGCGTGTAGCTCAATCCGTAGCCAAACGCGAACAGCGGGTCATTCGACACATCGAGGTAGTTGGAGCGAAACTTCTGTCCTTCGCCGGCGGGTTGCGGGCGGCCGGTATTCTTGTGGTTGTAGTAAACGGGGATCTGCCCCACGTTGCGCGGCCAGCTCATGCTGAGGCGGCCCGACGGGTTGTAGCGGCCGAAGAGCAGGTCGGCGAGCGCGTTGCCCGCTTCGTGCCCGGGAAACCAATACTGCAACAGCGCATCCGCCTGGCGGGCTTCGTTTTCGATCGTCAGCGGGCGGCCGCTCATCAACACCACAACGATCGGTTTGCCGGTAGCCTTCAGCGCGGTCAGCAACGCCTGTTGCGACGCGGGCAGCCCGATGTCAGAGCGGCTTGCTGCTTCGCCGGTAAATTCAGAAGCCTCACCCAGCACGGCTACGATCACGTCGGCGGCCTGTGCCACGGCGAGGGCCGAGTCGAGCAGTTGCTTCGAAGTACCCGGCCCCCTATCCACGCGCTCGCCGAATACGTTGGCGCGCTTGGCCAGCGCCGTGTCGTCGGTGATATTGGCGCCCTTCGCGTACAGCACGTTCACCCCGCTCTCGCGGCGCAGGGCCTCGTAGATGGGCACAGAGGTTTGCGCATCGCCGCTCACCGCCCAGGTGCCGAGCATGTTGCTGCGGTTGTTGGCCAGCGGCCCGATGAGCGCGATGGTGCCGCGGGCTTGCAGCGGCAACAGGTTGCGGTCGTTTTTCAGGAGCACCGCCGAGCGCGCGGCATAGCGGCGCGCGGCGGCGCGCATGGCGGCATTCTGCACGGTGCGCCGGGCGCGGTCCGCATTGCAATAGCGGAAAGGGTCTTCAAAAAGCCCGAGCTTGTATTTCGCTTCGAGCACCCGGCGGCAGGCCGCGTCGATGTCGGCCAGCGTCACCTTGCCTTCCTTCAGCGATTTTTGCAGCGTGGTCAGAAAGCCTTCGCCCACCATATCCATATCGATGCCCGCTTTGAGGGCGAGGCGCGACACTTCCTGCAGGTCGCCCATGCCGTGCTCGATCATCTCGTTGATGGCGGTATAGTCGGTCACCACAAATCCTTTAAAGCCCCACTGGCGGCGCAGCAGGTCGGTCATCAGCCAGCGGTTGGCCGTGGCGGGGATTCCGTCGATCTCGTTGAAAGAGCTCATCACGCTGCCCACACCGGCGTCGACGGCGGCCTTGTACGGCGGCAGGTAGTACTCGTACATTTTGACGCGGCTCATGTCGGTGGTGTTGTAGTCGCGGCCGCCTTCGGCAGCGCCGTACAACGCGAAGTGCTTCACGCAGGCCATCAGCGTGTTGTCGGCCGAGAGGTCTTTGCCCTGGTAGCCGCGCACCATCGCGGCCGACAGCTGGCTGCCCAGGAAGGGGTCTTCGCCGGCGCCTTCGGCTACTCGGCCCCAGCGCGGGTCGCGGGCAATGTCGACCATGGGCGAGAAGGCCCAGCTAAGGCCGTCGGCGGTGGCCTCATCGGCCGCCATGCGCGCGCTTTCCTCCACCAGCGCCGTATCCCAGCTGCACGACAGCGCCAGCGGTATCGGCCAGGTGGTCTTGTAGCCATGAATGATGTCGGACCCGAAGAGGAGCGGGATCTTGAGCCGGCTGCCCGTAACGGCGAGGGTCTGCGCCTGCCGGATCTTATCTACACCGATCACGCCGAACAATCCGCCCACCTGCCCGCGACGGATCTTGCTCTCCACATCCGAGCTCACCACGGCCCCCGTGGCTACGCCACCACCGGGGGTCAGCAGGTTCAGCTGCCCGATCTTTTCCTCCAGCGTCATCCGCTTCATCAGGTAGCCCACGTACACGGTCATGCCGGAAGATCCGTTCTGCGCAAAGAGGCCGCTTACGGCGAAGAGCAACAGGAAGGCTAGGGTGGCTTTTTTCAACAGTATCATAAAAGCTGTATTTCTTGGTTTTATAAGGACACAAAGGAAAGTCAGGACCGCTGCAAACCCGAACCGCGTCGTGCGGAAAAACGGGGTTGACGTAGTATTGATGTAGTGCCGGGGCTAGTCGGAACGCACGGGCTCCGACTTCGCTCCCACTCCACCTTCATTAAACGCCTCGATGCGGAAGTAATAGGCCCGCTCGCGGTCCATCCCTTTGAAGTAATATTCGTTCACGCCATACAACAGGATGTTGCTGTACAACTTGTCGGGCGATGTGCCCATGTAGATGTTGTAGCCCGTAGCCCCGTCTACCGGCGACCATTTGATCCAGGCACTGCGCTTGTCTTTTTCGGTGCGCAGCACGAAGAAGGCCTTCGGAGGCGGTGGCGGCGTCACGTTGCCTTTGCCGAAAACGCGGAGGCCGCTGATGGCGAACTTGCCCGTGGGCATGTGGCTATTTTCCAGGCGGATGTAGCGCGCCTGCACCGGCGTGGCGAGCTCCACGTAGTCGTGGGGCACGTCGCTGCGGTTGTGGCGCTTGTCGGCGATAACGGTCCAGCGCTTTCCGTCGGTGGAAGCCTTCAATACATATTGGTGAAATACACCGCTGCTCTTGCCGAGAAACTCCGCATCCTGGTCGGCGTAGTTGATCTGCACCGCCTGCACCGTGGAAACCGCGCCGAGGTCGCTTTGCAGCCATTCGCCCGGGCCGCCCGACACGGCGCTCCAATAGGTCTTGATCGACTCATCCACTGCGTTGTTGGCAGCGTAGCCACCCAGCGTGCTCGACACTTGCACCGGCTTGTTGTAGTTGAGCAGCATCCAGCCCGTGAAGCCGCCGTCCCCATTGGGCGAGTAGCCGTCCGCGCGCGCCGCCCCGGGCAGGTAGTGCGGGTAGTCGCCGAAGGCAGTGTTGCAATACATGACGCCGCTGCTGTCGAAGCCCGCCGGCCAGAGGCCGAGGCGGCGCTCGAAGTTGTTCTTTACCGAAATGCCGATGGTTGATACGTGCCAGTAATTGCCCCAGCGGTCCTGGAAGGTGGCGCCATGGCCGGCACCGCGTGCAAAGCCGCCGGCTTTCCACGACAGCGGGTCGGACTGCGGCGTGAAGGGCCCGAGCGGACCGTCACCGACCACCACACCGTCGGCATAGCCGCTGAACTCGGTACCGGGCGCGCCGTATTGCAGGTAATATTTTCCGCCGTGTTTGGTCATCCACGCGCCCTCGATGAAGGGATCCAGGAACGTATCATCCAGGTATTCGCCGAAGCGCTGCCAACCGTAGCGCCAGGGCTCCAGCAGGTACATTTCCTGCCGTGTGCCAATGGGCCGCAGCGTCTTCCGGTCCAGCTCGATGCCGTAAAGCGGGTATCGGTTCGAAGAGCCGTTGTATTGATACAGCTTGCCGGGATCATCGGTGAAGAAAGCCGGGTCCCAGCCGCCGATCTCGAAGGAGTCGACGAGCGGCTTCCAGTCATTCCCCTTCGGATCGGTGCTCATCCAGATGCTGAAATTCTTTGTGTAGGTCGAACCGAACACGATCATCGTATCGCCCAGCACGCCCACGGCCGGCGCGCAGAGCTCGTCGTAGGTACCGGTATTCCAGGGACGCAGGAAGCGGCGCGACACGTAGTTCCAGTGCGAGAGGTCGGGGCTCCACCAGTAGCCCCATTGGTTGGTGGAAAACAGGTAGTAGTCGTTCTTATATATCACGATCACGGGGTCGGCGGTGGCGCGGTGCCGTCCCCATTCGGCAAAGGCCGGGATGGGGGTGTAGCCGTAATCGAGGTTTACCGGGTTGCAATAGGTGCGCTGCGCGCCGGCATAGTAAACGCCAACGCACAGGAGGCAGCACAATAGTGCGGTATGCCGTTTCATTTGAGGTAAGGGCTTTTAAAATTCAGCTTGCGCAATCCGCCCTGGACCTCCGGGCAGCTCATAAACAACTTCCACAGCAGGCCGCTGCGGTAGTTCTCGATCATCGCCACGATCGGTCCCTGGTCGATGGCCAGGTAGGACTCGGCATACCAGTCTTTGCTTTCGCTGAAGGCGTCGCGAAAACCGTAGGGCCCCCACAGCTTCGCTTTCTGCGGACCGTAGAAATACCGGAGTGCCTTCATCGACTCGGCCGGCGAATAAGGAAAGGCCGACAGTGCCGCCGTGGGCGTGATCACGCCCAGGTCCTCCGTCGGCGAGTGCGCGGCATAGCCCACCCAGGAGTCGGATGCCGTCAGGCCCCAGCAGTTCTCGCCGTAGCCTTTGTACTTCTTCGGGTTCTGCACGCAGTAATGGTGGTTGATCTTTGTATGGGCCGTGTTCTGCTGCCAGTAGTCGGCATAATCGTCCTTCAGCCCGTGCGGGTCGAGCCCGAGAAAGGAATACTGGCTGAAGAACAGCGGGCCGCCCCAGTCGAACCCGAGGGGCAGCACCGTGCCGAGGAAGGTCCTTCCGTTTTTGAAGAAATTGCTTTGCGCCCAGCCGCGGTGGTACACCGATGCCGGCACGGGATACCGATCGGCAGAGGCGGCCAGTATATATACAATAAGGCACTCGTTGAAGCCGCGGATCGGGAAGTTCATCGCCCAACCGTTGTTGGGACTCCAGTGCCAGTACAGCACGTCTTCGCCGCCCTTGGTGAACCAGTTCCACTCCACGTCGCTCCACAGCCAGTTGATGCGGTTGCGCAGTTCGCGCTCCACGTTGTTGTCACCATTGAAATACTGGCGCGCACAGAGCAGCCCCTGGAAGAGGTAGGCCGACTCAACGAGGTCGGCGCCATCGTCTTTGCGGCTGAACGGTATGGTGCGCCCCGTAGAGCCGTTGAGCCAGTGCGCGAACACGCCGTGGTACGCATCGGCCTTGAGCAGGAAGTTGACCATCTTCAGCAGGAGGCGCGCCGTGGTATCGCGACCGATAAAGCCGCGGTCCACGCCCGCGATGAGCGCCATCACGCCAAAGCCGGTACCGCCGGTGGTGACCACTTCGTTGCCGTAACCAAAGCTGTTGTTGCTCCGCTCGCGCGCCATGCCGCTTACGGGGTGGGCGAAGTCGGTGAAGTAGCGCAGTGTGGCCTTTTGCACGGTGTCGAGCAAGGCAGCGTCCGATAGTGTTTGCGACGAAGCGGGCGCAGCAACGGCCAGCAGGAAGACGAAGAGGAGCAGTCGGATCGGTTTCATGTGTTTGGTTTTACAGGTAAGGCGCGCTGAAGCCCAGGTTGCGGAGCCCGTTCTTTACTTCGGGGCAGCTCGTGAACAGGTTCCAGAGCAGGCCGCTGCGGTAATTTTCCATCATCACCACGATGGGCCCCTGGTCGATAGCGAGGTACGAATCGGCAAACCAGGGATCCTGCAAGCGGAAGGCGTCGTGCGGGCCATAGGTGCTCCAGAGGCGATCGCCCAGCTTATAATAGAAAAAACGGAGGGCCTTCATGGATTCGGCAGGCGTATACGGAAACGAAGAGAGGGCCGCGGTAGGTGCAAGGACACCCACATCGTTGGTCGGCGACGAGGCCGTGTAGCCATTCGGGATGTCGCTGGCGGTGAGGCCCCAGCACTGATCGCTGTAGCCATAGTATTTTCTCGGGTTGGCCACGCAATAGTCGTGGTTGATGAGCGCATGATTCACCACCTGTGTCGTATAGTTGGCATAGGCATCGGTGAGCCCGTTGGGATCCAGGCCCAGGAAGGAGTAGTGGGAAAAGAACAGCGGCCCGCCGTATGCAGGACCCAGGGGCAGCGGATGCCCGTAGTAGGAGCTGCCGTTGCGCATGCCCCCGCTCTGCGCCCAGCCCTGGTCGTACACGCTGCGCGGAATGCTGTGGGTGTTGGAAGAAGCGGCCAGCACATACGTGATGAGGCATTCGTTCCAGCCGCGGATGGGCATGTTCATCGCCCAGCCACCGCTGGGACTCCAGTGCCAGTACAGCACTTGCTCGCCGCCCTTGCGGAACCAGTCCCACTCCACGCGGTCGACGATTGTATTGATGTCGTTGCGCAGCGCGGCCTCGTCGGCAGCGGCGCCGCTGAAATATTGCCGGGCGCAAAGCAGTCCCTGCACGAGGTAAGACGTCTCCACGAGGTCGGCGCCGTTGTCGGCCGGGCTGAAGGGTATGACCACGCCGGTAACACCGTTGAGCCAGTGCGGGTAGGCGCCGTGAAAGGTTTGCGCCGTGTTCTCCAAAAAAGCCACGGTCGTTTGCAGGCGCTGCAGCGCCTGTGCCCGCGTAATGAAGTTGCGGTGAGCGCCCACGAGCAGCGCCATGATGCCGAAGCCCGAGCCGCCCGAGGTCACCACGTCGCCCGACGTGTTACGCTCGCGGGCGAGGCCGCTGACGGGGTGGCCGAAGTCGTAGAAATACCGGAAGGCCTGCAATTGCGTTTGCTCCACAAGTGCGGTGTCGGAAAGAACCGGGAACTTATCGCTCGAGTCGATGCCGGTGAAGATCGTAAGGGTGGTGGCCGGCGAAAAGGCGCCGCCGGTGGCGGAGCGGAGGTCGCCGGAGAGGGTGATGCTGTAGCGGGTAAGTGGTTGCAGCGCGGTGGCCGGCGTTACTTGAAGCACGCTGTCGTTGCCGGCGTAGGCAAGGCTGTAGGTGACGGCGCTGCCGGTGCTGCTTTGAAAGGAGAGGCTGCGGCCGACGCTCGCGCGGTCGAGCGGCGCGGTAAAGGCGAGCTGCAGCTGTGGCTGCCGCAGTGGCACGCCAAAGGCGGTGAGCCCCGTTGCCGGCACCCCGTTGACCTGCAGGGAGGCGAGGCCGAAGCCGGGTACCGGTGCGGGCACCACGGGAGCGGCTCCTTCGTTTTTCTTTTTACAGGAAAAGGCCAGGAGGACCAGCAGGGCCACTTGGAGCGGGCGTTTCATATGGTTCGTTTAAAAAAACCGGGACAACGCCTTCGTTGTCCCGGTTCGTTCGGAGAAAAATTAGCGGCCGGCTTTTTCCAGCTGGTACAGCGAGCTGATGTCGGTATCGCTGAGGGCCGAATACCATACGCGCAGCTCGTCGATCTGGCCGTTGAAGAGGCCCTGCCAGGTTTGGGCGGCCGAGTTGGCGAAGCCCGTGTTGGCGTTCGGGAAGGCGCCGATGAGCGACTGGTAAGGCGTGGTACCCACGATGCCGCCCAAGCCTACCGGCGGGTTGCCGTCGGTGCGGTGACGGAAGTTGTTGTTCGACACCAGCACGCCGTCGGCGAAGATGTCGATGTTGGAACCCGTGCCGTCGTAGCGCATTACGTAGTGTACCCAGCGGTTGGCGCCCTTAACGGTTTTGAAATCGGTTTCCCGCACACCGTAATCGTTGATGTTGTCGCCACCGCGACGGTTGCCGTTCGAATAGGTGCTGAACGCGGAGTGAAACACCAGGGTGTCGTTGTAAGCCACCGGCTTGTTGTTCTCGAGGTACATGTTCACCGGGCCGGTGTTCCAGTCGCTCTGTGTGGCGGCGCTCTGCGTGAGGGCGAATACGCTGGTGGTGGCCGTGGTGCCGTTGTTGGCGGTCTTCACCCAGGCGCTCACCGTAATGCTGCCGATGTTGGCCACGTTCAGTGCGGCGATGGAAGGATACAGCACGTACCCGTTGTTCAGGCCAAGGGCCTGGCTGCCCGCAGGACCGGATACGAACGAGGTGCCGGCGCTCGAGGTCGGCGCGGTGTTCGACATGCCTTCATTCAGCGTGCCGTTGAAGGTCCAGTGTGCCTTCAGCGTGGCGGCACCCACTTCGTTCGAGTTGTTGAAGCCGCCGATCGGGTCCGGGGGCGCCACGTCGTTGTCTTTCTTTTTGCAGGACGTCATCATCATGCCGCCCATCAGGAGGGTCAGAGCGCCAACAGTCAGTCGGCTGGTCATCTTGTTCATAAGTGTTGCAGTTTAAAAATTAGGAATGACTAAAAGAGTTGAATGCGTTGTTTAATAGCCGTTGTTCTGGTTGATCCGTCCACCGCTGAGGTCGATCTGCGTTTGCGGGATGGGAAACACTTCGTTCTTGTTGTCTACAAACGTCTTGCCCAGCGCCCGCAGGATGGTGCCGGCCCGCCCTTGCCGCACGATGTCGAAGAAGCGGTCCTGCTCCATGGCCAGCTCCAGTCGGCGCTCGTTCCACACCGATTGCTGCGTGGCGGGAACCGAGGTCAGGCCGGCACGTGTGCGGATGGCGTTGAGGTCATTCTGGGCTTCCCCCGCATGTCCCGTTTGCAAACCCGCTTCGGCATGGATCAGCAGCACTTCGGCATAACGCACGATCTTGACGTTCTTGGGCAGCCGGTCGGTATTGCCACTGCCGCAATAGGGATCCACGCGGCGGCCGAAGTAGGCCTTGTAGTTATACCGGTCGTTCTGCACCGCATTGCGGGGCGGGATCTGGAAGCCGTCCCACAGCGTCGTTCCGTTGGGCTGGATGAATAGGATGGTGGCGTCGCGGCGCACGTCGTTCGCCTCGTAGGCAGCGGCCAGGTTATCGCTCGGCGTATTGAGCCCGAAACCCAGGTCGGCCCAGCCGCCCACGCCGCCGGCACGCGGTCCCTGCGCCACCACGTAAAAGGGCACCGAAGCGTTGCAGTTGGCATCCACACCGGTCTGGATCTCGAATACCGACT
Source organism: Flaviaesturariibacter aridisoli (assembly GCF_004343705.1). Lineage (GTDB taxonomy): Bacteria > Bacteroidota > Bacteroidia > Chitinophagales > Chitinophagaceae > Flavisolibacter > Flavisolibacter aridisoli. Next base: position 92,636 of record NZ_SKFH01000011.1, read on the forward strand.
CCACGTTGTTGTCGGCGAGGGCTTTGTTGCGGAAGTTCTGTGCGTAGTTGGTCACCAGTCCGTATTTGTTCGATGCGATCACCGCATCGGCGAGCTCGTAGGCCTTCTGGAAGTTACGCTGATACAGGTACACTTTCGCCAGCAGGCTTTGCGCCGCCCCCTTGTTGGCACGCCCCGGCTCGGTACCGGGATCGCCTTTTGCCGGCAGGCTGTCAACGCCGTACTGCAGGTCGTTGATGATGGCCGTATACACCTGGTCGCGCGTGGCCCGTACGTTGAATTCGTCGCTGGCGGCATCGGCCAGGCTTTCCGGCACGCGCAGCGACAGCGGCACGCCGCCGAAAAGACGTACGAGGTTGAAATAAAAATAGGCGCGCAGGAACCGTACTTCCCCGATCAGCGTCCGCTTCGTGACGTTGTCGATCGTACTGCCCTCGAGCACTTTCAGCGCATTGTTGGCGCTGTTGATGCCGCGGTAGTGGCCGTTCCAGAGGCGGTCTACATAAAAGTTACGGCTGTTCAGGTCGCTGGTGAAGTTGTCGAAGCCCACGGCTTCCGGCGACTGGTCGGCGGGGGTGCTGCCCTTGTCGGCGTCGTCGGAGGCCACGTCGGTGGCCATGCAGAAGATGATGCCGTGTACGTCGTCGCCGAAGCCGCCCTGGTAAAGCTGGCTATACACGCCCGTAACGAGGCGGCGCGCGATGGTCGGGTCGCCGGCAATGGAGTTTTCGGTGAGCTCGCCCGGCGGCTCTACCTCCAGGAAGCTGCGCTTGCAGTTGGTAAAGGACAGGGCCAGTACCAGCGGAAGCGACAGGAAGGTCAGTTTATGGAGTGATCGCTTCATACGTCAGAAATTTAAGTTTACGCCAAAGGCATAGGTTCGGGTAGTCGGGTAGGCATTGAGCTCGATGCCCTGGCTCAGCGGGTCGCTGCTGGCGAGCTCGGGCGTGAAGCCCGAATAGTTCGTCAGCGTATAGAGATTTTGCGCGGTGAGATACACCCGCAGGCCCTTGATGCCCCAGTTGCTCCAGCGGGCGCCCTGCACGGTATAGCCTACCGTCAGGTTGTTGATGCGTGCAAAGGAGCCCGACTCGAGGAAGTAGGTGGAATGGGGCAGGGCATTGAGGTTGGCGCGCGGAACGTCGGAGCTGTAGTTGGCAAAGGTCCAGCGGTCTTCGGCCACGCTGGCCTCGATGTTGTCGCGCTGGTTGAAGCGGGCCGCCTTTTTACCATTATAGATCTTGCTGCCCAGCGCGGCATAGATGGCTACGCTCAGGTCGAAGTTCTTGTAGGCAAACGAACTGTTGAGGCCCAGGGTCACCTTGGGCAGGTACGAGCCGGAGAAAACGCGGTCGTTGTCGTCGATCTTGCCGTCGTTGTTCTGGTCGATATAGCGCAGGTCGCCGAGCGCGGGCGCCTGCCCGTTGATGGTGATGGGCGTGCCGTTGCTCGTGATGTATTGCGCCAGCTCTTTCTGGTTGTGAAACACACCGTCGGCTTCCAGCATATAGAAGGAGCTGATCGGCTGGTTGTTGTCGGTGGCGGTGGTGCTGCCCTTGGAGCCGACGAAGCCCGAGAACACCGTTTGCCCGCCGCGGAGCGCCACCACGTTGTTTTCGTTGTAGCTCGCGTTGACGCCCAGTGTATAGCGCACCTGCTTGCCGATCTTGCCCTGCCAGTTGAGCCCCAGCTCCACGCCTTTGTTGTCGATGCTCGCCAGGTTGGTATACACGAGGTTGGTGAGCGTGCCGATGAGGATCGGCACCTGCACGAGGGCGTCTTTCACTTCCTTGCGGTACACGTCCAGCTCACCGGTAAGGCGGCCGTCCAACAGGCTGAAATCGAGGCCCAGGTCGGTCTCCGTCGTCGACTCCCACTTGATGTTCTTATCCACGAACGTGGAATAGTTGATCCCGGAATTATACTGGCCGTTGAAAAAATACGGCAGGTTGTTCTGGATCGTCTGGATGCTGGCCGACAGCGGGATATTGTCGTTACCGAGGCGGCCGTAGGAGGCGCGCAGCTTCAGGTAGTTGAACAGCTTCTGGCCGCCCATGAACTTCTCGTTGCTGATCACCCAGCCCAGGCCGATGGCGGGCGAGTAGGAATACTTCTCGGTGAACTGGGAGGTGCCGTCGGCGCGGAAGGTGCCGGTAACGAGGTACTTGCGGTCGAAGGCGTAGCTGAGGCGCGCGATGTAGGAGTTGCGGGTGCGCTCGGCGGCTTCGGAGCTGCTCTTCTGCGTCGACTCGTCGCCCTGGCTCAGGTAGCGGAGGCTCGGGTCGGCGGGTACGCCGTTGCGCGATGCGATGCTGCCGTTGCTCAGGATGCGCTCGGCCGTGGTGCCCAGCAGCAGGGTGAAGTCGCTGCGGCCGTAGGTGCGTTGCGCGGTCACCGTATTGTCCCACACCCAGCGGCGGTTGCGCTCGTCGCGTACCTGCAGCAGGCTCTTGTCGTTGCGCTGGTTGCCGCCGGCCACCAGGAAGGTCGCCGTGTCGTTGGCAAACTGGTTCGTGTAGATGTTGCGGTTGTTGAAGCCCAGGTCCACACCGAAGGAACTGCGGAAGGTGATCCAGCTCACCGGCTTGAAGTCCAGCGCGAGGGTGCCCTGGAAGCGGTTTTCCGAATACACGTTGTCGTTGCCTTCGATATCGAGCAGCGGGTTGCCCACGTTCTGGTAGGCCGACGTATTGCCGTAGCGGTTGCCGATCTTGGAGGGAATGATGGGCGCGGCATGGTACGCGTTGTTGTAGGCGGCGCCCAGGTTCACGTCCTGCGTCCGGCCGTTGCTGAACGAGATGAGGCTGCTCAGGCGGAACAGCTCCGACAGCTTGTAGTCGTTGTTGGAGCGGATGGTGAAGCGGCGGAACTTGCTGTTGAGCACGATGCCTTCGTCGGCAAAGTAGCCGGCGCTGAGGAAATAGGTCACGCGGTCGCTGCCGCCGGACACCGACAGGTTGTGGTTCTGGTAAAAGGCGCGCCGCAGGATGGTGCCGTACCAGTCGGTAGACGTGCTGGTGGCGGCCGGGTCTACGAGGATGTCGCCGTTGCCCGTGTTGACGCTGGCTTCGTTGATGTAGGTGGCATACTGCTGTGCGTTAGCCATCTTCACCAGGTGCGAGGCCTCACGGAGGCCCACGCTGCCGTCGTAGCTGGTGGTCATGGCGCCGACGCGACCTTTCTTGGTGGTGATGAGCACCACGCCGTTGGCGGCGCGCACACCGTAGATAGCGGCGGCGGAGGCGTCTTTGAGCACGTCCACCGAGGTGATGTCGGCATTGTTGATGTTGCGGATATCATCGGTGATCACGCCATCCACTACGTAGAGCGGGTTCACGCCACCGAGGATGCTGCCCGTACCGCGGATGCGCACCACGGGTGCGGAGTTGGGAGCGCCGGAAGAAATGATCTGCACGCCGGCCACCTTGCCCTGCAGGCCCTGTGTGGCCGTCAGTACCGGCTGGCGCGCCAGCTCGGTTCCCGACACCCGCGACACGGCACCGGTCACATCGCGCTTGCGCTGGGTGCCGTAGCCCACCACCACCACGTTGTCCATCAGGCTTTCGGCAGCCACGAGGCGCACGTTCATGGCGCCGTTGCCGATCGGCACCGTCTGTGTCTGGTAGCCCACGTAGGAGAAGGTGAGCGTCGTTACGGCGTCCGGCACATTGAGGGTAAATTGTCCCTGCGCATCGGTGCTGGTTCCGGTGCCGGCACCCGGCACGGTCACCGAAACGCCGGCGAGGGGCTGCCCCGCGCTGTTCGTCACGCGCCCGCTGACGGGGCGGTCGGCCGGGGGGCGGGAAGCCCCCTCCGGCTGGAGCACTACCACGTTGTTGTCGAGGAGGCGGTAGCTGATGCCCCGGCTCGGGAGCAGCTGGTCCAGCACGGTGCTCAGTTCGGCATCGCGCACATGCAGCGTCACCGGCTGCTTGCCGGCTACGATCGTTTCGTTGTAAAAAAAGCGGTAGGCGCTCTGCTGCTCAATGAGGTGCAGGGCCTGGCGCAGCTCGGTCCGGTCCAGGGCCAGGGTCAGCTTGTTGGGCAAACCGGCGCGGGAGGCCGCGGGCAGCAGCAACAGGAACAGCAACGCCAGGCCGAGCCGCTGCAGGAAGGAGCGGCGCGCCGTCGGTAGGGTATCTTTCTGAGTGTTCATAAGCAAGACATTTAATGGAAAAAAGTAAGGCTTCGCGTCGGGCGTGTCAGGAGCTGTTGCAAGGCAGTCGGTACATCATGTATCAATTGTTTTGTAGTGACAGCAGGAGGTACCCGCCGGCCTGCGGCTGCAGCCGGAAGCGGGCAATGAGTTGCAGCTCGGTGAGCGCCTGCGCGAGGCTCTCGTTCACAAAAGCCCCGGACACGCGTTCACCGGCGAGGCTTTCGTCGCCCACCGTTACGGGCACGCCGTACCAGCGGGTCATCCGGGCGGCCAGCACCGACAGGGGCTCGTTGCGAAACACCAGCTTATTGTCTACCCAGGCGGTTTCCACCACTTCTTCCGATGCGGTGTGTTCCAGGCTGCGCAGCTCCACCAGCGGCCCGCCCGTGGCCGTGTCGGCCGCCGCACGCACCACCAGCTTTTCGTTCGGGCGAAGGCGGTAGTTCTCGCCGGGGCGCTGGCCGAGCGTCAGCTGCACCTGCCCGCGGAGGAGGCTCGTTTCGGTGGCCTCACCGGGGTAGGCCTTGACGTTGAAGGCAGTGCCCAGCACCTTTATTTGGACATCGCCGGCCTGTATGGTAAAAGGCAGGGCGGCATTGTGGGTGACATCGAAAAAGGCCTCGCCGGTAAGCACCGTATGGCGGTGGGTCAGCCCGAAGCCCTCGGTATAGGTCAGGCGGCTGCCGGCATTGAGCCACACCACCGTGCTGTCGGGGAGCAACACCCGCGAGCGCGATCCCGGGCGGGTACTCACCTCGCTGTGGCGGGCGGAAAGCGTCTGGACGGGTGCCGCCGCGGAACGCAGCCACAGCCAGGCGCCCAGCAGCAGCGCCGCCGCGGGAAGGGCCAGCCAGAGCGGGCGCCGCCGCGCCGGGGGGCTGGGCAACACCGCGGGCGCGGGTGCCGGCTCCTCAAGCGGGACACCTGCTTCCCGCAGGCGCTCCAGGTGCCGCTCCCAGGCCGCCGCCGCTTCCGCGGAACGCGGGGGCGTAGGCTGGCCCCACAGTTGCTCCAGCGTTTCTGCCGAATAACGCAGGTGCGGGTAGGTGCGGCGCAAGTGCGTCCACTCCTCCTCCTCCTCCGGCGTCCATTCGCCAGACAGCTTCCGGGCTAACAGTGTCCAATAACGTTTTTCGTTCATAACGGTGGCGTACAAGGGTAAAGACCGGTGAAACCGGCGGTACCCCTAAAGCAGGGCAAACTATTTTTTGGAGGGGATGTAGTAACCGGTTAATCGATGAACCGGTTACCAGGGTAATCTAGTTGAGCGAGGTTTGGCCGGCGGGCTGCAGTTGCCGGTCGATGCGGCGCAGGGCGATGCTGATCTGCGTTTCCACGGTCTTTACCGACAAGCCCAGCAGCGCGGCGACTTCCTTGTAGCGGAGGCCTTCTTCCTTTACCAGCCGCAGAATGAGCTGGCACTGTGCCGGCAAGCGGTTCACGATCGCCTCGATGCGTCCGCCCGCTTCGCGGCCCAGCAGCAACTGCTCGGGGTCGGAGGCCGAGCCGGCGGCCAGGGCTTCCGAATGCGCCTCGGGCAGGTGGGCGTGGCGACGCTCCTTGTCGCGGGCATTGAGGGCGGCATTGCGCACGGCGATGTACAGGTAGAGGTTCGGGTTCGCGATCTGCTCGAGCTTGCCCCGGTTGATCCAGAGCCGCAGGAAGACGTCCGATACCACCTCTTCGGCCGTGAACCGGTTGTGGGTGATATGCCCCGCAAAAGCGACCAGCCGGTCGTGGTAGCGGAGAAACAGGTCACGGTAGGCCCCGGCGTCGCCCGCGGCCCCGATGCGTTGGATCAGTTCACTGGTAGAAAGGTCCTGTAGCACAGACAATCGTTTCAAGTGTGTGAGGCTTACCAAATCTAAGCGAATATCAAACACGGCTGCGCATTGAATAATATCCATTGAATAATATCTATTGAATAAGGAAGGAGCCCCTTCCGATATACAATATTCAATAGATATTATTCAATATTCAATCCCTACTCCACCACGCGCAGCATGCTCCGCTTGCTCTCTTCCTCTTCCTGCTTCAGCTCATGCAGGGCCACGGTCATCTTGTTGGTCTTCACGAATTTGCACCAGTGGCAGTCTTCCTGCCCGCAGCCGGTGTAAAACCTGCGCGCCTGGATGGCGGCGTAGGTGTCTTTCACCTGCGCCTTCACGTCCTGCAGGTCCATATCGTTGATGAGCACTTCCTCGCGCACGTATTCCTTCTTCTTGTTGGGCTCCACGAAGTCGAACACCACGTTCGTCACGTTCCACTCGGGCTTGTACGAGCCGATCATGATCTTGTAGAAAACGGCCTGGCGCCAGTAGTCGCCGCCGGCAGGAATCTTCGGGTTGGGACGGGCAAACTTCTCCCGGCTCCGCTCGGGGTCGCCGGTCTTGTAGTCCACGATGGTCACGTCGTTGCCACGGAACTCGATCTTGTCGAGCTTGCCGCGCAGCAGCTGTCCGTCTACGTTTACGCTGCGCACGTTGTGCTCGATGAGCACGAACTTGTTGAGATGCGCCACGTGGCGGTTGTAGTACTGCTTCAGGATCTCGAGGCCGTACTCGCTGCGGCGGGCAAACTGCTCCTTGGTGAAGCATTCGCGGTTGCGGCCCATATACCAGGTAAAGTCGTTGAGGAAGTCGTCGAGGGCGGGGAAGCGCTCCTGCGGGTCTTTCTTCATCTTCACGAACAGCTGCTCCAGCGCGTGGTGCACGGCCGAGCCGAACTCGGCGGCTTCGTTGCGCGGCGAGGGGATGCGTACGATGTTGCGGAAGTAAAATTCCAGCGGGCAGCGCAGGTAGTTGTTCAGCGCCGACACGTTCATCTGGAAGCCGGAGAGCACGCGCGCCACCATTTCTTCTTCGAGTGGCGCCACCTCGGGGGCGAATAAGCCGGTGAGCTGCAGGGTCTGGAACTCGGCGATGGCTTCGGCCTCGAGCACCTGCGCCTGCACGGGCAGCGGGTGCGACTCGAAGATCTCGGCGATGAACAGCGAAGGTTCCAGCAGCTTGCCTTCTTCCGTAGCATTACTGTACGAGATATACAGGTGCTGCTTGGCGCGCGTGAGGGCTACGTAAAAGAGGCGGCGCAGTTCCTCGGTATCGTCGCCCTTGGCGTTGGAGGCGAAGAGCGTGTCGGGGAAGGAGAAGCCCGAGTGGGGCTTGCGCTTCTTCTCCCACGAAGAAGCCGTGGAGCCGGCGAGGAACACGTAGTCGAATTCTAGGCCCTTGGAGCCGTGGCAGGTAAGCAGGTTCACGCCCTTTTCCTGGCCCGACACCTGCACCAGCGGCAGGGCGAGTCCTTCTTTCCGCATCAGGTCGAGGCGCTCCATAAACAGCTCGAGCGTACTGTACGGATGGCGGCGCAGCTCGTCGCGCACGTGGTTGTAGAAGCCCGTTACAAGCTGCAGCAGCCAGTGGCGCTCGGTGTGGTCCATGATGTGCCCGAGGAAGCCCGCTTCGCGGAGGATCTTCTCGAGCAGGTTGGCGAGCGTTTCGTTGGCGGCCGCGCCGATGAGGCGTTCCAGTAAATGTACGGTCTCGCAGAGGCGGCGGTCGAGGCCCTTGTCGAAGAGGTCTTTGGGGGCCGACCGCTCGCACACGTAGCGGCGGAGGGAGGTCTTTTGTTTTTTGTCCTGGTAGTTGGCGTCCGACACCAGCATGGCGGCCTTGGCCACTTCGAGCGGCGGGATGCCGAACCATTCGAAGTGGAGGATCTCGAACAGGAGGCCGTCCCCGCCGTAGGGCGTGTCGCGCTCGGCCACGATGTAGTCGAGCACCTGCAGCAGCTGCCGGATGAGGGGCTGCTCGAGGATGTTGAGGTGGCGGCGGCTGTAGAAGGGAATGCCTTTGAGGCGCAGGTATTGCGCGAGCTCCTCGCCGTAGCGGTTCTCGCGGTAGATGATGCCGATCTCGGAAGGCTCCACGCCGTCTTTGATGAGCGCTTCGATCTTCGTGGTGATGCCAATGAGTTCCTGCCCTTGTGTCGCATACGCATGCACTTCCGGGCCATGGGTCAGGTGCGCCATCGCCACGTTGGCGGCGCGCAGGTTCTTGCTCAGCCCGCCGATCTGCTTCACGAGGCGCTCCTCGTTGCGGTCGATGAGACTCTTGGAGATATCGAGAATAGGCTGCGTGGAGCGGTAGTTCTCGGTAAGCACCACGGTCATGAGGTCCTGGCCGAAGGAGGTTCCGAAGGCCATCATGTTTTCCACGTTGGCGCCCTGGAAGCGGTAGATACTCTGGTCGTCGTCGCCCACCACGAACACGTTGGGCTGGTCCCAGTAGTTGATCAGTAGTTCTACGATGCGGTTCTGCGAGCCCGAGGTATCCTGGTATTCGTCCACGAGGATGTACTGGTATTTCTCCTGGTAGTGACGCAGCAGGTCGGCATTGTCCTGGAAGGCGCCGATGACCCAGTTGATCATATCGTCGAAGTCGTAGCGGCTGCGGCGGCGCATCAGCTCCTGGAACTTCGTGAACTCGCCGCAGGCGGCGATGAGCTTTTGCATGCGCTCTTCCTGCTCGGCGATCTTGTCGGTGCGCACGTCGCCCTTCTTGAAGTCCTTGGTGGCGCGCTTGCAGATGTATTCGTCGCGGTTGGGGAGGTCTTTAAGGTACTCGCTCACCTTCTGGCAGATGTAGTCGGGCGTCCAGCCTTCGCGCTTCATGAGGGAGAAAAGCTGCTGGAGGTTGTGCATCTCGAAGTACACGTCGCCGCGGTAGCGCTTGAGGGGATGGTCTTTGCCGAAGCCGTCGATCAGCTCCTTGAGCAGCTCGATGCGCTCGAGGTCGGAGATGGGGTCAAGGGCCGTTTTTTCAAAGAGGCCCAGGTTGTCCTGGATCACCTCGTTGCAGAAGGCGTGGAAGGTATGCAGGGCCACGCGGTAGGCGTCGGGCCCGATAAAGCCGCTCAGGCGGCGGCGCATGGCCACCACGCCGGCGTCGGTATAGGTGAGGCAAAGAATATTATCGGGCTCCACCTGCGCGTCGGAAAGGAGGATCTTGCCGATGCGGGCGGACAGGATCTGCGTCTTGCCCGTACCCGGCCCGGCGATCACCATCACGGGCCCCTCGATCTGGTCCACTGCGGCTTTCTGCTGCTCGTTCAGGCGGGCGTATTCGGTTTCGAATTTTTCACGGAGTTCGGAGCGGTAGGCCATGAGGCAGTTTATAGTTTGTAGTTTATAGTTTGTAGTTGGCTGGCGCACGCCAGGCTTTTCAGCTATAAAAACGGGCGGAACGCTAATGCCTAAACAGACTCCGCCCGCCGTAGCTTCAGCGCAGGCGGGAAGTAAAGGTAGGGAGGATTGCTAGGATTTTTAGCAGGCGCCTACTGTGATAATATATATTTCATAAGGAATATCGCTTCCCCGCCTGCGGATTAAAATTCACCAAAATGGCGGCTAAGGAAAAAGAAATGGATCGTGTCGTTAGGAAAACTTCTGAAATAGCTTTATTGATTGGTCTTTTATATGGGTTGTCCCTTTTGCTTAGAAACCTCCTTTTTGAACGCGAAAGACGGAGGATTCTGATGTAAAGATCACTGATGCGCCAGGCGGCGAGCGCAACCTGCCGGAAAAGAAGGCGTTCACAGATGCCGCGCCGCGAAGCGGTGCCATCCTGATAGCCGGCGGGCAAAGCCCGCCGGTTTACGTTGTTAGAACAAACACTGCGCCCCGAAGGGGCGCCATCTTGATTACGTCCGGCGCAGCCGGGCGGCCGGATGACGCATCCGAAACCGTTCCAGCAACACCGATCCCACCGGCAGCTTCGCACCGGGGCCCTTCGGACCCCGTAATAAAGATGGCGCCCCCGCTTATCGCGGGGCAGGCTCTTTCGGGGCGTTGCTCCATCCATTCCCGTTCCGGCAGGCTGCGCCAGCCGGCTACCGGGATAGCACCGCTTCGCGGCGCATTGCTTCCCCCATCCGTTTCCCGGGAGGCTGCGCCTCCCGGCTACCTTGTCATCCTGAGCGCAGTCGAAGGATAGCGCCGCTTCGCGGCGCAGTTCCAAAGCTCTCCGTCCCCTTAAGTGAAGAAGACGTAGGGTGGGCCGCGCTGCTTACATCGGATCATGAAAGAGATACTGCGAATCAAACGGAATATCCCGCTCGGTCAGCATCCCGATAATTTCCTCGCGGAACTTCATCTTGCGATGATGCGCTTCCTGGTTGCGGATATAAGCGATCACCGTGGGCAGAATGTTCTTCGTGCAGGCAAACGCGGCATAGCCATCCTGCCAGTGAAAGGGCACCTCCGTAAAACCTCGCTTGTTGATCCATTCCGACGTATCGCTTTTGAGGTCGCGCATCAGGTTGCTTTCGGCTGTGGATGGATGCTTGCCGATCAGAATATGGAGGTGATCGGGCATCGCGTTGATGGCCAGCACTTTCTGCTTTTTGTTTTGAAGATGGCCGGTCTGGTAACGCAGCATCTCGTCGCGCCAGGGCGGGAGTAGGAGCGCCCGGCGGTACTTCACCGCCGTGATCAGGTGCACGTGTAATTGGGTATAAGACGACATACCCGAAAGTCCCGTTCCTATCCGGAATCACCCTGTGTTTTTCACCGTTGCAGCTTGCTTTTTTCCTGCCGGGAAACAGCTGTTTTTTCCACCAACCACCTACAGCCAACCCGATTACCCAGACGCATGCCGCTGAGTAGGCGCCCGAACGCTCCGTAGTGCCCGTACGCACGTACCCGATTGCCTGCCCGCGCGCTGCATAAAGTACACCCGCACGTTCCGGAAAGGCACCCGCACGCACCTGAAAGGCCACCCACGCGTTGCAGTAAGGCCACCCGCACGTTACCTGAAGCCCATACTCGCGTTGCATAAAGGTCACCCACGCGATACATAAAGCCCACCCGCGCGATACATAAAGCCCACCCGCGCGTTACATAAAACCCACCCGCGCGTTACATAAAGCCCGTACGCGCGTTACATAAAGCCCGTATGCACGTTACTGAATGGCCATACGCACGTACCATAAGGGCCATACGCTTCCCCCTGACAACCACGCAGTTACCTATTTTTTGCGCAAAACGGAAACAAGCAACCCTACCCGCTTATTCCCTTGCCCCCAACAAAAAAGCCCCTGTTTCCACAGCGGCCTTTTTTATCGCGCATCGCGCAACTACAAACTATAAACTACAAACTACAAACTCCCCGCGCCCTCCAACACCTTCGCGCCCTTTCTTTCGTGCACGATCTCGCGGTACTCCTGCGTGAGAATGTCCACCATGCGCACCAGGCGCTTCCAGGGCTCGGCGCCTTCGGCGGTATGGTAGAAGCCGTCGAGTTTGTGAAGCAGGTTTTCGTAGGCGAGCCGCAGCTCGTCGCGCTTTTCGATCATGGTGTAGGGCAGGTCGAGGTCGGCATCGAGGCCGGCGCGCTCCATGAAGGTGTTGTCGAAGTGGAGGTTGGCGGCATCGAGGGCATTGACCCAGGCGCCCAGGCCGAGGGCAGCTACAGCGGCCGCGCAGGCGCGGTCTTCGCGGAGGTCGCGCACGAGGGCGGCCACGAGGGCGGTTTCGCTGCGGTAGCTTTTGCTGATGTGCCGCGGGCCATAGGCCTCGAGGCGGCGGTCCAGCACGGCGGCGTGCTCGCGGAGGTCCTCATCGGGGTGATAGAGGTTGCCTTCGCAGAGTTCCTGCAGGCCCAGCACGAGGTCGTGGCGGCGGCCGTCGGCGGCCACCATGCGGGCGGTGTGGCGCGGCGCGCGGTCGCGGCGGAAGAGGGCCTTGATCTCGCCGTGGATCCGGGCGGCACCCGCCTGGGCGCTCTCCAGGGCCGCCGGCAGTGCGGCGTCGCTGTTGTCGATGCTGGCCAGCAGCTGCTCGAAAAACTGGATGAATTCCTCGTTGCTGAGGGGGGTTAAGTGTAAAGCATGCGATCGCATATGACTAAGGGTTTGGTTCCTATTAAGGTACGACGGAACGGAGCACAACCGCAAATCCCGGAGCCCTTCTTTTCGCAGCGCCGTTGCAGTGAGGGCGGCAGGGACGGTGGGAAGGTTTCTCGCAGAGGGCGCGGCGCGTTTTCCCCGCCGCTGGCGGGGCAGGCTGCAGAGGACGCAGAGGCCTTCCAGTTACCAACAGACACTTAGGCAGTAGTACAGGCAGGAATGTCGTTTCTGATCGAGGCTGCGGGAGGCGCCTTACAGGCGGAGGAAAGCCAACATGCCCTGCCGCTCATCTCGTTCTCTCATTCTCTCGTTCTCTCGTTCTCTCGTTCTCTCGTTCTCTTGTTCTCTCCTTCTCTGTATTTTCACCCATGCCCCGCCTGTTCCTTCTGCTCCCACTTTTTCTCGCTTCTTGCCTCGGTCCGGGCAACACCGATTGCTGTGAACGCCTGTCGCGCGACAGCCTCGCGCACGGACTGTACGTGGAGCGTTACCACACGTTTTGCGCCGGCGTCTGGGGCGACGGTTATACCCTGTACCTCACTGATACGACCTCATTCCGCGCCCGTATCGGCTGGCAAGACGAGCACGGCCACCTGGGCTGGCGGCTCGACGCCGACTCGCTGCGGGTGTTCCGGTATGAGTTTGCCGACGACATCGATACGTTGCGCCACGTACAGCTCTTCCCGGAACAATTGGCGGCAGTTCGTGCCAAGGGCCACGAAGTGCTACTGCAACCGCTATTGGGTGTTCCGCCGCCGGACTGCGTTCAGCTCGTCACAGATCCGGGCTTTACCGAGTTAAGCGAAGGTTACCGGCTACGCAGCCGGCAGTTGCAATGCCCGCCCAACTATACCAACGAGTACCGCCTCATCGATGGCAAAGGGCTTAACCTGCTTCTCGGCTACGATCGACCCGGCGAAAACCTGTCGTTTTACCCGACGGTGCAAAAGGACGGCTCGATCGACATTTACGAAACAACGAGTCGGCAATGGCGCGACACCACCCTGCGCGAAGCATTTTACCTGCCCGCCCTGCGCCACGCCGGCCTGGTCCAACCCTGCGACAAAACTTCCACGAAGAAGTAGGACCAGTAAAGCTTTCTTTACCATCGAACACTCAGACAAGATTAACGGCCGGATAAGCGACTTTTATTTCGAGGCTGGGGGCAGATCCTGCGCGCCCCCGGCCGAAGCCTATGGCGCGGAGGCCCGGGCGGAGGAAAGCCAACATGCCCTGCCGCTCATCTCGTTCTCTCGTTCTCTTGTTCTCTCATTCTCTCGTTCTCTCGTTCTCTCGTTCTCTGTATTTTCACTCATGCCCCGCCTGTTCCTTCTGCTCCCCCTTTTTCTGATTGCTGCCTGCAGCAGCAACGACAGCCAGCCCCGGCAATCGGTCGCCGCAACGGCTGCTGCCGCAACTTCCCCCACCGATACGAGCTGGCTGCCTGCGTTCCGCGCCTTCCGCGACGCGGTGTACCGACATGACAAGACCGCCGCGCGCGCCTTTGTGCCGCTGCCGATGGATACGGTGGAAAACGACGTGTGGTACGTGGCCGAACTGGAAAAGGCCACCGCAACCGGCATCAACGGCGCCCGGCCCTTTACCGCCGCCCACTTCGACCGCTACTTCGACCAGCTCTTCGCCCCGGGCTTTATCAAAACGCTGCTGAAGGTGAAAAGCGATACCCTATACCGCAGCGGCCGCTACGAAACCCCGTTCATCACCGAAGGCGATACCCGCTACCGGATGTATACACGAGTGGAAGACAACATCCTGCTACTGAACCTGTATTCCGAGTCGGTCACCGAAGCGGAGGAGGAAGTGACCACCGAGTTCAGCGTGCTCTACTACTTCGACATCCAGGGCAATCGCCTGCAGCTCCGGCGCATCCGAGTCGCCGGCTAACCCCCTCTCCCCTCATGTACTCATGTATTCATGTACTCATTTGATCTCCCCTCCTGACCCGCATCTCCCTACCTTACCTCTATGCACCACCACGAGGACCTCGTTTTCCTCCGCGACCTTTACGAAGGGGCGCGCCACCGCTACCGGCCGGCACAGTTGCGCACGATCCTGCTTGCCGAGGCGCCGCCCGAAAACCTGGAGCGCTTCTTCTATTACGAAGACGTGAAGCGGCAGGACTCCCTCTTTCTCGAGATCATGGGCGTGCTCTACCCGCGGCAGAAGGAAGCTTACCTCAAAGCCAAGCGTCCCACCGAGGGCAAGACCGACCTCCTGCAACGCTTTCAAAGCGACGGCTTCTGGCTCTGGAACTTCTACCCCCTGCCGGCCTCGCTGACCACCGACAGCGACGCGGTATTGCTCGAACGGCTCCTTGCCGGGCTGCGGCGCTATGCGTCCTTCGACACGCAACTCATTCTCATCAAAGCGTCGGTGTACGATACCTGCTACACGCCCCTGACAAGCGCCGGCTACCGCGTGGCGCCTGAGCGCCTGCCCTACCCCGGCAGCGGGCAGCAGGCGGTGTTCCGGGAGGGATTCCGAAGGGCGTTGGGGGATTGATGTTTTAACGCAGAGAAGCAGAGCGATTCACGGCGGGCACAGAGGCGAGGTCGCTACCAGCGACTATACGGATTGCGCGACAGGTCTTGATCCGTTTTCTGCACGAGGCTACGAGAGACGCCTTACAGGCGGAGGAAGGCGCTACCAGTTGCGGACATAGCGATGGAAGCCTTGCTTCAGGAGCGGAACATTGAAGTTGATCAGGTAGGCCAGCTTTTTATCGGCCAGTTTGAGGTAGGTGAGGAGTTGGGATTCATTGACGGGCACCAATTCCCGGACGGACTTCAATTCGACGATGACTGACTCATTGACAAGCAGATCCACGTTGAAAATCTCACCCAGATCTTCGCCATCAAAAACAAAACGCACCGGCGCCTCCACCTGCACACGGAAGCCGCGCCTGCGTAACGTGATCGCCATCGCTTTCTTGTAAGCCGATTCCAGGAGCCCCGGGCCAAGCGTCCGGTGCACATAAATAGCCGCATCCAACACGGCAGCACCGATACGGTTCAATTCTTCTTTGTCCATCCGGCAAACCTCACGTCGTTCGGAAAAACATCCATGTGAAAATCAACAGGGATTCCTGTTTTTTTCCTCCGCCTGCAAGGCGTCTCTCGTGGCCTCGATCAGCACGTAGTTTCAGATCGTTCAGGCTGCCAACATAACTGTTGGTAAAGAACCTGCCTCTGTGCCCGCCGTGAATCGCTCTGCTCCTCTGCGTTAAGAAACTACGCGCGCGCTCCCCACCCGGCCTACCTTTGCTTATGACGCCGCATGCCCATCATTACGCCCGCATCGTCAAGGCCAAGCTGTTCATCGACGCGCACTACGCCGAGGCGCTGAACCTGTCGCTCATCGCCGACGAGGCCCACTTCTCCCGGTTTCATTTCATACGCCTTTTCAAAAGCATCTACCGCCTCACGCCGCACCAATACCTCGTGCACGTGCGGATGAAAGAAGCCCGCAAGCTGCTGCAACAGGGCTGCGCTGTTACCGATGCGATGCTGGCCGTGGGCTTCGATTCCATCACGTCGTTCAGCAGCCTCTTCCGGCGCCACCACCGCCAGACCCCGGGCCAGTACCGGCGCCTGCAGCTGCAGCGGCGCCGGTTGCTGCGCGAAGAGCCCCTGCGCTTTGTGCCGCATTGCTTCGCCGCGCAAAAGGGCTGGGTGTAAACCGCAATTTTGAAGAAGAAAATGCGCGCGTTCCGCCGCTACTTTGCCGTACTAAAACACACAGCATGATTACCCGCCTCAACCACGTTTCCATCTTCGTGCTCGACCAGGAAAGCGCCTACGACTTCTACGTCAACAAACTCGGCTTCAACGTACACACCGACGCCCCGATGGGTCCCGGCGCACGCTGGCTCACCGTTACGCCGCCGCAGCAGCCCGAACTGGAGCTGTCGCTGATGCCGATCGTCGACGGGATGCTGTTCAAAGACGGCGCCGCCGAAAAGATGCGCGCGCTGGTGCAGGCCGGCACCTTTGGCTTCGGGGTGTTCGAGTGCGACGACCTGCAGGCCACCTACGAAGAGCTGGCCGCGAAAGGCGTCGTGTTTAAAAAGCCGCCCACGCGCGAGTTCTACGGCTACGAAGCCCTCTTCGTCGACGACTCGGGCAACTGGTTTTCGCTGGGCGAAAAGAAAAAGGACTAACGGCTGATGATGCCGTAGACGATGTTGATGGTGAACGCCACGATCACCGTGTTGTAGATGAAGGACAGCAGGCTGTGCAGCAGCACGAGGCGGCGGATGTGCCGGCTGGTGATCGACACGTCGCTCACCTGGTAAGTCATACCCAGCACAAAGGAGAAGTAGGCAAAGTCGAGCAGGTCGGGGTGCTGGTCGTTCGGGAACTGCAGCCCGACGCCCCCGTTGTGCTGCGTTACGCAGGAGTCCGGCCGGTAGTAAAGGTGGGCATACCGCAGCGTAAAAAGGGTATGAATGAGCAGCCAGGAGGCAGTGACTGCCACCACCGCCATCCAGATATGCAGGGTAAGGCCGCGCTTGCTGATGGTGGGCAGCTCCTGCAGCAGCGCCAGGATGGCAAAGAGGCTGAAGAACGCCGCTCCGACGATGAACAGGAAGCTGAGGAGGCGGCTGATGTCCTGCTCCCGGGCCACCAGGGCAGCATCCCGGGGATTGTTGCTGAGGATGGTCAGCCACGAGAAGGCCAGGATCACCCCGGCAAAAAGGCTCCAGGAAGGCAGGAAGGCGCCGCCAACCGTGTAGTGTTGCCAGCGCAGCAGCCCGAAAAACAGGCCGGCGGGGACGAGGGCCAGCAGCAGCCGCACCGCCCGCGGCACCGCGTTCACCATTCGAAACAGGGACATCCAAAAAAGTTTAACAGCCGGAAGGTATCGTTTTTCTTGGCAGCCTCTTTGCCGCTAAGTGGTATTGCTAACCACAAATCAAACAAATGAAAACACACCTGTTGAGCCTGGCAGCCGCCGTGATGCTGCTGGCCTCCTGCGGCGCCAGCCGCACTACCACGATGAGCAGCAGCACCAACAACGCCGCCTATGGCGTGCCGAGTGTAGTGGGCAGCAACTTCGCCACGCAATTTCCCGGCGCCACCAACATCCATTGGTCGGCCTACGACGCGACCGCCTCGCCCCTCGACTGGGACCTTGCCGGCTGGCCCACGCTCACCGGCAACGACTATATGGTCACCTTCGACCAGTATGGCAACCGCTACTATGCCTGGTACGATAACGCCGGCAACTGGATCGGCAGCGCTTACGCCGTCACCAACCTCGGCGTGTTGCCCGCGGGCATCAGCACCGCCATCCAGCAAAACTTCAGCGGCTACACCATCGAGTCGGTACAGCGCGAGCAGTGGAAAGGCAACGCCGCCTACGAGCTCAAGCTGCGCAACTACGAAGGCAAGCTGAAACTCCTCATGGACGAAAACGGCACCGTTTTGAAACGTAAAGACAAGGTGGAATAAGCCCGGATGATTCCATCGGAAAGCCCCGACGAAACGGTCGGGGCTTTTTGTGGTGCGCATGCGGATGACGCGCGTCTTGCCCGGCGAACGGGGTGGTCGTTGGTAAAAGCAAAAGACGCAGCGTCGGCTGCGTCTTCAGGGTACAATCGTTATTCCGGTAAAGGGTCAGGCGGGCTCTTTCTCGTTGAGGAGGTCCATCAGCGACTGGAACAGTTGCGCCTTCGTAAAGGGCTTTTCCAGGTAGATGTCGGCACCGCATTCGAGGGCGGCGTCTTTGGCGGCACCGTCGTAACCCGAGATCATGATGATCTTCACCGAGGGATGATTCTTTTTCAGGTAGGGAATGAAGTCGAGGCCATAACCGTCGGGGAGCTTGTTGTCGAGCAGCACGAGGGCGGGCGTTTCGCGCTGGAGGAATTCCTCGGCGGCCACCAATCCTTTTACGTGTTCGAGCTCCATGTCTTTGCCGGCGAGCATGATGTTCAGCAGCAGGCACATATCGCCTTCGTCTTCTACGATTAATACTTTACGCGCGGGGGCTTCGGGGTGGTTGATTGCCATGATGGAAGGTTTTTAGGTTGCGTTTTCGGGGTTTGTGGTGAATAAGCAGTAAAGCAGGTCAGTGTGGCGGCTTTACCTCAACGCTATATACCCTAAAATCGTTCCAAACTCCCCCGAGCTCTACTTTGCAGGCTGGACGCGGATTCCCGTTTTTCCCCAACGTCGCCAGGCGATCCACAGAAGGGTCCCAACGAGGAGGAACACCCACAAATGTGCCCCGGCGACCAGCAAACCGGCGAACCATCCCCAACCTCGGGCGAGGGCGTCGGCAAGGCGGCTCCCGAAGGGGGGCGTATAACTATCCAGGTCGCTGTTTACGATCACCTCGCGGCGCAGGAGGGGCGGTTGCGCCAGCTCCACGCGCACGATGCTGTAGCGCACGGCCTCGTCGATGCTGCGGCCCTCCAGGCGCTGGCCGATCTCTTCGTCGCGCACCTCCAGGGCCGAAGTAGTGGCGGTCACCTTCCGCGACGTGGCCGGGTTTTCGAGCAGCCGGCGCCGGGCGTCGGCGCGCCATTGGGCCGACACGTAATCGAGCGTGCGGTCGTCCACGTCGAAGTCGCTCCCCCGCACGAAGGCCGCCACCTGCGCCGCCGCGAACAGGAATTCATCGAGCCGCTCGGCCGGCACGCGCAACGTGAGCGACGCCGAAGGCTCCAGGGCATGCAGCAGGAGCACCGAGTCGTTGCTCTGCTTCAGCCGGCGGGTAGCGCCTTCGTTGGCCGACAGGTGCTGCTGGCGCAGGGCGCCGCCCATGTCTTTCGCCAGTACGGTCAGCGCGCGGGCGCCGCTTTGCACATCGCCCACCTGCAGCTCCAGCGCCGCCGTCTTCACGAGTTTGGAACCGGGCGGCTCGGCGGCGCCCGCACCGGCATACCCGGTGCTGTCGGCAGTGGTGTTACCGCGGTACTGCGGTTCTCCGTGGTCGTTAGACTGGCAGGCCACCAGCAAAAGGGCGCAGGCGGCGGCGAGGGCAATGGGCTTCATACAGTTCTTTAGCCTTGATCCTTTTTGACCCCGGAAAGTAACCTCGCAAAGCGGCGCTAAATGTTTCCGAAATCTGCAAACCGGCGGGTTACCCCGGGCACCCGCCTGAAAAAGCAGGCGGGAGCAGGCCCTTGTTGCCGTGCTTTTGTTTGAGCCCGGGCAGCGCCGTTTTCCACAAGAGGACTGCCCCTTACCGCCCGGCCTTTTATTTCGCTTTTCTGGAAAATAAATTAGGGACGATTCCGGAGCCAATGCCTACTTTGCTTCAAACTGCAACCTTATGGCTCAGGTCTTCAACCTTGATTTCACCTACCGGAGTTTTGTTCACTCGGCCATCATCACCGTGCGCCAGGTAGGCAACGACCACAGTGTGGTAGCCCAGATCCTCGACAGCAGCCTCCGTCATATCGTGCCCGACGGCGAGCTGAATTTCCGGCTCAGCAACGCCAGCCGCCAGCCCACTGCGGCACCGCGCCCGGGCTACAACGAACTGGAAACCGCATTACGCACCGCCGTCAGCCAGCACCTCCACCGCACGGCCCCGGAGCGCGGCTTACCCAACCCGTAATTCTACGGTCCCTGCCAGACCGCGGCAAGGGGAACCGTTACCTGGAGTAACCGACAAGCGACCTGAAGAAAAAGAAAGACGCACCGTAGTGCGCCTTTCGTCTATGCAAGTGTTTTACCTTCTGCTTACTGCATCACCGGGATGCGACCGTCTTTTTTGTCACCGGCCCGGCCTACGCCATAACCACCGGCGGCTCCGATGATACCACCGATCACGGCACCCATTGCCCGGTTTTTCTTGTTGATGACGGCACCGGCGGCGGCACCGACTACGCCACCGATCACGGCGCCTTTAGCGGCTTTGCTGATGCCTTTCTTGGCAGGGGCCTGGGCCGTGCTGCTCGATTCGGAAGAAGCCGAGCCGGCGTCGGTGCCCACCGAGGTACCGGCACCGTTATCGCTCGTAGCTACGGGTTCCGAAGAAGGAGCCGGCGCGGGTTGCGGCTTCGGCGTGCTCTTGGGAACGTTCACGTAACGGTAGCGGGTTACGGTGCGCACTTTCGGAGCGGCGGCCTTGGCAACCGCGGGGGCTGCTGCGACAGGCGCTTCGGGTTGTACGGGCAATTCGGACACGATGGCTTTCGAGGCATTGTAAGCGGCGAGGCCGGCGGTATCGATCGGGTTCACGGCAGGCGTTGCTGCGGTTGTGGCCGCATCGGGTGCGTTGTTACAGGCAACCAGCATCGAGGCAGCGGACAGGAAGAGTACAAATTTTTTCATACGGTTTGTTTTTACAGTGTTCGACCCCCTGAAAGCGGAAACCGTGCCGGCGGCTGTTAAAGAACTGCATAAGGCCGGGCTTTATGAAAGGATTAGGTTAATCAACGTGAAAACGTGGGGCGTGAGGCGTGAGGCGTGAAGCGTGAGGCGTGAGGCGTGAAGCGTGCGGCGTGCGGCGCGAGAAAAACCGGCGGCCTTTGACGCCTGACGCCTCACGCCTCACGACTTCTTCCCGATCGGCAGCCACTTCTTCAGCTTGTCGCCGAGGCCGCCTTCGCTTTTGTCCTGCCCCATCAGGTAGCCATACGGCTCGAGCGCATCCACGTGGTCGCACACGATCTTGAACATCCCGATGAGCGGGATGGCGAGCACCATGCCGGGGATGCCCCACAGGAGCTCTCCGGCCACGATCCCTGCAATGGTAAAGAGCGGGTTGATACTGACGCCGGCACCCACCACGAGCGGCTCCAGGATGTACGTCTGCAGGAACTGCACGGTGCCGTACGTAACCAGGATCCCGATGAGCAGGCCCGTGCCGCCCCCCTGCGCGAGCGCCATACCCGCCGTCAGCGCCGTGCCGGTGAGGTTGCCCACGAAAGGAATGATCTCCAGCAAGCCGCAAAGGATGGCGAAGAAGAACGGGTTCTTTACCCCCACGATCGAAAAGCCGATGCTGTAGAACACCCACAGGCAAAGGATCATCAGCGAAAGTCCGCCGAGGTAGCGCCGCGCGACCTTCTGGATGCTCACCAGGGTGTCATCGGCCGTGCTCTTGCTGCCGGCAGGAATCAGGCGCAGCAGGAAGCGGCGCAGGCGGTTGCGGAGGTACAGGAACAGGAACACGTATACGAATACGAGGATCGTGCTGGTGAGGAAGGTGGCCGTACCACTGAGCAGGCCGGTGAGAAAACCACTGATCTTGCCCGGCGTCTGCGCCTTCTGCGATTGCACGAGCTGCTGTTGCTCCTGCTGCGACAGCCCGAAGCGCGCCGTGATCTGCTGCCGCAGGCGGTCGAACTGGCGCATCAGCTGCTGCTCCATCTTACTGGCATCGTCAGCAAAGCCCGACACCTGCCAGATGATGAGCGACACGATAGCAGCTACGATGAGCAAGCCCAGCAGGAGACCGCCCAGTGAAGCCCAGCCGCGCTTCCAGCCCTTGCGTTCCAGCCACTGGGCGGCCGGCAGCAGCAGCATGGCGAAAAGAGCGGCAAAGGTGAGCGGCACCAGGAAGGGACGGGCATAGTAGAGGATCACCACGGCGCCTATGAGAACGGCAAAAACAAGGACGGTCCGGAGGAGCGGACGTTCGGTAGTCATAACCGCAGGGCTAAAAAACTGGTGCCAGCCCACCGTTTCGGTTTTGTCTATACTTCTATCGAAAATATCTACCGTGTCACTATTGGAACCTTGCTCCTTCTGTCGCACCTTTGCCCCGCGAAAACAAAGTAACTATGAAGAATGTAACCCTGTCCCTGGGCGCCCAGTTCCCCGATTTCAAGAAGAAAGCCGTTGTATCGATCGAGAAAGGAAAAGAATTTTACGACCTCACCTACGAAGAAATCCGCAATTCCGGCAAGTGGATGGTGATGTTCTGGTGGCCGAAGGATTTCACCTTCGTATGCCCCACCGAGATCGCCGAATTCAATAAAGCTTACCAGGACTTTACCGACCGCGACACCGTGCTGGTAGGTGCTTCCACCGACAGCGAGTTCGTACACGCCGCCTGGCGCCGCGACCACGAAGACCTGCGCGGCCTCCAGTTTCCCATGCTGGCCGACACGTCGAAGTCGCTCGCTACCGAGCTCGGCATCCTGGAAGCCGAAGAAAAGATCGCCTACCGCGCCACCTTCATCGTAGACCCCCAGGGCATCATCCGCTGGGTATCGCTCTACGACCTGAACGTAGGCCGTAATGTGAAAGAAGTACTGCGTGTACTCGACGCCCTACAGACCGACGAGCTCTGCCCCTGCAACTGGCAGAAGGGTGAAGCCACGCTGAATGCGTAAAAAAAGCGCCTGCGGGCGCTTTTTCATTTCAGATCTCAGATCTGTGATTTCAGATTGCGCCCAAGTACAAGTACGAAATCATGGATCTGGTATCTGAATCTCAAAATCATACATCTGAAATCACTTTTTATGTTGTTTGGGAATAACACCGCTACCGATAATACCGCAGTGCAGTTGCTGACCGACCTCGGCCTGGAACCCGTGCTGTCGCCGCGTTTGCAGGCACTCACCGACACGGGCAGCCGCTACCTCCGCGACCTGAAGATGAATCTGCAGACCGCCCTGGGCGCCGAAACGCTTGGCGCCAAAGACGCGAGCCTGATCGGGCTGGCCGTTGCCGTCAACGAGGGGCATGAAGGTCTGCAAAATGCCTTCCGCACCCGTGCACGGGCAGCAGGCGCCACCGAGGCCGAAGTGGCCGAAGTGCTTGCCTGCACCAGCCTCATGAACACCAATAATGTGTACTACCGCTTTCGCCACTACCTGCACGACGAGTTTTACGACAAGGCACCCGCAGGGATCCGCATGAGCATCATGGCATCGCCGGTGCTGGGTAAAGAGCTGTTCGAGCTGATCAGCCTGGCCGTGAGCGCCCTCAACGGTTGTGAGCTGTGCGTCACCTCGCACGAAAAAGCGCTGGTCGGCCACGGTACGGAGAAGATCCGCATCCACGATGCCGTGCGCCTGTCTGCCGTGGTGAAAAGCCTGGTGGTACTGCTGTAGGCTCGGCTATCGCTGATTGGCAATAAAGAGGCTCCACCGGGTGGTGCCTCTTTATTTTTTGAGCTATTCTATTGCGGCTTCGTGATTGTCGATCGCCGGTGGAACCTCGAGATTCATGCTCTGAAATCCTTCCGTATACCACCAATGAGCCACCACCGGGGCGGCGTTGGTAACGAGGCCGTCGAATGGACTGCGCCCCAGGTAGTAGCGGATCATCAGCGGGCTGTCGAGCGACCATACGAATACGCGCCGCCCCTGTGCCTGCTGCGTGGCCACCGCGTCGGGCTGAGGTCCGCCCGTGTATTGCGGCGCCCACACGTTCGCCTGCAGCGATTCGGCAACTTCCGGATCAAGCTCACAAAGAGAAGGGATCGATACAGGATCGGGCAGCGCTTCAAACTTCGCGCGGATGTCCTTATCAGGTATACCGATGAAAACCTCGAGCTTACGCCCGATGCGCGCGGCTTCACGCAGGAATTCCTGCTGCAGGTCGTACACCACCGCCAGGTCGTGCGGCTCCTTGATGTCGAGCCACACCACTTGCAGCGGCGTGCGGTACAGCACGGCCTCGAGCGCCTCGCGCAGCGACGGTACCTGGCCGCCCTTGCGCAGGCGGATGTGCCGCAACTCGGCGAAGGTGTGATCCCCGATAAAGCCTTTGAAGAGCGCGTTGTGTACGGAGTCGAAGGCGAGGAAGGAATCATGCGCCAGCACGGGCACATCGTCTTTCGTCCACCGAACGTCGATTTCCACACCGGTAGCGCCGAGGCGCGCGGCCATCAGCAGCATCGCCAGCGAGTTTTCCGAAACGGGCAGGAAGTCGACGTTGCGGGCCCCGCCGCGGTGGGCGATAATTTGAAAGGTATCGGATGCCGGCAGCGGGCCGGTGCGCTCCAGCGAGAAAAGGTGGCCGGGGCGCTGGTTGCGCTTTCCATAAAATCCCACCCAGCGCTTGCCGCGTTGCTCCAGGCGTACCGTTCCGGTGCCCGAGGCCGACAGCTTGCGCCAGTAGCCGTGCAGCAGGGTGGCGTTGG
The DNA here is from genome assembly GCF_004343705.1 of Flaviaesturariibacter aridisoli. GTDB lineage: Bacteria > Bacteroidota > Bacteroidia > Chitinophagales > Chitinophagaceae > Flavisolibacter > Flavisolibacter aridisoli. The sequence goes on from NZ_SKFH01000011.1 coordinate 116,772, forward strand.
CGTCGGCGCGTGCAGTGCATACGAGGTAGGCGCCGTCCTGCGCGCAAAAGAAAGACAGGTGCTGTTGCACCGTGTCGCCGTTGCGCGTATAGGTCCACTTCAGCACGGCGGTTTCGCCGAAGAAGTCGGAGCCAGCGGTGATGCGGTAGATGCCTTCCAGGGCCTGGCAGGCCGGTGCGTCGAGGTCGCGGGTGCCGGGCGCACGGAAGCGGCGCCATCGTCGGCGGGGTACCGGCACATGCCGGGCCTTATAAGCGATCCAGGCGGCCACACCGCCTGCCAGGAGCAGGAAAGGAATCATGTAAAGTGTTGGGGCAAAAAGCGAGCCGGGGCGGCTCGTATAACGGTCACGCTCAGGCGCGCTTCCAGATGTTGTGCGTGTTCATTTGTGCTTCGCGGGCATACGTGCCGCATTGGTGCTGACCGGTCTTAACGGAGTAAACGAGCGTTGCTTTCTGAAGTGGTTTGCGTTTGCGTTTTTCGTCGCCGGAATGTTTCTGCATTTCCATGTCTCACTAAATTTTACAGGTAACGTTTGATGCAGAAATGGTTAGAAAAAACGTGCCAAAAATCAGGAAGCCGCTGCCGGCGCGGCCTGCGGGATGCCGAGCACACGTCCGGTATAGGCGCGTATCTCCTGGCAAAGGGCGGCATCTTTCCCCAACGAGCGTCCGTAGCTGGGCACAAGCCTACGCAGTTTTTGCTGCCATTCTTCCGAGGCGAGCCGCTGCGGAAAGCAACGCTGTAGCAAGTCGAGCATGATCGACACTGCGGTGGAAGCGCCGGGCGATGCACCAAGCAGTGCCGCGATGGAGCCGTCGGCGGCAGACACCACCTCGGTACCGAACTCCAGCACGCCGCCTTCCTCTTCGTCTTTCTTGATCACCTGCACGCGGTAGCCGGCGATGGCCAGCTCCCAGTCTTCCGCGCGCGCCCCGGGATAATATTCCCGCAGCGCCTCGAGCCTTGCCTCCGGCGTGAGCCGCACCTGGTCGATCAGGTATTTCGTCAGCGGCAGGTTGTGCATCCCCGCAGCCATCATGGGACGCAGGTTGCTGAATTTGATAGAGCGGAACAGGTCAAGTACGGAGCCGTGTTTGAGAAAGCGCGTGGTGAAGCCCGCATAAGGCCCGAAGAGCAGCTCGCGCTTACCCTTGATCCAACGGGTGTCGAGGTGCGGCACCGACATCGGCGGCGAGCCCACGGCGGCCAGGCCATACACCTTGGCTTCGTGCGCGCGGATCACCCCCTCGTTGGTGCAGCGCAACCACTGCCCGCTTACAGGGAAGCCGCCAAAGCCCAGGCCTTCCGGGATACCCGATTTGAGCAGCAGGGGCAGCGATCCGCCGCCGGCGCCGATGAACACGAAAGGCGCGCGGATGCTGCGTTTGTCGCCGGTAGCCTCGTCTTTCACGCGTACATGCCAGTAGCCGTCACGCTGGTCGAGGTCGAGCACTTCGTGGTTGAAATGCAGGTGCACGTCTTCGTTCTTCTGCAGGCACTCGAAAAGGCAACGCGTCAGGGCACCGAAGTTGACATCGGTGCCGAGGTCCATCTTCGTGGCCGCAACCGGGTCCGTAGAACTACGGTCCTGCATCACCAGCGGCGCCCACTGTGTGATGCGCGCGCGGTCCTCGCTGTATTGCATCCCGCGAAAGAGGTGGCACTCCTGCAGGGCAGCATGCCGCTTCTTCAGGTACTGCACGTTTTTCCCGCCCCACACAAAACTCATATGCGGAATGGGATGGATGAACTTGTCGGGAAACGTCACAACGCCCTGCTCCACGAGGTATGCCCAGAACTGCTTCGACACTTCGAACGACTCGGCGATCTTCACCGCCTTACTGATATCGATGGAGCCGTCGGCACGCTCGGGTGTGTAGTTGAGCTCGCAGAATGCCGAGTGACCCGTGCCGGCATTGTTCCAGGCGTCGGAGCTTTCCGCCGCGGCAGCTTCAAGGCGCTCGAAGATCTCGATGCGGTAGCCGGGATCCAACTGCTTTAGCAGGGCACCCAGCGTGGCACTCATGATGCCGGCACCGATGAGCACGATATCAGTGGTCGTTTCCTTCATAACCGGTGTCGGCTAAAAAGACATGCCAGTGAAGCAATGGGAGAATGCGATGAGGGGTAATGGAAGAGCAGTGGCGAAAGCAGACCTTATTTTGCGGCATAAAAAAAGCGCCTGCGGCGCTAAGGTTGGTGGAATTCGGCTTGTAAAAGGGTACGTTCTAAAGATTGGTTTTCACAGGGTTGGCCGGTAGACACAGGCTTGATAAAAAACGGACGGTCAGGTTCTCTAGGTCGGTGGTCTTCAGGATACTGGACGGTTCGGTCAAAAGGGTCGGACAGGTCGGTTAAAAGGGCTATTGGATGTAGGCGTTTTCCGTAGGACAATGTAAAAGTACGTCAGCTGGATAGCGATCGGGCCGCACATTAGACCTGCCCCCCCGGATCATAGGCAGAAGCCCCTTTTCGGGCGTCGACGGCTCCCATCATTTTGCCGCGCAAGCGCTTCCAACTCAGCTGCCGGCGGATAGCCTACGTGCAAACCCAACACGGCTTTACTATGAAATACTTAGTAGCAATGACATGTATATAAGTCCACTCTGTGAAGTAGGTCGCATGAAGTCCTGTAAACCACCGCCGTGCTTAACGAACCGGGTAATGGGCGCACACAGCCGGGCGACATATTCTATACGACGTATCTCCATGGATAGATACGGACAAGTATAGGGACGTGGATAGGGACAAGCTCCGCAGCGGCACGTGGGATGGGGAGCGGGGAGGCTTTATTTGTGGAACGTGCACTGGTTTAGATTTGTGCCTGAAAACTTTTCAGCTATGAATAAAACAAAAGTAGCCCTGGTTACCGGCGGCAGCCGCGGACTAGGCAAAGACATGGCGCTTGCCATTGCCGGCAAGGGGCTCGACGTGGTGCTCACCTACCGCAGCGAGCAGGGCGCCGCCGAAGAAACGGTGCGCCAGGTAGAAGCGCTTGGCCGCCGTGCCATCGCCCTTCCGCTCGACCTTTCCGTGGGCGGTGCGGCAGCGGGTTTCGCAGCGAAGCTGCAGCAAGCCCTTTCGGCCTGGGGCGTCGACCGCATCGACTTCCTCGTCAACAACGCGGGCATGGGCGGCAACCATCCCTTCGGCACGGTTACCGAAGCGGTGTTCGATGAATTCCTCAACGTGCACTACAAAGGGGTTTTCTTCCTCACACAGGCGCTGTTGCCGCAACTCGCCGACGGCGGCGGCATCATCAACATTTCCACCGGCACCACGCGCTTCGTCAACCCCGGCTACTCGGTGTATGCGTCGATGAAGGGTGCCATCGAAGTGTTCACCCGCTACCTGGCCAAAGAGCTCGGGGCCAGGGGCATCCGTGCCAACGTAGTGGCGCCGGGCCCGATCGAAACCGACTTCAACGGGGCGGCGATCCGCAACAACCCGCAGCTGAAAGAGCGGCTGGCCTCGATGACGCCGCTGGGCCGCGTGGGCGGAGCCGACGACATCGGCGGCGTGGTGGCCTTCCTGTGTACCGATGACGCAAAATGGGTGAACGGCCAGCGCATCGAAGTGAGTGGCGGGATCAATGTGTAACCAGGAGCAACGCTAGCCGCAGTATATTCGCCCCGATGGAAGTCAAAGGAAAACCGGTTGATGCGCAGACGCGCTGCGTCCATTACCATTCGCCAATGGATGTGATTGCCATCCGGTTCAAATGCTGCGGCGATTATTATCCCTGTATCCATTGCCATGAAGAAACGGCCGGCCACCCGGTGCAACGTTGGCCCGAAGCCGAATGGAGCATGCGCGCCGTTTTGTGCGGCGTATGCCGCCACGAGCTGACGATCCGGGAATATTTCGACAGTGCCTATGCCTGCCCTTCCTGTGGCGCCGCGTTCAACCCCGGCTGTCGAAACCACAATCACCTGTATTTCGAAGTCTAATTCAAAGCCGGAAGTGCGAAGTGGGAAGTGCGAAGCAAGCGTTAAAGCTATTTCCGACTTCCCACTTCCGGCTTCCGACTTTCTGCTGTGGTATCGGTTTTGCAACGTCCCCCGAAAAAACGGTTATGGATAAGCGTTCCTGGATTCCCATTCTCCTCATCGTATCCCTGGCTTCAATCGGCTACGCCATTTACCGCTCCACCGCCGAGCGTGTTGTAATTACCGAGGGCAATCGCCAGACGGTTTATGGTGAGCCGCAAAACGGCCTTGTGCTCGGCCTGCTGCTGCTGGGCGGACTGTGCCTGCTGGCTTCCGTTGCACTTTCTACGTGGCGCGACACCCGCGAGATCACGTCCACCCGCGTGGAAGAAGGTCCCATTGCCAACTTCCGTCGCTAGGGTATTGCAGTTCAGGGGGCGTTTTGTGCCGTTCATCCTGACTATTAGGCGTCTTGTACTACTTTGTATTGCATAGTACCTTAGGCGATGCCATCTTTGTGTAGTCAATCACAATTACGACACACAAAAATAGATAGTCATGAAAACGTTCTTCATCGCCCTCAGCTTTATCAGCAGCCTGTTTTTCAACCAGTTACACGCCAGCCCGGTGATCGACAACCCGGCTGTGGAAGCTGCCTTCGAAAGCCGCTTCGCCGCAGCCCGCGACGCCCAGTGGAGCGAGCTCGACGGACTTTACCGGGTACGCTTCAGCCTCGATGGCCTCGTGTCGAACGCCTACTTCAACGCCGAAGGCACCCTGGTGGCCCTCACCCGCCTGGTATCGCCGGCCGCCCTGCCGCAGGCCCTGCGCAACGCACTTCAGGAAGCGCTCGGCACCCGCTGGATCAGCGACCTCTTCGTGGTGGAGTCTGAAAAAGGCCGCGTTTACTACGCAACGCTGCAAAGCGCCGACGGCAAAGTGGTGCTGCGGTCGGTCCAGGGCCGCCGGTGGGCCCGCTACCACGCCAGCGTTTCGCTGTAACCAACAAGCTCTTTCCGCAAAGCCCTGCCTGGACGCAGGGCTTTGCTTTTGGGATAAAATCCCCGCCCGGCGCGGAAAATATCGCGTGCAGCCGGTAAGTTTGTGTAGATTTACTTTCCAACCCAATACAATCGTCACAGTATGAAACTTTTTGTAGCAGGCCTGCCGTATGACATGGATGATGCGGAGCTGACAGAGATCTTCGAAAAATTCGGCCCCCTCAATTCCGCGAAGGTGGCGATCGATAAAGAAACCGGGAAGAGCCGCGGCTTTGGTTTCGTGGAAATGCAAAACGAACAGGACGGTCTCGACGCGATCGAGCACCTGAAAGATATTGCCTTCGGCAAAAAGCAATTGATCGTGAAGAAAGCCGAAGACCGTGGTCCCGGCGGCCCTGGTGGCGGTGGCGGCTATGGCGGCGGCGGTGGCCAGCGCCCTTATCGCCCCGGTGGCGGTGGTGGCTATGGCGGCGGTGGCGGCAACTACGGCGGCGGCGGTGGAAACCGCGGCGGTGGCGGCGGCTACGGTGGTGGTGGCAATCGCGGTGGCGGTGGCGGCAACTATGGTGGTAGTGGTGGAAACCGCTACTAAGGTGAAGCGTGAGCCATCAGCGGTGAACGCTGACGCCTAAAATAAAAAGAACGGATGCCTTTGGCATCCGTTCTTTTTATTTGCTGGTATCGACGATTCATGTATCCGGAGGCTCCAGCTTCCGACTTCCTACTTGCTTACCACGAGCACCTTCTCCTCCTCGTGCCGGATCGCCACGGTGCGACCGTCCTCGAAGGTGCTGAAGTCGCCCGTAAGCTGGTGCGACGTCACCACGAGGTGATCCTTGGCGCGCTTGACAGTTAGGTAGTGAAACTGCGGCTTGTAATCCGTGGCCACATCGGAAAGGTCTTCGGTGCCGGCGCGCAGGGGCTGGTGCAGCCCGCCGCCGCCGCCGATGACCATAAAGTCTTTACCACCAACGTGGAAGTGTTCGTAGTTGTGCGAGTGCCCCGACAGGAACAGGCGGCACTTCGACGTTTTCAGGAAGGCCGGCACAAAGCGTTGCTGCACAGCATGGCTTACACCCACGATCTTGCTGTTGGTGTACGGCGAATGATGGCAGCTTACGACGATGTACTGCACCGAAGGGTCGTCCTGGAGCGCCTGCAGGGCGTCGGTATACCAACGCTGCTGCACGGAGTCTTCGTTGGCCGTCATCGCTTTGAAATTGGAATTGAGCAGCACCACGGCCACCGAGTCGACCACCTGCACGTAGCCGGTGCGCACGTGCTCGGGAAAGCGCTGCTGGAACTTACGCTCGCCGGCGGCGGCGCGGCCCATCACTTCGTGGTTGCCGAGGATGGCGTGCACGGGTACACCGCGGTCGCGGAGGCTGGTAAGGTAGCGGTCCATCGGCCGCCATTGCGCATTGCTGTAGCCGAGGTTTACTACATCGCCGAGCAGGAACAGGGCCTGCGGGCGGCGGCGCGCCACGTCGGAAAAAAGGAGGCGCGTAGCTGTTCGGTTGTTATTGGCCTTGAGCCAAAGCGTTTCCACGAACATCGGCGCCTGCGTGTCGCTGGCGAAGGCAATCTCGGTGCTGTCGTTGTTTGAGGGCATGGACTGTGCATTTGCAGGGCCTGTAAGGCTGGCGGCAAGCAGGGTAAGGACGGCGGCGATTCGGATCATAGGTGTGATTGGCCTTTAAAAATACCCGATCCGTACCGGCCGGCCTGCGGCCGGGCTTCCCTTTAACATCCTTCCTGACGCTTTTTTAACAGGCTTCTCACAGAAGGCAAATGCAGTACCATTTTGCGCCCTTGGCGAAGCCGCCTACTTTTGCACCCCCCAAAACAATCGCTATGACCGCCCTTGTCGGCTACCTCGCTACCCTTTTCCTGGCCCTGTCGCTGCTCGTGAGCAACGACCTCCAGTTCCGCTGGTTCAACACGCTCGGCTGCCTGAGCTTCATTATATACGGTGCGCTCTTCGGCGCTTTCCCCGTGATCCTGACCAACACGATCCTGCTGGTGATCAACGTGTATCACCTCATCAAGGTATACCGCTACCGCGCCGAGGAAGATTTTGACCTCATCCCCTACTCAGCCGGCGACCCGCTGGTGCAGAAGTTCCTGGATTTCTACGGGAAGGACATTGCCCACTATTTTCCCGCCTACCATAACACGGGCGAGGAGAACCTCCGCTTCTTCGTACTTCGCGATATGGCCATCGCCAACGTGTTTGCCGCTTCGGTGGAAGACGGCGGCACACTCACCGTGCGCCTCAACTACACCGTGCCGAAGTACCGCGATTTCAAGGTCGGCACTTTCCTGTTCGACAAGGGCCGCAACTTTTTGCAGCGCCAGAACGTGCGCCGCATCGTGTACAACGAAGTGGCCCATAGCGGCCACGCGCAGTTTCTCCGCCGCATGGGCTTTGTGCAGGAAGGCAGCAAATACGTCAAGCACCTCTCCTGACGCGTAGCTGGCACAGCGTTTTCGGTATGGTTGGAAAAAGATCATGAGCGACAAGCAATTCGAAACCGCGCGCAACAACGAGCAGTCGCCCGCACCGGGCTTCGCCTCCGTCAATACCCACAACCCGAGCGAGGAAGCCGAGCAGCAACCCCAAACCTCCCAGCAGGAGCGGCACCCGCGTTCCGCAGAGGATGCCAGCCGCCCCCGGCCGGAAAGTGCAGAAAGGGCGGCAGGTTCTGAAAGTTCTTAAAGTTTTTAGGGGTCTGCCTTCGGCCAATAAGAAGCTTTAAAAGCAAACGAAGGTTCGGAACCGAAGAGACGCACCCGGTGCGTCTCTTTCCTTAAGAACCCTGTTTAATAAACGCCCGGATCGCATCTGCCGTCTGGTCGATCTCCGCATAGGTATTGTAAAAGGCGAACGACACGCGGGCAAGACCGGTTACGCCCAGGTGTTGCATCAGCGGCTGCGCGGTCAGCTCGCCGGCACAGATGGCGATGCCTTCCTTGTCGAGGAATTTCTCGAGCTTTTTTACATCCAGGCCGGGCAACCCGAAAGAAATAAGCGGCTCCTTTTCCTTCGCCGTACCGTGGATGACCAGCCGGTCGATCGCCTCGAGCTTTTTCGTGGCGTAGCGCAAGAGCGCTTGTTCATACTTCGAAGTTTTGTGCCGATCGAGTTCGTTGAGGTAGTCGATGAGCGTGCCCGTGGCGATGATGTCGGCAAATGATTGGGTGCCGCCTTCGAACTTCATGGGTGCCTCGGCGTAAGTGCAGGCATCGAAGCTCACCTGCGTGGTCATCTCGCCACCACCAACGAGCGGCGCTATGCGATCCAGCCATTCCGCCTTGCCATAAAGCACACCCACACCCGTTGGCGAGCCCATCTTGTGGCAGGACAGCGTATAGAAGTCGCAATCGAGCTCCCGTAGATCTACGGGCATATGCGGTGCAGCCTGTGCGCCATCCACCACCAGGGCTATGTCGCGGCGGTGCGCCAACGCAGCGATCTCCTTGATCGGGAAGATCGTTCCCAGCACGTGCGAGGAGTGCGCCACGCTGATGACGCGCGTGCGCTCGTTGATGAGCCCTTCCAGCGCGTCCAAATCCAGTTCGCCCCTGGCCGTGATGGGCGCCACCTTCACTACCGCGCCGGTGAGCTGGCCCGCCATAAGCCAGGGCACGATGTTGGCGTGGTGCTCCAGCTGCGACACAATGATCTCGTCGCCGGCCTCGAGCCCCGCCTGCGCGAGCCCGTTGGCCACGATGTTGACCCCCTCGGTGCAGCCCTTGGTGAAAACGATCTCCTTTTCGGAGGAAGCCTTGAGAAAGCGCGCCATCTTTTTTCGGGCCGCTTCCTTCAGTTCCGTGCTTTGCTTGCTGAAGTAATGCTCCTCGTCGGGCTTCGCATATTCTTTCGTATAAAAATCGCGGATGCGGTCGATCACCACCTGCGGCTTGTGGGTGCTGGCCGCGCTGTCGAGGTATACCAGCGGTTTGCCGTGCACGTGGCGCCCCAGCATCGGGATGCCGCCACGGATCTTCTCAATGTCCAGTCCATACGTTTCCTTTTCCGGTTCCATAGGGGGCTGTTTCGCAGCAATGGCTCAAAAACCGTGCACGTCAAACCGGTGTGCCGCTCCGGCCGGCCGCCACCGGGCTTCGATTACCGAGCGGCTTGGCACCGACGGCGTAAGCAAGGAGGCGTACCGATAGACGCAGGCCTGCATAGTCGTAGGGCTTCGCGATGGGGTCGGTGTGGTAGGCGGCCGCAAAAAGAAGCCCGCCCGGGTCGGAGCAGCAGAATGTCCTCCGCGTCGTCTTCCACGCAGGTGATGTACTCCTTGACCATCCTATGCAAACTTTGAAACAACACGGTGTTGCCCCAAAGGTTAGCGGTGCAGTTTGCGGGCAGAATATAAATGCCGGCCAGGCTTCCGGCTTAGCTGCCTTCTTCCTTTTTGCCGGCTTCCTTGTCTTTGTCCACGTCTTCTTCCGGCGACTCCACATCGTTCTCGCGCTGCAGTTCTTCCTGCACCTTTTTCGATTTTCTGCGGAGGATGGGGAAGCGCATCGGGCTCTGGCGCGGGCGCTCATCGCCCAGCAGCACGCCCCACTGGCGCAGCGTTTCGCTGCGGTCGAAAATGATCTTGAGCACGGCGATCATCGGCAGCGACAGGAACATCCCCGATACGCCGGCAAGGGCGCCGCCCACCACCACACCCACGATGGTGGCCAGCGCGTTGATCTTGACCTTGGAGCCCACGATGCGCGGCATCAGGATGTTGTTGTCGAGAAACTGCACAAAGGCGATGGTGCCCAGCACGGCGAAGATGGGCCAGAGGTCATGCGAGGAGGCCAGCGTAATGAGCACCCCGATGATATTGCCGATAAGCGCTCCCACGTAGGGAATAAGGTTGAGAAAGGCGAAGATGACCCCGATCAGGATCGCGTGCTTGATGCCGATGACCATGAGGATGCCGCCCAGCAGGATCGTGATATACGTGATCTGGATGGCGAGGCCTACCAGGTAGCTCTTGATGATCACTTCCGACTCGCGCAGCGCCTCTTCCACCTTGTGGTGCGTCGGCACCGGGAACCAGAGGAACACGAAACGCAACAGCAGGTTTTTGTAGAACAGCATGAGGAAGATGTAGATCGGCAGCAGGCCCACGAAAATGAAGATCCCCGTGATGGACGAGGCGGCGCCGCCCGCCAGCCCCGACACCCAGTTCATGAGCTTGTCGTTTTGCTGGTCGATAAAGGCCGTTTGCTTCTGGGTGGAATAATGAAAGCGCGTTTCGATCCAGTGACTGAGCGAGCCGAGGTGCAGCCGCACGTTTTGCCGGATGGTGGGGAAGTCGGACACAAGGCCGCTGACCTGCGAGGAGAAGAACCAGATCAGCCCCGCCGCTACCAGGATCAGCGACAGCAGCGCCAGGCCGATGGCCAAAGTCTCCGGGAGCTTTTTGCCCCGCAGGAAGCGGTAGATGGGCAGGAGCATGATGGAGAGAAAAAAGGCCATCAGGATGGGCGAAAGGATGTCGCGGCCGCTGACGATGATCAAACCAAGGAAATAAAGACCCATCAGTTCCAGGGCCCGGCGAACGGTCAGGGGCATGCGCATTGTTTTACCGAAGATAAAACCGGACCAGCAGCCGGGGTGGTGGCACGCCGATTGCCTCTGTTCGGCCAAAACAACCACATGAAGAAGATTTTACTGGGCGCCCTGGTATGCGCGGCAGTTGCCGGCATCGTCGCCTACGCCATCAACCCCGAAAAAGTGACCGGCGCCATCGACGACCTGAAAAAGAAAGCCGACGACCTGCTGGGCAAGGCCGCCGAAGGCTACGACAGCCTGAAAGACCAGGCCAGCGGCGCGATGGGATGAGTGCACTGCCTCCTTCGGCTGCGCTCAGGATGACAGTGCGGCCGCCGGGTCGCTGAGTTCCTGTCAAGCTGAGCGCAGCCGAAGCTTTAACATTCCCCCATCAAACCCCCGCAACATTCTTGCGGTCTTGCATTCAGACTGCCATCCGCAGTCTTTTTCTTTAAAAAGGAGACTATGAAAAAGTTACTGTTACCCATCTTCGCCCTGCTGATCTTCCCGCTGCTCAATAGCTGCAGCGGCAGCAAATTGCTCAACTACACCCTCACCGAGCAGGACGCCGCGGCAGCGATCCGCGAGTTGCTCAACGCCGGCGCCCGCAACGGCTCCGTTGGCAACGCCTTCTCCAAGGAGAACGTGGTGAACACGGTGTTTCCTTCCGATGTGGCCAAGGTATTCAACACGCTCAACAACCTGGGCCTGAGTAAAGACCTCGACCGCTTCACCACCTCGCTCAGCGGTGCCGCTACCGCCTCCGTAGAGCGCGCCGTGCCCGTATTTGCCAGCGCCATTTCCGGCATGCGCCTCGGCGACGCCATCAACCTGGTAAAAGGCGGCGGCACCTCGGCCACGGATTACCTGAAAGCCAACACCGGCGCCAACCTGCGCACCGCGCTGACCCCCGTGATGGAAAACGCCCTGGCCGAGTATAAGCTCAACGACCAGTGGAATAAGCTGATCGGTCCCATCAAGAACACGGGCATCGGTAGCCGCCTCAACCTCGACTTGTCGAACCTGATGGCCGCCGCCGTGAGCGAAGCCATGTTCCGCAAAATGGCCGAAGGCGAGCAACTGATCCGCACCAACGCCTCTTACCGCACCACGCCCCTGCTGCAAAAAGTGTTTGGCCGGAGCTGGTAAAAAAGGAAATCTATTGCTTTATTGGTCTATTCCTAAGGAGTAAGGGTCGCCTGCGGGCGGCCTTCTCTTTTTGGGGCCTGGTCCGTCTGTGGATGGGACAGAAAAAGCTGGCGCCGGAGCAACCACAGCAGGCTTGCCATCCCTACAAAATGAAGCTGGATAAGCCAGGGCGTACCACCGAAGAACACACGGGCTCCGAAACCCTGATGTAGCAAGCGATTGTAAAGGGTATGGGTCAGGGGGTACTCGATGAGCAGCGGCAGCACCAGCAGCAGCACGACCATGGGGGCGCGGAGCCGGAATCGGCAGGTAGCCAGCAATACCGGCAACCCGGCGCACAGCAGCACCACCGTTGCCAGGATAACCCGCAGGGCTGGACCGAGGGTCTCGTTCCCGCTGAGCGCCAGCAGCACGACCTTTTCGTCGCCGCCACCCATCAGGGCCGTCAGCAACCGCGCAAAAGGCAGGGCGGCAAACAGGAGCGCGATCCCCGGCCCCGGACGCCGGCGACTGATCCACAGGCCGGTCCACATACAGGCAAAGGAGAACAGCGGCCCGGCGAGCGTGGCGATCCACCGGTAACCGTCCGAACGGGCGGTTTGCCACAGGTTGAAATCGCGGGGGCCATACCCACTGTAGAGTAAATACCCGGTTTGAATGTGTACCTGTTCGTGGAGTTCCGACAGCACGAAGCAGGCGCATAAAAAGGCGAGAAACCAAGGCAGAGACGGCCGGAATTCTTGTTTCATATCGGTTGAGACGCCGGCGTCGGCTCCACGGTTACCGCTCAGCATTGGGAAGAGAAATACTCAGGCCAACGTTAACGAATGTTAATCGAAAAAGCTGTTTTTCAATACTTTAAGAAACAAGCTCTGCTTTTTTAGGTGTCCTGGCCTACTCTGGCATGCTTTTCTATTAGTAGGGAATGAACCGTATTTCAGTCCACTAAACTGTATGTTATGAAAAAGATCTTCTCTACAATAACCGCCGCAGCCTTCCTGGTAGCCTGTAACACGACTCCCAACCCTACGGCCACGACAACGACAACGACTACGACTACTGCTTCGGACACGACGGGCCTCGCCCAGTTCCAGGCCTGGAAGTCGCAGAGCGAGCTTGCCCCGCAGGCTCCGAACGCCAATAACGCTATCGCAGCCGCTCCTGCTGCCAGCGCCACCCGCAGCTATGCGCCGGTGCGCCGCAGCAGCTCCTCGTCCAGCTCCCGCCGCTCTTCGTCTTCCTCGGGCAGTGGTAGTGGTTCCATGAGCTCTTCTTCGTCGAGCACCGCCTCCGCCCCCGCCAAGAAAGGCTGGAGCAAGGCCGCTAAAGGTGCCGTCATCGGTGGTGTAGCCGGTGCCGCCGCCGGTGCCATCATCAACAAGAAGAACCGCGCTGCCGGCGCCGTGATCGGCGGTGTACTCGGTGCTGCCGGTGGCTATGGTATCGGTCGTGCCGGTGATAAGAAAGATGGTCGCTACTAAGCGCACTACATATTTTTGAAAGACACCCTGACGGGCCCGGGATTCCTCCCGGGCCCTTTTTATGGAATAAGACCTATGGAAGTCTATTGAGTAAGGCGGGCGCCTCACGGCCCGCTTCGCAGAGCAGGCCAAGCACCTTTTTCGCGATTTGCGGCTTTGCCGCGTACTACCTTAGCTGAAAGCTAGTTATGCACCGCTTGCTCCTGCTCCTCAGCCTGCTGCTGACCACCACCGCCCCTGCGCAAAAGAACGATGCCCGCTACCAGCCCAAGCCTTACGTGGAGCTGCAGCACCCGGCCTGGAGCCGCAATGCCGTGCTGTACCAGGTCAACATCCGGCAATACACGCCCGAGGGCACCTTCAAGGCCTTCGCGGCGCACCTCCCGCGGCTCAAGGCGCTCGGCGTCGACATCCTCTGGCTGATGCCCATCCACCCCATCGGCCGCGAAAAGCGAAAGGGTGTGCTCGGCTCCGAATACTCCGTGCGCGATTACTATGGCGTGAACCCCGAGTTCGGCACCCTGCAGGACTTCAAAGACCTCGTGCGGGCCGCGCATGCCCAGGGTATGCACCTCATCCTCGACTGGGTGGCCAACCACTCGGCCTGGGACAACCCGCTGGCGAAGCAGCATCCCGATTGGTACACCCATACCGCCGAAGGCAGGTTTCAGCCCACCCCCTGGTACGACTGGGACGATGTGATCGACTTCGACTACAACAAACCCGCCTTGCGCAGGTACATGACCGAAGCGCTCCAATGGTGGGTAAAAGAAACCGGTATCGACGGCTACCGCTGCGATGTGGCCGGGTTCATCCCGGTGGACTTCTGGGACAATGTGCGGCGGGAGCTCGATGCCATCCGCCCCGTATTTCTACTGGCCGAGTGGGAAGCGCGCGACATGCACAAGCGCGCCTTCGATGCGACCTATAGCTGGAGCCTCTACGAAACGCTCCTCCGCGTGAGCAGGAACGAGCCCGGCGCCATGCCCGCCCTCGTGGAGTACCTCGCGCACGACGTGAACACCTGGCCCGACGAGGCCTACCGCATGCTCTTTACCGACAACCACGACAAGAACTCCTGGACCGGAACGCCCCTTACCCAGTTCGGTCCGGCTCTTGAGACCTGCATCGCCTTTACGTATGTCTGCAAAGGCATCCCGCTCATCTACAACGGGCAGGAAGCAGGCAGCGAAAAGATGCTGCGCTTCTTCGACAAGGACACGATCCAGTGGAAAACCGGCGCCCGCGATACGCTGTACCGCACCCTCAACAGCCTGAAGCACCGCAACCCGGCGCTGGCCAATGGAAAGGCAGGTGGTGAAATGATCCGGCTGAGCAACACGGCGCCGGGGCAGCTCCTGTCTTTTTACCGGCAGAAAGGTTCGCATTCGGTGATTGCCCTCTTCAATTTCAGCAAGGCGCCGGTAGTGGCCACGGTCTCTTTCCCGCCAGCCCTGCGCACCAGCTTCCGGCTCCCGTTTGCGCAGGGAAACCTGCTCCGGGACGCGCCCGGGACGATCACGCTCAGCGGCGAAGAGCGCTTTACGCTGGCCCCCTGGGGTTGGATGATCCTTGAACGATAGGCATGCAAGCATCCGTGCCAATCATGACCACGATTAAAAATCCGTACTCCTTCGCTCCGCGCTGGCGGCGTCCCTAATTTTGACCCACAACCTCAGTACATGAAACGACTCCTCTCCCTCGCCCTGCTGACCCTGTTGCTCAGCGTCCGCGCCCTGGCCGACGAAGGCATGTGGCTGCCGCAACTGCTGCAGACCCTCAACGAAAAAGACATGAAGAAGCTGGGCCTGAAGCTCAAGGCCAGCGACATCTACAGCATCAACAAAAGCTCCCTCAAAGACGCAATTGTATCGCTCGGCGGCTTCTGCACGGCCGAAGTCATCTCCACCCAGGGCCTGCTGCTCACCAACCACCACTGCGGCTTCGACGCCATCCAGAACCACAGCACCCTCGACCATAACTATATCCGCGACGGCTTCTGGTCGAAGAACAACGGCGAGGAGTTGCCCAACCCGGGCCTCACCGCCACCTTCATTGTGCGCATCGACGACGTAACGACGCAGGTGCTCTCGGGCATCACCCCCGGCCTCAGCGAGAGCGAGCGTACGGCCGCCATTTCCCGCGCCATCAACAGCCTCCGCCAGAGCCTCGACCGCGCCGCGGGGCAGGACGTGCTCATCCGTCCCTTCTTTGAAGGCAACAAGTACTACGCCTTCGTAACCGAAACCTACAAGGACATCCGCCTCGTGGGCGCACCGCCCTCCTCGATCGGCAACTTCGGCAAGGACACCGACAACTGGATGTGGCCCCGCCACACCGGCGACTTCTCGCTGTTCCGTATTTATACGGGCCCCGACGGCAGACCCGCCGACTACTCACCGGCCAACAAGCCGATGGTGCCGAAGCGCTCGCTCTCCATTTCGCTCGACGGTGTTACCGAAAACGACTTCACCATGGTGTTCGGCTTTCCCGGCCGCACCAACGAATACCTGCCCGCCTCGGGCGTGCAGCAGCTGATGTACATCTCCGACCCGGCCCGCATCGGCATCCGCGAAAAGGCGCTCTCTGTCCTCAACGGCTACATGCGCGCCGATGAAGGCATCCGCATTCAATACGCCTCGAAATACGCCGGGATCGAAAACTCCCACAAAAAGTGGAAAGGTGAGCTGCTCGGCCTGCAGTCCAAAGACATCCTCGGCCGCAAGCGGACCTATGAAGCCGAATTCCAGAAGCGCGTCAACGCGAACCCGAAGTGGAAAGCCGCCTATGGCACCGTGCTTACCGAACTCGACAGCAGCTACAGCGAACTGGGCCCCTACGCCTACGCCCGTGACTATTACAACGAAGTGCTCCCGCGCATCGAGCTCCTCTCGAACGCGCAATTGCTGGCCGGCCTCGTGACGGCCTACGAACGCGGCGGCGCCACCGCTTACAACGTCGAGCTGGCACGCGTTCGAGAAACGCTGAGCGGCATCTTCGGTGAGTACAACGCCACCGTGGACCGCAGCATGGCCGAAGCGCTGCTCGCGATGTACGTGCAGAACCAGAAGCCCGAATTCGTGGCCAACACGCTCGCCTCCGACAACGTGCGGAACGACGTGAACGGCTATGTGGCCCGCCTCTATGGCCAGTCGTACTTCGACGATTCGGCGGCCCTCTTCCGCGTGCTGAGCGCTACGCCCGAAGCCGCGGCGACTGCGCTCAAGGCCGACCCCGCGCTGCAGCTGCAACAGGAGATGCAACGCACCTACCAGCAGAGCGCCGGCAAGCATGCCACCGAGCTTACCGCACGCCTCACGGCCCTGCAGCGCACCTATATGAAGGCGCAGATGGAAGTGTTCCCCGAGCGCCGCTTTTACCCCGACGCCAACAGCACCCTGCGCGTCACCTACGGCAAAGCCAAACCCTACCAGCCCCGCGACGGCGTTACCTACGGAATGTATACCTACCTGGACGGCGTCATGGAAAAGTATGTGCCCGGCGACTATGAATTCGACGTGCCGCAAAAGCTGCGCACGCTCTATGCGCATAAAGACTTCGGGCAATACGGCGCCAACGGCCGCCAGCCGGTGTGCTTCATCGGCACCAACCACACCACCGGTGGCAACTCGGGCTCGCCCGTGCTCGATGCCTCGGGTAACCTCGTGGGCCTCAACTTCGACCGTGTGTGGGAAGGCACTATGAGCGACATCGCCTACGACCCCGATATCTGCCGCAACATCATGGTGGATATCCGCTACGTGTGCTTTATCATCGATAAGTACGCCGGCGCAACGAATCTTATATCGGAGCTGAAGTTTGTGCACCCGAAGAAGGGCATGGCCAAGAAATAACGCCTTAGAAGACAAATGACAAAAGCCTCGCTGTGCGAGGCTTTTGTCATTGCGAGCGCATCCGCCCGTTGCCAGATTAGTAATGCGTCTCCAGCTTCCGCAGGTCATGGTAATTGATGTGCCCGATCTCCCCGTCGTGCTGCGGCACCGGCACCTGCAGGATGCAGTCGATGTTGCTGTCGAGGGCACCGGCATTGACGTCCCAGTCTTTCTTCGCATGCTCACCGGAGCGGAAGCTCATGGTCTTTGTGTTGCCGATGAAGCTGTACCGGATGTCGAAGATGCCCTGGCAACCCAGGTGATTCTCCAGTACGTAACGGACCAGCACGGGGTCTTCGGGATAGACGTAGGTGTAGTTCACCTCCGCTTTCATTTCGTGACCGAGTTGCTTGCGCACAAGGTCGCGGTCGTAGGCCTGGGCCTCCTCGATGCGGGCAAAGCGCCGGTAGGGCAGGTGCAGCTCCTGCTCATAGAGCGGGTATACCGAGTAGCTGACGTCGCCGTCGCCATAGTCGTATTCAATGGCATTGTACAGGGTCAGCTTGCCGCCGGCCTGCCCGGGGCGGTCGTAGAAAAACGAGAGCTCGGCAAAGAGGCAGCCGGGCTTTGAATAAACTTTGAGGATGCGGTCCATGAGCAGCAGTTACTGGTGAAGGAGAAAGGTACGGCTTCCTGCTAAACCAATAAGTGCTCACCCATCGTTCTTCAACGCCCGCATCAGGAAGCTGGCTGACCGGCATCAGCCGGCACGCCGGGACCGCCCTGTACCTTCGTCTTATGACCGTCGCCATCTTCAGCACCCACGCCTTTGAGAAAGAAACACTTCGCAAAGCCCTCGCTCCGGCCCACGAGTTGCGCCTGCTGGCGCCGGCCCTTACGGCCGACACGGCGGCCCTGGCCGCGGGCTCCGAAGCCGTATGCCTCTTTGTGAACGACGATGCGTCGGCACCCGTACTGAAGCAACTGGCCGCACTCGGCGTTCGCTACCTCGTGCTGCGCTCGGCCGGCTTCAACAACGTGGACCTCGAAATAGCCAAAGCCTGCGGCCTGCGGGTGGCGCGGGTGCCGGCCTATTCACCCTATGCCGTGGCGGAGCATACGGTGGCGCTCCTGCTCGGCCTCAACCGAAAGCTCGTGAAGGCCCACAACCGCATCCGCGAAGGCAACTTCTCCCTCGACGGCCTCATCGGCTTCGACCTGCACGGCAAGACGGCCGGCATCGTAGGCACGGGCAAGATCGGCCAGCTGGTGGCGCAGATCCTCCGTGGCTTCGGCTGCCACGTGCTCGCCTTCGACCCGGCGCCCGACACGGGCTGGGCCACAGCCCACGGCGTGCGCTATGTACCGCTGGAGGAACTGTTCGCCTCCTCGGACATCATCTCGCTTCACGCGCCGCTGACGCCGCAAACGCACTACCTCGTACGCGCCGAAACCCTCGCACTTATGAAACGCGGCGTGATGCTGATCAACACCAGCCGCGGCGCGCTCATGCACACCCGCGACGCCATCGCCGCCCTCAAAACCGGCCAGCTCGGTTACCTCGGCCTCGACGTGTATGAAGAAGAACGCGGGCTCTTTTTCGAAGACCATTCCGAAGAGATCCTGCAGGACGACGTCATCGCCCGCCTCACCACCTTTCCCAACGTGCTCATCACGAGCCACCAGGTATAATGCTCCCTGAATTTGAAACCAGAGGTTAAGTTAAGAAAGGATGTACTTTTAACTACCTCAAATGAAGAAGCAGACCCGCCGCAAATTCACCCCCGCGTTCAAGGCTAAAGTAGCACTGGAAGCCATCAAGAACCAGCAAACCCTCGCTGAGCTCTCCAAAAAATTTGAAGTATCCGCCGTGATGATCTCGCGCTGGAAGTCGGAGTTCCTGGAAAACATGAGCGCTGTTTTTGAAAAGTCTTCCGACACGGAAGGCGAGCCCGTAGACACCCGCGAGCTCTATGCCCAGATCGGGCAGCTCCGCGTCGAAAATGAGTTTCTAAAAAAAAGTTGCAGGAAACTGGGGATCTGACGACGCGTGCCTCACTGGTGCAGCCCCGCTCCAGGAAGCTGTCGGTACGCCGGCAGTGCGCCCTGCTGGCGGTGAACCGCAGCCGGATCTATTACAAGCCGCGCCCGGAGAAGCCCGAGAATCTGAAAATGATGCAGCTCATGGACCACCACCTCTTGGAACACCCAACCGAAGGGGTCTTATCGGTGGTGCAC
This sequence comes from Flaviaesturariibacter aridisoli, assembly GCF_004343705.1. Taxonomy (GTDB): domain Bacteria; phylum Bacteroidota; class Bacteroidia; order Chitinophagales; family Chitinophagaceae; genus Flavisolibacter; species Flavisolibacter aridisoli. The sequence goes on from NZ_SKFH01000011.1 coordinate 135,972, forward strand.
CTGCTGCGCGACCGTGGCTATCCGGTTGGTCCAAAGCGCGTCCGGCGGCTGTTCCGACTCCTGGGTCACCAAACCATCTACCGCAGACGAAACCTCACTAAAATGGGCCAGAAGGTGTTCATAAAGCCGTATTTGCTGCGCGGGCTGGATATCAGCCGGCCCAACCAGGTATGGTCTACCGACATCACCTATATCCCGATGCGGCGGGGCTTCATGTACCTGACGGCTATCATCGACGTGTATAGCCGCAAGATCGTCGGATGGGGCATCTCCAACTCACTGGCGGCGCGCTGGTGCCTGGAGGTGCTGCAGGAGGCGATCGCGGAGCATGGAGCGCCGGAGATCATCAACTCTGATCAGGGCGTTCAGTACACCTGCGCCGGCTGGACTCAGTACCTGGAAAAGAACAGAATCAATATATCCATGGATGGAAAAGGACGGGCAACGGACAACATCTGGATCGAGCGGTTCTGGAAGTCACTGAAGTATAATCACGTTTATCTGAACCCTGCAGAAGATGGAAATGAACTTGTA